>JBFWUS010000001.1:0-196299 GCA_050247155.1 Rhizobiaceae bacterium
GGCCGCGATGCTTTCGCCAATCGTCAACGTTGCAGAATGAGCGCCGAAACTGACGCTACCGATCTCCCCCCTCGTGGGGGGTCCGAAGGACGGGCGAGACCCGTGGCTCGCCCCGGAGTCCGACAGGACAGAGGGGGGCAACGTAGGGCGGGACCTTTCGATACTCTTCGCCTCAAGGAGGCGCAACCATGCGCCTAGAACTCGTCAAACGCCCGGAGCGGTCGAAGCTTTTCTCCGCCATTTCACCGTTGATCGCCTTCGGGCTGACGGTGATCGCCGGCGCGATCATGTTTTCGCTGCTGGGGATCAATCCGCTCACGGCGTTGACCACCTATTTCATCGAGCCGATTACCCAGGTCTGGCAATTGCACGAACTGGCGATCAAGGCGGCACCCTTGATCCTGATCGCGGTCGGCCTGTCGGTCTGTTACCGCTCCAATGTCTGGAACATCGGCGCGGAGGGCCAGTTCATCGCCGGCGCGATCGCGGGATCGATCCTGCCTATCCTCTTTCCGGAAACGCTGGGCTGGTGGGTGCTGCCGGCGATGCTGCTGCTCGGCATGGCTGGCGGGGCGGCCTACGCGGCCGTACCGGCATTTCTCAAGGCGCGCTTCAACACCAACGAAATCCTGACCAGCCTGATGCTGGTTTATGTCGCACAGCTTTTCCTCGATTGGCTGGTGCGCGGTCCTTGGCGGGACCCGCAGGGCTTCAACTTTCCGCAAAGCGTCAGCTTCAACGCGTCAGCCATCCTGCCGGAACTCTTGCCGATGTCAGGCCGCGCCAATGCGGGTTTCCTGTTTGCGCTTATCGCGGCAGTCTTGGTGTGGTTCCTGCTGGCAAAGACGCTAAAGGGTTTTGAAATCCGCGTGCTCGGATCAAGCCCGAGGGCAGGGCGCTTCGCCGGCTTCCAGATAAACCGCATGGTGTTTTTCGCCTTCCTGCTTTCCGGGGCGTTGGCAGGATTGGCCGGCATTTCGGAAGTCGCCGGCGCGATCGGTCGGCTGCAGCCCAGCATTTCGCCGGGCTACGGATTCACCGCGATCATCGTTGCTTTCCTCGGCCGATTGAACCCGCTCGGTATCGTGGCGGCGGGCCTGGTGCTTGCGCTGACTTATCTGGGCGGCGAGGCGGTGCAATCGGCGCTCGGTGTGTCCGACAAGGTCGCGCGGGTTTTCCAGGGCATGCTTCTGTTCTTCGTGCTCGGCTGCGATACGCTGATCAACTACCGCATTCGTTTTGTCGGCAGCCCGGCAAAACAAACATCAGCCACGCCGGCGAAAACGGTTCCGGAGGCGGCCCACTGATGGATATCGCCGTCAACATCCTGCTCACCATCGCCACCGCCGCGACGCCGCTGCTGATCGCCGCGATCGGTGAACTTGTCGTCGAGCGCTCCGGCGTCTTGAACCTCGGCGTCGAGGGCATGATGATCATGGGCGCGGTGGGCGGCTTCGGCGCCGCCTACCTGACCGGCTCGCCCTGGCTCGGCCTGCTGGCGGCGATCATCATTGGCGCGCTGTTCTCATTGCTGTTTGCCTTCATGGCGCTGACGCTAGCCACCAATCAGGTCGCAACCGGCCTGTCCCTGACTCTGCTGGGGCTCGGCCTGTCGGGTATGATCGGCACCAGCTTTGTCGGTCTGCCAGGGGAAAAACTGCCCTATCTCTATATTCCCGGCCTGAGCGACATACCGGTGATCGGCCGGCTGGTGTTCGGGCAAGACCCGATCTTCTACCTGTCGATCGCGCTGGTTTTCGCCGTGTCCTGGTTCCTGTTCCGCACCCGCACTGGGCTGACGCTGCGCTCGATCGGCGATAGCCACGGCTCGGCCCATGCGCTGGGCATCCCGGTCATCCGCTATCGCTACCTTGCCGTGATGTTCGGCGGTGCTTGCGCCGGCCTTGCGGGCGGCCATCTGTCGCTCGTCTACACGCCGCAATGGGTGGAGAACATGAGCGCCGGGCGCGGCTGGATCGCGCTGGCGCTGGTGGTCTTCGCCTCGTGGCGGCCGCTGCGCGTGCTTGCGGGTGCGTATCTCTTCGGCGCGGTGTGGATCGGCCAGCTTCACGCGCAGGCCTTCGGCATCCCGGTGCCGTCGCAGTTCCTGTCGGCGCTGCCATATCTGGCGACAGTCGGCGTACTCGTTCTCATCTCACGCAACCGGCGGCTGGCGATGGCCAACACGCCTGCCGCTCTCGGCCAAGCTTTCGTGCCGGACCGCTAACCAAATTACAGGGCAAAAAAAAGGACTCCAACAATGAAAAAATTGATCCTCGCATTGATGACGACCGCCGCGGCGATCGGCTTCGCCGCCTCCGCGCAGGCACAGGAAAAACTCAAGGCGTGCTGGGTCTATGTCGGCCCTGTCGGCGACTTCGGCTATTCCTACCAACACGACCAGGGCCGCCTGCAGGTCGAGAAGGAACTCGGCGACAAGGTCGAGACCGCCTTCCTGGAAAACGTCGCTGAAGGTCCGGACGCCGAACGCGCTTTCGAGCGCCTGGCGCGCGAAGGCTGCAAGATGATCTTCGGAACGTCCTTCGGCTTCATGGACGCCGAGCTGAAGGTCGCGGGAAAATTCCCGGATGTGAAGTTCGAGCACGCGACCGGCTTCAAGACCGCACCCAACATGGGCATCTACAATGCCCGCTTCTATGAAGGCCGCTATGTTATCGGCCAGATCGCGGCGAAGCAGTCGAAGGCTGGTCTGGCCGGCTACATCGTGTCCTTCCCGATCCCGGAAGTCGTGATGGGCATCAATTCCTTCATGCTCGGGGCGCAGTCGGTGAACCCGGACTTCAAGGTCAAGATCGTCTGGGTGAACACCTGGTTTGATCCGGCCAAGGAAGCCGACGCCGCCAAGGCGCTGTTCGACCAGGGCGCCGACATCATCGTGCAGCACACCGACTCCACCGGCCCGTTGCAGGTGGCGCAGGAGCGCGGCCTGCATGGCTTCGGCCAAGCATCGGACATGATCAAGTTCGCGCCGAAGTCGCAATACACCGCGATCGTCGACGATTGGGGTCCGTATTATGTCGGCCGCGTGAAGGCGGCGCTTGATGGTTCGTGGAAGCCGGAAGACCGCTGGGAGGGCATCAAGGAAGGCGCGGTCGTGATGGCTCCGTACACCAATCTCCCGGAGGACGTGGTGAAGATGGCGCAGGAGACCGAGGCCAAGATCAAGGGCGGCTGGAATCCCTTCACCGGCCCGATCACCAAGCAGGACGGCACCGAGTTTCTGGCCAAGGATGCGGTGGCCGACGACAAGTCGCTGCTCGGCATGAACTTCTACATCAAGGGCGTCGACGACCAGTTGCCGAAATAACGAGCTTCTGTTGATGCAGACTCCGGGCGTCCGGCAACGGGCGCCCTTTCTATTTGATCCGATCTTCGATCGACCAGCGTGCAGCAAAAAAATTCAGGATCGCCGCGAGGATCACGCCGAGGATTTTTGCCGGCCAGACGCCGATCCAGCCGGTGAGCGCCGCCAGCACGCCGCTCGAAACACCCAGCGAAATCAGAGCGCCAAGTGATACGAAACGCAGGACGGACCGCGTGGTCGACAAAGTCTCATTGCGCTCGAACGACCAGCGCGAATTGACGAGATAGGAGAATGTGACGGCAACCGCCCAGGCGATCACGTTGGCAACGAGCGTTCGCTGACCGGCTGAAAGAAGGGCCGCGAAGACGCTCATGTCGACGACGGTGTTTATGAGGCCGACGACCAAGAACCGGCCAGCTTTGTTGCCGAGCGTGCGCCCCTTGCCGGTCATGGCGTGGCGATCACGGCGTCGGTTTCATCCAGCGCGCGGATGAACGTATCAGAAGCCAAATAGCGCAGTTCAGCCGTCCGCGTATCGGTCAGAATATCGCGGCTGCGCAGCGTCTGGTCGACATGGCCGGGATGGACCATGAGCACACCCCCGTCCGGCAATGTCCGGACGGCGTGATCGATCGTAGGCGCGAAATCATCGCCCGTTCTCCAGTCGTAGAAACCGGCGAGGGGACCAGATACCGGATAACCGGCCGCGCCCATCGTTTTGTCGAAACGGCTTGCCAGAGCCCGGACGGTTGCGATCTTCGCGAAAGAAACCTTCGGCGAATATTTCGCGATCGGCGTGCCGCGCAGCCAAGGCAGCGGCTGTCTGTCGCGTCCGACCAAAGCTTTCAGCCACCGCCGCGCCGGCGGCAGGAAATGCACATGCTGGTGGCCGTCGATGTAGAGCGGGGGCTTTCCGAAAGTATCTTCGAAATGGACCAGTTGGGCGTCGAGCTCTGCCGCGATGTCGCTGTCGGTGATCTGGCCCATGGCCACGCCTTTCAGCAGCTTCGCGAGACTTGGCAACCTGCCGTCGCGCGCCAGCGTCGCCGCGCCGCTGAGCGAAGGCTGGTCGGTCAGCGTGAGGTGAATGCCAGCTCTCGAGTCATGTTGTTCCCGTAGCCGGGCCGCTTCCTGCGTCCAGTCTGGAAACACGGTCATGCAGCCCGTGCCGGACAGGCGGCCCTGGTCGAGCAACTCCAGGATGCCGTCGTCGACTGCAGGCGAAAGACCATAGTCGTCGGCAACGATCCAGATGCGGCGGCGGCTCATTTCGTGGACTGCGACCGTGACGAAGGCTTTCGCGCGGTGGTCTTGGCAGGCCCGGCTGCCTCCACGACGTCGCGCACGAGATAGACTGGCCGGTCCTTCACTTCGCTCACCGCCACCCATAGATATTCGCCAAGCATACCGAGCAGTGCGAGGTTGAACCCGCCCAGGACGACCACGGCGACCAGGATGCTTGGAAAACCGGGCACGGCGATGCCATAGAACACGACTTCCAGAATGATCTTGGTGCCGTAGATCACGCCCGCGCCGGCGAGCAGCAGCCCGATCAGTGACATGATGCGCAGCGGCACGATGGTAAAGGAGGTAAACCCTTCAATGCTGAGCGCGATCAGGTTGAAACGCGACCATTTCGACTTGCCGGCAACACGATCGAGCGGTGCATAGGGCACGGCCTCCTGCTGAAAGCCTGCCCAGGCGTATAGGCCTTTGTTGAAGCGACGCTTGTCGCGCAAGCGGGTGAGCGCATCGACCACGGACCGGCGCATGACTCGAAAATCGCCTGAATTTGCAGTTATTTCAAAACGTTGCGTCCAATTGATCAGCTTGTAAAACAGGCGTGCGAGCTGCGTGCGCCGCCAGCCGTCCTCGCGCCGGTCGCTGCGCACAGCATGCACCACATCGATGTCTGGATTGTCCACCAGCTTGCCGACCATCACCAGCGCGGTTTCCAGCGAGTGCTGCAGGTCGGCGTCCATCAGCATCACGAAATCGCCGTCTGCATGGTCGAGGCCGGCCAGCAGCGCGACTTCCTTGCCGAAATTGCGCGACAGGCGCACGATCTTCCAGTCGCTGGCCAGCGCGTCGCTGAATCGCTTGGCGCTGTCGTCGGTGCTGCCGTCATCGACGAGCACTGCTTGGAAGCCCAGCCCAAACCGCTCCTCGACCAGACGGGCAAAATCACGCAGCAAGCCGGCGAAATGCGTAGCCGAAGCGGATTCGTTATAAAAAGGCGCGACGACGCTGAGTTTCGCCAAGGTTGAGTTCACGCTATTTGCATTCCGTTGCAGTGCTTCTAAACCAAGCCACGTTAATTTCCTATCGGGCGGCGATGCCATGAATATTCACAATCCGACAGCGGATATTGAGGCGGACGGCCAAGGCTACCACCCGATCTTCTCCGCCGCGCCAAAATCGGTCGAGTTCAACAAGCTGCGCAAACGCCTGCTGCGGCAGGCGCGGCAGGCGCTTGACGATTTCGCGATGGTGAAGCCCGGCCAGCGCTGGCTGGTGGCGCTCTCAGGCGGCAAGGATTCTTACGGGCTGCTGACACTACTGCTTGATCTCAAATGGCGAGGGCTGCTGCCGGTAGAACTGCTGGCCTGCAATCTCGACCAGGGCCAGCCGAATTTCCCAAAACATATCTTGCCGGACTGGCTGACGGCCAACGGCGTGGCGCATCGCATAGAATACCAGGACACCTATTCGATCGTCACTGACAAGCTGCCGCAAAGCTCGACCTATTGTTCTCTATGCTCACGCTTGCGGCGCGGCCATCTTTACCGCATCGCGCGGGAGGAGGGGTGTTCGGCGCTGGTGCTCGGGCATCACCGCGAGGACATTCTTGAGACCTTCTTCATGAATCTGTTTCACGGCGGGCGGCTGGCCGCCATGCCGGCAAAACTCAAGAACGACGAGGGCGATCTGCTGGTGCTGCGTCCGCTGGCCTATTGCGCCGAGGCCGACCTTGCCAAGTTCGCCGACGGCATGCGTTTTCCGATCATCCCGTGCGATCTGTGCGGCAGCCAGGAAGGGCTCCAGCGCAACGTGATGAAGGCGATGCTGGAGGATATCGAGCGCCGCATGCCGGGCCGCAAGGACACCATGATCCGCGCGCTGACCAATGTGCGGCCGAGCCATTTGCTCGACCGCACACTGTTCGATTTTGCCGGGCTCGCTGGCCCGGCTCAGTGAGGCTCAGCGATGGCGACTGGCTTTGCGGCACCCGGTGCGGCAAAGAGCTTGCCGCCTTCGGCGATCAGCACACAAACCAGGCCCGCCAGCGCAACACCGCAGAAGCCGGCCGCGAGCGGGGTCACCGTGCCGTCGAAGGATTGGCCAATCAGTGTGCCGATCAGCGCACCACCCAGCGTCTGGATGAAGCCCTGGACCGAGGCGGCGGTGCCGGCAATATGCCCCAGTGGCTCCATCGAGATGGCGTTGAAGTTCGAGCCGATCCAGCCGAACTGGAACATTGCCAGGGCAAAGAGCAGCAGGAACAGCCAGAAGGGGACTGGCCCCAAGAGCGACAGGCCGAACCAGACTGCGCTGACGGCGAAAAAGCCAATCAGAGCGCCGTGCGAGAGCCGGCGCATGCCGAGCTTGCCGACCAGACGCGAGTTCAGGAAGGACGATAGGGCCATCATCCCGGCGATCGCCGCGAAAACGACCGGGAACCAGACGCCTAGGCCGTAGATTCCGACATAGACCTGCTGGGCCGAGTTGATGAATCCGAACAGCGCGCCAAACAGGATGGTCGATGCCAGCGTGTACCAGAGCGACATGCGGTTGGTCAGCACGATGCCGAAGCCGCGAAACACCGAGCCGATGTCGATCGACCGGCGGTCTTCCGGGTGCTGGGACTCGGGCATGCGCAGCCAGGTCCAAATCACGATGAGCAGAGCGAGCCCTGCCATGACCAGGAATATCTCGTGCCAGTCACCGAACAAAAGGACGAGCTGGCCTATATTCGGCGCGATGACCGGGATGATCATGAACACCATGAAGATGAGCGACATCACTTCGGCCATGGCGCGTCCGCCAAACCGGTCGCGCACGATCGAGACGGCAATCACGCGGGTGGAAGCCGCGCCGATGCCCTGGATGAAGCGCAGGGCCAGCAGACTTTCGAACGTCGGCGCGAAGGCAGCG
Source organism: Rhizobiaceae bacterium (assembly GCA_050247155.1). GTDB lineage: Bacteria > Pseudomonadota > Alphaproteobacteria > Rhizobiales > Rhizobiaceae > Mesorhizobium_G. The sequence continues at coordinate 7,481 of JBFWUS010000001.1, forward strand.
AAGAACGCCGCCACGATATAGATGGCCAGGCCGAAGAAGAGCGGCCGTCGTCGTCCGAACCGGTCGGAAGCCGGGCCGTAGAACAACAGGCCGGCCGCCATGCCGAGAAAGTAAACCGGGATAATCAGCTGGCGCTGGTTCTCATCGGTGACGCCAAGGCTCGCGCCGATCTCCTGCATGCCGGGCAACATGATGTCGATGGCGAGGGCGTTCAGCGCCATCAGGCCGGCGCATATGGAAATGAACTCCCAGCGCGGCGGGAATTTCTGACCCGACGGGGCGAATTCGGATGGTTGGCTCATGGCAGTTCCAATCAATAGAGACGGCAAATGCGCCGGTTGCCCGGCGCATTGTCGTCTGGTCCCGCGTACGGGAAAAATCGTGGTTGGCCGGGCCCGAATAGCTCGGTCAGGAAAAATCAGGCTGCGCCTTTGGCGGCGATACCCTTTTCCTCGAAGAAGCTCTGCAACTCGCCGGCCTGGAACATCTCGCGGACAATGTCGCAGCCGCCGACAAATTCACCCTTCACATAAAGCTGGGGAATGGTCGGCCAGTTGGAATAGTCCTTGATGCCTTGGCGCAGCTCGTTCGACGTGAGCACGTTGACGCCCTTATAGTCGACGCCGACATAATCGAGAATCTGCACGACCTGACCGGAAAAGCCGCACTGCGGGAAGCCGGGCGTGCCTTTCATGAACAGCACGACGTCGTTGCTCTTCACTTCGGAGGCGATGTAGTCGTTGGTTCCGCTCATCATTCGATCCTTTCGCGCCCGTGGGAGCCGGACGATAGTGTTGTCGTTCAAATAGACCCGATGGCCTTTCGAAACAAGCTGCTGGATTGCGCCTGCATTGCGCCACACTCCATTTGAACAACACGCCAAGCCGAAAACTGGGTCTTTGCCGTTGATGACGCGTGTCCAAATCATCGCATCGCTGCTGCTCGCCATAGCCGTGTCAGGTGCGGTCTGGTACTGGCGTGGCGCGATGCGAGCCGAGCCTCCAGCCCTAACCACCGGTCTGCCGGCAAGCTGCGAAGAGCTGGCCTTCGAAGATTCGGCCTTCATCGTGTGCCGGGTTTCGCCGTTGGAGTACGACATCGCGGTGCGCCGCACCGGGCCAGATGGAAAGCCGCTCGAACGCCTGGACCGGCTGCCTGTTAGGAATGGTTTCGTCTTCGCCATGAATGCAGGCATGTATCATGAGGATTTCTCGCCCGTCGGGCTCTATGTGGAGGACGGCAAGGAGACCGCGCCGCTGAATACAACCGACGCCCTCGGCAATTTTTTCATGAAACCGAACGGCGTATTCTTCGTCACGAAATATGGAAAGGCCGGCGTGTTGGAGACGGCCGCCTATGCCGCCGCCACGCCGAATGTGGCCTACGCTACGCAATCCGGCCCCATGCTCGTTATCGATGGTAATATTCATCCGCGTTTCGAACCCGACGGACAGTCGCGCTATATCCGCAATGGCGTCGGAGTAGACGAAACGGGCAGGGCGGTGTTTGCCATCTCCCGCGGCGAGGTGAGCCTCGGCAAATTCGCCCGGCTTTATCGCGAAGTGCTCGGTTGCCGAAACGCACTGTTCTTCGATGGCGCGGTGTCAGCGCTCTATGACGGCAAGCGGCACATCGTAGGTGGCAAATTCCCAGTCGGGCCAAGTGTGGCGGTGAGCCGCAAGCTCCCTCCCCCATGAGGGGAGGGTGGCCGCGCAGCGGCCGGGTGGGGTCGCCAACGGCAATGCTCCGACCTCGGATCGAGACAGCCGCTCAGCTTTCAGAACCGACCCCACCCAACCGGCCTTCGGCCGTCCACCCTCCCCTCAAGGGGGAGGGAGCTCCCCTCAATACGCGCGCCGCCTCGTCTTCGATCGAGCGCGCGTCGTCTTCTTGCGGCTGACCTGCTGCTTGGCTGGTTTCACCAGCCGCTCGATTTCCTTGGCGATCCGCTGAGTTGGCGACAGACGACGCCGACGGCGCTTGCCACCGATCTTGCGCAGCCCCTCATTGAGAACGGTCTTGGTGACCTGTTCGATGAAGTCGCTGACGATAGACATTGGCTCCCGTCACTCCGGCACGCTGGTTTGCAGCGCCAGGGCATGCAATTCGCCGCCCAGTTTGCCCTTCAGCGCGGCGTTGACCATCTGATGTTGCTGCACCCGGCTTTTACCCCGGAAGCTTTCGGCCACGACTTCCGCCGCATAGTGATCGCCGTCGCCGGCGAGGTCGCGGATGGTCACGACGGCGTCGGGGATGCCTTCCTTGATCAGGTTCTCGATATCGCGGGCGTCCATCGGCATGGTTCAGGCTCCGGTCAGGCTGCCATGAAAGCGGGGAACCACGATTCGTGCGCCGCCTTCAATTCACTGACCGGTATTGCACGCGACCTGCCGAGCTTCAAGGACGGGCCACCCGTCTCACCTATCCATACCAGCCCGACATTGGCGTCCATAGCCTCTTGCCAGATCGGGTCCATCTGTTCGCTCTGTGGGTCGATGTTGAGGGTTAGCACATAGCGCCCTTGGTCTTCACCGAACCACACTTTGAGCGGGTCGACATCCAGCACCCACGGGATCCGCGCGCCGATACCGGAGGCGATCGCCATTTCTGCCAGCGCGACGCCAAGTCCGCCGTCGGAAACGTCATGCGCGGCCGAAACGATGCCGCCGCGGATCAGCCGGCGCACGAAATCGCCGGTCTGGCGTTCCTGGTAGAGATCGACAGAAGGAGGCGGGCCGTCCGCGCGGCCGTGCAGGTCGCGCAGATAGATCGACTGACCAAGATGCGTGCCCCAATGTTTTGGCCCGCCGACCAGCAGGATCGCCTGCTTCGACGCGGAAAAGCCGATGCGCGCCATCGTCGACCAGTCGTCGATCAGGCCGACGCCGCCGATGGTGGGGGTCGGCAGAATGCCCTGGCCGTTGGTCTCATTGTAGAGCGAGACATTGCCCGACACGATCGGGAAGTCCAACGCGCGGCAGGCCTCGCCGATGCCTTTGATGGCGTGCACGAACTGGCCCATGATCTCGGGCCGTTCGGGGTTGCCGAAGTTCAGATTGTCGGTGGCGGCGAGCGGCAGCGCGCCGGTGGCGGTTAGATTGCGCCAGCACTCGGCGACGGCCTGCTTGCCACCCTCATAGGGGTCGGCCTCGCAATAGCGCGGCGTCACGTCGGAGGAGAAGGCAAGCGCCTTGGTTGTATTGCCCTCCACTCGAACCACGCCGGCATCGCCGCCAGGGATCTGCAAGGAATTGCCCTGGATCAGCGTGTCGTATTGCTCGTAGACCCAGCGGCGAGAAGAAAGGTCGGGGCTCGCCAGCAGCTTCAGCAGCGCGTCGGCGACATCCATCTGCGGCACGTCCTCATCGGCCAGAGCGGTGCGCTTCGTTGGCTCGACCCACGGCCGGTCATATTCAGGCGCCTGGTCGCCCAGCTCCCTGATCGGCAAATTGGCGACTTCCTCACCCTGATGGATGATGCGGAAGCGTAGATCGTCGGTGGTCTCGCCGACGATTGCGAAGTCTAAGCCCCACTTGATGAAGATGGCTTTTGCTTCGTCTTCCTGCTCGGGGCGCAGTACCATGAGCATACGCTCTTGGCTTTCCGACAGCATCATCTCGTAGGCCGACATGCGCTCCTCGCGCACCGGCACCTTGTCGAGGTCGAGGCGGATGCCGAGGTCGCCCTTTGCGCCCATCTCAACCGCGGAGCAAGTGAGCCCGGCCGCGCCCATGTCCTGGATGGCGATGACCGCGCCCGAGGCCATCAGCTCGAGGCAGGCTTCCAGCAGGCATTTTTCGGTGAAGGGGTCGCCGACCTGCACGGTGGGACGCTTTTCCTCGATCTTGTCGTCGAATTCGGCCGAGGCCATGGTCGCGCCGCCGACGCCGTCGCGGCCGGTCTTCGCGCCGAGATAAACCACCGGCAGGCCGACGCCCTCGGCCTTCGAGTAGAAAATGCCGTCGGTCTTTGCGAGGCCGGCGGCGAAGGCGTTGACCAGGCAGTTGCCGTTATAGCGGGCATCGAAATTGACCTCGCCGCCGACCGTCGGCACGCCGAAAGAATTGCCGTAGCCGCCGACGCCAGCGACCACACCGGCCACGAGGTGCTTCGTCTTGGGATGATCCGGCGCGCCGAAGCGCAAGGCGTTCATCGCCGCGATCGGCCGTGCGCCCATGGTGAAGACGTCGCGCAAAATGCCGCCGACGCCGGTCGCTGCGCCCTGATAGGGCTCGATGTAGGAGGGATGGTTGTGGCTCTCCATCTTGAAGACCACGCAATCGCCGTCGCCGATATCGACCACGCCGGCATTTTCGCCTGGGCCCTGAATAACCACGGGACCGGTGGTCGGCAGCGTTCGCAGCCACTTCTTGGACGATTTGTAGGAACAATGCTCGTTCCACATCGCCGAAAAGATGCCGAGTTCGGTGAAGGACGGCTCGCGGCCGATGAGATCGAGAATGCGCTGGTATTCGTCAGGTTTCAGGCCATGCGCCTTGATCAGCTCGTCGGTGATTTGCACGGTGTTGGGGATGGTCATGTCGGCGGGCGGCATCCGTTGCGGGGTTGCCGGCTCCTTAGCGCATACGAAGCGTGGTTACACGGGGTATGGCGCTTTTTCCTGCGAAAAATGGGATTGTTTGCATCGACGTCATAGGGCCGATCTGGGCGGATCGATCCAGTTTCGAATTTCCGCTGATTTTGCACTGCAGCATAAATTTGCTTGCATTCCGCGCCTGTCTGAACCATATGGCGTCCAGGCGCTTGGGCCGGGATATCCGGCTTTCCCTCGGTGGGACTGGTTGCGTCTGACTTCATCCTTCCAATTCGGGATCGGTTGAAGAGACCTGTCGCAGATGGCGGCGGGCACGACAGCGCAGCCGAGCGGGCCTTTTGTCCGCACGCCTTGTCGTTCCAGAACAGAAATATGCGCGGTGGGTTGCGCCCTGCCGCCGATGGTATTTGCGGCGCGCTGCGCCGCGTGAAAGTGAAAATTTTGACGAATGAAATCAATGCGGAGCCGATGGGCTTCGCCGAACTCGGCATTGCCGGCCAGCTTCTGAAAGCAGCCAACGCGGCTGGCTTTGTCGAGCCCAAGCCGATCCAAGCCAAGACAATCCCGTCGCAGCTTGAGGGCCGCGACCTGCTCGGCATCGCGCAGACCGGCTCGGGCAAGACCGCGGCATTCGCGTTGCCGATCCTGTCCAAGATCATGGCGCTGGGCGACAAGCGCCGGCCGAAGACGGCGCGCGCGCTGATTCTGGCGCCGACGCGCGAGCTCGCGGTGCAGATCGAAGAGACGGTGCGCAAACTCTCCAAGGGCGCGCATATCTCGACGGCGCTGGTTCTGGGCGGCGTGTCGCGCCACAGCCAGGTGAAGAAGATTCTGCCCGGCGTCGACGTGCTTGTGGCGACGCCCGGCCGTCTCACCGATCTGGTGCGCGAGCGCGATCTGGTTCTGTCGGATACGACCTGGCTGATCCTCGATGAAGCGGACCGTATGCTCGACATGGGCTTCATCAACGATGTCAGGCGCATCGCCAAGGCGACGCATCCGGCGCGCCAGACGGCGCTTTTTTCGGCCACCATGCCGGAAGAAATCGCTGAACTCGCCCGCGAGTTGCTGCGCGATCCGCTGCGCGTCGATGTGGCCCCACAGGGCACAACCGCAGCCGAAATCCATCAGAGCGTGGTGCTTGCGCGCACGAAACAGAAGCGCGTCGTGCTGTCGAAGATGCTGGCGGACCCGGCGATGAGCCGCGTCATGGTTTTTGCCCGCACCAAGCACGGCGCCGACCGCGTCGCGCGCGACCTCGACCGCGACGGTTTTGAAGCCGCCGTGATCCACGGCAACAAATCGCAGAACGCCCGGCAGAATGCACTCAACGGCTTCCGGAATGGCACTGTCCGCATTCTGGTGGCGACGGACATCGCGGCGCGCGGCATCGACGTGCCCGGTATCAGCCATGTGGTCAATTTCGACCTGCCGGACGAAGCAGAAAGCTATGTGCACCGTGTCGGCCGCACCGGCCGCAACGGTGCGGACGGCACTGCTATCACGCTGGTCGATCCGTCGGAGAACAGCAAGCTGCGCTCGGTCGAGAAGATCATCCGCATGAAACTCTCTGTCGCGGCCGACCATCTCGGCCAGCCCGACCCGCAGAGCAAGCCGCGCGACGCTGCGAACGACCGGGGCGAAGCTGACGAGCGGTCGCAGAGCCGCGAGGGGCGGGCTCCGAACCAGCATCATCGTCCGCGCGATAACCGCCAGCATCGTTCCGGGGACAACCACGGAGCGGGCCGCAAGCAGGCGCAGCACGGCGAGCAGGCAGCGGGCATGGAGCCACGTGCGCCGCAGGGCGAACGCCGGCCTCACGGCGACGGCTTTGGCCAGAAGCGGTTTGGCGGCAAGCCTTTTGTTGCCAAGGACGGTCAGCAGAAGCCGTTCGCTGGCAAGCCCGGCGGCAAGCGTTTCGGCGGCAACAAGCGCAAGTTTGGCGGCGGCGGGCGTCGCCCGGCTCGTGCGGCATAAGCGCTTCTGGCGCAAACGAACTCGATCCTTTGTCGAGTTGTACTGAATAGGTTGATCGAATAGGGCGGTCGAGGCGGTGCTTCGGCCGCCTTTTTCGTGAGGTCGATCGATGGCCGGAATAGCCGCGCTCGCGGTCGCCTATGTGCTCTCGCAGTTTTACCGTTCGTTCCTGGCGGTGCTGACGCCGGCGTTGACCGCGGAACTCGGCGCCACGAAGGCCGACCTTTCGCTCGCTTCCGGCATCTATTTCCTGACCTTCGCGTTGGCGCAATTTCCGGTCGGCGTTTCGCTGGACCGCTTTGGTCCGAGGCGAACCTGCGCGGTGCTGCTGGCAGCGGGCGGGGCAGGCGGCGCGCTCATGTTCTCGCTGGCGCAGAGTCCCTGGACGGTTGTCGGCGCGATGGCGCTGATCGGCGTTGGCTGTGCGCCGGTTTTGATGGCTTCGCTCTTCATCTTCGCGCGTATCTACACGCCGGCGCGGTTCGCCGTCCTGACCTCCTGGCTGATCGCGTTCGGCGCGCTGGGCAATGTGGTCGGCGCGTCGCCGCTCGCCAATGCGGCGGAAGCCCTCGGCTGGCGGCCGGTAATGGCAGGGCTGGGACTCTTCACGCTGCTTTCGGCGGCATTGATCCTGATCCTCGTCCATGATCCGGCGGCACCTCCCGACATGAAGCAGGATGGGCGCGGCCTGCGCGGTTATCTCGACCTCCTGAAGATGCCGGTGCTGTGGCCGATCATCCCGATCACCGCGCTGAACTACGCGCCGCCGATCGGCATTCGCGGGCTCTGGGCCGGGCCCTATTTGCAGGACGTCTACGGCGCGGATGCCATCATCATCGGCAATATCACCTTCTTCATGGCTTTGGCGATGGTGGCCGGCAATTTCATCTACGGCCCGCTGGATACCCTGCTGCGCACGCGCAAATGGGTCGGCGTCGGTGGCACGGCGCTAGCGCTCGCCGCGCTTGGTTATCTGGCTCTGAACGTCATCACCGATACGACGACCGTCACCATTCTGCTCATCTTGATCGGCTTGGCCGGCGGCGCCTACGGCCTGCTGATGGCACATGCGCGGGCTTTTTTCCCACCGCATCTGGTCGGGCGCGGCGTCACGCTGATGAATTTCTTCACAATCGGCGGTGTTGGCATCATGCAGTTTGCGACTGGCGCGGTAGTTTCATCAACAGCGGACCCGCATAATCCAAGCGGCCCTTACGCGGCGCTGTTTGGCTTCTATTTCGTGCTGCTGGCGGCGGCGTTGGTGATCTACCTGTTCTCGCGCGACGCAAGACCTGAGCGCCGCTAACTCCCGCCGGCCGGAACCAAACCTCGCTCGACGTGTTTCTCGGCTGTGTCTAACGGCGCAGTTTGACATATCGAGAGGGTTTTGATGTCCAATCGTGAAAAAGAGACAGTCGTCGTTTCCAATGGCAGCGGCGGTTGGGTTGCCGCGATCATCATCGTGATTGTCGCTGCGGTTGCCGGCTATCTTTACATGAACGGGACGTTTGGCGGTCGCGCCGGCGACGTTAACGTCAATGTTGAAGCGCCATCCGCTCCGGCTCCCGCTGAGCCTGCCGCTCCGGCAGCGCCTGCGGCGCCAGCCGAACCTGCGCCCGCGCCGGCAGCCCCAGCTCCTGCCCCGCAATAAGAGTCAAAGATGATTGCGGCCAGGCGTTAGTCGGGCCACAAGCTTGTCGATCAGGCAACGGTCCTGATCATATTGCCCCAAGGATCTTCCTTGGAGAGACCGGCTCGGCTTCCGTCTTTCGAGGCAAGTTCAACCCAGCTCAAGCCGGTTCGATCCTTTTCGCGCGGTCCCGCGCCACGGCTTTGCCAGGTGTTCGCGCCGATGTGATGGTGGTAGCCGCCAGTCGACAGGAAGACGGCGTCCGCGCCGTACTTCGCCATCGTGTCGAAGCCGAGTTCCTTGTGCCACCAGTCTTCCGCGACAGTCGGGTCGCCGACGCGCAGATGCACGTGGCCGACGATCGAGCCGTCAGGCGCGCCCTGCCAGCCAGCATCGCCCGCAGGGACGGAGGCGCGCACGTCGGGAATATTCATCCGCAGCGTCGCCATCTTCACGTTGCCGTCCTCGGTGCGCCAGGCTGACGGCGCCCGGTCGGTATATATTTCGATGCCGTTGCCTTCGGGATCGGTGAGGTAAAGCGCCTCCGAGACCAGATGGTCCGACGCGCCTTCAATGGCGATCTGCTTCTGGACGGCATGGTTGATCCAGCGGCCGAGATCGGCCCGCGACGGCAGCAGGAACGCCGTGTGGAACAGCCCGGCGCTGCGCGGATCGTCAGGCCGCAAAGTCTTATCGCTTTCGAGGACCAACAACGGCCGCTCGCCGGCGCCGAGTGTTATCGTTTCGCCATCGCGCGACAGCTCGCGCAGGCCGACGACCTTCTGATAGTAGTCGGATAGCGCTGCAGCGTCGCGGGCGCGTAGCCCTACTTTCCCGATGCTGATCGGCGCTTCGGCGGCAAAAGGCAATTCACTCATCAGAGTCTCCAAGGGCCAGGCATCGGGCCGGTTCGAGTGTAGCACGATAGATCGTCTTTCCTGATCGTTCACACAAGTGAGCGAATGTGTGACACGGCGTTCACCGAATCGGTGACAATGGCAGTCCGCCCGCAGCTTGCGGTCGAGAAAATCGAACGCTACATCGGCCCAATGAAAGTCAAGGACGCCGATATCCTCATCGTTCCGGGTTACACCAATTCCGGGCCGGACCATTGGCAAACCCGGTGGGAGGGGAAGCTTTCGTCCGCGCGGCGGGTCGAGCAGGCCGAATGGTCGAAACCCGTGCGCGAGGATTGGACCGCAAAAATATCCGAAGCCGTCAATGAAGCCACAAAGCCGGTGGTGCTGGTGGCGCATTCGCTGGGCGTCGCGGCGGCTGTACAGGCGATCCCGCAGTTCACAAAGCCGGTCGCCGGGGCCTTTTTCGTGGCCCCGCCGGACGTTTCGAATCCGGACATCCGGCCAAAACATCTGATGACGTTCGGACCCTATCCGCGCGACCCGCTACCGTTTCCATCGGTCGTGATCGCCAGTCGCAACGACCCGTTCTGCAACTATGAGGTTGCCGAGGACATTGCCGCGGCTTGGGGATCGCTGTTCATCGACGCCGGTGAGGCCGGACACATGAACAGCGAGTCCGGTCATGGACCATGGCCGGAAGGCTCGATGGTGTTCGCGCAGTTCCTGTCGAAGCTGCAAGCGCCGGAATAACATTCGCGGACACACTTATTCATTGCCACGCGCCGGGTCTTTCACCAGCCTGGCCATTTCAAAGAACACTCCCGGTCGTCTGGGAGATGGGAAGATGGCGGCCGATCGGTCGCTATCTAAATTTTAATCTGCAACCTCTCGGCCGCCACCCGGCGATTTCGGTTCCCGCCTGTTCCTCTGGGCCCTTCCGGCTCTTTTTGGAGCCTTGGGGTTTGTGTGCCTCATCTCCGGCACGCCGGGACCGTAGTGTCCCGAGGGGAACCTCTTGGCGGAGCCTCCCCGGACCCAGGCTACGAACCCAAATCGGAGGCGCCGGTTCCTCTCACACTCACCGCCGTCGCGACAGGCGCTTCCCATGAGAGGAACTGCCGGGATTATCGAAGAGGTTGAGAGGGGAGTGGATGAACGCGAGGACAAGAAAATGACAAGAGATTGAAAAGACAAAGAAGCTTTTTCAAACGTGCCTGAATCTGTTCACATGCTGGAGCGCGTCCTGAAAGGCTATGCTGGTATCTGATGTCGCCCCTAAACTGCCTTGCGCGGAAAGAAGCAAGCTGTCCCCGGCCCTAATCCTGAGCCTTCGTCAGCGCTTCCCGATGTTGTCGCGGACCGCTCCAGCCACTACGGCCGCGCCCTGGTTGATCAACTGGCCCTCATTGCCGCAGGCCAGGAAACGATAGCCCATATCGATATAGCGGCCAGCCACGGCGGCATCCATGATGTAGATGCCGCAATGTTTACCCGCCGCGCGAGCGCGCTTTGCAACGTCGGCGACCGTCTCCATCATGTCTTCCAAGGTCGGGTTGATCGTTCTGCCGCGCGTCCAGGCAATCGAGAAATCCGAGGGTCCAAGGAAGATCGCGTCGATACCCGGTGTGGCAAGGATGCCGTCGAGGACTTCGAGCGCGGCACGGGTCTCGATCATCGCGAAGGAAACCGTCCGGGCGTTGGTTTCCTCGAGATATTGCTGCGGCGTGCCCTTACCATGGCGGGGCATCGCGAAAGTCGGACCCCAGGAGCGCTCGCCGATCGGCGGGTATTTAGTGGCGGCGGCGAAGAGGTGCGCGTCCTCGACCGAATTCACCATCGGAGCGATGACCGCATCCGCCCCGAAATCCAGTGCGCGACTGGCCATATCCCAGCGTCCGACCGGAATACGCACAACGGCCGGCTTGTTTGCGCGCATGATCGCCGGCAGGCCGCGCAAAATGCTGTCCTCATGGTGACCGCCGTGCTGCATATCCAGGGTGACGGCATCGAAGCCCTTTGCGCCGGCCATCAGCTCAACAGTTAGCGAATCCGGCACGCCCGACCAGCAGGTGAGAACCACTTCATCGGCGGCGAGCTTGGCGGCGAGGGACATGCGGCTGTTTCTCCAACTTAGGCGCGCCGGCAGTGTGGGCGATTTTTAGACTGAAAGGCAAAGAAAAACCGCCCTCGAACGGGGCGGTTCTTTGGTCCAGCGGGCTAGCGCCGGCTGCCGAAAAATCAAAGCGCAATCAATTGTTACGGACGTCCTCGATTGCCTTTGCCATCAGTTCGTCCATGGTGCGGCGAATCTGGTGCTCGGACTGATCGATTCCGGCCGCCTCGAAGTCGCTCTTGACCTTGCTCAGCACGTCGTGATCGCCGGCTTCCGCAATGTCGGACATCACCACTTCCTTGGCGTAGGCATCGGCATCGGCGCCGGACTTGCCCAGCTTTTCGGCCGCCCAATAGCCGAGCGCCTTGTTGCGGCGGGCATTCGCCTTGAAGCGGAGTTCTTCATCGAAGACGAATTTGCGCTCAAAACCTTCCTCGCGGTCCTTCATGCTGCTCATGGCTGTTCCCTTGTTAGACGTGGCCGCCCAAAACGGCCGGCTTGGCGGAATCTAGGTTGTCGATGCTCAAACCAAAAGGCTGCGCCGTGGTCAAGTTCATGTCAGCGGCTATTGATGATGCTGCAACGCAATATTTCGTGCTCCGAAAGCAGTTGATGCGCGGATTTGGCAATTGAGCGCGCCTCTCAATTGCGATAGAGACGGCCAAACGCAGTCTATGCGGCCCATTGTCGGGCCGCGAGCCCAGAGGGACCGCTCTTTATGACGCTTTCCCTTTCAACCAGAGAAAAAGCTCTATGAAGACCCGCCGCCGCATCTATGAGGGCAAGGCCAAGATTTTGTATGAAGGCCCGGAACCCGGCACGCTGATTCAGTTCTTCAAAGACGACGCAACCGCCTTCAACAAGAAAAAGCACGAGATTGTCGACGGCAAGGGCGTGCTCAACAACCGCATTTCCGAGCATATTTTCAATCATTTGAACCGCATGGGCATTCCGACACACTTCATCCGTCGGTTGAACATGCGCGAGCAACTGATCAAGGAAGTTGAGATTATCCCGCTCGAGGTTGTGGTGCGCAACATCGCCGCCGGCTCGCTGGCCAAGCGGCTCGGCATCGAGGAAGGCACCGTGCTGCCGCGCTCGATCATCGAGTTTTACTACAAGGCCGATGCGCTGGACGACCCGATGGTCTCCGAAGAACACATCACGGCCTTCGGCTGGGCATCGCCGCAGGAAATCGACGACATCATGGCGCTGGCGATCCGCGTCAACGATTTCCTCTCAGGCCTGTTCATGGGCGTCGGAATCCAGCTTGTCGATTTCAAGATGGAGTGCGGCCGGCTGTTCGAGGGCGAGATGATGCGCATCGTCGTCGCCGACGAGATTTCGCCTGATTCGTGCCGGCTGTGGGACGTCAACACGCAGGACAAGCTGGACAAGGATCGGTTCCGCCGCGACATGGGCGGCCTCATGGAAGCCTATCAGGAGGTCGCGCGCCGGCTCGGCATCATGAACGAGAACGAGCCGCCGCGTCCGACCGGACCAGTGTTGGTGGCTTCCAATGAGGAGCCGAAGGGCACGAAGCACTGATATGCGGCCGAGGATGGCCTGCAAATGGCCTTTTTCTGCGCTTCCGATGCTCACGTACCCAAAAGTGCGCTCCGCTTCGGTTCTCGAAAAAGGGCCATTTTCGGCTCATCCTGGGCCGCATCTCGGCAAACCTGAATAGCCGGTAGGGCGGCTGCGGCCGCCCGATGTTTTTGACAGACAGGATTTTTCGCGTGATCAAGGCCCGCATTACCGTCACCCTGAAGAACGGCGTTCTCGACCCGCAAGGCAAGGCGATCGAGCATGCGCTCGGCGCGCTAGGGTTCGGCGGGGTAGGCTCCGTGAGGCAAGGCAAGGTGTTCGACGTGGAATTGCAGTCGACCGACAAGGCCAAGGCCGAAGCGGAGATCAAGGCCATGTGCGACAGGTTGCTGGCCAATACGGTGATTGAGAATTACAGCATTGCTCTAGCGTAAGCTGCAAAAGCCGGGCCCAAATCCATGAAATCAGCCGTCGTCCTTCTTCCCGGCCTCAACCGCGATCGCGACATGATCGCAGCGCTGACCAAGATTTCCGGTCAGCGGCCGGTCACCGTCTGGGAAACCGACGCGACGATCCCCGATGTCGACCTGATCGTCATTCCGGGCGGCTTTTCCTACGGCGATTATTTGCGTTGCGGCGCGATCGCGGCGCGAATGCCGGTGATGCGCGCCTTAGCGGAGAAGGCCGACAAGGGCGTCATGGTGATGGGCGTCTGCAACGGCTTCCAGATCCTGCTGGAGGCGGGGCTGCTGCCCGGCGCGCTGATGCGCAACCAGTCGCTGAAATTCGTCTGCCGCGAAGTGAAGCTCGAGGTGGCCAACGCGAACACGGCCTTCACGCGCAATTATGCGGCGGGGCAGGTGATCCGTTGCCCGGTCGCGCATCATGACGGCAACTATTTCGCCGACGCTGAAACGCTGAACACGCTGGAAGGCGAGGGGCAGGTGGTGTTCCGTTATGCGGACAACACCAATCCCAACGGTTCGATCAACGACATTGCCGGTATCGTTTCGGCCAAGGGCAATGTGCTTGGCCTGATGCCGCATCCAGAAAACCTGATCGAAACGGCGCATGGCGGCATCGACGGGCGGGCGCTTTTCGAGAGCGTACTGGGCAAGGCGGCGTGAATTCACCCGAGGATGGCCTGCAAATGGCGCTTTTCTGCGCTTCCGATGCTCGTGTACCCAAAAGTACACTCCGCTTCGGTTCTCGAAAATCACCATTTTCGGCTCATCCTGGGCTGAATTCGAAAAGGGCGGGGTGATGGTGCGGAAAACGCTTCTGGCGCTGCTCGGCGCGGCGTGTGTCTTTGGGCTGGCGGCCTGCCAGCAATCGAAGGTCAAGGTCACCGATTCGAGCTCGAGCGGCGGTGGCAAAAGCGCTTCGCTGCGCGCCATGGAGCAAGTGGCGATCGCGGCGCATAAATGCTGGTTCGCCTCGAAGGACCCGGCTTTCAAATCCTACCGCTTTGCCAATGAGCTGAGCTCCTACAGCGGTAATCCACGCTTTCTGCTGGTGCCGGCGAAAAATTATGGCGGGCTACCACTGCTCGTCGTGCAGGCGCGCGGCGGGTCGAGCCGGGTGGAAACCTTCGGACCGCTGTTGAACGAGCCTATCGGGACCCGCATCAACGGCGATGTGGCGCGGTGGGCTTCCGGCGATAGTTCGTGCGGGGCAAAAGCCTAGAGATTAGCGCGCGCCAGCAGGCGGCCTAGCAACAGCAAACCGTCCGGCCAGAGGCCTAGCCTGGCTTCGTTGCCCATATGGCCGAGATCGCCAGCATCGGCCAGCTCGGCGCCCCAGGCCGCGGCGAACTCGGTTGCCTTGTCGAACGCCACGCGCGGATCAGTGCGGCTCGCGACGACAAGCGCGGGAAACGGCAGTCTCTGCAACGGCATTGGCGCAAAGGGTCTGACCGTGTCGAAGGCGGCGTCAGGGTCTTCGACATTGGTCGGCGCGACCAGAAATGCCGCCGCAACTTTCTGCAACATTTCGTCTTCGGCCTGAACGGCCCATTTGACTATCGTGGCGACGGACAGCGAGTGCGCCAGGATGACGACCCGGCGCGGCGCTTGTTGAACGGCGGCGTCGACGCGACCGATCCAGTTCGCAGGGTCCGGTTTGTGCCAATCGGCTTGAAGCAGCCGGCTGGAGTTCGGGAACACACGGCACCAGTGTGAAATCCAATGGTCAGGCCCGGAATTGCCGCGGCCGGGAATGGCCAGGAAGTCGAAGCCGGGCGCGGTCGAAATCATGGCTTGTCAGGCACCGGTGCAAAGCCTGTCGTCAAGCCATGAACCCATCGCGATTGCCCGCGCGCCTCGGCCTGTGCTGCCGCAGCCAGCCAGTCATATTCGATGGCATATTGGGTGAACGACCAACTGGAGCCGTTTCGCGTGGCGATCGCGAAGCGGGCATGTGGGCTGCCGGTGGCGGTGAAGGACGGAAAAGCCTGGACACCTACACTGCCGGGATTAAGGATCGTCGGACCGCCATCCATGTGGACGAGGCGGGGCGTGTGGGAATGCCCACACAGAACAAGTGCCGCGTCGCATGGACCCAGCTTTGCCCGTACCTGGGCCTCTTTCGAGGGGTAGAGGAAATCTTCGCCTTCCTCTTCGAGCAAAAACATCTCGTCGCTCGCGGGACTGCCGTGACAGAGCAGGATGTCGTCGCCGAGCTGGGCGGTGGCAGGCAGGGCGGCGAGCCAGGCCATGGTTGCTGCGGAAAGCTCCGGGCGCAGCATGTCGTCCAGATCGTGCGGGTGTGTCTGTTCGGACAGCCAACGGTCGTGATTGCCGCGCACTGTCAGCCAGTTTTCGGCCATCAGATATTGCGCAGTTTCTTCCGGCCAAAGCGGCGCGGAGAGGCAGTCACCTAGATTGACGATGACATCCGGCGCGGCGGCCTTGATCTCCTTGTGCACGGCTTCGAGCGCGAGAAGGTTGCCGTGCACATCGGAGATGACCGCCAGCCGCATCAGCCGAAGACCCGCTTGAAGATCGTGTCGACGTGCTTGGTGTGATAGCCGAGATCGAATTTTTCGCGAATGTCGTCCTCGGAGAGCGCGGCGCGGACGTCCTTGTCGCCGAGTAGTTCTTCAAGGAAATCAGCCCCCTGTTCCCACACCTTCATCGCGTTTCGCTGGACGAGCCGGTAGGCGTCCTCGCGGGAAACGCCGGCTTGGGTAAGCGCCAGCAGGACGCGCTGCGAGTGGACCAGACCGCGGAACTTGTTCAGGTTCCTGTCCATGTTCTCAGGATAGACGACGAGCTTTTCGATCACGCCGGTCAGCCGCGCCAAAGCGAAATCCAAGGTGATCGTGGCGTCGGGCCCGATCATGCGCTCGACAGAGGAGTGCGAGATGTCCCGCTCGTGCCAGAGCGCCACGTTTTCCATGGCCGGCAAGGCATAGGAGCGCACCATGCGGGCGAGGCCGGTCAGGTTTTCCGTCAGCACCGGGTTGCGCTTGTGCGGCATCGCCGACGAGCCCTTTTGACCCGGCGAGAAATATTCTTCAGCTTCCAGCACTTCGGTGCGCTGAAGATGGCGGATTTCGATCGCAAGGCGCTCGATCGAGGAGGCGATGACGCCCAGCGTGGCGAAGAACATGGCGTGACGGTCGCGCGGGATGACCTGCGTCGAGACAGGTTCGGGCTTCAGGCCGAGCTCTTTCGCGACATGCTCTTCGACATAAGGGTCGATGTTGGCAAAGGTGCCGATGGCGCCGGAGATGGCGCAGGTCGCGATCTCCTCACGGGCGCGCACCATACGCTCCCGGCAGCGCTCGAATTCGGCATAGGCCAGCGCCAGCTTAACGCCGAAAGTGGTCGGCTCGGCGTGGATGCCGTGACTGCGGCCGATGGTGACCGTGTCCTTGTGCTCCAGCGCGCGCTTCTTCAGCGCAGCGAGCAAGGCGTTGAGATCGGCCAGCAGGATGTCAGAGGCGCGGGCAAGCTGGACGCTAAGGCAGGTGTCCAGGACGTCGGACGATGTCATGCCCTGATGGATGAAGCGCGAGTCCGGCCCGACGAATTCGGCGAGATGAGTCAGGAAGGCGATGACATCATGCTTGGTCTCGCGCTCGATCTCGTCGATGCGGGCGACGTCGAACTTTGCCGCGCCACCTTTTTCCCAGATGGTTTTCGCGGCTTCCTTGGGGATGACGCCCAATTCGGCCAGCGCATCGCAGGCGTGCGCTTCGATTTCGAACCAGATGCGGAAACGAGTTTCGGGCGACCAGATTGCGACCATTTCCGGCCGCGAATAGCGCGGGATCATGCTTGCCTCAGTCGTTAAAAACGCGTCCTAGCAGAGGTGGCAACAATGCTCAATTGCGGCTGCGCGCAAACCACCAACTGGCGACGAAAAGCCCCACAAAGCCAACGGGGAAATAGAGACGTAGACCGAGTACGGCGAACTGATAGACGGCGCTGAGCGTGGTGAAGACGATCTCGAAGACCAGCCGGATCGATAACTCGTCGTCGTGCCACTCGGCATAGTAGGTGCGGTAATCGAAGGCGAAAATCAGCGACGTGACGCCAATGGTGGCGGCGGCAAGACTCAGAAACGCTGCGGCGCAGGCGACCTCGCGGCTTCTGCGTCGAGCCAGAAACCGGGCGGCCAGGATGCCGAATGGAAAGGCCAGAAACGCGCCGACGGCGAAGAGCACAACGATGCGGCTGATGCGCGCTTTCATCTGCCACTCAAGCATCCAGATACCGTACCAGGCGCTCAGCGCCATGACGGCAGCCCAGAGTGCCGCGCCCAACATGACGCGACCGAAACGCGGCGCTGCCCAGGCTGCGGGCCGACTAAGCGTTTGCTGTGGCAGGTCGCTCACAGCCTGCCCGTGACAGCCAACCAGCGATAATCCGGACCCTCGAAGCCAAAGCCGCGCACAGCGATAATGACGGCGAAAGCCGGCTGGCCGGATTCGGGGTAGAAGGTTTGCAAGCCGCCAAGACGATAGCCTTGCGGACAGTTGCGGCTCACGGGAATGGACTGGTCATCGTGTAGCGTTTTCGATGCGCCGGCCGGGTGTTCCATGATCAGACGAAACCCCTTGGTCTCGCCGAAATCCTTGCATAGCGCCGGTGCCGGAACAGTGGTTTCTTCGAGCCGAAAGGCGATCGATTTGTCGACCGGCGGGAAGATCGGCCTCGGATTGGCGAGAATGGTGTAAGGATCGGCAGATTCTTCGGTCACCGCATTGAAAGCGGCGAGATAGCCGCGATGGGCGGCCAGGATTTGATCCGTGATGATGGCTTGAGATTGCTTGGTCGCTTGCTCGCGCGCTGCGCCAACGGTTGCAGCTTCGTCGTCCAAGCGCACGCGAACCGGTGTTCCAGGCAGGAATTTGTCGGTGGTCGTGTCGATGTAGAAGCGGTTGGCATAAGGAAAGCCTGAGCCGTCCTGCACGCCGTATTCCTCGAAGGCAAACACTTTGCCGTCGGCGCTGAAGCCAAGAATGTTCAGCTCGGCGGTATCGCCGGCGGATGCGGGGCCGGCGAAAAGAGCGGCCATCAGACCAGTCGCGAGAACCATTCGTCTGATCATCGAAACTCCGTTGACCGCACAAGATCGCGGCATGATCGGCGACAAGCCCTAACGCGACGTCGACCGCAAGGAAATCCACTATTTTGTGTGGCGTTCGCGCCAGGTTGGAAACATGTCGCCGTCTGCCGGCGTCGCCGCAAAGACACCGCGCGCGACGGCGCGGGCCGTGACGGCGGCGGCGGCGGCATAGAGGTCGATGGCCGCCTCCATGCTGAGATCGATGCCGCTGGTTCCAGTCGCCAAGGCGAAGATCAGGTCGCCGTCGGCCGGCGTGTGCGAGGGCCAGATCGCGCGGGCAAAGCCGTCATGGGCGGCGATGGCCAGTCGTTTCGCGGCGGCCGCAGTCAGGATAGCGTCGGTGGCGACGACAGCGATGGTGGTGTTCTGGCCGATAGGGTTGTCGCGGAACTTCAGTCGAACGTTGGTAGCGTCGGGCGGCATTCGGGACGGCAAACCCCGGCCGCCGAACTCATCGCCGATTTCGAACGGAGCGGCCCAGAAATGCTGCGTGTCCCCTATGGTGACGGAGCCAAGCGCATTCACTGCCGCCAGCGCGCCGATCGTGACACCGTTTGGCAGGACGCTGGAAGCCGAGCCGAGGCCGCCCTTGAGGCCGGCCGTGAGCGCGCCCGTGCCCGCACCAGCAGTTCCAAGCGCAAAATCAAGGCCGGCCGCATGGGCGGCCTGGTGGCCGAGTTCACGATAGGGCGGATGCAACTCCCAGTCCTTGTCGCCGCCGTTGAGCAGATCGAACAGGATGGCGCCAGGCACGATCGGAACGCGAATGCCGCGCACATCGAGGCCAATGCCTTTTTCGCGCAGGGCGGCCCTCGCGCCGGCCGTCGAGTCAAGCCCGAAAGCCGAGCCGCCGGACAGCACCAGCCCGTCGACCTGCTGCACAGTGTTGTGCGGTTCGAGAAGTTCAGTGTCGCTGGTGCCCGGCGCGCCGCCGAGCACCTGGATGGCCGCCGTTGTCGGCGCATCACAGACCACCACTGTGACGCCCGATTTCAGCCGGTGATCCTCGGCATTGCCGACTCGAAGGCCGCCGACATCGGTGATCAGGTTCAGTGGTCCGGTGCGGTGCGTCATTCGAACCCGATCGGCATAAAGCGAGTGCCTTCATAGGTGTAAGCGCGATAGAGCGACTCGGTCAGGTCG
Organism: Rhizobiaceae bacterium; assembly: GCA_050247155.1. Taxonomy (GTDB): domain Bacteria; phylum Pseudomonadota; class Alphaproteobacteria; order Rhizobiales; family Rhizobiaceae; genus Mesorhizobium_G. The sequence continues at coordinate 26,884 of JBFWUS010000001.1, forward strand.
CCCTTGGCATCGAAGCGGAACGTGCCGATCGCCGTCTTGAATTCGTCTTCGTCGAGCCGGCTGAAGAGACCGATCCCCGTCGTTCCACCGGCAGCGGCCGCCACCGCGATCTCGACAGCAGCATAAGCAGGCAGGGCGTAGCCTTCCGCCATGATACTCTTGGCGCCAAACGCCGAAATCACGGCGGTATCCGCGATCTCGGACCATTCCGGCAACCCGATCATGATCGTGCCTTTGGCGAGCGGGACCGAACTGGACGCTGCGCGCAGCGCTTCTCCGCCGGCAAAGCTGATGCCGGCGCCCAATTCCGCATCGTCTCGGCCCATGATCGCGATGTCGTCGCGGTCGCCGCCCACAAATACTTCCGTTGCTCCGGCCTTGCGCAGGCGGCCTATCAACGCAATCTGATTGTCGAGTTGTGGGCGAAAGACATCGAGGAAGACTGGCTTGAGCTGAAGCTGTTCGACCGCAGAGCGCAGGCCTTCTGCGAGATCGCGGCCGTAGATCGTGCCATCGTCGATGATCGCAAAAGGCTTTTCGCGCCAAAGCGCGGGGATGATGCGCGAGATGGCCGACGCCTCGCCATCCGCGCGTGGCGCAAGCCGATAGATCGGCCAGCCGGTCTTTTCCCGATTATCGGTCAGGCTGTTGGCGCGCACGCCGATGGTGATCACCGGTATTCCTGCCTGCTTGAGGACCGGCAAGGCTGCTTCCAGCGCCTCTCCGCACAGAAAGCCGACCGCGAGGGCGACCTTGCGGTTGACGAATTCTTCGGCGGCCTTGGCGCCGCCGGAGGCCGTGCACTGATCGTCGACCATCGCGACTTCGGCGCCGGTCTTTTCCGCCGCCAGCATTGCTCCGTCCCGCACCTGTGTGCCGAGCAGCGCGGACGGTCCCGACATCGGCGCGGCCACGCCAAGCAGCGGCTCGGCGGCCAGCGCGGTGCTAACCAGCGCGAAGACGGAGAAGGCTAGCGCAAAGCGCGCGCGACGATACATCAGAGAGCGGGACCGCCCAGCTTACGAGTCGAATTCGCTGCACAGGTAACCCCAGCCCGGCGAAGTCGCAATATGACCCCGGCACAATCACTCCAAAGCTTTAGATCGAGGGAGACGTCAGGATGAGTCGAGGCGTTGGCTTGGGCGTTCGAACAGGCTGGCGACGTTGATGGGCCGCTCATGCGTTTGTCGGGGCAACGGCTGGTTCATCAGTTCCCAGACCATGCGCTCTTTCACGATGACCAGCCGCCCGGCGGCTTCGGCCAGGCACAACAGCACAAGCGTGGCGTTGCGGACGTCGGCGGGCGATGCCGAGAGCAACTCACGGTGGGCCATCGGCGCGGCGTCTTGCGAGCCGCTTCCGGCGGAAAGAACCGCGATCACGCCGCGCGACACCAGTCCGGTGCGAATGACCATCAGGGCCATAACGACGAACATCAGGAAGATGCGCCACCGCGCCTCCTGTTGTTGTTCGTTCGCCGCCTTGCAGTTCATTGCCTTTCCTTCATGTAAAATACAGTCGCAGGCATTGTCGCGCGAGCTTGAAAGGTGTGGACAGAATCGGCGTGGAAAATTTTGCCTGGCGTGCAAGGCATTGAAAAACCTAGGCAAAATTGGTCTATTGCGCGGAATCGGCTGAAATTTGTCCATCAATGCGGGCTGTTGTGGCAGGGAAACTGCTTCAGACTAATGTTTCGACAGCCCTCCCCTCGTAGAGGGTAGGGGTGGGGTGTTGCCGTTGAGCGCCTTCAAGCGATTGGCTTGATACGAACACCCGGCAGGCTTGCTTGTCCGTTAAGCTTCGGCTCCATATATGGCTTGGATATGCAGGATTGTTTCCGCCAGTGCTCAAGAAATATGAGATAGGGCCGCAGGCCTATCGCGACGCGATGGCGCATTTCGCCGGTGCGGTGCATCTTATCACGACGGACGGGCCGGGCGGGTTGCGCGGAACGACCGTGATTGCCGCCTGCTCGGTGTCCGACTCGCCGCCGACCATCCTGGCCTGCCTGAACCGGGAGAACCCGAACAACCAGGCGTTTGTGAAGAACGGCAGGTTCGCGCTGAACACATTGGCCGCCAGGCACGAGCCGCTTTCTGTCGCCTTCTCGGGGTTGACGGGTCTCACGGCGCAAGAACGCTTCGCTCTGGCTGAATGGGACGTGATCGCGACTGGCGCTCCGACGCTGAAAGGGGCGGTCGCGGTGTTCGATTGTGAACTTGCCGACACCAAGGATCTGGCCACACATCGTGTGCTTTTTGGCAAGGTGACAGGCCTGCGCATCGGCGATAATTTGCGGCCGTTGATCTATCACGACCGCAGCTATCATGTTCTTTGATCGCGGCCCGTCAGCGACGAAGGCAAGCTCATGATCAAGCCGCGACCGGTCCCGACAAGCATCGATGAAACACTGGAGCTACTGGCCGGCGCCGACTATGTCGCAGACCGCTCACTGGCGACGGTGCTTTTCCTCAGCCTGAAAATGAAACGTCCGCTTTTCCTCGAGGGCGAGGCGGGCGTCGGCAAGACCGAGATCGCAAAAGTACTGGCCTCGGCGCTGGGGCGGCGGCTGATCCGGCTGCAATGCTATGAAGGCCTGGATGTTTCCTCCGCCGTCTATGAATGGAACTACGCCGCGCAGATGATCGAAATCCGGATGGAGGAGGCCGCCGGAGCCGTCGACCGCAAGGATATGGAAAAGAACGTCTTTTCCGAGCGCTACCTGATCCGGCGGCCGGTGTTGGAAGCGCTCACCGGCAAGGATGGGGCCGCGCCCGTGTTCCTGATCGACGAGCTCGATCGCACCGACGAGGCCTTCGAGGCTTTCCTGCTGGAAATCCTGTCCGATTTTCAGGTGACGGTGCCGGAGCTGGGCACGATCAAGGCGGAGGAGCCGCCGATCGTCATCATCACCACCAACCGCACGCGCGAAATCCACGATGCGCTGAAGCGGCGCTGCCTCTACCACTGGGTGGACTATCCGAACGCCGAGCGCGAGCTGGAGATCGTGCGCCGCAAGGTGCCGGACGCCAATAAGCGGCTCTCGGCGGAAGTCGTGCGCTTCATCCAGAAGCTGCGAGAACTGGAACTGTTCAAGGTGCCCGGCGTCGCCGAGACGATCGACTGGGCAAGCGCCTTGACCGAACTCGACAAGGTGGCGCTCGATCCCGAGACCGTGTCCGACACGATCGGCGTGCTGCTCAAATATCAGGACGACATCGCCCGCATCGAGCAGGGCGAGGGCCGGCGGATACTCAAAGAGGTGAAGGCCGAACTCGCCACGGCGGCGGAGTGAATGGGCGACCTGCTCGGTCAAATCAAGGGACTTCTCGGCGAAGGGAAATTTCGTGTTTCAGCGCATGGTTTTGACGAACTGGCGGACGATGATATTTCTTTGACGGAATTGCTCGACAGCGTCGTGCAGGCACAGTGGGTCGAGGAGTATCAAGACTATCACAAGGGTCCGTGTGTTTTGGTGTTGCAGTTGTTGCCGGGAGACATGCCGGTTCACGCGTTGTGGGGGATTGCCAAAAATTCGCCCGATGAGGCAACGCTGATTACGGCCTATCGACCTGATCCGAAGCGTTGGACGGCAGATTTCTTGAGAAGGAAGCCGAAATGAGCCGCAAATCCGTTCGTTTCGTTCATGCTGATAAATATGCCGCCGAGGTCGAGGTCGATCTGATCCCCGATGATGGGGCTTGGGGGCCGTACATTTCCAAAGATGATGCCCTGAAGCTCGACCGTGTTCGCACGGCCTTGAAGCGAGGCGATATTGCGGCCGCGAGTCGAGAGGCTCGCGTTTACGAGCTCTTGCCCGTTTCCGCCTGAGATGCGGGAGAAGTTTCAGGCCGAAGGCCGGATCGCCGACAACATCGTCTATTTCGCGCGGGCCTTGCGCAAGGCCGGTATGCGGGTCGGGCCGGCGTCGGTGAAGGATGCCATCGAGGCGGTGCTGACGGCCGGCATCGGCAGCCGCGACGATTTTTACTGGGTGCTGCATTCGGTGCTGGTGACCCGGCATGAAGACCATGCTGTGTTCGACGAGGCATTCCGCCTGTTCTGGAAATCGCGCGAGCTGATCGAGAAGTTGATCGCGATGTTCTCGCCCGTCGCGCCCGACCAGCGTGAAAAGCAGAAGCAGCGTGCCGCCGAAAGCCGCGTCAGCCAGGCGATGTTCGAGGGGCATGCCAAGAACCAGCCGCCCCGCGAGATTCCCGAGGTCGAGGTTGACGCGCGCTTCACCGTGTCGGGCAACGAGGTGCTGCGCGAGAAGGATTTTGCGCAGATGACGGCGCAGGAAATCGATGAGGCCAAGCGCGCCATCGCCGATCTCAAGCTGCCGTTCGACACGGTGCGGACGCGGCGTTTTCGTACGGATCCCTTGGGCCGCTCCATCGATCCGCGCGCCATGATGCGGGCGGCGGCGCGCACGGGCGGCGAACTTGTGCTGCCAAAATTCCGGTCGCCGCGTGAGGTGCATCCGCCGTTGGTGGTGCTGGCCGATATTTCCGGCTCGATGAGCCAATACACGCGGATTTTCCTGAATTTCCTGCACGCGCTGACGGAAAAGCGGCGGCGCGTGCATACCTTCGTTTTCGGTACGCGGCTGACCAATTTGACCCGGCAGATGCGGCACCGCGATCCGGACCAAGCGCTGAGCGACAGTTCGGCCGCTGTGCAGGACTGGTCAGGCGGAACGCGCATCGGCGACACGCTGCATGAGTTCAACCGGCTCTGGTCGCGCCGCGTGTTGGGGCAGGGGGCAATCGTGCTGCTCATCACCGACGGGCTGGAACGGGACGATGTAGCTGGCCTGTCCGAAGAGATGGAGCGGCTGCACAAATCCTGCCGACGGCTGATCTGGCTTAATCCGCTTCTACGGTTCGACGGGTTCGAGGCGCGGGCGCGCGGCGTGAAGGCAATGTTGCCGCATGTCGACGAATTCCGCGCCGTGCACAATCTGGCTGCGCTGTCGGACCTCGTCGCGTCCTTAGACAAAAGTTCGAGCCGCGAGGCCGATCCACGCCGCTGGATGGAGCTTGGCAATTCCCAGGCAGCATGACCATATCAGGGGCATCGATATTCGACCGAGGATGGCCTGCAAATGGCGGCTTTCTGCGCTTCCGATGCTCGTGTACTTAAATGTACACTCCGCTTCGGTTCTCGAACGCCACCATTTTCGGCTCATCCTGGGCCGAATCTCAATACCCCTGAAACGCCTGCGAGCTAGGTGATACCCATGCAGACAAGCGCAAATCTGGACGAAGCCCGCGATCCCTTGGCGATCGCCGAGGGCTGGATGAACGAGGGCCGCGACGTCGCGCTGGCGACGGTGGTCGAGACGTGGGGTTCCGCGCCGAGACCGGTCGGCAGCCATCTGGTCATCGATGCCGAAGGCAATTTCCACGGATCCGTCTCCGGCGGTTGTGTCGAGGGCGCGGTGGTATCGGAAGCAGTCGATGTGATTTCCGATGGCAAGGCGCGCATGCTGGAATTCGGCGTCGCCGACGAAACGGCCTGGCAGGTCGGGCTTTCCTGCGGCGGCAAGATCAAAGTCTACGTCGAACGCCTGGGTTAAGTCGTGGATCCTTTTGTCCTCAAAACGCTGAATGAAGAGCGCCGGGCGCGTCGCGCGGCCATCGTTGTCACCGATCTTGGCGACGGGCGCGACCGGGTTGTGCGCGAAGGCGATGCGGTGGCCGGCGAGTTGGGCGAGGCGATTGGCAAGGCGTTTCGGACCGGCAATTCGGGTTCGGTCGAGGCTGAGGGCAGAAAATTCTTCCTCAACGTTCACCTGCCGCAGCCGCGGCTGGTTGTGATTGGTGCCGTGCATATCAGCCAGGCGCTCGCGCCGATGGCGAAGATCGCCGGCTTTCCGCTCGAAATCATCGACCCGCGCACGGCCTTCGCCACGCCGGACCGTTTTCCGGACGTCCAGCTCGATGCCGAATGGCCGGAGGATGTTCTGAAAGGGCGGCCGCTGGACAGTTATAGCGCGCTCGCGGCTGTCACGCATGACCCCAAGATCGACGATTTTGCGCTGAAGGCGGCGCTGGATGCGGGCTGCTTTTATGTCGGCGCGCTGGGCAGCCGGAAGACGCATGCCAAGCGGGTCGAGAGGCTTCTGGCACTCGGTGCGTCGCAAGACCAGATCGACAGTATCCATGCCCCGATCGGCCTGAACATTGGGGCCGCGACACCGGCGGAGATCGCTGTGGCGGTTCTAGGGCAAGTCATCGAGGCGTTTCGCTCGCGGGGCCTCGCAGCCAAGACACAGGTTGCCGCGTGAAATTCGGTCCCATTCCGCTCGACAAGGCCGAGGGCGCGATCCTGGCGCATTCGCTCAGCGCTGGCGGCAAGAAAATCCGTAAGGCGCAGGTGTTGTCTGCAGGAGACATCGCCCTGCTGCGCGAGGCAGGCGTGTCCGAGGTCATCGCGGCGGTACTCGACGCCGGCGATGTGGAGGAAAATGCGGCTGCCGAGCAAATGGTCGCGGCAATGCGATTTGCCGGGATTGACGCCAGGCCGGCCGCTACGGGTCGAGTCAATCTGCACGCAGTCGCGGCTGGTATCTTTACCGTCGACGCGGCGCTGATCGATGCGATCAACGCGATCAATCCGGCCATTACCGTGGCGACGCTGGAGCAGAACGCGCCAGTTGAAGACCATCAGATGGTCGCCACCGTGAAGATCATTCCCTACGCGGTGCCGGGCGATGTGCTGGCGAAGGCTATTGCGCTGTCGGCTGAGCGGCCGATCTTCGACGTGCATCCTTTTCGAGCTGCCAGGGTCGGTGTTGTCCAGACCACGCTGGCAGGCCTGAAGGACAGCGTGCTGGACAAGACCGTACGCACGACAGAAGCGCGGCTTGCGCGCTCCGGCAGCACCGTCGGCTCCGAGAGGCGCGTCGCCCACCGGGCCGCAGACGTTGCCGCAGCGGCGGCTGAGCTGTCGCGGATGCATGATCTGGTCGTCATCTTCGGCGCATCGGCGGTAAGCGATTTCGACGACGTGATCCCCGCTGCGATCCGGCAGGCCGGCGGCATCGTCACGCGCACCGGCATGCCGGTCGATCCCGGCAATCTGCTGGTGCTGGGCAAGCTCGGCGGCAAGCCGGTGATTGGTGCGCCTGGCTGTGCCCGCAGCCCGAAAGAGAACGGCTTTGATTGGGTGCTCGACCGCACGCTTGCCGGCATCGAAGTGACCGACCGCGACATTGCCGGCATGGGCGTCGGCGGGCTGTTGATGGAGATCGCCAGCCGGCCGCAGCCGCGCGAGACGCCCGAGCGGCAGGCCGATCCGAAGGTGCATGCGATCGTGCTGGCGGCCGGACGGTCCAGCCGCATGGGTGGGCCGAACAAGCTGCTGGCGGATTTTGAAGGGAAGCCACTGGTGCGACGCATGGCTGAGCGCGTGCTCGCTTCGACTGCGGACGGGCTGCTCGTGGTGACGGGACATCAGGCGGACCGTGTGCAGCACGCCGTTGGCGATTTGGGCGCACAGACGGTGCACAACGCCGATTTTGCGTCCGGCCTGGCGTCGTCCTTGAAGGCTGGCGTTACGCATCTGCCGGAGGATGCCGTTGGCGCGTTGATCGTGCTGGGCGACATGCCTGGGGTCACGAGCGCGGATTTCGACAAGCTGATCGCGGCATTCCGCAAGTCAGGTGGGCGGGCGATTGTCCGCGCGACGCACAACGGCAAGCGCGGCAACCCGGTGATCCTGCCGCGCGGCCTGTTTGCCGCTGTGGCGATGCTCGAAGGTGACACCGGGGCCAGGCATCTGATCGAAGGGGGGAATGCGGAAGTCATTGATGTGGAACTCGGCGCGTCTGCTTCGATTGACGTTGACACGCCTGAGGCGATGGCGCGCGCGGGTGGCGTTTTGCAAGGCTGAAAGTTTGCCCTGGCTGCTTTCCTGACTTAAGCATCGCACGGATGATTGACAGCCGCGCCTTCTCACCACCGACCCCCCTCTGTCCTGCCGGACATCTCCCCCTCAAGGGGGGAGATCGGTCGACCGCTAGGGTTTCGCCTATAGCCAGCGTTGCAGAACGAGCGCTGAGGCTAACGCCGCTGATCTCCCCCCTTGAGGGGGAGATGTCCGGCAGGACAGAGGGGGGTCGGTGGCGATTATTCGCTCCGGTATTCATGGCTATTTTGTTGGGCGGAGCCGCCCCCTCCTCCGCCCAGTCCATGGCTCCGTTCAAAGACGAACTCTTCGCCTATCCGCAGACGCTTTCGTCGTCCGACAATGGCAACCACATCGTCGTCGACTATCGCGAGATGCGCGATGTCAACGAGCGCGATGAGGTACCCGAGAAGCGGGTCAAGAAAGACTATATTTCGCTCGGCGTGCGCAACCAGCAGAAGGAACTGAAGCTCGCCACCGAGGCCGGCAATCTCCGCTTCGTCGCTGTCGGCAAGCAGTCCGGCGCGTCGATGATCGTGCTTTACCTGCACGGGCAAGGCGGCAGCCGGGCGCAAGGCGTCAGCGACTTTACGTTCGGCGGCAACTTCAACCGCGTGAAGAACCTCGTGGTCAAGGCGGGTGGGCTCTACCTGTCGCCAGACTTTTCGACCTTTGGCGACAAAGGCGCGGCCGAAATCGCGGCGCTGATCGCGAACTATGCGGAGAAATCGCCGGCCGCGCCGGTGATTGTCGCCTGCGGCTCCATGGGTGGAGCGCTGTGCTGGAAGCTGGCGTCAGACCCGACGACGGCATCCCGGCTGGGCGGCCTGCTGTTGCTCGGTTCATTGTGGGACGACAGCTTCTTGTCGAGCCCGGCCTACAAAGCCAAGGTGCCGGTGTTTTTCGGCCACGGCAGCAAGGACACGGTGTTTCCCGTCGAGAAGCAGGAAGCCTTCTTCAAGCGTGTGCGCGGCAAGTCGTATCCGGCGAAGTTCGTGCGGTTCGAGACCGGCACGCACGGCACGCCGATCCGCATGTCGGACTGGCGCGACGTGCTCAACTGGATGCTGTCGCGGTAGGCCTTACGGCGCGCTCTCGTAATCCACGATCGTCTGGGCATCGATCTCGCCATCGTAGCTCGCGTCCACGTCGTATTTGACCAGCACGAAATTGCCGTCGCGGAACGTCCATGTGCCGTTCGACGAGGCGTCGCCGACGCCGCGCCATTTCTCCCAGGAGATGATGGTGTTGTGGGCCGGGTCGAACTCGGAATTGATCACCTGGTCTACGGCGTAGAAGCCGGTCACGGTGATCTCCTTCACCTTGCTGTTTTCTGTATCGTCGGGGTTCTCATACACGACATCGAAGTCTGGCGTCGGGAACTCGACCTGCTTCAATCCGGAAATCTCATCCCAGAGATAATAGACCTGCGAGGTGTTATAGGCGCCCATGAAACAGGGGAAGCTGATCAGCCGCGCGGTGCGCTCCGGGTCTGTCGCGGCGTCGTCCTTGTTGCGATATTTGATGGTGTTGTCCGCCGGCGGGCCGTCAGGCAGGCCGGTTGCCGAATTGGCCTGGTCGCAGCTCTGGCCATAGAGGGCCACGTAGCTTGCCTTGGCCTGTTCCAACACAGCATCGCCGCCAACTGGCTGGCCCTCGCCGCAGCTCTGAGGCAACGCGCTGTCGAGCGGCTCGTCGCTGGGTTTCAGCGAGCCTTTCTCAATATGCAGCGGCTGGAAATTGTCGCCCTGCACCTGCGGGTTGGCGAGACGCGCCGTATAGCAACCGGCAAACACTTTCGACTGGTCGTCCGCACCGGTCGCTTCGATGGCCACGGGCACGTTGAAGAACGTGCTGCCGGCAGCACCCTCGGATGTGACCGCGCCGACGCGCAGTTGAATCGACTTGGTATCCGTGTAGCCGTCGCCGAAGGCCTCGACCGTCTTTGCCGGTTTCTGGTCACGGTAGTAGGACCAGGCGCGGCCGTATTCCTTGCGGTTGATTGCATTGTAGAGCGATTTCACCAGCGACGCCGCGTCGGACCGATTGTCGATGTAGGGGAGTTCTTGCGCCGAGGCGGCGCTCGCTGCGAGCGAGGCCGACAGGGTGACAAGCACGGATCGAATCAGCATGGGAAGACCTCCGATTGCCGAATGTGCCCGATCCATTGCGGCAGGTCAGTGGCATTTTCGAGCGAGACGGCCTACGACCGCCAGCCCGCCCAAGCAGACAATTTTCAATCATTCATGGAACCTGACCATGGAAAAGCGCCGTCCGTTTCCAGCCCTGCTGGTTTCTCTGACATGGCGCGATCCTTTCTGAAACTTTTGCCCAAAGAGACTCGTGGCTGTGTGGCGCGCGATTCTTCACGCATAACCTTTGGCGGACCGTGCGCGTTGGGGTTTGGGCGTAATGGCCGGTGGGCGCAGGCAACTGCAAACACCGCCTTGGCTCGACGTTCGGGGCAGTCGGGCAAGCCCGGCAGGGCGCGTGCAGCGCGGCGGCTGCGCGCCCTTGCTACCGGCGGGCCGATTTGAAATTTCTTTCTACCGCGTTTGGGCGGCCCGCCGTCGGCCATGCTTTTGTCGTCGGCCGCGATTTTAAGGCTTGCCTGACAATCCGTTAGCCCATAAGGCTTTGCGCGGTACGGAGCGTAGCGCAGCCCGGTAGCGCACTTGACTGGGGGTCAAGGGGTCGTGGGTTCGAATCCCGCCGCTCCGACCATTCTCTTGTTGTAAATTTCTTCGATGCGGTAATCACATCTTCTGCTCGTTCGCGGTCCGCTCATGCGGCGAGACGTGCTGGCGAAGTGTTGGGTTTGAGTACGGCTCGTGGGTTGTGCATCGCACGCTGATGCCTCGCCTCCAGCGCCATGCAGCCCCAGATAAGTCCGATCAGCAGATAGAGATGCCGCCAATGGTCGGTATCGATAACGCTGCCGAGGCCGACATGCCCGATGAAAACAACGTAGGCGCATAGCAGGTAGGGCTGCCAGGGTCGGTTGCGGAACAGGATGCGCAGGCCACCCGCTGCCGTCCACACCACCATGATCAGCCAGGACGCAAAGCCCAACCACCCATAGTCCAACAACGCCTTCAGCCAGATGTTGTGCGTGTCTTCGAAGAATATCTTACCGAAGACCAGAGGGCCGATGCCGAGGGGATTTTCCATGGCCATCGTAAAGCCAACGGCGTAGCGGCCGAAGCGACCGAGATTGCCGCTGTCATACTCCTGCGCCAGACGGGCGCGTGAGGTGAAGACTTCGGCAACGCCGGGAATCTGCAGCGCAACCAGCAACGCCAACACCAGCAACGAGATCGCCAGCACGCCCATCAAGACGATCCGCAGGCGGAACTTGCCGCTCGCGTTGCCGATGAAAAGCGCCGCCATCAGCAAGGCGGCCGAAAGCCCGAAAAGGCCCCATGCGCCGCGCGAAAAGGAAAAGAAGATACCGCCTATCACGATCAGCAGCGGTGCTGCATAGACGGGCATGAGGTGAGCGCGGCCGGTCAGCATGCGGTAAAGGAGATAGGTGGCGGGCAGAGCCAGAAATGGCCCGAAGACGTTGGGGTCCTGGAATGCGCCGGATGCGCGCTCATAACGCGTGAAGATATCGGCGCCGGGAAAGGCGTTGAAATAGCCGAGGATTCCGAGCGCGGAGGTGGACACGCCCGCGGCCAGCCAGCATAGAAAGATCGGTCTAAACAGCGCCGGGCGTGCCTCGATGACCGCGGCGAAAAACACCGAGGTCAGCGCCAGGAAGAGGGACACGGCGAGATAGAGCGGCGTGTCCTTGATGTCGGCCATCTGGGTCATCGAGATGAAGCCGCCGATGTTGAACAAGACGAGCAGCACCAGCAGCGGCGCAACCGACCGCGATATTTTCAGGCCGAACAGCGCCCATACCGCTATCAGGACGACCATATAGAGTTCGTAAGGTGCTGGTTCGTTCAACACGAAGCCGGAGAGCAGAACGCCGATCGACACGGCGGTCGTCGCAATGAGCGCAATCGACTTGGCGTTTATCGCTGCCCGGGGCAGGCTGGGCGCCACTAGGGTCAATACGCGTTTTCCGTATTGAGCAGCCGAACGGGGGTCAGGAACAAGATCTTGAGGTCGAACCAGAGTGACCAGTTCTCGATGTAGTGGAGATCGTATTCCGTGCGCATCTTGATCTTGTCGTCATTGTCGATCTCGCCGCGCCAGCCATTGATCTGCGCCCAGCCAGTGACTCCTGGTTTGACCCGGTGGCGGGCGAAATAGCCGTCCACGACCTCGTGATAGAGTTTGTTGTGCGACTGCGCGGTGACGGCATGCGGGCGCGGACCGACCAGCGAAAGGTTTCCGATCAGCGCATTGAAGAATTGCGGCAATTCGTCGATCGAGGTCTTGCGGATGAAGCGGCCGACGCGCGTGACACGCGGATCGTTCTTCGTGACGGCGTTGCGTGCCGTCGGGTCGGCCATTTCCGTGTACATGGAGCGGAATTTGTAGACGTCGATTACCTCGTTGTTGAAGCCATGGCGCTTCTGGAGAAAGAGCACCGGACCCTTGCTGTCGAGTTTGATGGCGATCGCCGTGGCAACCATGATCGGCGAGAACACGAGGATGCCGAGCAGGCTGAAGACGATATCGAAAGCCCGCTTTGCCACCGAATCCCAGTTGTTGATCGGCCGGTCGAAGATGTCGAACATCGGCACCTGGCCGATGAACGAATAGGACCGCGGCCTGAAGCGGAGCTGGTTGGAGTGCGCGGAGAGCCGGATGTCCACCGGCAGCACCCAAAGCTTCTTCAGCAGCGAGAGCACGCGGCTTTCGGCCGTGATCGGCAGCGAAACGATGAGCATGTCGATGCGCGCGATGCGCGCGAATTCGATCAGTTCCGATATGTTGCCGAGCTTGGGATAGCCGGCGACCACGGGGGGCGAACGCCGATCGTCGCGGTCGTCGAAAATGCCGCAGATACGGATGTCGTTGTAGGGTTGTTGCTCGAGCGAGCGGATCAGGTTTTCCGCCGTCTTGCCGCCACCGACGATCACGGCGCGGCGCTCCATCTTGCCGTTGCGCGCCCAGCGCCGCACCAGGATAGCCAGCCCGAAGCGCAGGCTCACCAGCAGCGCCAAGCCTGCTACATACCAGGCCGCGAACCAGAATCTTGAAAACTCTTCCGATATCTTCAGGAGGAAACCGAACAGCGCCATGATCGCGAAGGTGCCGGACCAAACCAGCACGATATGCCGCAAAATGCTGAACGGCCGCAGCAGCGACGACAATTCGTAGCCGTCCATCAGTTCAAGCAGCACTACCGCGGTCAGCGCGGCGCAAGCGACGAGCACGGGATAATGCCAGTTCAGATGCGTTCCAAAGCCGACATACACCGCGAATACGACAAGTCCGGAAAGGGCAAGCAGGCCGCACTCCACGAGCCGAAGCACGCCGCTCACCATGACCGGCGACATCGTGTCCCGGCGATATTGGGAAGCGATCGTGCGCGCGACATCGTTCAGCGCGTGCGGTGTGCTGTTGTAGTCGCCGCCGTCTTCGTAAGCGCGCACAGTCTTCAGGTTGAAGCGGCTGGCAGGGTCAATTTCGTTCATTCACGCAATCCATCGCGATTGCGAGGAACCTATCAAATAGCGCCTAAGAAACCCTTGAAATGATCGTTCGTCTTGTCGCGGCCTCGACGCGAAATCGCATGTCACGCCGACATGGCTTCGACGTAGACGCGTTCGACCGCAGCCGACATCACATCCGCGCCGAAGCGGTTGCGCAGTTCATTTCCAGATGGCATTTCTGCTTTGAAATCAACAGGATTTCGCAAAGAGTTGACCATCTTCTCGCTAATCGCGTCAGCCAGCGGTTCGGCAAGCAGCGATTCCCGCCCAACGAAAATCTCAGGAATCCCCCCGACGGCAGTGGCTATCATCGGCATGCCGGCGGCCAAGGCCTCGAGAACGATATAAGGCATCGCCTCGGCGCGCGACGGCACCACGATGGTGCGCGCTAGCGCAAACGCCTGCCGGGCTGGCATCGACGGCAAGAATCTGATCCGCGGCGAGAGGCCCAGTTTCGCCGCCTGCGCCTGGAACGCTGGCAATTCGCTGCCGTCGCCTACCATCACGGCCGAGACCGGGCGACCCATTTCCTGTTCGGTGCGCGCCAACGCGTCGATGAAAAGGTCGGGACCCTTCAGTGACCGCATCATCCCTATGTAAAGGAAGTCGGCCGCATCGGACCGCGGCTCTACTGGTTCAAACTCTTCGGCCTGCAGGCCGTTATAGACCAGGCTGCTCATGGCCGGCGGCGTGCCGATTTTCCGGGCATAGGTGCGCCGTTCGTAGTCGGAGACGAAAAGCAAATGGTCGGTAAATCGCTCCATCAGCCGTTCGAGCGTGAAAAAAAACCTGCCGACGACAGTGTCTTCATCATAGTGAAGACTGCCGCCGTGCAGAGAATAGACACGGGCTACGCGAGACCTGGAAACCCGTAACAATGTACCGAACAGCCGGGCATAAACGCCGCCTTTGGCGCCATGTCCGTGCAAGACGTCCGGTCGCAATTCCTTGACAAGTTTAAACGTGCGCCACGCCGAGGCGAGATCGCCCGGCCCGATGTGACGCTGCATGCGTGTCCGGCGGACGCCGAGTTCGAGATAGGGCAGGGCAGATTCGAACAGCCGTTCTTCATGCGCGCCGCCAGTGGACGAATCGCAGACAATGCCGACTTTGTGGCCGGCGGCAGCCTGTGCCTGCGCGAGATCCCGTACGTGCCTGAAAATGCCGCCGACGGGGGAGCGAAAGCAATGGATGATCCTGAGCGGTTTTGTTGCGGCCATAAATGACGGTTCGGCCTCAAAACAGCCGCTCGCGGACGTAGATCGTGTCGCCCGGCAGAAGTGGGTCGGATGTGATGACGCGCCCGGTCATGACCTTGCCGTTGATATCGCGGGTGATGTCGACGGTGGCCTGGTTCGCGCGCGGCGAAAAGCCGCCAGCGATGGCGACAGCCTTCTGCACCGTGAGCCCCGGGACATAGGAATATTGCCCGGCCGCGCCCACCTCACCCATCACGAAGATGGGCCGGTAACGATCGACCTCGACCGATACGTCTGGGTCGCGCAAGAAACCTTGGCGCAACTTGTCGGCGAGCGTCGTCTCCACTTGCTGCACGGTTCGTCCACGGGCGGGGATCGAGCCAACAAGCGGAAAGGCAAGATAGCCAGACTGGTCGACGGAATAGGTGTTCGTCAGGCTGTCCTGCTCGAAAACGGTCACCCGCACACGGTCGCCCGCGCCGAGTTGATACGGATAGTTCAGCGCCTCGTGAAAGGCCGCAGGCGCCGGCCGATAGCTCGAGCAACCGGCAAGCAATGTCACGGCCACTACCGCAAGGCATACAAAACGAGGCAATCTCATCCGACACAAACCCCAGACGAGGCCGGAAGATGCTCCGGCGCGAAAGTCATGAGCCGTTATTGTCCTGTTAGGGTTAATGGGCGGTAAAGGCTTAGCGGGGAAGGCAATGGCGCCGGCGGTGGCACATTAATAAAGGAAAACACTTCGTTAAGCCGATCTTAACCGGCGGGTTACCATAGCTGTTTACCATCTCCGTTGGAGTTTCGGAGTCTGACGCATGTCGAGTGCCCAGTTGTCAGCCAATGACGTCGATGTCGACCTCGGCCGGTTGTTTGCCAGCCTGGTGAGGAATTGGCTGCGCATTCTGCTTTGGGCGGTGGCGCTGACGGGCATCGCATTCGTTCTGGCCATGCTCGCGACGCCGAAATATAGCGGCGAGACCAGGCTGCTCATCGAAACGCGTGAATCGGTTTTTACCCAACCCGATACCCGCAACCAGCCGCTGGAAAATCCGCTTCTCGACGAAGAGGGCGTTGCCAGCCAGGTTGAGATCATCGGATCGACCGAAATACTCAAACAGGTCGCAACCAAGCTTGAGCTGGCGAAACTGCCCGAGTTTGACGAAGCTGCCGACCTCTCCGCGATCGATCATCTGTTGGTCATCGGCGGCTTGAAAACCGATCCCGACGACATTCCGGTCGAGGAACGCGTACTGAAGCGCATGCGCGAAAAGCTGGACGTTTACCGCGTCGAGCGCTCGCGTGTTATCGTCATCGAATTCTCTTCCGAGGATCCCAAGCTGGCAGCCGCCATTCCCAATGCCATAGCCGACGAATACCTTCAGGTCTCAACCGCCGCCAAGCTCGACTCAAACGCAAGCGCCACAGGCTGGCTGCAGCCGGAAATCGCCGACCTCACCAAACGGGTGAAAGAGGCTGAAGCCAAAGTCGCCGCGTTCCGCGCGAACTCGGACTTGCTGATCGGCCAAAACGACTCCGTACTGGCTACGCAGCAACTTTCCGAACTGTCGACGGAGTTGTCGCGCGTTCGCGCCAACAGGGCCACCGCCGAAGCGACGGCAGATGGCGTGCGGGCGGCGCTGCGCAATGGCGCCAGCCTCGATGCTTTGCCGAAGGTGCTGGAATCGCCATTGATCCAGCGCCTGCGCGAGCGCGAGGTGCAGCTCAAGGCCGATATCGCCGATCTCTCGACGACGCTGCTGGACAATCATCCGCGCATCCGCTCGCTCCGCTCTCAGCTTACCGACCTGGAGGGGCAGATCCGCGGCGAGGCTCAGAACGTGCTGCGCAGCCTCTCGACCGAAGCCGAAACCGCGCGCGCCCGCGAAAGCCAGCTTGTCTCGGATCTCAACCGCCTCAAGGCGGAATCCGCCCGGGCAGGGGAAGACGAGGTGGAACTCAGAGCACTGGAGCGCGAGGCTGCGGCGCAGCGCGAGCTGCTGAATTCCTATCTTACCCGCTACCGCGAGGCGTCATCGCGCAGCGATCGCAATTACTTGCCGGCGGATGCTCGCATCTTTTCCCGTGCAATGGTCCCGGCCGAACCGTATTTCCCCAAGGTGCTGCCGATTGTCGGCGCCGCTCTGGTCGGCTCTTTGCTGATCATGTCGATTATCACCTTGCTGCAGGAATTGTTTTCTGGACGCGCGATGCAGCCGGCGCCGGGCGCGCCAGCCGAACGGGCCGGCCTGCCGCATCGGCAGGCCGCGGCCGCATCTGTCGGCCAGCCACGCCGGCCTGAAGCAATGGTGGAACCCGCCGCCAAATTCGCCACGGCGGTGCGCCTGGACCCTTTGGTATCCAGTCAGCCTGCGCAAAAGCCGGTGGACGTCAAACCCCCCGCCGAAACCGTAGCTTCGCCGGTCGTCTCCATCGGCCAGATCGACGTTGACCAGGCAGTGGAGAAAATCATCGCGACCGGCGTCTCAAGGGTGATTTTCGTATCGCCGGAGGGCGAGGCCGGGGCCGCGTCCTCCGTGCTTGCAGCGCGCGAGATCGCCGACACCGGCTTGCGAGTGATGTTGATGGATTTGACGGAAGGCGGGGCTGCCTCTCGCACAATGCTGGAGAGCATCTATTTCTCCGGCATCACGAATCTGCTCAGCGCCGAGGCGCAGTTCGCCGACGTGATCCACTCCGATCACTATTCGGAAGCGCACATCATCCCGGTCGGCACCGCCGATCCCTTTCGCGCGATGCGCGCCGCCGAGCGCCTGCCTATCATCCTCGACTCGTTGTCCACCGTCTACGAGGTGATCGTGATCGAGGCCGGTCCTACCGACGCTGCCAGCCTGGCGCGTCTGGTCGGAGACAATGGTGCGATCATGGTGAGCGTGCTCGATCCCCTTGATAAGGCAATAGCCGACTCGATGGCCGATCTCGAACGGGCGGGCTATGTGGGTGTTACGCTGGTCAGCCCGCAAAGCGGAAGGGCGCCGACTACACCGGCGCCGGGTCTTAGCGCGGCCTGATCAGCCGCGGCTCGCGCGGCTGCGCAAGGCTTTCCAGAGCTTCCAGGCCAAAGGTTGACGTTTGACATGGGCTTTCAGTCGAGCCTTGGCGCTTAAAGCCACGGCAAGTAGTTTGCCGCGCGTACTCATCGGCATCCAGACATCGAAGTGCTCGGTCTCGATGTCGCACCAGCTGCGCTTATATGGTTCGTCGCCGACCCCGAAATCATAGACGGTGAGGCCCTCGCCGCAGGCGGCGGCAATGTTCTCGAAGAAGAGGTAGTCGCCGGGGCTGGCGGTCATCAGTTCGTCGTCGGCGATAGCGGCAAAGTCGCAAATCAGCCGGTCGCGGGAAAGGCTCGAACCGGTTATCGCCCTGAGCTTGCCGCCGACCTCCAACGCCTCGAGGCGAAAAGCCGGGTCCGCGCTTTCCGCCGCTTCGGCGAAGAGATCGTTGAAAAAATTCTGGATATCGGCTCCGCCGAAAACGTTCGGGACGCCGAGCTTCTTCAGCCGCCCGCTCTTCATGTCGAAGAATGCATCAAGCATGAGGCGTGCCTGCGCAGCGGATTTGGCCGTCAGCCGCCGAATATCGCCGCCCGCCTGCAGCCGGCGGGTCTGATATCTATGCTTCTTGCGTTTTCTGGCGCCATGCGCCCGGTTGAGAAGGGCGTCAAAACCGCCGGTTAGGTCGATTGCTAAGGCAACGTTTGGGCTTGTCGTCCAGGGTAGCGACTGGAAAGGATTGTCGAGGCCTTGCCAGGCAGGCACAAGCCGTTCGAGCGCAAGCAGGTCGATGTCTGTCCGTACCTTGGCGATAGAGTCGACAAGCGCGGCAACGGCGTGTTGCCGTTCCTGCGCCGACAGATGTCGCGCCAAGGGTGGAAAGTTCCCGTTGGCGTGCCCGCCGCCGACCAGTCGCGCGACCTTAAAAGGTCCGGTCGTGTCAATCTGCAATGCGATGGCCAGCACCGGCCGGCCCTCATCCAACACGGCGGCCAAATGAGCATCTGGCCGCATGTTGCGTAGCCAAGCTGCAATCCAGGCCGGGGACTGGGCGGGCGCGAAGACGGCATTGTTGCAAGCGGCCACATAGGCCGCAACATCGATTGGTTTCGCCGCGAACGCTAAGGGCCGTGCGGCGATCGCGCTTGCCGATGCGGTTCGGTCCAGCGCGGCGAGATATGACGCTGGCGCGTCAACCATACTTCAATCCTTGCCGCGTAATCGTCGAGGTGAGTTGCTAAGACCTGTCGAGGGCGAAAGCCTAGACAACAAAGGTGAATGAATTGATCGACAGCAGCGAGGCGTTGAGAAAGGCAGTGCTCCGCCTGGCAGGCGCAACGGGACTTGTGCCGCTCGCCAAGCCCTTTCTCGGCGGCGTCGGCGCCATCCTGATGCTTCACAGCGTGACGGCACGCACGGGCTCTTCCAATGACTTCAATGCGCATCTGACGATCACGCCGCAATTTCTCGATCGGCTGCTGACGTCGATGAAACAGCAGGACTACGAGTTCGTCTCCATGGACGAGGCGGTGGCGCGCTTGCACAGCCATGCCGGAGGCAGTCGGTTCGCCGCCATCACGCTGGATGACGGCTATCGCGACAACATGACTGAAGCCCTGCCCATCTTCGAGAAGCACGAGACGCCCTTTGCCGTCTACGTAGCGCCCGCCTTGATCGACGGGACGGTCGATCTGTGGTGGGAGATCATTGCCGACGTCGTTCGCAGCCGCGACCTGATCTACCTGACGACGTCCAACGGTCGCGTTACCCTCGACAGTTCCAATCCGGCGAAAAAGACGGCAAGTCTGAAAAAACTCTACGAATACCTGACGATCGACGTCAGCGAGGCGGAACAGCAGCGCGTCGTGCGTGAGATCGCCGAGACTGCCTGTGTCGATATTGAAAAATTGCGCAGCAACCGGCTTCTCAACTGGGATGAGATAAGAATGCTTTCAGCGCATCCGCTCGCCACGATCGGCGCCCATACGGTCAGCCATCGTAATCTGGCGCGGCTCGACGAGGCCGAGGCGCGGCGTGAAATTCGCGATGCGGGACGCATTATCGCAAGTGAGATCGGCGTCAATCCGTCTCACATGGCCTATCCCTATGGTTTCGCGGCGGCTGTGGGCCGGCGCGAGGTTGAACTGGCGAAAGAAGCTGGCTTTGTATCAGCCGTGACGACCCGGCATGGCGTTTTGCGCCGGGGGCATGGACGTCATCTCCAGGCCCTGCCGCGCATTTCAGTCAACGGGCGCTACCAGCAACTCAGCCATCTGAAAACGATGCTTTCGGGGATAACGACGCCGCTCGCCAATGCCGGCAAGGTGCTGGTGACGGTTTGAACGGTTAGGTTCTTGGCCTCTTCTCGACCATCATCCACTTGATGATCGCCATTGCCGGCAGAACCCAGAATAACCCGCTGAACAGGAAGAAAGCCAAGTGCACCAGTGGCCCTGACTCCGCCAGTTGCGCGACCGCGATCATCGTCGCCAGCAGCGCGTAAATGATGACCAGCGCCACCAGCAGCACTGTTCCAATGAGCTTTTTCAGGCGGATGGGCATCTGCGAGGCTCCTTAGAAGCAGGCGCTTACGAGCTTGCCAGAAAAAGCGCAACCTGCGCGACCGCGTGTCGCGCGCGGCGGGAAAGGCTTGAAAGAGGGGGATCATTGGTCCACCACTCCCGCAATACGATGAATTGGCAGACCATGACCGCCGTTGCCGACACCTCATCCGCTTATGTCGAGCGCGATCGCGCGCTGCATAACCGCACGCTGATCCGTGCGTGGCTATACGTCGTGCTGCTGATCTTGTTTGTGCTGGTGCTGGTCGGCGGCGCGACGCGGCTGACCGACTCCGGCCTCTCCATCACCGAATGGAAGCCGATCCATGGCGTGATCCCGCCGCTGAATGAAGCGGAATGGCAGGAAGAGTTCCAAAAGTACCAGCAGATACCGGAATACGGCCAGATCAACGCCGACATGGACCTGGCGGGCTTCAAGCGCATCTTCTGGTGGGAATGGGCGCACCGGATGTTGGCGCGGGGCGTGGGTGTTGTCTTTGCGTTACCGCTGCTGTTTTTCTGGGTGACAGGCCGTGTGGAACGCGGCCTAATGCCGAAACTCGGCGGCCTGCTGGTGCTGGGCGGTCTGCAAGGCGCACTCGGCTGGTGGATGGTGGCATCTGGCCTGACCGAACGTACGGACGTCAGCCAGTATCGGCTCGCCGCACACCTGACGATGGCGGCGTTCATCTTGGCGGCCATAATGGTGGTCGCGCGAGGCCTTGCGCCGCACAGCGGCAGCCCTGCCGATCGCGATACGCAGCGGTTCGCCGGCATTCTGGTGCTGTTGGTGCTGGTTCAGATCTACCTCGGCGGGCTGGTGGCCGGCCTTGATGCGGGCCTCAGCTACAACACCTGGCCGCTGATGGACGGTTCGATCGTTCCTGGCGACCTGTTCGTCATCGAGCCTGCCTGGCGCAATTTCTTCGAGAACCCGAAGCTGGTGCAGTTCGTCCATCGCTGCGGCGCTTATCTCGTCTTTGCCGCCGCGCTCTGGCATATGATCGCCACCCGACGCCGTCAGCCGGGGACGACGCATGCCTTGCGGGCGCTGGTGCTGTTCCATCTGGTGCTGCTGCAGGCAGTGGTCGGCATCGCCGCACTGCTCACGCAGGTGAACCTGCACACAGCGCTGACGCACCAGGCGCTGGCGTTGGTCGTGCTTGGCTTCGCGGCGGCACATTGGCGCGGCACGAAAGGGCCGTACCCGCTGCCGACGGACGTTGTCGTCAGAAGCTGAAACGCACCGCGCGGATCGCCTTCGCGACCAACAACTCGCGCTCTTCATCTTTTGTGTTGCCATCCTCGGCATGCCAGGAAGCCGACAGGCAGCCATAGGCAATTGCATGGTCGAGAATGGCGGCAGGCGATTGCTTCAGCGTCTTGCCGAAGAGCTCGGCCATGAATGAAATACGCTCGCCGTCTAGGCAGAGGTCGTCGCGATCGAGCGGGTTGTAGAACCAGTTCGCCGCATCGAACCCCGGATCGCCCAGCACACCCTTAGGGTCGATCGCTAGCCAGCCGCGCGGCCCGAACAGCACATTGTCGTGGTGCAGGTCGCCGTGCAATGGCACGGTCGCAACCGGATTGTCGAGCAGGTGCTCGGCGATCGAAGCAGCTTCGACGTAGAGGCTGTCCTTCCCGGCCTTGCGGTCAGATGCCGCTTTCTTGAACAGGCTGCGGAAGCGCTCGCGCAGCGGCTGTAGGTCGGCCGGGGAGGGGCGATCGGAAGGCGAAAAGAGCCTAGCCATCACCTCGGCCGCGATTGCGGTTGCCGCATCGTCGTCCCTTTCGTTCAACTCGTCGACCAGCAGCCGATTGCCGGCATCCTCCAGCAGCATGGATTGCTCGTGCATATCGAAAAGGCGCACCGCGCCTTGACCGTCGCGCCAACGCAGATAGTGAGCGCCGCGCAATTCGTCTTCCACATCGTCGAACGGTTTTAGCGCCTTGACGACAGCAGATGAGCCATCATCGCGCTTCACCCGCCAGATGCGGCTCGAAAAGGTCTCGGCGATCAACGCCGGGTAATAAAGGTTCCAATGGCGCGGCAGCGCATCAGCCGAGGTCAAGACAAGTGACCCTGCTCAACGATGCTGCTACCGCCCCAACATCAGGTCCATATTCTGGACTGCCGCGCCGGAGGCCCCCTTGCCGAGATTGTCATAGACCGCGATCAGCAGCGCCTGCGCGCGGTTGTCGTTGGCAAAGACATGCAAGCGCATGCGGTTGGTGCCGTTGTAGACTTCCGGCGTGATCTCTTCGCTGCGTTCGATTTCGGCCAGCGGCGCGACCTCGACGACACCGCCCCGCAGGGCGGCATAGTGATCCGCAATCGCCGCATGCAGATCGGCTCCTTTCGGAGCGGATGGCAGATGACCGAGCTGCAACGGCACAACCGTGATCATGCCTTGCGCGAAGTTGCCGACCGCCGGCTGCATGAGCGGGTCGGTCGCCAGCTTGGCGTATCTGCGAAGCTCCGGCACATGCTTGTGCTTGAGACCGAGCCCATATGGCAGGAACTCCGGCGCATCCTCGCCCTTGGCCTCGTAGTCCTCGATCATCTGGCGTCCGCCGCCCGAATAGCCCGAAATGCCATTGATGGTGACCGGAAAATCCGCCGGCAACAGCCCCGCCGTCACCAGCGGTCGCAGCATGGCGATCGGCCCTTGCGGCCAGCAACCGGGATTGCAGACGCGCTTCGATGCCGCGACAGCCTTGAATTGCGCGGCGTCGAGTTCGGGAAAACCATAGGTCCAGCCGTCGGCTACACGGTGAGCCGTCGAGGCATCGATGACGCGCGTTGTGTCGTTCTCGATCAGCGACACGCTTTCCTTGGCTGCATCGTCCGGCAGGCAAAGGATGGCGATATCGGCTGCGTTCAGAAATTCCGCGCGCGCGGCGGATTCCTTGCGGCGTTCGGCCGGCACCGAAATGATCTCGAGGTCGCGGCGATCGGCCAGCATCGACCTGATCTGCAGACCGGTCGTGCCGTGTTCGCCATCGATGAAGATTTTCGGTTTGGCCACTTTCGTTTCCGCTCAATCGTTTAGCCGCGCTTTCGGGTTCGGTCCCTAGACGCGTTGCCTGGAATTCTCAACCCGCCTCGCGAGCTTTCCGTTCGGCCAGAAGGCCTATGTAGTGCATCGCCACGGAGGAGGCCGCGATAGCCGTTATATCGGCATGGTCGTAGGCCGGCGCAACCTCAACCACATCGGCGCCGACGATGTCGAGAGCCGACAATTGCCGCAGCACCGACAGGATTTTCGCAGACGATGGTCCGCCCGCCACCGGCGTGCCGGTGCCCGGTGCGAAAGCCGGGTCCAGGCAGTCGATGTCGAAGGTGACGTAGCATTTCTTGCCGCCGGTGCGCTCGGCTATGGCGTAGGCGATGTCGGCGGCGCGCATTTCCTCGATGTCGTTGCCGTAGAGGATTTTGATGCCGAAATCCTCCGGGGCATGGGTGCGGATGCCGATTTGGATCGAGCGCTCGGGATCGATCACGCCTTCGCGCGCCGCGCGGCCGACGAACGATCCATGATCGATGCGCTTGCCGTCGTCGTACCAGGTGTCCTGGTGCGCATCGAACTGCACCAACGCCAGGGGGCCGTGGACGGCGGCATGCGCCTTCAGCAGCGGCCATGTGACAAAGTGATCGCCGCCGAGCGAGAGCAGGAATGCGCCGGACTTCAGCAGCTTCGCCGCCTCGCGCTCGATCGTGGCGGGCGTTTTCTGGTGGTTGCCGTTGTCGAGCAGGCAATCGCCATAGTCGACGACAGCCAGTTTCTCGAACAGGTCGCGGCTGAATGGATATTGCGGGTCGTTGTCGAAGATCGCGGAAGCGCGGCGGATAGCTTGCGGCCCGAACCGCGCGCCGGGGCGATTGGTCACGGCGGCGTCGAAAGGAATGCCCCAGACCACGACATCCGCGCCCTTCAGCTGTTTCGTGTATTTGCGCCGCATGAACGACAGTGCGCCCGCATAGGTCGGATCGCCGGCCGCGCCGGTGAAGGTACGGGCGGTAAAGGCATTGTCGATCGATGCGGATGGCATGACGTCCCTCGCGAATGTCCGAAGTGTCCCTTATTGGCCATCCGTTTCAGAAATGCGACCCCCGTGTCGCCTCACCAGCGTTGGACGCGCTGCCGCACTCAGCCAGTCTCGAAATCGCCAGGCTGTGGCGGCGCGATCGGCGTGAACAGCGTGCGATCGGGCTTGATGTCGAGCAGCGGGGTGCCGTCGAGGCAATCTAGGCCACGCACCAATACCGTGGAATCTTCGACGCCGACTAGCGTTGCGATCGACGTGCCGATGGGATTCGGCCGGGCAGGAGAACGCAAGGCGAAGGTGCCGTGCACGCTGCCATCATTAGCTGGGCTTTGGAGGACAAGGTCGCGGCGTGACAGATGCAGCCAGTAGAGCACTTCGAGGTGTTCGAATTTTTCGACGCCTCGCAACGCTGCCCGCCACGGCTCGAAGATTTCGATGCGGCAGATTGGGCCGTCCGCGCGGCCCTGACGCGGCGTGACCAGTCGCGAGGCCCAGGGAGTGCGGATTGTTCCAATGAAAACAAGACCAGCGTCTGTTGGGGCAGGGGCGTCAACCGCCACCTCACCGACGCGGATCTCGTTCTCCCGAACCATGAACGCAGCTTACTCGACGCCGACCATCACGTCGGAGGCCTTGATGATGGCATAGGCTTGCTTGCCTTCGGCCAGTCCGAGTTCATCGACCGCGGCATTGGTGATCGACGCCGTCACAAGCGCGCCGCCGATATCAAGTGTGACATGCGCCGTCGTGGCGCCCTTGGTGACTGAGGTGATCTTGCCTTTGAGCTGATTGCGGGCGCTGAGTTTCATTGTCGTTCCTTTTGAGCTCCACTGGACGAACATGCCTTCGCGACATAACGCGGATGCCGCGTAGCTAGACGGTTTTCCCGCCAAGGTACAGCGGCTATTGCCAGGTCGGACAAAAGGCTGGACTCGCGCTATATTTGTGCAAATATATCGATCGGAATGATCACGAGTGCGAGAAAGCCTGTGCTTTTGGCGAATTGACCCACCAAACCAGAAAAGGCAAATCCTGACGACACCGAGATTGTTGGTTCCAGTGGCGCTGATCTCAGCCAGGTCGTGGATCCAAGTCCAGGCAATTGTGGAACGCAAAACACTCGGGAGGAGAGCTTGGCCGTGCAGTCTCAGCCTTTTCATGCCGATAAGGTTCATGCGGCGATCGCCTCTGATGCCGCCGCCAAATCAGCGCTGGTCGCGTCCTGGCGGCGGTCGGCCAATCTACATCATCTCGATCCCGCGACCCGCAGGGGCCCGGTCCGGCTAACCCAGGGCGAATTGAACGATGCACGCCGCAAGATCGAACCCTTACTGAACGCCGCGCAGGCGAGCCTTGACCGGCTCTACCAGGCCGTTGGCGGTGTTGGCTGCTGTGTTCTCCTGGCCGACCGCGACGGAATTCCGATCGATCGGCGCGGGGCAGTGTCGGACGACAAGACGTTCCAGGAATGGGGCCTGTGGACCGGAACGATCTGGAGCGAGCAGGCGGAGGGAACCAACGGCATCGGCACCTGCCTGGTCGAACAGCGGACCCTGACCATCCACGCCGACCAACACTTCTACGATCGCAACACGCTGCTCTCCTGCACGACTGCGCCGATCTACGATCATGAGGGCAATCTGGCGGCGGCGCTGGATGTTTCGTCCTGCCGGGCCGATCTGACCGAAGGTTTTGTCCATCTGATCTCGATGGCGGTGTCGGATGCTGCGCGGCGCATCGAGGCGGATCATTTCCGCCTGGCTTTCCCGAATGCACGCATCCTCATGGCGCCAACGCAAGACAAAGGGGCAGGGGCGCTTCTTGCGGTCGATGGTGATGATCTGGTTATCGGCGCCACGCGCGCGGCCCGGCAATCGCTGGGGTTGACAGCCGAAAGTCTGAGAAAGCCGATCCCCGCGGCCGATTTGATTGGCAAGGGCGAACTCGCCGGCGGTGAATTGCGCGATGCCGAGCGCGCGGTTGTGCAGCGCGCGCTTGCTCGTGCCGACGGCAATGTCGCCGCCGCTGCCAAGCTGCTAGGCATCAGCCGCGCAACCTTGCACCGTAAGCTGAACCGGCTCGAAATGAGCCGTCCGCACTAAATAGGAAGCATGAGGGAATCGCCGTGACGACGCAAAACACCGGTTTCGAACTGCGCACGAGGCGGCTGTTCGACAGCAGCCCGGTCGCGACAGTCGATCCGACCCGGCAGGTGCGTTCGATCTCGACGAACGAGCTGTTTCAACGCGGCGAGCATGAGATCGCCATCCAGCATGGCGACAGCGTCTACAGCCTGAAAATCACCAAGCAGGACAGGCTGGTTCTCAACAAGTAGCGCGCAGGGAAGCGCAATGCCGGTCGCTGAACGGATGTGTCTCACATCTGCGACACATCCGTTCAGCGACCTGATCCGCTCGGGCTGACATTTCTCCATCCGCAAGGCACCACACTACCCGAAACGCCGCATGGGGCGGCGTCGGGAGGAATGGATGAACAAGGTCGAATTTTCACGCACCGCGAAAGTGCCTTTCCAGAAAAGCTATGACAATTTCATCGGCGGCAAATGGGTCGCCCCCAAGGCCGGCAAATATTTCGAAAACATCTCGCCGGTGACCGGCCGTCCGCTCGGCCAGATCGCCCGCAGCCAGGCCGAAGACATCGAGGCAGCGCTTGATGCCGCCCACAAGGCAAAGGACGCGTGGGGCCGCACCCCGCCGGCGCAGCGCGCGCTTATCCTCAACCGCATCGCCGATCGCATGGAGGAAAACCTCGATCTGCTGGCGCTCGCCGAAACCTGGGACAACGGCAAGCCGATCCGCGAAACCACCGCCGCCGACGTGCCGCTGGCCATCGATCACTTCCGCTATTTCGCCGGCGTCCTGCGCGGCCAGGAAGGCACGCTGTCGGAGATCGACCACGATACCGTGGCCTATCATTTCCACGAGCCGCTGGGTGTCGTCGGCCAGATCATTCCATGGAATTTTCCGCTGCTGATGGCCTGCTGGAAGCTCGCCCCGGCGCTCGCCGCAGGCAACTGCGTCGTGTTGAAACCCGCCGAGCAGACCCCGGCCGGCATCATGGTCTGGATCGACCTGATCGCCGACCTGCTGCCGGAAGGCGTGCTGAACATTGTCAACGGCTTCGGTCTCGAGGCTGGCAAGCCGCTGGCGTCCAATCCACGTATCGCCAAGATCGCCTTCACCGGCGAGACGACGACCGGCCGTCTCATCATGCAATACGCCGCGCAAAACCTGATCCCGGTGACGCTGGAGCTCGGCGGCAAGTCGCCCAACATCTTTCACAAGGATGTGACGGCTGAAGACGACGATTTCTTCGACAAGGCGATCGAAGGGTTTGTCATGTTCGCGCTGAACCAGGGCGAGGTCTGCACCTGCCCGAGCCGCGCCCTGGTGCATGAGTCGATCTACGACAAGTTCATGGAGCGTGCGATCAAGCGCACCGAGGCGATCGTGCAGGGCGACCCGCTCGACCCGGCCACGATGATCGGCGCGCAGGCATCGTCCGAGCAGCTCGAAAAGATCCTGTCCTATATCGATATCGGCAAGCAGGAAGGCGCGAAGGTGCTGACCGGCGGCGAGCAGAACAAGCTGCCGGGCGATCTCGCCGGCGGCTACTACGTCAAGCCGACCATCTTCAAAGGTCACAACAAGATGCGCGTCTTCCAGGAGGAAATCTTCGGGCCGGTCGTGTCCGTGACAACCTTCAAGGACGAGGACGAGGCGCTCTCGATCGCCAACGACACGCTCTACGGTCTCGGCGCTGGCGTGTGGACCCGCGACGGCAGCCGCGCTTATCGCTTCGGCCGCGCTATCCAGGCCGGCCGCGTCTGGACCAACTGCTACCACGCCTACCCGGCCCACGCGGCCTTCGGTGGCTACAAGCAGTCGGGCATCGGCCGCGAGACGCACAAAATGATGCTGGATCACTATCAGCAGACCAAGAACTTGTTGGTCAGCTACAGCCCGAAGAAGCTGGGCTTCTTCTGAGGCTCGAGCTCCCTCCCCCTTGAGGGGAGGGTGGCGAGCGAAGCGAGCCGGGTGGGGCCGTTGTGGCCGCCCGGCATCGCCTTCTCTGACCGAAAAGAGTCGCGTGCTGTCGCGGCAACCCCACCCGGCCAGCCGGTGGCTGGCCACCCTCCCCTCAAGGGGGAGGGACCTACCGTCGGAGCCTCCCATGGACCGCCCATCGCTCGACAAGGTCTCCGCTACGCCGGAGGCCGTTGCCTTTCTCGACGAAATCATCGCCGATCATGGTCCGGTGCTGTTCCATCAGTCTGGCGGCTGCTGCGACGGCTCATCGCCGATGTGTTATCCGCGCGGCGATTACATCGTCGGCGACCGCGACGTGCTGCTGGGTACGATTGGCGACACGCCGGTCTACATCAGCGAATCGCAATACGAGGTCTGGAAGCACACCGACCTGATCCTGGACGTCGTGCCGGGCAGGGGTGGCATGTTCTCGCTCGACAATGGCCGCGAAAAGCGCTTCCTCACGCGCTCGACCGTTTGCGCCGTTCCAAATAACTGAGCGAAAAATCAGCCCTTGGCGAGGGCGGCAACGATGGAGCGTTTCAGCTTGCCGAGCCTGTCGAGCAAAACCTCGCCGTCCTTGGCGGCCAATCCGCCGAACAGCTCAGCGATCCAGTCGGCATGCACGGTCGCCATTTTTTCGAACTCGGCGCGGCCAAAGGGCGTGAGCGCGATGATCTGCGCGCGGCGGTCCGTCGGCGACACCGTTCTGGTGATGTGTCCGGTCTCGACAAGCCGCTCGACCAGCATGGTGATGTTGCCGGGCGACACCATCATGCGCTTCGACACTTCGCCAAGTACCATGCCGTCTTTGGCGCGCTCGAGCTGCGCCATCAGGTCGAAGCGGGGCAGGGTGCAGTCGAATTCCTCACGCAGCCGGCGTCGCACCTCGGTCTCGATAAGCGTCGAGCAGGTGAGCAGCCGCAGCCACAGACGTAGTTCCGCGCCGTGGTCGCCGGGCGCTTCCAGCACCTTCGTCTCGCCATCGACCCAGTCGGGTGTCGCGCTGTTGTCTTGTTCGCTCATGGGTGGCCGTTCATCCCTGCGGCTAGGCATGCCTTCAGCACCGTTCCACGCACCGGACGTTGTTTCAAGTCTAAAGTTTTTTCAACCTGTGCCATTGACCTTCCGCGGCGCTCGGCCATTGCTAGCGCAAAAAGGAAGGAACGCCGATGCTCGAACGTCACATCACCGATTGGGACAATGCCTACGCCAACGGCGCCAACATCGCTGGCAGCGATCGCTGGCCGGCGGCATGGATAGGTCCGGCGCAAGCTTTTCGCGAAAACCTGTCGGCGGGGGGACGTGCGAAACTTGATGTTGCCTACGGCGAGAGGCCGCGCAACCTGCTGGATCTCTTCATGCCGCAGGGGAAGCCGAAAGGGCTCGTCGTCTTCGTCCATGGCGGCTATTGGATGGCGTTCGACAAGAACACCTGGTCGCATTTTGGAGCCGGCGCCGTGGAGAGCGGTTATGCCGTGGCGATACCGTCCTACACGCTGTGCCCGGAGGCAAGGTTGGGCGACATTGTGCGTGACATCGGCATGGCAATAGAGACAGCAACGGCGATGGTCGAAGGTCCGATCATGCTAACTGGCCATTCGGCCGGCGGGCATCTGGTCAGCCGTATGATCACAGCGACGACCTCGCTGTCGCGGGCGACCCAGACCCGCATCCGCAACGTTGTATCGATCTCCGGGGTGCACGATTTGCGCCCGCTGCTCTACACCAGCATGAACAAGACTTTACAGATCGACGAAGCCGAGGCGCTTGCCGAAAGCCCGGCGCTCTTGCGGCCGATGCTGAACGCGAGGATCACCTGCTGGGCCGGCGGCGGCGAACGTGGCGAGTTTTTGCGGCAGACGGCATTGTTGGCCAACATCTGGACCGGGCTTGGCGCAACGACGGCCGCGGTATTTGAACCTGACCGCCATCATTTCAGCGTCATCGACGGACTGGCCGACGCCAATAGCCCGCTGACAAAAACCCTGCTTGGCTAAGTGGCGATTGTCCCGATTGAGGCGACTTGCTGAAAGCGTGGCGCCCGTCGAGTTTTCGAGCGCACGTCAAAAGAGGCGACATTCGGTGCCGAACTGGGCCAGACATCCTCGATGTTAGATACCAATTGGAGGCATCTACCGGCGTTTCGGCTTTAAAGGTATTATAAAGGTAGCGTTTCGAGCGAATTTGCATTATTCATGCTCTGCGGTTCGCAGCAATCGCCGCTGGGATGTGGCAAGCTTGGATATCGAACGACTTCTTCTTGCTGGAGGGTGGAAAGCGCCGTTCGCCGGTCCGCGTTACATTCAGCTAAGAAATCAGATTGAGGCGGGAATTGCCGACGGTACTTTGAAACCCGGCGCGGCATTGCCGTCGGAGCGAAGCATGGCTGAGATCACGGGTCTTTCGCGGGTCACCGTGCGCAAAGCGATGGGCGGGTTAGTAAGTCGCGGCGCCGTCGTTCAGAAACAAGGGTCGGGGTCTTTTGTTGCCGGTTCTCCGACTCCCGTGGTGCAGTCCTTGTCTTTGCTGACG
Source organism: Rhizobiaceae bacterium (assembly GCA_050247155.1). Taxonomy (GTDB): domain Bacteria; phylum Pseudomonadota; class Alphaproteobacteria; order Rhizobiales; family Rhizobiaceae; genus Mesorhizobium_G. The sequence continues at coordinate 57,824 of JBFWUS010000001.1, forward strand.
TCATTCACGGACGACATGCACCGCCGAAACCTGGAGGTCGCATCGAAGATTCTTGAGAGTAGCGTGTCACTGCCTCGTCCGGAGGAGGTAGTGGCGCTGGCACTGTCCCCACATGACCGGGTTTCGCGCATCTTCCGACTGCGGTTCGCTGGCGGCCAGCCAATGGCAATCGAGAACGCGTCGATCCCGGTGGACGTGCTGCCGGACCCGTCGATCGTGACGAGTTCGCTTTATGACGTTCTCGCTGCGGCAGGCAATCGCCCGGTGCGCGCCTTGCAAAAAATCCGTGCCGTCAATATCGGACCAGACGAGGCGGAGTTGCTCGGGATCGAGCCCAATGCCGCCGGTTTGAAGACTGAACGAATTTCCTATCAGGCCAGCGGGCGGCCCATTGAGTTCACGCAGTCTTTGTACCGGGGCGATGTTTATGATTTTGTTGCGGAACTGAAGAGCGCCGCCACTGAAGGCTAGAGATGTCGAGGATATGAGCGAAAACCTTCTTTCGATTGTCGGCGCAGACGTTTTTGACGGAAACCGGCTGAGACGCGGCGCGGCGGTGGTGGTCGACAAGGGCCATATCGTCGCCGTTGTCTCGGAGACCGAAGCTGCAAGGCGAGGGCCGGTCCATGATTGCGGCGGCGGCGTCATTGCGCCGGGTTTTGTCGACCTTCAGGTCAATGGCGGCGGTGGTGTCCTGTTCAACAATCGTCCAACGGTGGAGGCACTGAAGGTCATTGCCGATGCGCATGCGTCGGTCGGCACAACGTCGATTTTGCCGACGCTGATCACAGATCGGCCCGACGTGACTGAAGCGGCGATTGCCGCCACAATTTCTGCAATCGAGATCGGCGTGGCCGGTATCGTTGGTCTGCATCTGGAAGGTCCGCACCTGTCGCCAGCCAGACGCGGCGCGCATCAGGTCGAGCTTATCCGGCCTATGCAGCAGTCGGATCTCGACGTGCTCGTTGCGGCGGCAGCCCAACTGCCGGTCCTCAAAGTCACCGTCGCGCCTGAAAGCGTTTCGGAGAGCCAAATCGCCACAATGGCGGCAGCGGGCATCGTCGTATCCCTCGGTCATTCGGACGCGACCTTCGAGGCCTGTACGGCGGCGGTGGCCGCGGGTGCAAGCTGTGTCACGCATATCTTTAATGCAATGAGCCAGCTTGTCGGCCGCATGCCGGGGCTTGCCGGCGCGGCGCTGCAGCATGGGCGCTTGTCGGCCGGGCTGATTGCGGACTTGATCCACGTGCATCCGGCCACGATCGCGCTGGCGTTGAGGGCAAAGCAGGGTCCGGGCGAGATTTTCCTCGTTACGGACGCCATGTCTACCGTGGGGTCGGACCAGGAATGGCTTACGTTGAACGGCCGCCGGATCGAGCGACGGGGTAACCGGCTTACGCTCGAAGACGGTACGCTTGCCGGCGCGCATGTCGATTTTGCCACCTCAATCCGCAACCTCGTCGGCTCTGTAGGCTTGCCGCTTGAACGCGTGCTGGCGATGGCTACGTCGCTCCCGGCACAGGTGATAGGAATGACCGACCGACTGGGCCATATCGAGCCAGGCCGGCAGGCAGACCTGGTGCATCTCGACGATCAAGGCCGATTGGCGGCGGTATGGCGCACCGGCGAGAGCCTTCCTGTTTTCAATGATTGATCGTGACTGGGCCGCGAGGTTCGTCCTGCGGCCCCGGCGCGCATCCCTTTACCACCAGTTGGATAGTCGGGGTCGCGATAAAGGTAACCGGACAAAAAATGCCGTTGGGACCATTCTGCCGGCCATGCGTCCAGCAAGACATGCGCTCGCTGAACCCGGCGACACAATCCAGGTGTAGGAATGAAGCCGGAGGACCTGCGCCTTCGTGCGGCCGATCTGCTTGATCGACTCCCCAGTGTACTGATCGATGACAGAGGCGAGTGTGGGATCCACAGCCCTTATCCGCTCGGGCGCATTGGATTTTGCGAGTTCGGTTTCGCGATTCTCGAGCCAAGCAGCGGCGGCCTGCTTGCGGTCAAATGTGCGGCCTTCTCGATGAAGGATTTTGCCGCCACGCCTGATCGGCAGTGTGCCTGATATGCAGTCGACCTATCTCTGCGCTTTCGTGGTATGACCGTTCCCACGCTGACTGGGCCCCCTATCAGTACTGCACGAGCCATGTCGGTACTGCGTTGCAGTACCTTGGCCTCAAAAATGAGCCAAAACGGCGAAAATGGGCCAAAAATGGTACTGCATCGAACCGGCGTAAGTCGTTGTGGTAGAAGGAAAAATGAACAAATACAAGGATTTCAGGCTGGCCGTCGCGCCGATGATGGACTGGACGGACCGGCATTGCCGGTTTTTCCATCGTCAACTCACGCGCCGGGCCTTGCTCTACACCGAAATGGTTGTCGCTGACGCCGTGATCCATGGCGACCGCGAGCGGCTGCTGGGCTTCGATCCTGTGGAGCACCCGGTAGCTTTGCAGCTCGGCGGTTCCGACCCGGCCAAACTTTTTGAAGCGACGCGAATCGGCGCGGCTGCTGGCTACGACGAGATCAACCTCAATGTCGGCTGCCCTTCCGACCGCGTGCAGTCAGGCACATTCGGCGCCTGCCTGATGCGCACGCCGAAGCTGGTGGCCGGCTGCGTCACGGCCATGAAGGCGGCCGCCGACAATGTTCTCGTAACAGTGAAATGCCGCATCGGCGTTGACGAGCAGGACCCCGAAGTGGCGCTGGACGACCTGGCTGCGCTTGTGTTCGACGCGGGCGCCGATGCGCTGTGGGTGCATGCGCGCAAGGCCTGGCTTGAAGGCCTGTCGCCGAAGCAAAACCGCGACATCCCGCCACTGGATTACGACCGCGTCTATCGCCTGAAACAAAAATATCCGCAAAAATTCATCGGCATCAATGGCGGCATCGCATCGTTGGACGAGGCTGTCGGACATCTCGCTCGTGTTGATGGAGCGATGCTTGGCCGCGCCGCCTACCACACGCCAGGCTGCCTGGCCGACGCTGACGCACGCCTCTATGGCGAACCGGCGCGGCCCGTCGACTGGGATGCGCTGCTGGAGACCATGTGCGACTACGCTGACCGGCATATCGCGCAAGGCGGGCGGCTCGGCCATGTCACGCGTCATATGGTAGGCCTATTTCACGGCCAGCCGGGCGCTCGCCGTTTCCGCCAGATTCTGTCAACCGACGCGACACGGCCTGGGGCGGGATCGGAAGTGTTGCGGGCGGCCTTTGCCTCGGTACTGGAAGAGGACGTGCGGGCCGCCTAGGTCGAGGCGGCGCCGATTCGTCCAGGTCGTTTGTGACGCCGCTCGGGCACCCGAGCGCATTCGGTCGGCACAAAAAAAGAACGCGGGATAGATAGCGCATTTAAAACAATGGCTTGATGCCTCTTGCAAAATGTGAACAAAACAGGTACAAATAATGCCTTGAAGACAGCCATTCGGCCTTCTTTGCCACCCAGGGGATATGTATCATGGCGCAGAACTCGTTGCGACTCGTAGAAGACAAGGACAGCAAGTCGGTGGACAAATCGAAGGCATTGGATGCCGCGCTGTCGCAGATCGAGCGCGCCTTTGGCAAAGGCTCGATCATGAAGCTCGGCAAGAACGAGCAGGTAATCGAGATCGAAACGGTGTCGACCGGTTCGCTGAGCCTCGACATCGCGCTCGGCGTTGGCGGTCTGCCGCGCGGCCGTATTGTTGAAATTTACGGGCCGGAAAGCTCGGGCAAGACGACGATGGCGCTGCACACCATTGCGGAGGCGCAAAAGAAGGGCGGCATCTGCGCCTTCGTCGATGCCGAACATGCGCTCGATCCCGTCTATGCCCGCAAGCTTGGCGTCGATCTCGAAAACCTGCTGATTTCGCAGCCGGATACGGGCGAGCAGGCGCTGGAAATCTGCGACACGCTGGTGCGTTCCGGCGCCATCGACGTGCTTGTGGTCGACTCGGTGGCGGCGCTCACGCCGCGTGCCGAAATCGAGGGTGAGATGGGCGAGTCGCTGCCCGGTCTGCAGGCGCGACTGATGAGCCAGGCGCTGCGCAAGCTCACCGCGTCGATCTCGCGTTCCAACACCATGGTTATCTTCATCAACCAGATCCGCATGAAGATCGGCGTCATGTACGGCTCGCCAGAAACGACGACGGGCGGCAATGCGCTGAAATTCTATGCTTCGGTGCGCTTGGACATCCGCCGCATCGGCTCGGTCAAGGATCGCGACGAGGTCGTCGGCAACCAGACCCGCGTGAAAGTGGTGAAGAACAAGCTGGCGCCGCCTTTTAAGCAGGTCGAATTCGACATCATGTATGGCGAGGGCGTATCGAAAACGGGCGAACTGATCGATCTCGGCGTCAAGGCCGGCGTGGTGGAGAAGTCAGGCGCCTGGTTCTCCTATAATTCCCAGCGTCTAGGTCAGGGCCGAGAGAACGCGAAGCTGTTCCTGAAGGAGAACCCCGAGGCCGCGCGCGAGATCGAGTTGGCGCTGCGCCAGAATGCCGGCCTGATCGCCGAAAAGTTTTTGGAAAATGGCGGTCCCGGCGAACTCGGCGATACGGCTGAAATGTAGGTTGAGTGCCGGCAGTCGCGCCGGAGGTATTCTTTGCTTCAACCGCCGGGTTTCCCCCGGCGGTTTTGTTTTTTCGGACCTCTTTAAGCGCGTAAGTCTGGGATGAGTGACATTCCTAGACAGCTTATGCGGTGGCGGCTAAAAGCGCTGATCCTGATGATGCCGTGCCTTAAAGCACGGCGGTTTTTTTGTTTGTGAAAGCAGATCATGAGCGGCGTAAACGAGATCCGGTCCACCTTCCTGGACTATTTTAAGAAGAACGGACACGAGGTTGTGGCCTCGAGCCCGCTGGTGCCGCGCAATGACCCGACGCTGATGTTTGCCAATTCGGGTATGGTGCAGTTCAAGAATGTTTTTACCGGCATCGAGAAGCGTCCCTATGTTCGCGCCACGACGGCGCAGAAGAGCGTTCGCGCCGGCGGCAAGCACAACGATCTCGACAATGTCGGTTATACGGCGCGCCATCTCACCTTTTTCGAGATGCTCGGCAATTTCTCCTTCGGCGACTATTTCAAGGAGCGCGCCATTGAGTTGGCCTGGAACCTGATCACCAAGGATTTCGGGCTTCCGAAGGACAAGTTGCTGGTCACCGTCTACCACACGGACGATCAGGCGTTCGATCTGTGGAAGAAGATCGCCGGTTTTTCGGACGACCGCATCATCCGCATCCCGACCTCGGACAATTTCTGGGCGATGGGTGACACCGGTCCATGCGGTCCATGCTCGGAGATTTTCATCGATCGCGGCGAGCACATCTGGGGCGGGCCGCCCGGTAGTCCAGAGGAGGATGGCGACCGCTTCCTAGAGTTCTGGAACCTCGTCTTCATGCAATATGAGCAGGTGACGAAGGAAGAGCGCGTCGACCTGCCGCGCCCGTCCATCGACACGGGCATGGGCCTGGAGCGCATGGCTTCGATCCTGCAAGGGGTCGAAAGCGTCTTCGAAACGGACCTGTTCCGTCACCTGATCGATGCGGCGGCGTCGGCGCTGGGACACGGACCGGATGGCGAGAACACGGCATCGTTCCGGGTCATTGCCGATCACCTTCGCTCGTCCTGCTTCCTGATCGCGGACGGCGTACTGCCGTCCAACGAGGGCAGGGGTTATGTGCTGCGCCGCATCATGCGCCGCGCCATGCGCCACGGGCAATTGCTTGGCGCGTCCGAGCCGCTGATGTGGAAGCTGGTGCCTGCGCTGGTGCGCGAAATGGGCCAGGCCTATCCGGAACTGGTGCGCGGCGAAGCGCTGATCACCGAAACGCTGAAGCTGGAAGAATCCCGCTTCCGCAAGACGCTTTCGCGTGGCCTTGGCTTGCTGGAAGACGCGACGGCAAATCTCAAAGCTGGAGACATGCTGGATGGCGAAACCGCCTTCAAGCTCTACGACACCTATGGTTTCCCGCTCGATCTGACGCAGGATGCGCTGCGCCAGCGCGACATTTCCGTCAATCTCGACGGTTTTCAGGATGCGATGGAGCGCCAGAAGGCGGAAGCTCGTAAGAATTGGGCAGGCTCGGGCGAAGCCGCGACCGAGACGATCTGGTTCGCTCTGCGCGAAAAATTCGGCGCGACCGAGTTCCTCGGCTATGACACGGAGCAGGCGGAAGGCGTCGTGCTGGCGCTTATCAAAGACGGCAAGGAGGTTTCCTCGGCTGTTGATGGCGATACGATTGGCGTGATCGTCAACCAGACGCCGTTTTATGGTGAGTCGGGCGGCCAGATGGGCGACACCGGCACGATATCTGGCGAAGGTTTTTCGGTCACGATCATCGACACGCAGAAAAAGGCCGACGGCCTGTTCGTGCATTCCGGCAAAGTGACCAAGGGCTCGGTGAAAATCGGCGCCCCGGTCGAACTGAAGGTCGCGCATGAGCGGCGCACGCGGCTACGCTCCAACCATTCGGCCACGCACCTATTGCACGAGGCGCTGCGCGAAGTTCTGGGCACGCATGTTGCGCAAAAGGGTTCGCTGGTTGCGCCGGAGCGGCTTCGCTTCGACTTCTCGCACCCGAAACCGATTTCGGCCGAGGAGATCGAGCAGGTCGAACGCATGGCGAATGAGATCGTCGTGCAGAACAGCCCGGTTTCGACCCGCCTGATGAGCGTTGATGACGCTATCGCTGAGGGTGCGATGGCGCTCTTCGGCGAAAAATATGGTGACGAGGTGCGCGTCGTGTCGATGGGCACCGGCCTGCATGGCCAGAAGGCGAACCGGCCCTATTCGGTGGAACTCTGCGGCGGCACGCATGTCCGCTCGACCGGCGACATCGGCCTCGTGCGCGTCGTGTCCGAAGGCGCGGTCGCGGCCGGTGTCCGGCGCATGGAGGCGCTGACCGGCGAGGCCGCACGGCAATATCTCGACGAGCAGGACCGTCGGCTGAAGGCAATCGCCGGTGCGCTCAAGGTCGGCCCGGCCGAGGCTTTGGCGCGCGTCGAAACGCTGATCGACGAACGCAGGAAGCTGGAGCGCGAACTGACGGACGCGCGCAAGAAGCTTGCCATGGGCGGCGGCGCTGCCAAGGCTGATTCTGGCTCCGAGGCCGAGCAGGTCGCCGGTGTGAGTTTCCTGGGCAAGGCCGTGTCGGGCGTCGCGCCGAAAGATCTGAAATCGCTCGCTGACGAAGGCAAGAAACAGATCGGCTCCGGCGTTGTCGTGCTGGTCGGCGAGGCCGACGGCAAGGCGTCGGTCGTCGTCGGCGTAACCGAAGACGTGACGAAAAAATTCAGTGCGGTCGATCTGGTCCGCGTCGCCTCGGCGGCGTTGGGCGGGCAGGGTGGCGGCGGCCGGCCTGACATGGCGCAGGCCGGCGGCCCGGATGCAAGCAAAGCCGTCGCTGCGATCGTGGCGGACAAGGCCGCGATGGCGGGCTAGCCCTCTTACCCTCCCCCTGGTGGGGGTGAGGAGCGTTTGGCCATAGGCCAACGAAACGCCCCAAAATGGGCTTTTCGAGCGACGAACGCCCGAGGCCATAGCCGAGGGCTGGTGCAAGCCGGGGTCCCGCTGCTACGCAGCTCCCCGGCGTTCGGAGCCTTTCATCGTGCCACCGGCACGAAGAATTCGTCGGCCGTGAACTATCCGCAAGTTATTGATCCAGCTTTCTGATCAGGGAGGATTGCGGCATAGGAATTGCGGGATTTGTGGTGTTTGACCGCGGCTTTCTTGCAATTCGGATTTTGCGGTTCCGCTGTGCACGGTGACATGATTCACTCGATTTGGCGGGAGCGAATCGAGGGGACGGCAGGTGTCCAGGCCACGCGAGAAGTGCGCGACGGGCGAGCAGGACTTGTTCCGTTCGAGGCTCGATCAGATCATCAACATGAAGCACGAATTGGTGCGGCTGGCGCAGGCGATCGACTGGCCGGTGCTGGAGGAGTGTTTCGGCGCGGTCTATTCGGATGGACCGGGCATGCCGCCGCTGCCGACGCGGCTGATGGCGGGCTTGGCGATCTTGAAGCACACGTTCAACCTGTCGGACGAGGAGCTGTGCGCCCGCTGGGTGGAGAACCCTTACTTCCAGTATCTTTGCGGCGAGGAGTTCTTCCGCCATGAATTGGCCTTCGACCGCTCGTCGATGACGCGCTGGCGCCAGCGCATGGGCGAGGAGCGGATCACGGCTCTGCTGCAGGAAAGCCTCGCTGTGGCGCTCAAGAGCGGGGCGATGAAGCCGGCCGACACGCGCCGGGTGATCGTCGACACCACCGTGCAGCCGAAGAACGTGATGTTCCCCACCGACGCCAAGCTCCTTCATCGGGCGCGCGAGCGGCTGGTGCGACTGGCCAAGCAGGTGGGTGTGGATTTGCGCCAGAGCTATGTGCGGGTCGGCAAGCTGGCGCTGATCAAGCACCAGCGCTATGCCCACGCCAAGCAGTTCAAGCGGGCCAACAAGGCGCTACGCAGGCTCAAGACCTATCTCGGCCGGACCATTCGCGACATCGGTCGCCAGATCGCCGGCGATACGGGGCTGGACGCGATCTTCAAATGGCCGCTCTACCAGGCATCGGCGCTGCTGGAGCAACGGCCACGCCAGCGCGGCCGCAAGATCTGGAGCCTGCATGCGCCGGAGGTCGAGTGCATCGGCAAAGGCAAGGCGCATGTCCCTTACGAGTTCGGCGTCAAGGTCTCGCTCGCCACCACGCTTGAGCGCTCGAAGGGCGGCCAGTTCGCCCTGCACGCGAAGGCACTGCCGGGCAATCCTTATGACGGCCACACGCTGGCCACCGTGATCCCGGGCATGGAAGAGACCATCGGCAATGAGATCGGCCGCATCCTCGCCGACGCCGGATATCGGGGCCACAATGCACCCGACAGCCACAAGTTCAGGGTCTTCACCGCCGGCCAGAAGCGCCGCGTCACCCCGGCTATCAAGCGTCAGATGCGCCGCCGTTCCGCCATCGAGCCCGTGATCGGCCACATCAAGGCCGAACACCGGATGGACCGCAACTACCTCGCCGGTCAGCAGGGCGACGCCGTTAACGCCATCCTGGCTGCCGCCGGCTACAACTTCTCGCTCCTGCTCAAATGGTTCAGGCCTCTTTTGTGCCTTCTCATCGCCGCCTGCCAAAACCGCCAGAAACCAATCGCAGCCTGATCACATCATTGTTCACGGCCGACGAATTCGCTTCGCGAACCGGCTCCTCACCCCATCGCCTTCTGCAGATTCTCATCCACCTTGTCCAAAAATCCGGTGGTCGAGAGCCAAGGCTGGTCGGGGCCGATCAGCAGCGACAGATCCTTAGTCATGAAGCCGGACTCGACGGTCTGGATGCAGACCTTTTCCAGCGTGTCGGCAAACTTCTTCAGCTCTGGATTGTCGTCCAGCTTGGCGCGATGCGCGAGGCCGCGCGTCCAGGCAAAGATCGAGGCGATCGAGTTGGTGGACGTTTCCTCGCCTTTCTGGTGCTGACGATAGTGGCGCGTCACGGTGCCGTGCGCGGCTTCGGCTTCCACCGTTTTGCCGTCCGGCGTCATCAGCACCGAGGTCATCAGGCCGAGCGAGCCGAAGCCTTGGGCCACCGTGTCCGACTGCACGTCGCCGTCATAGTTCTTGCAGGCCCAGACATAGCCGCCCGACCATTTTAGCGACGAGGCCACCATGTCGTCGATCAGGCGGTGTTCGTACCAGATCTTCTTTTCCTTGAACGCCTTCTCAAATTCCTTCTCGTAGACCGCCTGGAAAATGTCCTTGAAGCGGCCGTCATAGGCTTTCAGGATGGTGTTCTTGGTCGAAAGATAAACCGGATAGCCGCGCAGCAGGCCGTAATTGAACGAAGCACGGGCGAATTCCTCTATCGACTCGTCCAAATTGTACATGCCCATGGCAACGCCGGAACTCGGCGCGTCGAACACGTCGTGCTCGATCACCTGGCCGTCATCGCCGACGAACTTGATCGTCAGCTTGCCCTTGCCGGGGAAGCGGAAGTCGGTTGCCTTGTACTGGTCGCCGAAGGCGTGGCGGCCGACGATGATCGGCTTGGTCCAGCCCGGCACCAGCCGCGGCACGTTCTTCATGATGATCGGCTCGCGGAAGATCACGCCGCCCAGAATGTTGCGGATCGTGCCGTTGGGGCTCTTCCACATTTTCTTCAACTTGAATTCCTCGACGCGCTGCTCATCCGGCGTAATGGTGGCGCATTTGACGCCGACGCCATGCTTCTTGATGGCGTTGGCCGCGTCGATCGTCACCTGGTCGTTAGTGTCGTCGCGGTGCTCGATGCCGAGGTCGTAATAGTCCAGCTTCAGATCGAGATAGGGGTGGATCAGCTTGTCCTTGATGAACTGCCAGATGATGCGGGTCATCTCGTCGCCGTCGAGTTCGACGACCGGGTTCGCCACCTTGATCTTCGCCATGAAAAGGCCCTCTTGACTGGAGTTCTTCGCAGGCCGGACGGCTGCGGTTGAGGCCGCTATAGCAAAGCGGTTCGGCTCGCGCAAACGGCGGAGCCGGTTTCCTTCCGGCGGGATCTGTGCAAGGGAAGCGCCGCATTTGGAAGGCGGCACGATGGCAGGAACCGACAGCGAACGCGTGATGATGACAGGCGGGCCGGCGATCATTCTGGTCGAGCCGCAACTCGGCGAGAATATCGGCATGGTGGCGCGCGCCATGGCGAATTTCGGGTTGTCGGAGCTGCGGCTCGTCAATCCGCGTGACGGCTGGCCGAACGAAAAGGCACGGGCGGCGGCAAGCCGGGCCGACCACGTAATCGACGGCGCGACAGTGTTCGAGGACTTGCGATCGGCGCTGGCCGACATCGAATTCGCCGTCGCCACGACGGCGCGCGAGCGTGACAATTTTAAACCGGTGCGCGGGCCAGTCGAGGCCGCGCTCGATCTACGGGGACGCGATCGGGCGGGCCAGCGCGTCGCGATCCTGTTCGGCCGCGAAAAATTCGGCCTGTTCAATGAGGAAGTCGGCCTCGCCGACGAAATCGTGACGTTTCCAGTCAATCCGGCTTTTGCGTCGCTGAACATCGCCCAGGCCGTGCTTCTGATGTCCTACGAGTGGATGAAGTCCGGCCTGGAGAGGGAAACCGACACCGCCTTCGCTAGCCCCGAACTGGAGCCCGCGCCGAAGGAGCAGCTTCACGGCCTGTTCGACCAATTGGAATCGGCGCTGGATGCGCGCGGCTATTTCCGGCCTGAGGAGCGGCGGGCCAAAATGGTCGACAATCTGCGCGCCGTGCTGACACGACCGGGCTTTGCCGACGCTGAAATCCATGTGCTGCGCGGCATCATCTCGTCACTCGACCGCTTTTCACCGGCCTTGCGGCGCGGCGAAGGGTCGCCGGGCGACGATCCACGCCGGCTGCCGGCCGCTGTGCAAAAAGCAAAAGCCGTGTCGGACGACAAATAACCGAATCTTATGCAGAAACCGGCCATCTTCCGGCCGCGGGGTTTGCGCAATCGTCCCGGCGGCATTGCGCGGTAAGGCGACAGGCAAAGCACGATGGCGGCACCGATCCTCTTCTTCGACAGCGGCGTCGGCGGCCTGACCGTGCTGCGTGAAGCGCGGGTGCTGATGCCCGAGCATCGTTTCGTCTATGTCGCGGACGACGCGGCCTTTCCTTATGGCGACTGGGAGGAACCAGCGCTGAACGAGCGCATCATCGGCCTGTTCGGCGAGTTGCTCGAAAAATACCGGCCGCAGATCGCCGTCATTCCCTGCAACACGGCCTCGACGTTGTCGCTTGGGCATTTGCGCGCCGCTTTTCCCGACACGCCTTTCGTTGGCACGGTGCCGGCCATCAAGCCGGCGGCGGAGCGCACGCGTTCGGGACTGGTCTCGGTGCTGGCGACGCCCGGCACGGTGAAGCGGCAATACACCCGCGACCTGATCCAGAAATGGGCGAGCAAATGCCATGTGCGGCTGGTCGGCTCGACCCGGCTTGCACGGCTCGCCGAGACCTATATGCGCGAGGGGTTTGTCGACGAGGACGCGGTGTGCGCTGAGATCGAACCCTGTTTCATGGAGCAGGACGGCAAGCGCACCGACATCGTCGTGCTCGCCTGCACGCATTATCCTTTCCTGGTCAACCGCATGCGCAAGACCGCGCCTTGGCCGGTGGATTGGATCGATTCTGGCGAAGCGATCGCGCGCCGCGCGCTGTCGCTACTTGGTGAGCCGGACCGGCACGCGCCGCCGACGCGTCGTGCCGCCGCCCTGAAGGACGTTGTCGTGTTTACATCCGGCAAGGCCGACTATGGCATGCAGCGACTGATGCAAGGTTTTGGCCTGACCGTCGCCTGATCGGAACAGCTCGGCCTGCGCTGCGTTCTTTCCTCGAACAGAGGAGAAGCGATCATGCCCGCAACATCCAAAGCCCAGCAGAAAGCAGCCGGCGCCGCGCTTTCCGCCAAACGCGGCGAGACCAGGAAGAGCAAACTCAGGGGCGCATCCAAGGAGATGTACGACTCGATGAGCGAAAAGCAGCTCGAAGAGTTCGCAGAGACCAAGCGCAAAGGGCTGCCGGAGAAGAAGGCGACGAAGCATTGATTGTCGCTTAAGTGTCATCGCCATAGCCGGTGACGATCTACGATTTCGAGCCAACCCAACGGGGAATCGATTGCCAAGGGGCGTGGGACACTATCCATAGCTTGACATCCAATTACCATCCTCATATTTAGCCATTATGTTAATTAACAATCTTGTTAAACGACATGTCGACCGATCCGCTCTCCAACACGCTGTCAGCTCTCGCGGACCCGACGCGTCGCGCGATTCTCGCGCGGCTCTCCATGGGCGAGGCGACAGTCAATGAACTGGCCGAGCCTTTCGACATCAGCCTGCCGGCGATCTCGCGACATCTGAAGGTGCTGGAGCAGGCGGGGCTGATCTCGCGGGGCAGGGAAGCCCAGTGGCGGCCCTGCAAGCTGGAGCCGGCGCCGCTCAAGGAACTCGATGGCTGGCTGGAACGATATCGGCGCTTCTGGGAAGGCAGCTTCGACAAGCTCGACGTGTATCTCAAGAGGATCGCCAAGGGAGATGGCAATGACAGCTCGCACTGACCCCAAACGGCTGCGCGACGACGAACTGCTGATCGAGCGCACCTTCGATGCGCCTTTGGCGCTGGTCTTCCGGGTCTGGTCGGACCGCGATCATATGCTGGGCTGGCTGGGTCCGAAGGATTTCACCTGCACCCATCTCGACTACGATTTCCGGGTCGGCGGCAAATGGCGCGCCTGCATCGTTTCGCAAGCTTATGGCGAGAACTGGATGGGCGGCGAGTTCAAGGAAATCGAGCAGAACCGGCGCATCGTCTACACCTTCAAATGGGACGACGATGACGATGCCAAGGACTATGCGCTCGACACGCTGATCACCGTGACGTTTGCCGAGAAGGAGGGGAAGACTGTTCAGAGCTTCCATCAAACCCCATTCAGTTCCGTCGAATCGCGCGACAGCCATGTCGAAGGCTGGAACGAAAGCTTCGACCGCGAGCAGGAATACATTGCAAGAATTGCCAGGGAGACCGCGTCATGATCACCATTTCGGCCTTCAAATGGGTGCCGCCCTTCGCGCAGGGGCTGGTGCGTGATTTCCGCGTGCGCTGGGCGCTGGAAGAAGCGGGCCTGCCGTACAAGACGACTCTGATCGACCCGCAGATCCAGAAATCGCCCGACTACCGCTCGATGCAGCCTTTCGGGCAGGTGCCGATCTATGAGGAGGACGGGCTGGTGCTGTTCGAATCCGGCGCGATCGTGATCCATATCGCGGAGAAGAGCGATGTGCTGATGCCGCGCGATGCGGCGGGCAGGGCGCATGCGATTTCGCACGTCTTCGCGGCGCTGAATTCAGTCGAACAGTTTATCCAGCAGCACACGATCCTCGACCTGTTCTATCCGAACGAGGAGTGGGCGAAGCTGCGCAAGCCGAGCGCCGAAGCGCAGATGCGCCAGCGGCTTGACCTGCTTCAGGACTGGCTGGGCGACAGGGAGTTTCTCACGGACCGGTTTACAGTCGGCGATCTGATGATGATGTCGGTGCTGCGCATTCCGCGCCACACGACCATTCTGGACGACTATCCGAAGCTGAAGGCTTACAAGGAACGCGGCGAGGCGCACCCTGCCTTGCAGAAGGCGATCGCCGACCAGATGGCGGTGTTCGCCGCCAACGATCCGAGCAGCGCGCCCCTTGAAGCGCGGGAGTTGAAGCGCTCGGCCTGAACTCTCACTCGGCCTCGTCAGGCTCCGGCCCGGGAGCCGGGGCCATCAACAGCACGACCGAACCGACGACAGCGGCAATGAGCGACCCCAGCAGGATGCCGATCTTGACGGCGTCCTGCGTGGCGGGATTGTCCGGGAAGGCCAACAGGCCGATGAACAGGCTCATGGTGAAGCCGATGCCGCAGAGCAGCGCGACGCCGAGCAGGTGCGCCGGCCGCGCATTGGCGGGGAAATCCGCGAGGCCGGCCTTGATGGCTAGCAAGGCGCTGCCGAACACGCCGATGAGCTTGCCGACGACGAGGCCGGCGGCGATGCCGAGCGGCAGCGACTGAGCCAGCGTGTCGAGCCCCACGCCACCCAGAGCCACGCCCGCATTGGCAAAGCCGAAGATCGGCACGACGATGAAAGCCACCGGCTTGTGCAGGGCATGTTCCAGCCGGTGCAGCGGCGACGCATCCGTATCGTGTTCGATGCCGGGCGACCGGACCAGCGGGATGGTCAGCGCCAGAACGACGCCGGCGATGGTGGCATGAACGCCGGAACGCAGGACGAAATACCAGAGCAGGGCGCCCAGGACGAGATAAGGCAGGAGTTTCAGCACGCCGGCCCTGTTCAGCATGATGAGGGCGACTACCACGCCGGCGGCACCGGCGAGATACTCAAGCGACAGGTTTGCGGTGTAGAACAAGGCGATGATGATGACCGCGCCGAGATCGTCGATGATCGCCAGCGCCGTGAGAAAGACCTTGAGCGAGGCAGGAACGCGGCTGCCGAGCAGCGACAATACGCCGAGCGCGAAGGCGATGTCGGTGGCCGTCGGGATCGCCCACCCCCGGATAACGTCGGGGTTGTCGCGATTGATGAGGACATAGATCAAAGCCGGCGCGGCCATGCCGCCGACCGCCGCGATGCCCGGCAGCATGCGTCGCGGCCAGGTCGAGAGCTGGCCATCGAGGAACTCGCGCTTGATCTCCAGCCCGACCAGCAGAAAGAACACCGCCATCAGCGCATCGTTGACCCAATGGGCGACGTTGAGTGGGCCGACATAGGCCTTCAGCGCGCCGAAATAGGCTGGGGCTAGCGGCGAGTTCGCGATGATCAGCGCCAATGCGGCGGCCGCCATCAGAATGATGCCGCCGGCCGCCTCGCTGTCGAGAAATTCGCGAAAGACCGAAACTGGTCGCCCGTCCGTTTGCCTTGCCATCGTCGCTCCGGTCGTTTCCTGCGTCCACGACATAACAAGCCGACCGTCGATGACCAAGCGGGATCGATCATCGGCGCGTCCGGATTTTAGGGAGTAGGGAGTAGGGAGTAGGGAGTAGGGAGTAGGGAGTAGGGAGTAGGGAGTAGGGAGTAGGGAGTAGGGAGTAGGGAGTAGGGAGTAGGGAGTAGGGAGTAGGGAGTAGGGAGAAAGGTTTGGTCCTCAGGCGCGACAATGCGGCCGTCGCCTCAGGATTTGGAGGCGCGGGTGGATGGCAGATTGGCGACCAGCGGTTGTTGGGGCGCGTGTCAGGACGTATCCCACCAAGCGGGCTGGCGGGACCGGGCTTCGCGGGTGAGGCAACGCAGCTTTTGCAGGATTTCCCGTGCCGCATTGGCGAGCCTCCGATTGGCAGCCCGCAGGGCTACGATATCCTCGGTCCGCGCCAGGCATTGGGCAAGCGTCAGAGCCAGCCTACGAAAGCATGTGGCAAGCCGTTGCGCGTCGACCGGGTTGGCGTTGGCAGAATCGAGCATCAGCGCTGGCAGCGCCGGCATCGGAGCGCCGGATCGTTGCGCTTCTCGAAAGACGAAGTGCAAAGCAACATCCGCAGCCGGACGCAGGATCCACAGGACAAGAGCCCGAACGGCGCAGCACCGGCCGACCGTGAAATCGGCCAGATCGGCAAGCGCGAACAGCAGCGCTACGGTGCGCATTATCGCCTGCCTTTCCTTCTCGATTTCTCCATTACGACCCATGCCGGCTCCTTTCACCCGCGTATTGTCATGCGGGCGAGACGGGAGGTGGATGAAATTTTTGCAAGATTGCTGACAGTTGCTGACAGGCAGTCGTGCGTGGGGCCGGCTGTTCCCGAGCGCGCTCTTTATGCGGTCGATGGCTTGGTCCAAGGCTTCGGCGCGGTCGAGAGCCCGATTTGAAGGCGCTTGTTCCGGGGACCTTCCTTTCCTATTCTTTCTCGATGTCAATGACGATCCTTCTCCGAAAGATGCGCGTGCGCCGCGAGGGCGCACCGCTCAGCGGAGATTGTCATGCATCACAAGCGAAAGAAGCCGAAGTCGGCACGGGCCGGTTGCCTGCTCTGCAAGCCGCATAAGGCTAACGGCATGTGCCCGCGCCACCGCAATATGCGGTTTGGCGATTTCAAGCGCTATGCTTCTGGGGCAGATCAGTTGCGGTGTGAGGGAATCGCGGTTGCCGGCCGATGGAACAAGCAGATTGGCTGGTGAGCTACCGCCGGATCAACGCATCATATTCCGCGTGGCTGCCGATCCAGAACCAGATCAGGTCGTCGCCATCGCGTACCGCGAGTGCGCGATACCGCAGGCCAACACGGACGGCCCAATACCGACCAACCGGCTTGAATTGCAGCGAAGGGTGGGTCGGGTCGCGTTTCAGCAGCGCGTAGTTGCGGTCTGCCAGTCTACGAACGCGATCCGGTAGCGCGTAGTAAGCCTCCCAGAAGCAGGGGGAGGCGAGGTGATTCACAGAGGCTTCGTCCGTCCAGCGCGGTGGTCGGCAAGCGCTTGCTCAGCCAGTTTGTCGAGCTTGCCGGCCTTGATGTCGGCCTCGATCTGCGCATCCCAGAGATCAGCGTCGTATTCCGCGAACCACGCGCGGAACTTGGCCAACTCCTCGGGAGCAAGCGCTTCGATATCGCGGGATATGCGTTCGAGTTTGGTCATGCGCCGATGATATACGCCTTATGCGTAAGCGCATAAAGGTGCTTGCGAGGCGGGCGCGACTAGCCACAAATGGCTGCAATTAGATCCGCAGGACGATCATTCTCTAACGCCCTTCAAAGGGGTTGTATTTTATCGCTCGGCCCATCTTACTTACTGTTTCCGCCTGCATACGAACATCTACAGATGGATGGCGCTTATAGTCTTGTCCGAATTTACGCTTCGCAAGATTCCAGCCCTTACGCAGCGCTTTCGGCCACCACCTAGGATAATAGTCGAGGCTTTCTTAAATCGCGCAATGCTGCATGCCAAGTGGATCAGGGAAGAGGTGGAGTTTCGAGTTGTCGACTAGCATCGGATGCTCGGCCTGCGTTGCTTCTTCCACCATCCACTGCAAAGCGATGTCTGACAATCTGGATTCGTCTTCAGGATAGCTGCCACCGATGTCAGAATGGCAGCCAGAAAACCACATTTGAACCAGCCATTCAGGTTCATCTTGAGTTCTATTTGGTTGGTCTTTTGCGCCGGCCCAGGGAACACGATCGAATGTCGCACGATCTTCGTCTATTGCGATCGCGTGCCTGGCGTAGACGACCCTTGGATCGAGAAATTTGTCATAGTGCGCAAATTTCCAAGAACTCCAATGCCATCGAAAGTTGCCGGCGACTGGAAAATCCCGGATCGTCTTTACGCGGTGTAGATAGCCATAGATGGCGCCCCACAACAGCAAAAGCGCAATAAATGCGATGAATACAACAATGCCGCTCCACCCTAAAAGGGCCGACGCGGCGAGTGCGATTACAAACGGCAGAATGACAGCCGCCCCAAGCAAGCCGGTCAGATACAGCGCTCGCTTAAAGCCTGAGAGGCCAAGGGCCGCAACGGTGTCAAACACGCCGATAAAGTAAGGCGCGACATTCCCGCGCCTAGGGTCGTCGCCTGTAGATCCATATCGTTCTCTAAAGCGACGAGCTTTTTCTTCTCTTTCTTCTTCGAACTCTCCGCGAGGCTTGCCCGCACCATGCTCGTAAATGTCGTGGACCGCTTCTTCGGCTAAGCTACGGCACGCGCTTCCGTAGCGCGGAATAGGACTTCCGTCCGGCATCTTAGTGGGGATTCCGCACAAGTTCAGCACCCCGGCAACACTTCTTGCCGTGTAGGCTCCTCGACTGAAGCCGAAGAGATATATCCGATCTCCCACTTCGTAGCGGCGAAGCACTGCTTCATAACAGTCTGTTACATTGCGCGTGAAGCCCGTTCCCGTGATCGAACTCCATGCTTTCCGCAGCCTTGTCCTAAGGCTATCCGCGTCGCCAGAACCTAGGCCCGGATCATAAAAGGCGACTTGTGCACGAGGATCTATCGGACTGTCTGGACCAGTACGAGTTGCCCTGTACATCTTATAGATGTTGCTTAGACATTGGTCTGGCCGGAGGCCACCTGCTTGGCCAGTTCCATCAGAGAATATCAGGATATTCTTTGGCATCAGAATTTCCAAAGGGATGTTTATGCTTTGTTCTATGTGCCGTTTGCGCGCAAGGCAATCGCCTTGCGCGCGAAGGTTTTAGTCATTCACAACTTTTACGAGCACCCGCTCGTCGCGCCGCACGTGTCGCACTTTTCGCAGGTGCCGTTGCGCACCATGGTGAAGTTCGAGCACTCCGAGCACATGTTGCCGGTGTAGCCGCGCTGGATCGCCTGCATGCGCCGTTCAGAAGCCAGCGCCTTCGCTTCCGTTTTTGCGCTCGCCGCGTCGGCCTGCGCCTTGTCGGTGAAGAGGGCGGTGGTGGAGGACTCCTTGTCGAACAAGTCCGGCGGGCTGTCGGCCTCGATTTCTTCCGCGAACTCCGCCGCGCGCTCCTCATAGTCGCGCTTGAAGGCGGCAGCTTCCTCGCTTTTCAGCGCGGTTGCGCCAGCCGTGGCCAGAGACAGCACGTTGGAGCCGGCGAAGGCCGGACGGCCGGCGATATGGGCGCTGCCGCCAAGCGCGGTCGGGGCCGAGCGGGCAGGGGGTGAGTCGGAGTTACCGGCAAAACCCTTGGCCTCGTTCGACTTGCTGACCAGTTTTGGGCCATGGCCGCGCGTCCAGCCGGTGGAGAGCAGATTGGTCTTGCCCTCCTCGATGCCGCGGCCGAGCGAGGTGTTGGAAAAATCCGACTGGTCGACATGGGCGAGGTCGTGGCGGCCGAGATAGGAGACGGCCAGCTCGCGGAACACATAGTCGAGGATCGACGTGGCGTTCTTGATCGCGTCGTTGCCGACGACCATGCCGGCCGGCTCGAATTTGGTGAAGGTGAAGGCCTCCACATATTCGTCGAGCGGCACGCCATATTGCAGGCCGAGCGAGATCGCGATGGCGAAGTTGTTCATCATCGCGCGGAAGGCGGCGCCTTCCTTGTGCATGTCGATGAAAATCTCGCCGAGGCGGCCGTCGCCGAACTCGCCGGTGCGCAGATAGACCTTGTGGCCGCCGACGACGGCCTTCTGGGTGTAGCCCTGGCGGCGGTTCGGCAGCTTTTCGCGGAAGTGGACCTCGCGCTCGACAATGCGCTCGACGATGCGTTCGGCGATTTGGGCGGCGGCGGCGGCCTTCGGTGCGGCGGTGAGCTGCTCGACCGCATCATCCTCGTCCTCTTCTTCGTCGGCGATGAGCGAGGCGTTGAGCGGCTGCGACAGCTTCGAGCCGTCGCGGTAGAGCGCATTGGCCTTCAGCGCCAGCTTCCAGGAAAGCATATAGGCTTCCTTGCAGTCCTCGACGGTCGCCTCGTTGGGCATGTTGATCGTCTTGGAGATGGCGCCCGAGATGAAAGGCTGCGCGGCCGCCATCATGCGGATGTGGGATTCGGCAGAGAGCGAACGCTTGCCGATCTTGCCGCAGGGCGTGGCGCAGTCAAACACCGCGTAATGTTCCTGGCGGAGGAAGGGCGCACCCTCGAGGGTCATCGCGCCGCAGACATGGATGTTGGCGGCCTCGATCTCCTTGCGGGTGAAGCCGAGCGAAGGCAGCATCTCGAAGGAAATGTCGTTCAACTGCTCGTCGGTGAAGCCGAGCACGGTCTTGCAGAAGTCCTCGCCGAGCGTCCACTTGTTGAAGACGAATTTGATGTCGAAGGCCGATTTCAGCGCGGCGTTGACGGCGGCGATCTTCTCGTCGTCGAAGCCTTTTGCCTTGAGGGTCGACGGGTTGATGCCGGCGGCCTGGTTCAGATTGCCGTGGCCGACGGCATAGGCGTCGATCTCGGCGATCTGGGATTCGGAGTAGCCGAGCGTGCGCAGCGCTTCCGGCACGGCGGCGTTGATGATCTTGAAATAGCCGCCGCCGGCGAGCTTCTTGAATTTCACCAGCGCGAAGTCTGGCTCGATGCCGGTCGTGTCGCAATCCATGACGAGGCCGATCGTGCCGGTGGGCGCAATCACGGTCGCCTGGGCGTTGCGGTAACCATGCTCTTCGCCGAGCTCGATGGCGCGATCCCAGGCCGCCTTGGCATGCTCGCCAAGCTCGGCCTGCTTCAGGTCGGCGTGGACCAGCGGCACCGGATTGACCGACAGCTTTTCGTAGCCGTCCTTGTCGCCATAGGCGGCGCGGCGGTGGTTGCGCATGACGCGCAGCATGTTGTCGGCGTTGCGGTCATAGTCCGGGAAAGCGCCGAGCTCGGACGCCATTTCGGCCGAGGTGGCGTAGGCGACGCCGGTCATGATGGCGGTGAGCGCGGCGCAGATGGCGCGGCCCTCGTCGCTATCGTATGGGATGCCGCCGGTCATCAGCAGGCCGCCGATATTGGCGTAGCCGAGACCCAGCGTGCGGTAGTCGTAGGAGAGCTTGGCGATCTCCTTGGACGGGAACTGCGCCATCATCACCGAGATTTCGAGCACCATGGTCCACAGGCGCACGGAGTGCTCGTAAGACGCGATGTCGAAGGAGCCGTCCTTGTTCCGGTAGGGCAGGAGGTTGATCGAGGCGAGGTTGCAGGCCGTGTCGTCGAGGAACATGTATTCCGAGCACGGGTTCGAGCCGCGGATCGGGCCGCCGGCCGGCGAGGTGTGCCAGTCGTTCATGGTGGTGTTGAAGTGCAGGCCCGGATCGGCGGAGGCCCAGGCGGCGTAGCTGATCTTCTCCCACAGGTCGCGGGCCTTCAGCGTCTTCAACACCTTGCCGTCCTTGCGAGCGGTCAGCTTCCAGTCGGCGTCGGTCTCGACGGCGCGCAGGAAATCGTCTTTCAGCGAGATCGAGTTGTTCGAGTTCTGGCCGGAGACGGTGAGGTAGGCATCGGAATCCCAGTCGGTGTCGTAGGTCTGGAAGTCGATTGAGGTGTAGCCCTGGCGGGCGAACTGGATGACGCGCTTGATGTAGTTTTCCGGGACCGCGCTCTTCTTGGCGGCGCGGACCTCGCGCTTCAGCGCCGGGTTCTTGTTGGGGTCGAAGCAGTCGCCATTGTCGGCCTCGCAGTTGATGCAGGCGGCCATGATTTTCGCCAGATGCTGCTTGACGATCTTCGAGCCGGTGACGAGCGCGGCCACCTTCTGCTCTTCCTTCACCTTCCAGTCGATGAAGGCTTCGATGTCCGGGTGGTCGGCGTCGACGATGACCATTTTCGCCGCACGGCGGGTGGTGCCGCCCGACTTGATGGCGCCGGCGGCGCGGTCGCCGATCTTCAGGAAGGACATCAGGCCGGACGAGCGGCCGCCGCCGGAGAGCTTTTCGCCTTCGCCGCGCAGCATGGAAAAATTGGAGCCGGTGCCGGAGCCATATTTGAACAGGCGCGCCTCGCGCACCCACAGATCCATGATGCCGCCTTCGTTGACGAGGTCGTCCTGCACGCCCTGAATGAAGCAGGCGTGCGGCTGCGGGTGCTCATAGGCGGACTTCGACTTGGTCAGCTTGCCGGTGAAGGGGTCGACATAAAAGTGGCCCTGGCCGGGGCCGTCGATGCCATAGGCCCAGTGCAGGCCGGTGTTGAACCATTGCGGCGAGTTCGGCGCGACGCGCTGGGTGGCCAGCATATAAGCAAGCTCGTCGCGGAAGGCGCGCGCATCGTCCTCGGTCTTGAAGTAGCCGCCCTTCCAGCCCCAATAAGCCCATGTGCCGGCGAGACGGTCGAAGACCTGACGGGCGTCGGTCTCGGAGGTGTAGCGCTGGTCTTCCGGCAGTTTTGCCAGTTCGGCCTCGTCGGGCACCGAGCGCCAGAGGAAGGACGGGACGGACGCCTCCTCGACCTTCTTCAGGCGTGCAGGAATGCCGGCCTTGCGGAAATACTTTTGCGCCAGAACGTCGGTCGCGACCTGGGAGAACTGCGCCGGCACATCGATGTCGGCCAAACGGAAGACGATCGAGCCGTCGGGATTCTTGATTTCCGAGGTAGCCTTTCGGAATTCGATCTCCGCGTAGGCTGACTGGCCTTCCTTGGTGAATCGCCGTTCGATGCGCATCGTCGTTACCGTCCTTTGTCTCTATATATTGTGCGCCTTTTCCACAGGGCCACAACCCCGAAGACACCAGCGCTGCCCCACCACTTGCGTCGCCGACTCCCCAGTCGACGCAGTCCAATTCAACGGCCATCTTTCCCGTGGCCCGCAGCCCTTTTTGAGCGCTTGCCATCCGGAGGACGAGCCCTTTCGGGTTCCCTCAAACCCTTCTCTTTTGCGATTCCCTCATCAGAGGGAAATCCACGCTATCTAGAGTCGAGCATGGATGCAAACACTAAATATAGTGTTAACAGACCATTTACGCCACCCGTACACTTGACAGATTTCGCGATTTTCGAAGCCGGTGCACAACGCTCCCGCCAACCCCTGACAGGAGTTTCGCAAGGCGTTGAAACGCAGCCAAAATCGGGAAAAACACCAGCCGGCGCACCGCCAGCCACGCCGTTTACGACGACGCATGGCCTATAAAAGGCGACTCGTTCTCAAGCGTCAAGGGAGAGTTTCTGTAAGTTTTGTGACCTACAAGATGTTGTGCGCCAGGGTGTGGAAAGCGGGGAGAAATGGGTGCCCATTAGCGCGGCGCAACAGATCGCAATCACAACCCGGGCCGCAGCAGCTGGCCTAACGAATCGTAAACAGCGGCCGACAAATGCCCATCGTCCCGTTCGCTTGGCGATAAACTTCATGCGCTATGACAAGGAGCATGATCCGATGGCTCGACAACAGGTATAGTGCGCCCCTCGTGCGCGATACGGCGGTGGCCTTCGTTGCCGTCCTCCTGACCGTCGAGTCGATCATCGCCACCTACTATAGTATCTTCGAACCCGACCGGCTGATCGTTGAAATGATCATATCGGCCTTTGTCACCCTGGTTGCTGGTGTGCCTGCCATCTGGATACTTTCCCAGCGCAGCCAGCGTTCGAATGCGCTTTCTTATCGCCTGAGGCGGCTGAACGATCTCGATCAGGCCACGGGTCTGCTGAACCTGCAGGCCTTCACGCGAGACGCTCAGCTCTTGCTGGACACGACGCGCGTCAAGGCAAGCGCAGGCGCGTTCGCACATATCGAGGTGGGCGAAAGCAGAGACCTTGCCGATGATTTCGAGCGCGACAGGGTATTCCGGTCGATCGCGACGACAATCCGGGAGACGACACGCAGCGCCGATCTGGGCGTCAGGCTCGGCGACCGGCAATTCGGGGTCTTCATCAAAGACGTCAATAGCGCCAAGGCGGCTCAGATCATGGGCAGGCTGCTGAAGGAGATTGACCGGCGGCAGAAGATGGTCGGCTTGGCGCCGGACAGTGTTCAGATATCAATCGGCATTGCCGAACACAGGCCGGGCGAGAGCCTTCGTACAGCAATGGAAGAAGCATTTCAGGGCCTGGCCGTCGCACGCGGCGCGGACAAGCACGATCCGGTCGTGGTGCATTTCAGGAGCCACCGCGCGGCCTGAGAATTTAGAGCGTCGGGCGATAATTCTGGTCCATTCTGCCGGGTTGATTTGGGCCAATTCCATCGGTCTTCGCCTCGGCCGGACACGGTGGCCCGGCCTTCGCCGCCTTCCTGGCGGATCGCCTCGCCATCGAAGAAACAGAGCGATCCAATGTTCACAGGAAATGCTCTAACTCGCAGCGTCCGCGCGATAGGTCTCGGCTTCGCCTTCGAATGTCCTGATCAAGTCAGTCAATTCCGGTTCTTCGACTGACGCCGCGGCATCCACACACGACATCCATCGCCGGGTGCGGTCTCCTATTTCCTTCCAGGTATCGGACATCGTCATGACCTCAAGTGGGTAGACGATTACCTCGCAGGGGACCGCTTGTCCGATCCACTGCACTTTTGCATAGAAGTAGCGGCCGGCCTCACGCCGCGAAACCTTCCCGCGAATGCCGGCTTCTTCCTCGGCTTCACGCTCAGCCCCTCGCCATAACTTTTCGTCTTTCTTAACACCACCCTTCGGCAGCACCCAGCGTCCCGTATCGCGGCTGCTGACAAGCATCACCTCGACACCCCTATGACCAACGCGCCAAGGCAGCGCCGCAACCTGCAGCTTGCTGGGAGAATCGCCAAACAGGCGGCGTGCCCGCTCGACAAGATGATTGCTGGTAAGCTGATTCATGGCGTCAAAACTGCTTGCAACCCCCTGATCTTCCGCACCCCCGTGCGCAGCCGCGACTCACGCTGCCTGATGAAGAATAACAGAGACCGATGTAGGAACTTGTGCAAGCAGGTTCAAAGAACTGCGCCAGCAAAGGCGGATTCATTGTGAGAAAACACTAAATTCGGCTGCTACCCCCAGGAGAAATGCGCCGTCGGCCCCAGCGGCTGGTCGGATAAGCTCAGCTTGGCAGGCTCCCTGCTGTGTTGAGGATACAATGAAACCGGCGCCCGCTGACTGGACAACGCCCGGACCCTCCAGGAAGATTGAATCCGGGCGAAGGCCGCTCGATATTCAGCGGCGAACCCCAGGGAGAGTGGCATGAGAAGCGATAGCGACTATCTGCGTCTTGCCATAGAGCTCGCCACCGCGAGCCGGGCTAGCGGCAACCATCCTTTCGGGGCGCTGCTCGTCGGGCCAAACGGCGATGTGCTGCTGTCGTCGGGCAACACCTACGCAAAAGATCGTGGCGTCGGCCATGCCGAGACAAACGTGGCCCGCGCGGCCGCACAGCAATATGAGCCCGCCTTTCTCGAGAAGTGCGCGTTGGTGACGTCCGTCGAGCCATGCTGCATGTGCTCCGGAGCGCAATACTGGGCGGGCATCGGAACTCTGGTCTACGGAATGAGCGAAAAGCGGTTGGCCGAACTGACCGGAGACAATCCGGAAAATCTGACGCTCGATCTAAGCTGTCACGAGGTGTTCGCAGCCGGACGGCGCAACATAACGGTGCGTGGCCCGTTCCCCGAACTCGAAGAGGAGATCATGAACGACCATAAGGATTTCTGGTAGCTCGACGCCCGGGGCCTGGCACGGCGAGCGCGACCGGCCTCCGACAGCCCGCTATACTGGCACCTTGCCAGTATAGAGCGATCCAGGCCGTAGCAGCCGCCCTATCCGCTGCTGCTCGATCGCATGAGCCGTCCAGCCGATCGTGCGGCCGGCCGCGAAGATCGGCGTGAAGGCCTGACGCGGAATTTTCAGCGTGTCGAGCAGGATCGCCGTGTAGAATTCGACATTGGTATCAAGCGGGCGGTGCGGCTTGGCCTTGGCTAGTGCTGCCCGCGTGTAAGCCTCAACCTCGGCGGCGAGGCCAAGGTCTGTCTCGGCAACGCCGAGCGTCGCCACCGCGCGCTTCAGCACATCGGCGCGCGGGTCGCGCACACGATAGATGCGGTGGCCGAAACCCATGAGGCGGTCGCCGCGTGCGATGGCGGCATCGATCCACGGGACAATCCTGTCGCGCGTCCCGATCGCGTCGAGCATCTCAAGCACCGGTTCCGGCGCACCGCCATGCAGCGGCCCGGTCAAGGCGCAATAGGCGCCGGTGATCGCCATAAAAAGATCTGCCTGTGTCGATGCGATGACCCGGCCGGCGAAGGTCGACGCATTCATGCCGTGATCGCTGACGGTCACAAGATAGGCGTTGAGCGCCTTGGCTTCGGCGTCTGATGCCGGCGCGCCGCGCAGCATGCGTAGCGTGTCGGCAGCATGGCCGGACGCTTCGTCCGGGGCGACCGGTTCCAGGCCTTGCATCCGGCGAACAAGAGCGGACGCCAGGACCGGCATAGCGCCGGCAAGGGTCATCTCGTCGCGCAGGTTCGGCTCTGGGCGCAGGCCGGCAATCGCCGTCCGAAAGGCCGCGACGATGGGCATGCCGTCGGTGGCGGCAAGAAGAGTGGGGACGCGGTGGAAGGCGCGCGTGCGCGCCGCGGCGATCTTGGCGCGAACTTCGGTTGCGGAAACCGTTGTTGCCGAAGCGAGCGACCAAAGTTCCGCCGCCAGCGTTTCGAAGTCCAAGGAGAACGCCAACTCGTCAACTGGGCGGCCGGCGACGATCAACTGACCCTTTTCGCCATCGACGTGAGATAGAGCCGTCTCGGCCGCGGCAACGCCATCGAGGCCGATCGGGGATTTGTGCATGGTCATGGTCCGTCTCCCTTACGTGGACAGGCTCAGGACAATGATGCTGACCTTTTCATATTGATCAATCTTGATTATGCTAATCAATATGAAAAAAGCCGATGATCCGATTTTCCTCTCCGCCCGCGAAGCTGCAGCCGAGCTCGCGATCTCGCCGGCGACGCTCTATGCCTATGTGAGCCGGGGCATGGTGCGCTCCGAGCCGCTGCCGGACTCACGCGAGCGCCGCTATCACGCCGACGATATTCGCGCGCTGAAGGACCGACGCCTGCCGGGCGGGCGGAGCGGCGATGCCGGGGTGCCGGTACTGGACACGGCGATCTGTACCCTGACCGAGCGCGGGCCGGTCTATCGTGGCGCGCTGGCCATCAAGCTGGCGGACCAGGCGACGCTTGAACAGACGGCGACGTTGTTGTGGGACGCGAGTGGGTCGGACCCTTTTGCACTGGGCAATCTGCCGGCGCTGAGCGAGCCGATGGCCCGCATCCTGGACCTTTTGGCCGAGGAAGGGGGCATTGCCCGGGCGGTCGCCGTGCTGGCGTTGGCCAGCGACGCCGACCCGCGCGCCTTCAACCGTTCGGAGCAGCGACGCTGGGAGATTGGCGCGCGCGTCATGCGGCTGACCGCGGCGGCAATTCTGGGCACGAAGCCGTCGGCGGCACCGCTGCACGAGCAGGTAGCGAACGCCTGGGCTCCGGGCGACAAACGCGCGAGGGACTGGCTACGCCTGGCGCTGGTGCTGATGGCCGATCACGAACTCAACGCTTCGACCTATACGGCCCGCTGCGCGGCTTCGACCGGGCTCAATCTCTATGATGCGACAATTGCCGGGCTGGTTGCGCTGAAAGGCCCGAAGCATGGCGGAGCGGGACCGCAGGCGGCGCATCTGGTCGCCGGCCTGGCCGAGGGCGACTTGGCGGCCAAGGTGCGCGAACGCGTCGCGCTGGGCGACCGCATCCCAGGCTTCGGCCATACCGTCTACAAAGATGGCGACCCGCGGGCCGAGGCGCTGCTGGCCACACTGATCAAGGGCGGCGCGTCACCCCGGCTGGCGAAAGACGCGCCGGTGCTGATCGCCGAGGCAATCGGGCTGAGACCCAATGCAGATTTCGCGCTTGCGGTGATGATGCGCGAGCTTGGTCTGCCGCTGGGGCACGAGATCCTGCTGTTTGCCATTGCCCGTACCGCGGGGTGGGTCGCGCATGCGATCGAGCAGTTGGAGAGCGGCGTGCTCATCAGGCCAAGGGCGCGGTACGTCGGAGCGATGCCGGGGAGAGGTGGTTGAAATATTTTGCCCTATCGATCGAACTTTCTTTCCATCCTCGGGAACCCTTTCAAGGATTTGCCATCCAATCGAGGTTCTGACGGAGCAAATCGATGGCTGTCTCGCCAAAGTTAAAAGATGCTGGTTGGCCCGGCGATGCCGAGCTCGTGCACCGCGCCGCTTTGCGCGATGCCGAGGCGATCCGGCATATCATCAAAAGCCACAACCAGCGGCTCTACCGGCTGGCGCGGGCGGTGATGCACAGCAATGCCGATGCCGAAGATGTGTTGCAGGAAGCCTATCTCAGGACCTTCGCCAACCTCGACAGTTTTCGCGGCGAGTCGTCGCTGTCGACCTGGCTGTCACGCATCACGCTGAACGAGGCGTTGGCTCGGCTGCGCAAACAAAAACGGCTGAAGCGCGCGGCGCCGGTCGATGGCTCGGTCGCCGACGCGCAGATCATTCCTTTTCCCCTCAACAGTTCGGCTGACGATCCGGAGCGGACCATGGCGCAGCGGCAGCTCCTTCAACTGGTTGAACAAGCGACCGATGACCTGCCGGACGGCTTTCGCATGGTGTTCGTGGCGCGGGTGATCGAGGGTTTGAGCGTCGAGGAGACCGCGGCGCTGCTTGGGCTTCAGCCTGCAACGGTGAAAACGCGACTGCATCGTGCACGAAAGCTGGTCAAGGATCGGCTGGAGGCGCAGATCGGGCCTGTATTGATCGACGCCTTCCCGTTTGCCGGCAAGCGATGCGACCGGCTCACTCAAACCGTGCTGAAAAAGCTCAAGCTGGAAGAGTAGCGGGAACCCCTGGCTCCGGTTGGCATCCAATGGGCGTCAACTGAAAAACAGCGCCGGCCCGGCCGGCGCGAAGGAGATCCCATGAAAAGCCTTTCGATCGCCGCGCTCGGCGCGGCGTGCCTGTTTGCTTTTGCCCCGGTTGCTGTCGCGCAGGACAAACCGACCGATCCGCAGATCGCACACATCGCCTATAGCGCCGGGGTCATCGACATCGAGGCGGCCAAGCTGGCGATTTCGAAGACCAAGAACAAAGACGTCGCCGACTTCGCGCAGTCAATGCAGAAGGATCATGAGGCGGTGAACGTGCAGGCGCTGGACTTGGTCAAGAAGCTTAATGTGACGCCTGAGGACAACGCGACCAGCCAGGCGCTGACCAAGGCGGCCGAGGACAAGCGCGCCGAACTGGCGAAACTCGACGGCGATGCCTTCGACAAGGCCTATATCGAGAACGAGGTCGCCTATCACAGCCAGGTCAACGGCGCGCTGGAGACGCTGCTGATCCCTTCGGCGCAGAACGCCGAATTGAAGGGTCTGCTGGAAACAGGGCTAAAACTGTTTCAGGGTCATCAGCAACATGCCGAACATGTCGCGGCCGGCCTGAAATGAGCGCGAGTGGCCTCAACAGGCGGCGGCTTCTGATTTCAGGGGCTGCCGTGCTTGCCGGCGGCGCGGTAGCCCGCGCGCACAATGGCACGGTGCATGTGACTATCGACAAGCTGGTCTTCACCCCGGCGGAGATCGAGGTGAAGGCCGGCGAGACGATCGAATGGACCAACAAGGACCGCATCGCCCATACCGCGACCGTGAAAGGCGGGTGGGAGGTGATGATCCCGCCCGGCAAGGTGGCGACTAGGGTCGCCGAGGCAGGCGACAGCGTGGAGTACTATTGCCGGCTCCACCCCAACATGAAGGGACGGATTAGGGTGGTCGGATAGGGGTAAACGATCTTGCATCTGGCAGATGTGGCGCATCGCGAGCACAAACTCGCGTTGCGCCATATCTACACCGACTGCGTCGCTGCGCCCTCGCGTATCGCGGTTCGCACATGCGCCGTGCGCATCAGGATGAAGGCATAAACGACTGCGTAGATGCCGATCACGACCAGGCCGACCCATTCGATCTTGAACGGCGTGAAGCGGTAAGCCAACACCAGCGCCAGTTGCAGGAAGAAGTGCAACGGATAGTAGACCGCGTTGCCGAGCTTTGGCTTGGTCCAGCCGAGATTGAGGCCGTAGAGGCGGATCAGCGAATCCAGCGAATTGACGACAAAGATGATGCCAACCGTGACCATGAACCAGTTCAGCCAGGTCGGGATCACGATCTCGTGCTGGAAATAGAGGTAGAGCACGGCGAACCAGACGCCGAGCGGGATGGCGGGCAACACGATCATCGCCACCGCCAGCCGCCACGCTTTCAATCCGCCGACGAAAGTCGCCACGAACTGGCCGATCATGATCGACCACGAAAACCACCAGAACAGATAGAACGAATGGTAATCGGTGATCGGGCTGGCGAAGCGGTGGAGATTGGCAAAATAGTCGGCCATGATGCCGAGATTGGACAATAGTGCACCGATGCCGACGCCGGAATAGAAATAGGCCACCGCGACCAGCGCGACGAAGGCCAGGATGACGAACATCCATGTCGAGGTGACAGCCAGCCATTTCATGAAATTGACGTCGCCGCTCGAATAGACCGACACCGCCAGCACCAGCACGATCAGCGCCCAGGTGGCGAGCGGCGAAATGCCGGGAATGTAGGTCGGCAAGGCGGTCGAGAAGAGATAGAGCGTGAACGCGCAGGTAGCGATGATAGTGAGGTTGTAGACCCACTTTACCACCGGGATTTCGAACACTTTCAGTTGTGGTTCCAGCACGACAAAATAGAAGGTGGAGAGAAAATACATCATCCACACCAGCGGTCCCCACATGCCGAACTCGACGGCAAGCGGGTTGGTGAAACCATAGGCCTGATCCGAGGCATAGGCGGGGAATTCGGTCAGCGGCAGCATGACCAGGCCCATGTCCAGGCCGGCTGTGAACAACAGCGCGACGAAGGTGAACGTGCCGGTCGGCGTCGCGCCGGTGCATTTGACGTTGCGGCAGAGCAGGATGACCAGAACGGCGCTGAGCAAAACCACGCCATAGGCGATCGTGATGATGATCCCCATTTCGTCCTCCCTCCGGCCGAACGGCCGCAACTGCTTCCCCCGAAGCTGGCAAAGCTTGCACCTGGACGCTGCGATGCGCAAACGGAAAGTTTGGGTCGGGGTGGGGCAGGCGATTGAGCAACTCAGCCCGTGTGGAGCAGGGGAAAAGCGGCTTCCCTGTCGACCTGTCGAACGGGCTTGCTGCCCGCCACTCTGGCGCAGGGAGCCTGTCGCGCACGACGTCAGCAAAAAGGGCGATCCTCGCGGACCGCCCTTCGTTGCCTGAGAAAACCGAGCTGGCTCGGCGGGTCCCCGGGTCGAGCCCGGGGACAGACTTAGAAGTCCATGCCGCCCATGCCGCCCATGCCGCCGCCCGGCATTGCCGGCATCGGCGAGTCCTTCTTCGGAGCCTCGGCGATCATCGCCTCGGTGGTCACGAGAAGGCCGGCCACCGAAGCGGCGTCCTGCAGCGCGGTGCGCACAACCTTGACCGGGTCGACGATGCCCATGGTGATCATGTCGCCATATTCACCGGTCTGGGCGTTGTAGCCGTAGGTCGCGCCCTTGTTCTCAAGGATCTTGCCGGCGACGATCGATGCTTCCGCACCGGCGTTGGCGGCGATCTGACGGGCCGGAGACTGCAGGGCCTTGCGCACGATGTTGATGCCAGCCTTCTGGTCGGCATTGACGCCTTCCGACTTGATGGCGCCCGAAGCGCGTAGCAGGGCGACGCCGCCGCCAGCCACGATGCCTTCTTCGACGGCAGCGCGGGTCGCGTTCAGCGCGTCGTCAACGCGGTCCTTCTTTTCCTTGACCTCGATCTCGGTCGCGCCGCCGACGCGGATGACGGCAACGCCGCCAGCCAGCTTGGCAAGACGCTCCTGGAGCTTCTCACGATCGTAGTCCGAAGTGGTCTCTTCGATCTGCTGCTTGATCTGGGCAACGCGGCCCTGGATCTCGGCCTTCTTGCCGGCGCCGTCGACGATCGTCGTGTTCTCCTTCTCGATGCGCACGCGCTTGGCCCGGCCGAGCATGTTCAGACCGACGTTCTCGAGCTTGATGCCGAGGTCTTCCGAGATGACCTGACCGCCGGTCAGGATGGCGATGTCTTCCAGCATGGCCTTGCGGCGATCACCGAAGCCCGGCGCCTTGACGGCGGCGATCTTCAGGCCGCCACGCAGCTTGTTGACGACCAGCGTGGCCAGAGCCTCGCCTTCGACGTCTTCCGAGATGATGAGCAGCGGCTTGGAGGTCTGCACGACAGCTTCCAGAACCGGCAACATGGCCTGCAGGTTGGAGAGCTTCTTCTCGTGGAGAAGGATGTAGGCGTCTTCCAGCTCGGCGACCATCTTGTCGGCGTTGGTGATGAAGTAAGGCGAGAGGTAGCCGCGGTCGAACTGCATGCCCTCGACGACTTCCAGCTCGGTGTCGGCGGTCTTGGCTTCCTCAACCGTGATGACGCCTTCGTTTCCGACCTTCTGCATCGCTTCGGCGATCATCTTGCCGACCGACTCGTCGCCATTGGCCGAGATGGTGCCGACCTGGGCAACTTCGTCTGAAGACTTGATCTTCTTTGCGGCCTTGGAAAGGTGCGCGACGACTTCGGTCACGGCCAGATCGATGCCGCGCTTCAGGTCCATCGGGTTCATGCCGGCGGCAACGTACTTGTGGCCTTCCTGCACGATCGCCTGGGCGAGAACGGTGGCGGTGGTGGTGCCGTCGCCGGCGATGTCGTTGGTCTTCGAAGCGACTTCGCGGACCATCTGGGCGCCCATGTTCTCGAACTTGTCTTCCAGTTCGATCTCCTTGGCGACGGTGACGCCGTCCTTGGTGATGCGCGGCGCGCCGAACGACTTGTCGATGACGACGTTGCGGCCTTTCGGGCCGAGGGTGACCTTCACCGCGTCGGCGAGGATGTTGACGCCGCGCAGCATGCGCTCACGGGCGTCACGGGAGAATTTTACGTCTTTAGCAGCCATTGTTAGCTCCTGGGCCTAAATGCCCGACATTGAATGGTTGATTGCGGGTGAGGGTAGGCGATCAGCCGATGATGCCCATGATGTCGGATTCCTTCATGATTAGAAGGTCTTCGCCATTGAGCTTCACTTCGGTGCCGGACCACTTGCCGAACAGGACGCGGTCGCCCTTCTTGACGTCCAGCGGAACCAGCTTGCCAGCCTCGTCGCGGGCGCCGGAGCCGACGGCGATGATCTCGCCTTCCTGCGGCTTTTCCTTGGCGGTGTCCGGGATGATGATGCCGCCCTTGGTCTTCTCCTCGGAGTCGACGCGGCGCACGACCACGCGGTCATGGAGCGGGCGAAAGTTCGTCTTTGCCATGTTTGAAAGATCCTCGATCGGATGTTTGCTGAAATTTCCCTCCGTCCGGTAGAGCCGGACTGCATTAGCACTCGCACTCGGTGAGTGCTAACGTGGCGCGGAGATAGTGGGGGGCAAGGAGACTGTCAAGATTTTCGGCGTGGCGCTTAGGAGAAAATCTGTCCGGCCGTGCTCGGAAGAGCCCGGCGCATGAAAAAAATCACCTCAAATGCCGCTCGGCGACCAGCGCCAGACATTCCTTGAAGACGTCGAGGCTGCTCAGGACCTCGTCCGGCGGCACGTCGCGGCAGACGAAATTGCCGCCGCGCCGCAGGATGCCGCCGTCGATCATCAGATTGTCGGCCATGCCGAACTCTTCGATCAGTGTGCCGTCCGGCGCGTCGTACATGCCTTCGCCCTTCGGAACCACCTGACCCTTGAAGAGATCGACGGTGCGCTGGCCGAAACCGGCGGCGACATTGGAATAGCCGTGAACCGGGCGCTCCAGGGCGCACATAAAGCCGAGTTCATAGACCGTGCCTGAATCCGCGCTGACGCCGCGAAACGGGGTGAGGTTGGCAAGGAAGATGTCGCTTTCCCGGATCAGGCGCTCGTCATTGGCGCTGATGGCCATGGCGAGATCGGTTCCGGTCAGATGGTCCGGCACGCCGGGATCATAGGGGCAGCTTGCAACGAAACCGGCCTCGCGGATCAGCTCGCATTTGATAGCGAATAGTTCCCGGCCGTTCGGGAGGAAGACCTCTGGCCCCGCGACGAAAAGTTTCATCTGAATGCTGTCCCCGTAAGCCAGACATTCGCCGTTCGACGGTGAAATCCGACTTTGTCTATTTATAACAGCACCTTGCGATTTGGGCTAGGCGCTGCGGACTACTGCGGCAAGCGGACCGCCATCACCTCGACAGGTTGCTGCGCATTTTCTACGATATTGCAATGCAACAATCCGTGAAACGGCGCGCCATCTTCTTCGTCGGCGGCTATGATCCTAAGACGCCGGAAGCGTTTTTCGAGCGCATGCGCAGGGAGATGGCGCGCTTCGAAAGCCTCTGGGAGTTGAAATCGTCGTTCTCCCCGGTGGATGTTTCGCGGGACGGCGAAATCGGCCACGTTACGATCGAGACGGCGAGCGCTTCACCAGAATGGTCGGTGACGACGGATTTCCATTTTCTCGTGCTGGACAAGATTGTGCTGGCGGATTTCGCACGGCCGCTGCCGGTGCGGCTCGGCAAATATCTTGTCGCTTTCGCCGACTTCGTCTTCAGCGGAACGGCGTTCCGGATTTTCAGCAGCGCGTGGCGTTTCGGGCTCTACTTCCTGTTTCCCTTCGTGATGATCCTGTTGTTTGCGCTGCTGGGCTATGTGGCGGCGCGGCTGGCAACGCCGTGGATCGGCTGGGCGGGCTGGCTGGTCGGGCTGGCGGTGTTTGCCACGGCACAGGCGGTGCTCGGAAAGCGCTGGCCGGTGAACCATTTGATGGACCTCTGGTCATTTTCGCTGAATTTCATCCGCGGACGCCGACCGGACGCGGAAGCGTTGATGCAGCGGTTCGCAACGGTGATCACGGCGCAGACGGCGGCGGGCAACTATGACGAGATCATACTCGTGGGGCACAGCACCGGCGGCGTGCTGATGCTGGATTTCGCGGCGCGGTGCCTTGCGATCGATCCGCAGTTTTCGACGCGGGCGAAACATGTGTCGCTGCTGACGCTCGGATCGACCGCGCTAAAGGCGGGCTATCATCCGGCGGCGAAGCCTTTTCGGCAGGGTGTGCAGCGGTTGGTCGACGACGGCAAGCTCGAATGGGTCGAGATCCAGTGCCTGACCGACG
Source organism: Rhizobiaceae bacterium (assembly GCA_050247155.1). Lineage (GTDB taxonomy): Bacteria > Pseudomonadota > Alphaproteobacteria > Rhizobiales > Rhizobiaceae > Mesorhizobium_G. The sequence continues at coordinate 92,826 of JBFWUS010000001.1, forward strand.
TGATCAATCTTTACAAGACCGACCCTGTGGCCGAGATGAAGCTGCGGAGAGAGCCAGGGAGGGCGTTTCCCCTAATCCGCCAGGTGCGCATCAAGGACATGCTCCAGCCGGAAACCTACAAGCGCATCAAGCGCAACTTTTTCCGCGTGCACTACCAGTATATTTTCGGCAACACGCGGGCATATTGGTTCGATTTCTTCCAGGTGTGCTGCGGGCCAACACCCTTGCTGGAGCGGACCGAAAAGAGCATCGTCGGCGCCCTTCCAAACCTTGAGTCGAAGGCTGTATGACCCCGACCGTTGCCGCCATCATCTGGGCCGTCGGCCTCGTTGCCTGGGTCGTGATCCGCGCCCCGCATCAGCGACGCGCGCGCAAGATCAAGACCGTCAACGACTCGCGCACCACCGCCGACCGGGCCGCCTTGGGAGCGGCGACTGCGGGGTTGTCGGTCATTCCATTGGTCTATGTGGCGACGGGCTTTCCGGCTTTCGCCAACTATGCCTTCAAGCCCTGGATGGGCTGGGTCGGGCTCCTCTTCGAGCTTGGTTTCCTGGCGCTTTTTTACGCCAGCCACAAACAACTCGGCAAAAACTGGTCGGTGTCACTGGAAATCCGCGACAGGCACGAACTGGTCACAGACGGGCTTTACCGCTATGTGCGCCACCCGATGTATTCGTCGTTCTGGCTGTGGGCGATCGCGCAGTTTTTTCTTTTGCCGAACTGGGTTGCGGGGCTGGCCGGTCTTATCGGCGTCGCAATTCTCTATTTCTTTCGCGTCGGCAAGGAAGAGGCGATGATGCGCCAGACCTTCGGGCGAGCCTATGACGACTATGCGGCGCGCACCGGCCGCGTCGTACCGAGGCCGTGGTGAGCGGGTTTGGATTGGGTGGGGCATGAGTAAGCAATTGCGTGGCGGCGACCTGAGCCGGCGGCGATTTTTGGCCGCGACGGCCGCAATTGGCATTGTGCCAACGCTGGCGTTCGCGCAGGACGCAGGCATGGATTTGCAGGCGCTGCCAGCGGCTGCGGGCCGGGGCGACGTCTATCTGCTGCGTGGTTTCGCTGATGTGTTTTCGCGCGGCCTCGACGAGATGGGGACGGAACTCAACCATCTTGGGGTGAGCGCGCATGTGCAGGGCCACCTGACCTGGCGCAGCGTGGCGCGCCAGATCATCGCCGATACCAAGCAGAACGGGCGTGTGCCCGTGGTATTGGTGGGCCATTCGCTGGGCGCGAATGCCGTGATCAGCATTGCAGAGCGATTGGCCAGGGAAGGCATTGCCGTCGACTACATGGCGACCTTCGCGGCGACCGCCCCCGATCCTGTGCCTGGCAATGTGCGCAGGGTGGTGAACTACTACTTTGCCACCAATGGGTGGGGTGAGCCGCTGGTGCCGGGGCCGGGATTCGCCGGAAGCTTGAGAAACCGCGACTTTTCCGCGTCAGCCACGATTGGTCATTTCAACATCGAGAAGCAACGCCCCTTGCAGGCTGAAGTGCTGCGCGAGGTGTTGAGGACGCTCGGTCGATAGGCCTCTCAAGTGTGGGGTGACACAGGCCGGCCATTCGGCTAATCGCGTCCAAGACCGCGCCCTCCGTGCGCGCTCAGGATTCTGACTGGAGTTTGAATGTCGCAGGCGATCGAACCGGTGGCGTCGGCAGATGCCGTTGCCGCCCGCTATCCGGTGATTTTCTCAGATATCTGGGGTGTCGTGCATGACGGCGTGCGGCCGTTTCTCGATTCCGCCGCGGCGCTGGAGCGGATGCGGGAGCGCGGCTCGGCGGTGGTGCTGATCACCAATTCGCCGCGCTTGCGCTCGGAAGTCATCGCCCAGATGGCGGGCATCGGCGTGCCGGAGGGGGCGTGGGACCGGGTCGTGACGTCGGGCGATGTGACCCGCGAGCTAATCAGCCAAGGGCCGCGCAAGATTTTTCACCTTGGACCAGAGCACAATCTGACGCTTTACGACGGGCTTGATGTCGAACTCGTCGAGGAATTTGAGGCGGATGCGGTCGTCTGCACCGGGCCGTTCGACGATGAAACCGAGACACCGGACGATTACGTGGACATGCTGCGGCGGCTGCGTTCGCGCAATTTGCCGTTCATCTGCGCAAACCCCGATATCATGGTGGAACGCGGCCACAAACTGATCTGGTGCGCGGGGGCGCTGGCGCGCGACTATGCGCAGCTTGGCGGGCGCACGCTGATCGCGGGCAAGCCGTTCCGGCCGATTTATGACGCGGCGATGGCGGAGGCGGCGGAGGTGCTGGGCCGAGATGTGCTTGTCGCCGAGGCGCTCGCCATCGGAGACGGCATGCTGACCGACGTCAAGGGCGCGGCCGACTATGGGCTGGACGTCTTCTATATCTCCGGCGGTGTGCATGCGCGCGATTATGGCGACGCTGCCGGGCCTGACCCGGAACAGCTTGCGGCGTTCCTGGCGCAGCACGGGCGCGAGCCTGTTGCGGTCATGCACAGGCTACGCTGACATTATGGCCAGCCGCATCCAGCGCTTCAGCGACGGCAAGCCGATCCCGGCCGACCTGCGTGGCGGCGTGGTCGCAATCGGCAATTTCGACGGTGTGCATCGCGGCCATCAGGCCGTACTGGAGCGGGCGCTGGAGGAGGGACAGCGGCGTGGCGTGCCGGTTCTGGTGCTGACCTTCGAGCCGCATCCCCGAAAACTCTTCCGGCCCGACCTGCCGCATTTCGTGCTGACGCCGCCGCCGATGCGCGCCGTGCTGCTGGGCGCCCTGGGTTTCGACGCGGTCGTGGAATGCCCCTTTACCCGTGCTTTTTCGGAGCTGTCGGCGGAGGCGTTCATTACCGACGTGCTCGACCACATCCTCGGCATCAGTCATGTGGTGACCGGCTTCGATTTTCATTTCGGCAAGGGCCGCCAAGGCGGGCCGGCTTTCCTGATGGAATCCGGTGAAAGGCACGGGTTCGGCGTAACGCTGGTGGATGCCTTCCGGGACGAGGGCGCACATGTGATCTCGTCGAGCCGTGTCCGCGAGTTGCTGGCGATGGGTGACGTCGCTGAGGCCAATGGTTTGCTCGGTTATCGCTTCACGGTGGAAGGCGAGGTGATCAAGGGCCAGCAGCTTGGACGGACATTGGGTTTTCCCACCGCCAATATGGCGCTGCCGGCTGATACGGCGCTCAAGGAAGGCATTTACGCGGTGCGGTTCCGGCGCGAGGATGGCACGTTGTTCGACGGCGTCGCCAGCTTCGGCCGCCGACCTACCGTGACCGAGAATGGTGCGCCCCTGCTGGAGACCTATCTTTTCGACTTTGACGGCGACCTTTACGGTCAAACCGGTCGCGTGTCTTTCTTCGGCTTTCTGCGCGGGGAAGAAAAATTCGACAGCCTGGGTGCGCTGATCGACCAGATGAACCGCGACAAGGCCGAAGCCAAAGCGATGCTCTCCGACGTCAAGCTGCTGTCGGAACTCGACCTGAAGATTGCCTTCTAATCAGCGCTTCAGCGCCAGGCCAACGGCGATGAACGCCCAGCCCTGCATCACCAGATCGATGGCCAGGAACATGCCAAGCACCCACAGGCTGTTGACTGGCCAGCCGATTGCGATGAGCAAGCCAGCAAGCACCGAGATGATGCCCGCGGCGACGATCCAGCCGCAATTCTTCGCGTTCTTATGGCTCATCGCAAAGGCAATGCGGAAGCCGCCGGAAGCGGCGAGCGCGATGGCCAGCAGGATCGTGAGAACGCTGGAGGCAAGAAGGGGGTTGTAGAAGGCGAGAATGCCGGCAACCGTGTAGAGCAGGCCACTGAGGAACCAATAGAAAAAGCGTTCCCATGTGCGCACGCCAAAGGCGTGGATGATTTCGATGATGCCGCCGACCAGCATCATCGAACCGACGAAGAGGACGGAGGCGACCGTGGCGACCAGAAGATTGGCGAAGGCGATGCCGCCCAGAATCAGCAGCAAGACGCCGAGCGTGACGAACCAGCCCCATTTGTCGCGCGCCTTAACGAGCGATTCACGGACTTCTCTTGGCAGGTTCGAGGGAAAGGTCATGGCCGCGTTCCTCGCTATGGCGTGTTCCTGAGAACACACTGACCGGTTGAATTTAAATCAAAGTTTACCGAAGTTTGAAACGAGTTGTTGGGCGTGCTTTGTGTTTCGCGTGCGCACGGAGGTCAGCTTGAGAAGATTGGTCCATGCTCTTGCCGGAGCGGCATTCCTGCTTGGCGGCACTGCGCTTGCCGGAGCGGGAGAGGGCGGGCTGTTCGGCTGGGTCCATGGCGACTGGTATCTCAAGGTCGGCGCGACAGGCATGGTCGCGCCGGATTTCGAAGGTGGCAAGGATTATCTTTTCAGCGCATCGCCGATCATTTCGCTTGGTAAAGTGGGGCCGGAGGCGCGCTACACCTCACGCAATGACGCGATCTCCTTTTCGCTGTACGACACCGGCGCGGTGCGAGCCGGCGTCGCCGGCAAGCTGATTTTTGGGCGCGACGGCGACGATGCGGACGAGTTGAAAGGGCTCGACCCAGTGCGTTTCGGCGGCGAGGTCGGCGCGTTCGCGGAGGTCTATCCGACCGACTGGCTGCGGGTGCGCGGCGAGGTGCGGCACGGCATTCGCTCGCATAACGGCATCGTGGCGGACATCAATGCCGATGCTTTCTACGATGTCACCGATGCGGTGCGCATCTCAGCCGGTCCGCGCGTTTCCTTCGCGTCGTCCGACTATTTCGACGCCTATTACGGTGTGAACGCCGAGGAAGCTGCTGCTTCCGGCCTCGCCGAATACAATCCGGGTGGCGGCATCAAATCGGCCGGTTTCGGCGGGGCGATCGACTGGAAGGTGACTGATCGGGTTACGGCCAACCTGTTCGGCGAGTATGCGCGGCTGCTGGGCTCGGCAGAAGACTCGAGCCTGGTGCGCGAGCGCGGTTCCAAGGACCAGTTCACGGTGGGGGTTTCGGCAACTTACCGTTTTGATTTCCAGATGTAGCGCATTCAGTTGAAAAGCCGGCTGTCGAAAGGATAGCGATATGCGCCGGCGACGCTGATGCGCGCCGCCGCAGGATGACGCGGATTGATCAGAACATTGCTTGCCATCGGCATCACAACTGAGGGAACGCGCATTAGGGCAAAGCGGCCTTCGCCGACAAACTGCATCCCGATGCTTTGCGTGAATTCAAAATTCCTTTGCCAATTGGACTCGCCGCGGAGGTCTGGATCGTGTCGAGGAATGTTGTCGGGAACGTCGATTTCGAGCAATTGATAGGAGTCTGGCACGGTCAGCCTATTCGCGTGGACAAGAATCTCCAGGAGCGACGTCGAAGGATGGTCGGCGCAATAGAGGATGGGAATACCCTGCCGGTGCCATCGCCCTTCGCTGTAGAGACCGCCTGAGCCGGAAAGGTCCGCGTAGTTGGAAATGCGCCAGATACGCATGCTCAGGCGAGCATGCCATAGTCTATACGATGAAGTGTTTGTTCGACGTCACGCGCTCCGCTTTCAGTCTGAAGCAAATCAATCGGGCGGGCACCGTCAAGCGCTATGATTTCGCTGCGCAGCCAGCGCCGCGCCTTGTCGCGGCTACCGAACACACGCTCGGCATGTTCGGCGATACGTTCAAGCCGCAGCGTGCGATCAGTTTCGGCCAGGGAAAGAGGCTCATTAGCTGCCTTGCGTCGAGCCAAAGTCCGTCGTGACACGACCAGCGTATGGATTTCATCGTTTGTGAAGCCAAACGCGCGCAACCTGTCCAGCCGGCTCGGCGGCTCCAAGACAAAATTCCGGGCGCTTGCTGTTGCGGGCATCACGCTATCCTCCACATCCTCTATTCGCGCCAAATGCCCATCAAGATAGGCGCAAATGGCATAACTGGCAAGGTGAACATATTCCCGCTTTATTCCTTTCCGCGCCTCGGCTAAAAGCGCCCGCATGACACGCTTTTCGCGCACTTTCGCGATTGCCATACGAATTATCAGCCCGGTGCTCCGGGCGGCCTAGGGTCATAGACCCACGGCTGCCGGAACCGCCGGGTTTTCGCGCGATCACTCCCCGCGCATTTTCCAGACCAGATCAGTTCACGCCGAGGCTAGGACGCCCGGCAATGCATGGCCAAGACGATGACCGATACCGCCGAAAAGATCGACTACTCCAAAACGCTCTACCTGCCGCAGACGGATTTTCCGATGCGCGCCGGCTTGCCGGAGAAAGAGCCGCAGCTCGTCAAGCGCTGGCAGGAGATGGACCTCTACCGCCGCCTGCGCGAGGAAGCCTCCGGGCGACCGCTCTATGTGCTGCATGACGGCCCGCCCTATGCCAACGGCAACATCCATATCGGGCATGCGCTGAACAAGATCCTGAAGGACATCATCACGCGCTCGTTCCAGATGCGCGGTTATGATTCCAACTACGTGCCGGGCTGGGACTGCCACGGCCTGCCGATCGAATGGAAGATCGAGGAACAGTACCGCGCCAAGGGCAAGGAAAAGCCGAGTTTCAAGGACGGCGCGTCGATGAACGCGTTTCGCCAGGAATGCCGCGCGTTCGCCCAGCATTGGATCACCGTGCAGGGGGCTGAGTTCCAACGGCTCGGCGTGGTTGGCGATTTCGACAATCCGTATACGACGATGAATTTCCATGCCGAGGCAAGGATTGCCGGCGAGCTGTTGAAGTTCGCGATGTCCGACCAGCTCTATCGCGGTTCGAAGCCGGTGATGTGGAGTGTTGTGGAAAGGACCGCGCTCGCAGAAGCCGAGATCGAGTACCACGATTATGAGTCAGATACGATCTGGGTGAAGTTTCCGGTCATCAATCGGGCCTTCAAACGCAATATAGACAATGATGCCGGGCATGGCACTTATTGGGTTCGCGACGATGACCAGACTTCGCCTGACGAACAGATGAACGTCATGATCTGGACGACCACTCCGTGGACGATCCCAGGAAACCGTGCAGTAGCCTTCTCTCCTCGTGTAAAGTACGGCCTCTTTGAGGTTACTGCTGCGGAGAATGATTTCGGCCCCCAACCCGGTGAGAAGCTTATCCTCGCTGAGGGATTGGCCGAAGAGTGTGCAGCGAAGGCAAAGGTGACCTTAAAGCGCCTCATGACCATTGACGGCGATCTGTTGGGGTCACTGACGCTCTCGCATCCTCTCAAAGGCTTGGGTGGCGGCTACGAATTTCCAGTGCCGCTCCTTCCCGGCGATCACGTGACCGACGACGCCGGCACCGGCTTCGTGCACACCGCGCCCGGCCATGGGCGCGAAGACTTCGACGCCTGGATGGACGCTGCCCGAGACTTGCAGGGCAGGGGCATCGACACGGCCATCCCATTTACCGTCGATGATGCCGGCTTCTACACCAAGGACGCGCCGGGGTTCGGGCCGGATCGCGAGGGCGGGGCGGCGCGCGTCATCGACGACAATGGCAAGAAGGGCGACGCCAACAAGGCGGTCATCGATGAGCTGATCGCTCGCAACATGCTGTTCGCGCGCGGCCGGTTGAAGCACCAGTATCCGCATAGCTGGCGCTCGAAGAAGCCGATCATCTTTCGCAACACGCCGCAGTGGTTTGTCCATATGGACAAGGAGTTGGGTGGCTTTACCTCCCCCTCGAGGGGGGAGGTCGCGTCGCGAAGCGGCGCGGGTGGGGGTGGTGATGGCGTTCACCCCACCCCGGCGTTGCGCGCCGACGTGCCGGGGCGAGCCACCGGTCTCGCCGGTCCTTCGGACCCCCCTCAAGGGGAGGGTAAGCCCGACACGCTGCGCAATCGCGCGCTCGCTGCCATCGACGAAACGCGTTTCGTGCCGGCAGCGGGGCAGACACGGCTCCGCTCGATGATCGAGGAGCGGCCGGACTGGGTGCTGTCGCGGCAGCGCGCCTGGGGCGTGCCGATCTGCGTGTTCGCCGATGCTGACGGCAATGTGCTGAAGGACGAGAAGGTCAACCAGCGCATCCTCGACGCGTTCGAGGCCGAAGGCGCCGACGCCTGGTTCGCGAACGACGCCAAGGAGCGTTTCCTCGGTCCAGATCACGACCATGCCCGCTGGCAGAAGGTGACCGACATTCTGGACGTGTGGTTCGATTCCGGCTCCACGCACACCTTTACGCTGGAAGACCGCAACGACATGAAGTGGCCGGCGGATGTGTATCTCGAAGGCTCGGACCAGCATCGAGGCTGGTTCCACTCGTCGCTGCTGGAAAGCTGCGGCACGCGCGGCCGCGCGCCGTACAATTGCGTCGTCACCCATGGTTTCACCATGGATGAGGAAGGCCGGAAAATGTCGAAGTCGCTCGGCAACACGGTCGTGCCGCAGGACGTGATCAAGCAGTCGGGCGCGGATATCCTGCGGCTGTGGGTTGCGACAACCGATTATTGGGAGGATCAGCGGCTCGGCAAGACGATCCTGCAGACCAATATCGACGCCTACCGCAAGCTGCGGAATACGATTCGCTGGATGCTGGGCACGCTGGCGCATGACGAGGGCGAGGACGTGCCGCTGGACAAAATGCCTGAGCTGGAGCGGCTGATGCTGCACCGGCTGTCGGAACTCGACGAACTGGTGCGGACGAGCTACGACGCGTTCGATTTCAAGCGGATTGCGCGTTCGCTGCTCGATTTCATGGTGGTCGAGCTGTCGGCGTTTTACTTCGACATCCGCAAGGACGCGCTTTATTGCGATGCACCGTCGAGCGTCCGTCGCAAGGCGGCGATCCAGACGGTGCGGCATCTGTTCGAATGCCTGGTCAAGTGGCTGTCGCCGCTGCTGCCGTTCACGACGGAAGAGGCGTGGCTGGACAGGCATCCAGACGCGCAGTCGGTGCATTTGACGCAGTTTCCGCACGTGCCGGCGGAGTGGCGCGACGACGCGCTGGCCGAAAAATGGCGCAAAATCAAGCAGGTGCGCAGCGTTGTCACCGGGGCGCTTGAACTGGGGCGAGCCAAGAAGACGATCGGCTCGTCACTTGAGGCCGTGCCGGTGGTCTATGTGACCGATCCCCAGCTTAGGGCTGCGATAGAGGGTACGGACCTTGCCGAAATCGCCATCACCAGCGAACTCGACGTTGTGCAGAGCGACGCGCCGGCTGAGGCCTTCGCCTTGCGCGAGGTGCCGGGCGTCGCCGTGGTGGTCGAAAAGTCGGAGGATCGCGGTCTCGTCAAATGCGCGCGATCCTGGCGCTACACCGACGATGTCGGTTCCGACCCGGAGTTTCCGGATGTTTCGGCGCGCGATGCGGCGGCCTTGCGGGAATTGCAGGCGCTGGGCCGGCTTAGAGCCTGATCAAAAGGCGCTAGACCGGGCTGCAAATGGCGTTTCCTGCGCTTCCGGTGCTCACGTACTTGAATGTACGCTGCGCTCCGGTTCTCGGAATCACCATTTTCGCCTCGGTCTAACGACTTTCTGATTCAGGCCCTATTCGCTATGTCGACCGGATTTCCTCGCGTCGTTTGCGCTTAATGGCCGGTTAATATAAAGGCCCGACATTAACAGACGCCCCATTGTCGCCGAATTCCCAAGGAAAGAGCTTCCGAGGGGATTTTTGGCGGCTTGGCCGGACTTCAGCGAGAGGCTTTTTACGTGGCAGTTTTCAATCGGGCCGGAAAGGCTGCAAGGCTTGTGGCGCTTGCGACGCCGGTGATGGCTTCGAGCCTGGCGCTGGGCGGCTGCATGAGTTCGCCGACATACGGAACCGACAAGACGGCAAACGAACAGCTTCTGACGGATGTCACCAGCCTTGTGTCCTTGCAGCCTAAGCGCAAGGATCCGATCGACTACAAGCCGCGTCCCGATCTGGTGCGTCCAGCGCCGGGTGAAGACATGGCCCTGCCGGCGCCTCAGGAAACCGCAGCCAACGCGACCACCAATCCGGATTGGCCCGAATCTCCCGAGCAGCGGCGCGCCCGACTCAATAAGGAAATTACCGAAGGCCGCGACAAGCCCGGCTTCGAGTCACCTATCATCGCTGACGTCGATACCGCACCGGGCGCCAACAGCTATACGCGGCGGCCCGCCGGCGAAAGCAGCCGATATCAGGATTCAGGCGTGCGAAAGACCGGTGAAGCACGCCAACAGCGCGCTGAAGTGCAGGCCAGGCTGAAGGAACAACGCCAGGGCAGCGAGACGACTCGCAAATATCTGAGCGAACCGCCGCTGGATTATCGTCAGGCAGCCGCAACCGCGCCGCAGGACGAGCTCGGCGAGGACGAATACGCCAAGGAACGCGCGGCCAAGAAGGCGGCCCGCAAGCCCGGCAGCCGCAAATGGGCCGACTGGTTGCCGTTCTGAAGGATACTATCGAGCGCGCTTGCGCCTGAAGAAGCCGGTTAGCAACTCTGCGGAACGCATTTCCGAGATTCCGGAGTAGACCTCCGGCGCATGGTGGCAGGTCGGCTGCGCGAAAAAGCGTGCGCCGCTGGTGACAGCACCGCCCTTTTCGTCGCTCGCGCCGAAATAAAGCCGACGCAACCGCGCGAACGAAATGGCGGCGGCGCACATTGTGCAAGGTTCAAGCGTGACATAAAGGTCGGATTCAAGCAGCCGTTCCGCCGACAGAATTTGGCCGGCTTCGCGGATGACGAGCATTTCGGCATGGGCCGTTGGGTCGTTGAGTTCGCGGGTGCGGTTGCCGGCGCGGGCAATCACCGCGCCGCCTGAGACCAAGACCGCTCCGATCGGCACTTCGTTTCGCAGCGCGGCCGCCTCGGCCTCGGCAATGGCAAGAGCCATGAAGTCAGGGCGTTTCACACCGCATCCTCAAAAGGATCATCAAGACATTCTCCTCGCGCGCGGAATGTTCTCCTGTTATCTAGCCGCGCGAAAGAGCAAGGACCAGATGGACGACGATCGAAAGAATTCTCGCGGCAAACCGCCTCGTTCGGGTGGAGCCGCGCGCCCCAGCAAGGGCGGCGACAGCGGCAAGCGCTTCCGCAAGCACACGCCTGCCCGGCCTTATGAAAAAGGTGGCGAAGGTTTTGCCAAGCGCGGCCAGGATGGCGAACGGCCGGTGAAGCGCGCCTATGCCAAGCGGCAAGACAATGCCGCGCGGGACGATAGCCGCAGCGAACCAGGCGAACGCAAGCCTTGGCGCAAGGAAGGAGCTGATCGCGGCGGAGCAGATGCAAAGCCCTTCGCGAAACGCAAATTTGGCGAGCGGCCGCAGTCGGGTGAGGGGGGCGAGCGCAGATTTGTTCGCAGGAACGATGCGGATGGGGAAGGTCGCGGACGCAAGCCGTTTGTGAAACGTTCCGATGTGGAGCCTCGCCGCGATGCCGAAGGTCGGCCGCAATATTGGGGCAAGCGACCCGGCAAGGCCGAGCGTGAGGCGCTGGCGCGTGGAGACAACCGTTATGCCCGCTCAGCGAGCGATGAGCGCAAACCGCGCGGCCCCGCCGGAGACGGTCGGGGGTTCGCCAAGCATGACGGGGAACACCGGTCCAAACCGTTTGGCGGCGACCGGTCGAAACGATTTGACGTTGGGGGCGACCGGGCAGAGCGGCCGCGGCGTGATTTCAAGCCGAAGCGGGCCGACTTGTCCTCTGTAGAGAGGGCATCCCCGGCACGGCGCGACGAGACGGCAGTGGAAGAAGGCGAGCGCATCGCCAAGCGTCTGGCGCGGGCCGGTATTTCGTCGCGGCGTGACGCCGAAGACCTGATCGCCGCAGGCCGAGTTAGGGTAAACGGCAAGGTGCTGGAGAGCCCGGCCTTCAATGTCAGCGTCAAGGACAAGATCGAACTCGACGGCATGGAAATTCCGGCCATCGAGCGGACGCGGCTTTTCCTGTTCCACAAGCCGGCCGGCGTCGTGACGACCAATCGCGATCCGGAAGGGCGAAAGACCGTGTTCGACGTGCTGCCGGAAAGCCTGCCACGGCTGATGACGGTCGGCCGGCTGGACATCAACACCGAGGGCCTGTTGCTGCTCACCAACGATGGCGGTCTGTCGCGGGTCTTGGAGCTGCCGGCCACCGGCTGGCTGCGGCGTTACCGTGTGCGCGTGCATGGCAAGGTGGACGAGCAAGCGCTGGCCGGGCTGAAGAATGGCATCGCCGTCGATGGCGTGTTTTACGGCGCGGTTGAGGCGACGCTGGAGCGCGAGCAGGGCAGCAATGCCTGGCTGACCCTCGGCTTGCGGGAAGGCAAGAACCGCGAGGTGAAGAATATTCTCGGTGCGCTTGGGCTCGATGTCACGCGACTGATCCGAGTGTCCTACGGACCGTTCCAGCTCGGCGAATTGCCGGAAGGCCATGTGCTCGAAATCAAGGGCCGCATGCTGCGCGACCAACTCGGCGAACGGCTGGTCGAAGAATCCGGCGCGAATTTCGACGCCGATATTGCAAAACCGTTCTCGAACAAGCCGGTGCGGCGCGGCGATGACAGAGCGCAGCGTGATGATCGGCCGGTACGGCAAGCGCGCGCGCTGGTGAGGGAAGGCGAGGGCGGCCTGATCAAGGGCAAAAGCTTCCGCCGCGACCGCGACAGGGAGCGCGAGGATTTCCGCGATCGACTGTCGACTGCAAGGCCGGAGCGCGGCGGGCATGGCGGGCCCGACGGCTTCAAGCGCGGCGAGAGCGAAGGACGCCAAGGGCGTTTCGCAAAACCGGAAAGAGGCGGCGGCAAGCCGAGCTTCGACAAAAAGCCGGGTTTCGGCAAACGCGACGACAGGGACGAACGGCCCGCCACCGAACAGAGCGCGCGCCGGGCGAATGTCTGGATGGCTCCGGGTTCGCGGCCACAGGGGCAAGGGAGGCTCGCCACGGAGAAAGCCGAACAGCTTGCGCGCAAGGCACAAAAGACCGGCCATCGCAAGCCGGGTCCGGCCAAGGGCGGCAAGCCCGGGTTTGGCAAGCCGCGCGGTGAGCGGGATGAACGGCCGCGCGGCGATGGTCCGCGTGGGCCGCGCAAGGGTGGGCCGGGTGCGGATCGTCGGCGGTGAGTTCCGCGGCCGGCCGCTGGCCACGCCACGCAGCAATGCCATCCGGCCGACGACCGACCGCACACGAGAGGCGCTGTTCAATGTGCTCGCGCATCGTTTCGGCGAGCGGCTGACCGGCGCGCGGGTGCTCGACCTGTTTGCCGGAACGGGCGCGCTCGGGCTGGAGGCGATTTCGCGCGGTGCGGCGAGCTGTTTCTTCGTAGAGGAGTCCGCCGAGGGACGCGGCCTGATCCGCGACAATGTCGAGGCGTTCGGCCTGCAAGGGCGCACGAAGATTTTTCGGCGCGACGCGACGCGGCTGGGTGACGTCGGGACGATCCAGCCGTTTGGGCTGCTGTTCGCCGATCCGCCCTATGGAAAAGGCTTTGGCGAAATGGCCTTGCAGTCTGCCCGGCAGGGCGGCTGGTTGCTGCCCGGAGCGCTTTGCGTGGTCGAGGAGACGGCGAGCGTGCCGTTCGATGTTGGATCAGGCTTCAGCGTGATCGATGAGCGCAGCTATGGCGAGACGGTGATCCGGCTTCTTGAATGTTGAAGCGCGGGCAAGTGCGGACTTGCGCGGCGCTTCGCCCGAATCCGGCCCGGTTTGCCGTCCACATGACGAACAATTCACTTTCCGAACCGTTGTCCGGGCGACTATCTGGGCTAACGGGAGCCTTGGGAAACATCGATGCGGATCAAAAACCTTCTGACGGCGAGTTCGGCGCTGGTTGTCGTCTCGACGCTGACCTTGATGCCGGCCATGCCGCAGGACGGTGCGAAAAAGGAAAACGGCGAGGTCGCCAACTTCCTGCTCGACAACGGCATGGAAGTGGTGGTGATCCCCGACCATCGCGCGCCGATCGTCACGCACATGGTCTGGTACAAGATCGGCAGCGCTGACGAGCCGGCCGGTAAATCGGGCATCGCCCACTTCTTCGAACATCTGATGTTCAAGGGCACGTCGAACCATAAGGCGGGTGAATTCGGCGCCAAGATCGCGGAGATCGGCGGCAGCGAGAACGCCTTCACCTCCTATGATTACACCGCCTATTTCCAGGCGGTTTCGCCCGATGCGTTGAAGACGATGATGTCGTTCGAGGCGGATCGTATGCGCAATCTGATCCTGACCGACGCGGTGATCGGGCCGGAACGCGATGTGATCCTGGAAGAGCGAAACAGCCGCGTTGAAAACGATCCCGGTTCGCTGCTGGAAGAAGAATCGCAGGCGACGCTTTACCAGAACCACCCGTATCGCATCCCCGTCATCGGCTGGAAACACGAGATCGAGCAGTTGAACCGAACCGACGCCGTGGCCTTCTACGACCGCTATTATGCACCGAACAATGCGGTGCTGGTCGTGGCCGGCGACGTGACCGAAGAGACCGTCAAGAGGCTGGCGGAAGAGACTTACGGCAAAGTGCCGCGCGGGCCGGACCTGCCGCCGCGCGTCCGGCCGCAGGAGCCCGAACAGAACGCCAGCCGCACGGTGACGCTGCGCGATGAGCGCGTGAGCGTGCCGAGCTTTTCCAAGAGCTGGGTGGTGCCGTCCTATAACACGGCTGAACAAGGCGAGGCGGAAGCGCTGGACCTTTTGTCGGAGATTCTTGGCGGCGGGACGCGCAGCCGCATCTATCAGACGCTGGTGGTGAAGGACGGCATCGCCTCGGGCGCCGGGGCCTACTATCAGGGCGCATCGTTCGACGCGACGCCGTTCACCGTCTATGGCGCGCCGAAAGGCGAAGATGGCCTCGAAGCGGTGGAGACGGCGGTCGACGCGGAGATTGCCAAGATCGTCAAGGATGGCATCAGCGACAGCGAATTGGAAAAGGCGAAGAACCGCTATCTGCGCAGCCTGATCTTCGCGCGCGACAATCAGTCTGGCATGGCCAATCTCTATGGCGGCTCGCTGACGACCGGCAACACGGTGCGAGACGTTCAGGAATGGCCCGAACGCATCCGTGCCGTCACGGCGGCCCAAGTGCAGGCGGTCGCGGCGAAATATCTGAAACCGAATACGTCTGTAGCGAGCTATCTGCTGCCGAAGACCGAAGCGCCCAAAGTGCAGAATTGAGAAGGGCAGTAACGATGAGCAACATAGCTGCCCATTTGCCGGGCTCGCCTGCGAAAGAATTTACCCCCACCCCTTACCCCTCCCCTCAAGGGGGAGGGGGATTCGGCTTCCGCTCTGTAGCGCAAAACCGTCCACGGTTGACGCCGCGCGGAGAAGTGGCTTGGTCCCCCTCCCCCTTGAGGGGAGGGGTTAGGGGTGGGGGTGATGCTGGTGCGTGGTTTCAGGTGATCGCAGCGCTTGCCTTCCGGCTCTTCACGGGCCTTTGCCTGCTGCTTGCGGTGACCGGCTTCGCCAGTGCCGAGATGAAGATCCAGGAAGTGACTTCATCGAAAGGCGTGAAAGCCTGGCTGGTGGAAGACTATTCCGTACCGATCATCGCCATCCGCTTCGCTTTCGATGGCGGCAGCAGCCAGGACCCCACCGGCAAGGAAGGGCTGACAAATCTGATGTCAGGCCTGTTCGATGAAGGGGCAGGCGAGCTCGACAGCGAAGCCTTTCAGGTGCGACTGGACGATGCCGGCGCGGAGATGGGCTTCTCCGAGGGCCGCGACGCGCTCTACGGCTCGATGCGCATGCTGGCCGACCAGAAGGACGAAGCCTTCGAACTGTTGCGGCTCGCCGTGAACCAGCCGCGTTTCGACCAGCCGCCGATCGACCGCATCCGCTCGCAGATCGTGTCGGGCATCCTTGCCAGCCAGCGCACGCCGGAGGCTAAGGCGCAGGAGATGTGGCGCAAGGCGATCTATGGAACGCATCGCTATGCCCGCAAGAGCGACGGCACGGCCGAGACGCTTGCCTCGATCAAGGCCGACGACCTGAAGGCGTTCCATAAGGCGATGTTCGCGCGCGACAATCTGCATGTCGGCGTCGTCGGCGCCATAGATGCGGAGACGCTGAAAGGCCTGCTCGACAAGGTGTTCGGCGATCTGCCGGAAAAGGCGCAATTGACGCCGGTGCCGGACGTGCAGCTCAAGCTCGATCAGACGATCCGCGTGCCGTATGAGCAGCCGGAAACCTCGATCCAGATGGCTTATCCCGGTGTTGCGCGCTCCGATCCCGAGTTTTTTGCCGCCTTCCTGATGAACCACATTCTGGGGGGCGGCACGTTTACGTCGCGCCTGTTTGACGAGGTGCGGGAGAAGCGAGGCCTCGTTTACGGCATTGATTCGGGGTTGGCGACGAGCGCCCATTCGAATGCGCTGACGATCTCGACCGCCACCCGCTCGGATCGGGCCGGTGAGACGCTGAAGGTTATTCAGGATACAGTGGCGAAGATGGCCGCCGAGGGGCCGACCGAAGCGGAGCTCGAAGCGGCAAAGAAATATGTCATCGGCGCCTATGCCATAAACAATCTGGACACATCCGGCGCCATCGCGCGCACGCTGGTCGAACTGCAGATCGATAAACTGGGTGTCGACTACATGCAGCGCCGGGCCGAGATCATCAACGCCGTGACCATTGACCGGGTGAAGGCGGCGGCGAAGGATTTGCTGATGGCAAAGCCGGCAGTGATGATCCTCGGCCCCGAGACGCCAGGAAGCGGCGGGTGAGCCTCGCCGGGCACCGGTCCAGCAAAAACACGGCATCGCCGAGTTTTGCCCTTGCGCTCGGCGGCGGTGGCGCGCGCGGGCTGGCGCATATCCACGTTATCGAGGCTCTCGACGAGTTGGGCATCAGGCCGCTGGCGATCGCGGGTTCTTCGATCGGGGCGATCATGGGCGCCGGCATGGCGGCGGGCATGCGCGGCGGCGATATCCGCGACTACACTCGTTCAGTCTTTACCAAACGCGGCGAGGTGGCGGCTCGCATGTGGCGGGCGCGGCCGGGCTCGATCGGGGAGATGGTGCAGCGCGGGCTGAACATCACTCAGTTCAACATCGAACGTATCCTCGGCGCTTTCCTGCCGCGGGAAATTCCCGAGACGTTTGGCGAGCTGTCGATACCGCTGAAAGTGACTGCGACCGATTTCTATGGTCACAAACTGCATGTCATCGAGGATGGCGAGTTGCGCTCGGCGTTGGCGGCCTCGGCGGCGCTGCCCGCGGCCTTCGAACCGGTAAAGCGGGATGGAAAACTTTTGATCGACGGCGGGTTCTACAATCCTGTGCCGTTCGATCTCGTCCAGGGACTGGCCGATATCGTGATCGCCGTGGATGTGGTCGGCGCACCGGAGGAACGGCCAAAGCGCAAACCGACGACGATCGACCTGCTCTATGGCGCGAACCAGCTCATGATGCAGTCGATCATCGCCAATAAGCTGGCGCAGACACAGCCCGACATTCTGCTGCGGCCTCCGGTGTCGCGCTTTCGCGTGCTGGATTTCCTGAAAGTCGATCTGGTGCTGGCCGATACGGCCGTGCTGAAGGACGAGGTCAAGCGCGCCGTTGATGCGGTCTTGGAAAAGCGCGACCGCGGCTGAGAGCCCGCCCGAAACTCGTGAGGGCGGTCTACAAATGGCGCTTTTCTGCGCTTCGGTGCTGACGTGCTTGAATGTACGCTCCGCTCCGATGCTCGAAAATCACCAGTTTGGTCGCTACGCGCCCATCTTCGATTCCGCCTCGCCCTGACGAGTTTCGGCACGGACTCCAAGACTATTGCAACGTTGCGGCCTTGCCGGTCGAGAACGGCGACTGTGCTGACGGCGGCAATGCAGGCAGGGCCTCGGCCTCCAGTTCCGCTTCGCCGCGCGCCACGACGTTGTCGATAACCCGGTAGGACCAGACCAGTGCGACGATGCCGAAGACGACGACGCCAAGGCCCGACCCGGCCAGCGCCCCCTCCGCGCCATACCAGGCGGCTCCGAGCGAGACGAAGGGGATCACGCCCAGCGTCGAGCGCGCCCAGTTGAGGACCGTCGAATAGCGGGGCTTGCCGAGATTGTTGAAAGCCGCGCTGGCGATGAAGATAGCGCCTTCGAACAGGAAGCGACCGGCGACGACATGGCAGAAGAAGACGATCACGTCGCGGGAGAGGCCGTTTGCGCCGAACAGGTCGGCGATGTTGTGAGCAAACAGCGCCATCAACGCCCAGACGACGAGCGCATAGACGCCCACAAACAGCAGCGCGTCGCGCATGGTGCTGCGCAGGCGGTCGAATTTTCGCGCGCCGAGATTCTGCGCCAGGATCGGGCCGACCGCGCCGGACGCCGCGAATAGAGCGACGAAGCAGACCGGCACCAAACGCCCGATGACCGCCATGCCCGCGACGGCGTCGTCACCGAACTGCGCCAGCGCGCCCATCAGATAGGCGTTGCCGACCGGTGTCGCGAGTTGGGTGAGTACGGCAGGCACGCCGATGTCGAAGAACGGTTTTGCTGCTGCCCGAAGCCGCGCGCGGGTCGGGAAGGCGAGCAGATTGTGGACAATGCGCGCGCCGTACCAGCCGGTGACCAGCATCACGACGCGCGACAGGACGGTGGAGATCGCGGCGCCATCGAGGCCAAGGTCCAGACCGAAAATCAGGATCGGGTCCAGGATGGCCGTCGCCACGGCGCTGAAGAGCGTAACATACATCGCGCGCTTGGCGTCGCCCGCGCCGCGCAGGATGCCAGTTGCGCACATGCCCAGCGCCATGATCGGCGTCGACGGGATGACGATCATCAGAAAACGTTTGGCGAGGTGCAGCGTTTCTCCGCACGCTCCGAGCAGGGACAGCAACGGCTCAAGAAACGGCCAGACGGCGAACGCCGAGAGGATGGTGACCACGGCCATGAACACCATCGCCGCGCCGCTCATTTCGGCCGCTTCCTGCCGGTTGCCGCGACCAAGACAGCGGCCGACCAGGGCCGCGCTGGGGATGGTGAGGCCGATCGCGATTGAAAGCGTGAAGAACATCAGCGTCGAGGCGAAACCGACCGCCGCCGCAAGCTCCTGGATGCCCAGCAGCGAGATGTAGAACAGGTTCAGCATGTCGACGAGAAAGACCGCCATCAGGCCAACCGAGGCGGTCGCGGTCATCACCAAGACGTGCCGCATGGTCGATCCGACCGTAAATTTGGCTGGTGAGGGTGCGGTGTCAGGCATTGGAACGGGATAGCGTGCCGGCAAGATGTCCGCCAGCCATTGCGCATGGGCAGGCGGGACAATAGATGGGTGCAATGAAATCGCTCGGCTTCTGCCGGGAAGCCGGGATTGTTGATGGACGACGTTCTTGATCCGAAAAAACTGACCGACACCGTGTCGGCTCTGGTCAAAGCGGCCAAGCGCGCCGGCGCGGATGCCGCCGACGCGGTTGCCGTGCGCGGGCGCTCGTCCAGCGTGTCGGTGCGTCTCGGCAAGGTGGAGAGCACCGACGCTTCCGAAGGCGACGACATGTCGCTGCGGGTCTTCATCGGCAAACGGGTCGCCAGCGTTTCGGCCACCGCGAACTCCGACCCGAAGGCCTTGGCCGAGCGGGCCGTAGCGATGGCCAAGGTTTCACCCGAGGACCCGTATCAGGGCCTCGCGGACTCCGCGCTGCTGGCGAAAGCGACGCGCGACCTCGATCTTTACGACGCGACCAGCGTCTCATCAGCCGACTTGCGAGCGCATGCGCTGGCTGCCGAAGAGGCGGCCCTCAGCATCCAAGGCGTAACCAATTCGAGCGGCAGCGGCGCGAGCGCGGGGCTAGGCGGGCTGGTGCTTGCGACGTCGCATGGTTTTCTGGGTCACTATGTCGCCAGTCGGTTTTCTCGCTCGGTCAGCGTGATCGCCGGCGAAGGAACCGGCATGGAACGCGACTACGAGTTCTCCTCGCGGTTGCATTTCGCGGATCTCGATTCGCCCGAGACCATCGGTCACAAAGCCGGCGAGCGGGCCGTGCGGCGGCTCAACCCGCGCAAGGCAAAGACGGCGACCATCGATGTGGTGTTCGACCCGCGCGTGGCGCGCGGCATCGCGGGGCATCTGGCAGGGGCGATCAACGGCGCGTCGGTGGCGCGCAAGACGAGTTTCCTGCGCGACAAGATGGGCCAGCAGGTCGCGACCAAGGGCATTACCGTCACCGACGAACCGCTGAAGGTGCGCGGCCAGTCGTCGCGGCCCTTCGATGGCGAAGGCGTGGAAGGGCAGAAGCTTTTGATGGTCGAGGATGGGGTGCTAAAACACTGGTTTCTGTCGACCTCGGCGGCGCGTGAGCTTGGGCTGGGCACCAACGGGCGCGGCGTCCGCGCGGCTTCTTCGGTCTCGCCATCGTCGACCAATCTGGCTATCGAGCCGGGCGAACGGTCGGCCGAAGACCTGATCAAGTCGGTGAGGTCGGGATTCTACGTTACCGAAGTGTTCGGTCAGGGCGTCAACATGGTGACCGGCGAATACAGCCGCGGGGCATCGGGGTTCTGGATCGAGAACGGCGAGCTGACCTATGCCGTGTCGGAGGTCACGATTGCGTCGAATCTCAAAGACATGTTCCTGCGCATGATTCCGGCAAGCGACATCGACCGCAATTTCGGCACCGCGTCGCCGACGCTGCTGATCGAAGGCATGACCCTTGCCGGGAGCTGACATGGGCAAATCGGCGTTGGCCGACGATCTCGCGCTGCTGTTGGAAGCGGCGGCGGAGGCTGGCGCAATCGCCATGCGCTATTTCCGCAAGAGCCCCGAAGTCTGGATGAAGAACGGCCGCTCGCCGGTGAGCGAGGCGGACTACGCGGCGGATACCTTTTTGCGCGAAACGTTGACGGCGGCGCGGCCCAGCTATGGCTGGCTGTCGGAGGAAACCGCCGATACCGCGGCGCGACATGCGGCAAAACGGTTGTTTGTGGTCGATCCGATCGACGGCACGCGCGGCTTTCTGGAGGGCGGCAGCCAATGGTGCGTCTCCGTGGCCATTGTCGAGGAAGGCCGGCCGATTGCTGGCGTGCTGCAAGTTCCTGCCCGCAAGGAACGGTTCTGGGCTGTGAAAGGCGAGGGCGCATTTCTGGACGGCGCGCGCCTCGAAGTCGCTGATCCAGGCCAGCCGCCGCAGCTTGCCGGGCCGAAGCCGATGGTCGACCTGTTCGCCAAAAGCTGGCCGGGCGGCGTGTCGAGGGTTGCGTACATTCCTTCGCTCGCCTATCGCATTGCGATGATTTCGGCGGGGCGGCTGGATGCGACCTTCATCAAGCCCAATGCGCATGACTGGGATCTCGCGGCGGCGGATGTGATCCTGAGCGAAGCGGGCGGTCGCATCGCCGACGTGACGGGCAATTGGCCCGTCTACGGCACGCCGGTAACATCGCACGAGGCGCTAGCCGCCGGCAGCGGCGCGCTTCTGGACGCGATGACCGAAGAACTGGCGGCGTATGTCGACGCCTGATGGAATGGACGGACAATGGCTGACGAGAGCGACAAGAAGCAGCTTCTGCATCTGGTGTTTGGCGGCGAACTGAAGAGCCTGACGGGTACCGAATTCCGCAATCTGGACGAGCTCGACATCGTCGGCATCTATCCGGATTACGAATCCGCGAAAACCGCTTGGAAGGCCAAGGCGCAGGCGAGCGTCGACAATGCGCATATGCGCTATTTCGTCGTGCACCTGCACCGCCTGCTGGAGCCTGGTTCCGCTTAGGCGGCCGACACGATGGCAGAAACGGCTCAGGATCGAGAAGCAGCGCCCACGCGCAAGCGCGGTGGATGGCGGGCGCTGTGGCGCAAGATCCGCAAGCCGCTGGCGAAGTCGCGTTTCGTCAAAGGTGCGACGGTGTCGCTGCTGACGCAGTTTGTGCGGCTGGTCGGCAAAACCAATCGCCTGGCCGAGGGATCACTCGACCTTAAGGCGGGCTACCAGCATCTGGAGCCAACGATCCTGGCGCTATGGCATGGGCAGCACTTGCTGACGCCCGCCGTCTATCCCAGTAGCCGTCCCCTCGTGGCTATGGTGTCGCGCAGCGCCGACGCGGAGCTCAATGCGCAGGTGGTCGAGCGCTTCGGCATCGAGACGGTGCGCGGCTCGGGTGGACGTGACCCGCAATCTCATATGGATAAGGGTGGAGCGAAGGCGCTCATCCAATTGAAACGCTCGCTGGATGCAGGCAAAAACGTCTGCATGATCGCCGATATTCCACACGGTACGCCGCGCGAGGCCGGGCAAGGGATCATTTTGCTCGCGCGCCTCTCCGGCCGTCCGATCCTGCCGGTCGCCATCGCGACGAGCCGGCGCAAGGTACTGGAGAAGACGTGGGACAAGACGACGATCAATCTGCCATTCGGCCAATATGCAATTGTGGCGGGCGAAGCAGTCTGGGTCGACAAAAAGGCCGATGAAGCGGAAATCGAAAAGAAGCGGCAGGCGCTGACGGCAACCCTGAACGAGGCGACCGACAAAGCCTATCGTATCGTGGATGGCGAGCGATGAGCGAACGACGCGCGCGCGCCATTCTGGCGGCTTACAGGCTGATGGGTTCAGCTGCGTTCCCGTTTGTCGGTGGCTATGTCGCCTGGCGCGCGACCAAGGGCAAGGAAGAGCGCACACGCCGTCGCGAACGATACGGCAAGGCCAGCCAGCCCCGCCCCGAGGGCCCGGTGATCTGGATCCATGCGGCCAGCGTCGGCGAGACACTGGCGGTGGCTCCGCTCATCGACAGGTTGCTCGACTACGGGGTCAATGTGGTGCTGACGACCGGTACGGTTACATCCGCTCGGCTGGTCAAGGCGCGGCTCGGCGAGCGCGTGATCCACCAATATGTGCCGCTGGATCTGCGGCCTGCCGTACGGCGTTTCCTCGACCATTGGCGGCCTGATCTGGCAATCATCGCGGAATCGGAAATCTGGCCGGTGACGATCCTGGAACTCGGCGCTCGCCGTGTGCCGCAAGTGCTGGTCAATGGCCGGCTTTCCGACCGATCGTTCGCATCCTGGAGCAAGCGCGCCTATCTGGCCGAAGCGCTGTTCGAAAACTTGGCGCATGTGGTGGCGCAGTCGGAGACCGACGGCGAGCGGTTCCGCGCGCTGGGCGCGCGGCCGGTTTCCGTTTCCGGGAATTTGAAGGTCGACACGCCGGCTCCTCCCGTGGACGGTGCGACGCTTGCGGCGCTGTCCAAGCAGATCGGCAAGCGTGCCGTTTGGGCCGCGATTTCAACGCATGACGGCGAGGAGGAGATTGCCGCCGAAGTGCATGCGCGGCTGAAGAAGCGCCATCCCACGCTGTTGACGGTGATTGTCCCGCGCCATCCGGAGCGGGCCAGTGCGATGGCCGCCGTGTTCGCCGAGCGCGGGCTTTCAGTGGCGCGGCGTAGCAAAGGCGAGCCGATTACGCGTCAAACGGACATCTTCCTGGGAGATACGATCGGCGAAATGGGGCTCTATCTGCGGCTGACCGAAATCGCCTTCGTCGGACGCTCTCTCACCGCCACTGGCGGACAGAACCCACTGGAACCGGCGATGCTCGGAACGGCGGTGCTGGCCGGGCAGAATGTTCAGAATTTTCGCGATAGCTATCAGCGCTTGATCGATGGGGGCGGCGCGAAACTTGTCAAAGACAAGGAAATGCTGGCCGGCGCTGTCAATTTCCTGATGACGAACGCCGAAGCCCGACGATCCATGATGCAGGCCGGCGCGGAAACGGTGACCAGCATGCGTGGCGCTCTTGATCGAACGCTCAGGATACTCGACCCGTTCATCCAGCCGTTGATTGTGAAGTCCCGGCTTCGGACCAACGGGGATGGCTGACAAGGTGGATTGGCGAAAGCGTTCGGATCTCCGGCATGCTTAACCAGGCGCCCGCCTTTTGGTGGCGAAAGCCTGGATGGCAGGCTTTGATCCTCGCACCGATCTCAAAGATTTACGGTTCCGTGGTAGCTCGACGCATGCGCGCGGCTGAGCGTACCCGCGTTGACGCGCCGGTACTCTGCGTCGGCAACTTCACCGTGGGCGGCACCGGAAAGACCCCCACGGTCATTGCTTTTGCCGAACAGGCGAAGGCGCGGGGGCTTTCGCCGGGCATTTTGTCGCGCGGCCATGGAGGGGATCTGACGGAACCGAAAATCGTCGATGCAGAGCGCGACACCGCCGATCTGGTTGGAGACGAGCCGCTGCTGTTGGCGACCCATGCACCCGTGGCGGTCAGCCCGGACAGGGCCGCGGCCGCGAGGCTGCTCATCCAGCAAGGCTGCGATTTTCTCATCATGGATGACGGCCTGCAGAGCGGCTGTATCCATTTCGACTACGCGCTGGCCATCGTCGACGCCAGCCATGGCATCGGCAACGGCTATGTCTTGCCGAGCGGACCGTTGCGAGCTCCACTCGAAGAGCAGCTAAGGTACGTCACTTCGTTGGTGACGATGGGTCATGGCGTTGCCGCCACAGACGTCGTGCGTAAGGCGTCGCGGGCCGGAAGGCCGGTGATGGAGGCCCGTATGCGAAGCCGCGACCCAGGCGGGTTGCGGGGAGGTCGGTTTCTGGCATTTGCCGGCATCGGCCATCCGGAGCGCTTTTTCGAAACGATCGTGGCGGCGGGAGGCGAGGTGGTCGTGAAGCGCAGCTTCGGCGACCATCACACCTTCAAATCGGAAGAACTGGCCGAACTCGAGACGGTTGCGCACAAGGCGGGACTGGAGTTGATCTCAACCGCGAAGGACGCCGTTCGTCTGCGCCACATCAACATGCCGCCGCTCTTCCACTCGAAACTCAAGGTCCTTGAGATTGAAACGACCTTTGACGATCCGGATGTGCCTGCGGCGATCATCGATCAGACGGTTGCCGTGTACAGAGCCCGCAGGCTTGGCAAAATACGCTAGCGGCGCGAGCGTAGGCCCGGGTTCGCCTCAAGCTCGCGCTGAAGCGCCGCGGCGACATTCAGATAGGCTTCCTGACGAGCCACGCTCCAATATTTCAGCTCATCCAGGGGAATGGATTCCGAAGTTACCGCGCAGCGCACGAAAGCGCCGGGGCTGGTGACCTGGAAATCGCCGTCGAGATAACGCACACGCGCTTCACGCGCGCCGGGACCTTCAAAGCGGTTCATGATGCCGAAATTGCCTGCATGGGCGGACTTCCGCCACAGATCGCGGTCACGGTCAAGCCGGCTGTTATCTTCGGCCGAAAAGCCGCTCGATATCGCTGAGTTTCAGCTCGATATAGGTCGGGCGGCCGTGATTGCAGGTGCCGGAGCCCGGTGTCGCCTCCATCTGGCGCAAAAGCGCGTTCATCTCGTCAGGCTTCATCAAACGGCCGGAACGGACGGAACCATGGCAGGCCATGGTCGAGGCCACGCGATCCAGCCGTTCCTTCAGGGCCTCGACGGTGTCGCTGTCGGCGATCTCGTCGGCCAGATCACGGATGAGACCCTGGACATCGACTTCGCCAAGCAGCGCCGGCGTCTCGCGCACAGCGACGGCGCCCGGCCCGAACCGCTCCAGGCGTAAGCCGAAGCGGGCGAGCGTTTCCGCCTGCATCGCCAGCCGCTCGACATCGTCAGCAGGCAGGTCGATGATCTCGGGCAAAAGCAGCATTTGCGCCGGCAGGGGTCGCGCGTGCATGGCGGTCTTCAAGGCCTCATAGATCAGCCTTTCATGCGCGGCGTGCTGGTCGACAATGATCAAGGAATCCGGCGTCTGGGCGACAATGTAGTTGCCATGCACCTGCGCGCGGACGGCACCGAGCGGGTTTGCTACGGTCTCCGCCGGAGCTTCACTGCGAGCAGCGCGAGCATCCGCACTCAGGATAGAGCCAGTGTCGAAACCGGCCTGCGCCTGCTCGCCAAAGCCGGCAAACGGTCGGTCGTCCAACGGACGTTGCGGCGAGCGGTAGGGGTCGAAGCCTGGCGCGCCATAGGCTGAGCGGAAGCCGGGCTGATAGCCACGATGCTCATTGGCTGGTCCCGGATGGCCATAGGTTGCACCGCCGGGACGGAAGGCGCCCGCCATAGCCTGGGCCGCGTCCGAGGCCGGCCGGATGCCAGCGGCGGCCAAGGCTTGGCGGATCGCCCCGATGATCAGCCCGCGCACCAAGCCGGGGTCGCGGAAGCGCACGTCCGCCTTGGCCGGGTGGACATTGACGTCGACCAGCGCCGGATCGAGCGTCAGGAACAGCGCGACGACCGGGTGTCGGTCGCGCGGCAGCACGTCGGCGTAGGCGCCACGGATCGCGCCGGCGATCAGCTTGTCGCGAACCGGCCTGCCGTTGACATAGGCATATTGCTGCAACGCGTTGGCGCGGGTGAAAGATGGAATCGAGACGTGGCCGGCTAGCGCCACGCCTTCACGCGCGGCGTCGATCTCCAAGGCGTTGGGCGGGAAATCCTTGCCCATCACCTGAGCGAGGCGCGAAAGCCGCCCTGCCTCGTCGTTCGTGTAAGCCGACAGATCGAGCGTCGTCCGGTCCGGCCCGGCGAGCGTGAAGCGCACACTCGGGAAAGCGATCGCGATGCGTTTCACGATATCGCTAATGGCGGACGCCTCGGCGCGTTCGCCCTTCATGAATTTCAGGCGGGCGGGCGTGGCGAAGAAAAGATCGCGCACCTCGACCAATGTGCCCCGGTTGGAGGGAGCGGGGCGGACCTGTCCGACCTTTCCGCCGTCGACGGCGATCTCTGCGCCGTGATCGGCCGCCACCGGCCTAGAACGGATAGTCAGCCTGGCGACGGAGCCAATGGACGGCAGCGCCTCGCCGCGAAAGCCCAGCGAGCGGATGTCGTGGATGTCGTCGTCAAGTTTGGATGTGCAGTGCCGACCGATTGCCAGCGGCAACTCATCCGTGCCTATGCCAGAACCGTCGTCGGTGACCCGGATTAGTGACAGACCGCCGCCGGCGGTGGCAATCTCGATCCTCGTTGCGCCGGCATCGAGTGCGTTTTCGACCAATTCCTTCACGACGCTGGCGGGGCGTTCTATCACCTCGCCGGCGGCGATCTGATTGATCATCGTCTCTGAGAGCTGGCGGATGAGCATCTGCTGACCATATCCGGATTCGACATCGCCGCGAAACCGCCGCCGGCTGCCAAAATGTCCTTGTGCACGGCCAATTGCGCCGAATCGCCATCGACCGCAAAATTATGGCGAGGGATGAGGCGGGAGAGAGTCGATGCCGAGATTGTTGTTGGTTGCTGCTGGTGTGCTGATATCGGGAGCCAGCTTTGCCGCGTCGCCCTCGGAGGCGGTCAAATTCTTTTACGGCCCGCCGCTGCAATACGAGCCCGACATCGAGTTGCGTGGGCGCTTTGTCGATCCGGCCAAAGGAATCTTCGAACAGAACGATAAATCGTTGGCCAACGATCAGGAGGTGCCCTGCATCGAGGCGAGCCCCGGTATCGACGCGCAGGATTATGATGAAACCGAGTTGGCGCGGACGCTGGAACTGACTGAAGTGGTCGACGGCGACACCGCCACCGTGACGGCGCGCTTCACGCTGTTTCCGGGCTCGACAGACGACACGGCCAAGCGCGAGATGCGCTGGACCCTGAAGCAGGTCGATGGCGCCTGGCTGGTTTCGGACATCGAATCCGTCACGAGTAAATGGAAGCTCAGCGACATCGAATGCGAATTGTCGAACTGACGCTCTTCTACAACACCTGCATTGCTGCGGGCGGTGCCGAATGATATATGACTACTGTGGTCATATGGAGAGATATCGGTGCGTGAGATCCAGTTGAAGGATGCGAAAGCAAAGCTTTCCGCAGTGGTGGATCAAGCCGTCGCCGGCGAACCGGCGGTGATTACACGGCATGGCAGAAAGGAAGCCGTGGTGCTGTCGTTTGAGGAATATCAACGATTGAGGAAAATCCGAGGTTTGGGGGAATTGCTGACCTCATTTCCGGGAGATCCAGACGATATACCTGATCGGGACAGGCGACCCTGGAATGCTCCCGGTCTCTGATCAGGTTGGGCTCGCCTTGTGTATCTGGTAGACACAAACATAATCTCTTTGACCTCGCCTACCGCCAAAACAGATCACACGATCGTTGTGCCGTGGATACGACAGGCTGAACCGTCCATCTTCTTGTCGACCGTAACGGCTGCTGAAGTCGTTGCCGGCATAGCGAAAGTACGCCGTCTCGGTGCGTTGGCAAAAGCTGCCAACCTGGACGTCTGGTGGACAGAAATCATGTTGGCCTATTCGAAGCGCTTTTTGCCATTTGACCTTGAGGTTGCGGGCGCCGCGGGCGTCATGGTGGACGCTGCGAGGGGGCACCAGCCTGGTTTTCCAGATATTGCAATCGCTGCCACCGCGAAGGTGCACGGTTTAACCGTACTGACCGCTAATGTCCGTCATTTCGAACCGCTCGGTGTGCCGGTGATCAACCCCTTCGTGGCCCTGCCGGACTTGCCGCCGTCCGCATAGGAGGCGGCACAAATCGGTTCCCACGCCAGCGCGGGGGGCCTAATATGCCTGCAAACACTTAACCCAGGGACCGTCATGAACATCGAGCAAAAGGGCCTGAAGGCCGCGTCGTTCGTCTGGAACGACCCTTTTCTAGTGGAAGATCAACTTACCGAGGACGAGCGGATGATCCGCGATGCGGCCGCCGCCTTTGCCGCCGACAAGCTGATGCCACGCATCGAGAAGGCCTATATGGAAGAAAAGACCGATCCCGCGATCTTCCGCGAGATGGGCGATGCGGGTCTGCTTGGCATCACCATTCCGGAAGAATATGGCGGGCTTGGCGCCGGCTACGTCACCTACGGCCTCGTCGCCCGCGAGGTCGAACGTATCGATTCCGGCTACCGCTCGATGATGAGCGTGCAATCCTCGCTGGTGATGTATCCGATCCACGCCTACGGCTCGGAGGAGCAGCGCAAGAAATATCTGCCGAAGTTGGCAAGCGGCGAATGGATCGGCTGTTTTGGGCTGACCGAACCGGATGCCGGCTCCGATCCGGGTGGCATGAAGACCCGAGCCGAAAAAACGGCCAACGGCTATCGGCTTTCCGGCTCAAAGATGTGGATTTCCAATGCGCCGATCGCCGATGTGTTCGTCGTCTGGGCGAAATCGGCGGCGCATGACAACCAGATCCGCGGTTTTGTGCTGGAAAAAGGCATGAAGGGCCTCTCAGCGCCGAAGATCGATGGCAAGCTCAGCCTGCGCGCCTCGATCACCGGCGAGATCGTGCTGGAGGGCGTCGAGGTTGGCGAGGATGCCTTGTTGCCGAACGTTTCCGGGTTGAAGGGGCCGTTCGGCTGCTTGAACCGTGCCCGCTACGGCATCTCCTGGGGCGCGCTGGGCGCGGCGGAAGATTGCTGGCATCGCGCCCGGCAATATGGCCTCGACCGCAAGCAATTCGGCAAACCACTGGCCGGCACGCAGCTCTACCAGAAGAAGCTGGCTGACATGCAGACCGATATTGCGCTCGGCCTTCAGGGCTCGCTGCGCGTCGGACGGCTGATGGACGAGGGCAAGATGGCGCCGGAAATGATCTCGATCGTCAAGCGCAACAATTGCGGCAAAGCCCTTGATATCGCTCGGCAAGCCCGCGACATGCATGGCGGCAACGGCATCCAGATCGGCTACCATGTGATGCGTCATGCGGCGAACCTTGAGACCGTGAACACCTATGAGGGCGCACACGACGTGCACGCGCTGATCCTGGGTAGAGCGCAGACGGGCTTGCAGGCGTTTTTCTAGACGATCGACCGCGAGGATTCTTGTCGTATCTTACCCCCACCCCTTACTCCTCCCCACAAGGGGGAGGGGGATTCTGCGACGTTGACGCCTCCCTCCCCCTTGTGGGGAGGGGTAAGGGGTGGGGGTAATATCGTATGGGAAATCCTGCCAATCCCCGCGCTGAACTTACTGAACTCTCCACGCTGCGCGATGTGCTGCGCTATGCCGTGTCGGCCTTCTCGGCGGCGGAGTTGCATTACGGCCACGGCTCTTCGACGGCGCTGGACGAGGCGGCGTTCCTCATCCTGGAAAGCCTGCATCTGCCGGTGGACGACTTTAGCGCCTTCGCTGATGCCCGGCTGACGGCGCGGGAAAAGGCGTTGCTTGGCGAACGCATCGCCTTGCGCATCGAGCAGCGGGTGCCGGCTGCCTATCTGACCGGCCGCAGCTATCTGGCCGGCGTACCGTTTGCCTCGGATGCGCGGGCGCTGGTGCCGCGTTCCTTTATCGGCGAACTGCTTGCTACGCCGCTGTTCAACGGGTCGGGCGAAGGCATGGCGCTGGTCGAGGATCCGGCATCGGTCCATGTCGTGCTGGACCTCTGCACCGGCGGCGGGTCGCTGGCGATCCTGGCCGCCTATGCGTTTCCGGAGGCCGATATCGATGCCGTCGACCTATCGCCGCACGCGCTGGAACTAGCCAAGCAGAATGTCGAGGAACATGGGTTCGGGCGTCGCATCCGCCTCCTTGAAGGCGACCTCTATGTGCCGCTGCTGGCCCGCACCTATGATCTGATCATTACCAACCCGCCCTATGTCGGCCGGGAAGTGATGGAGACCCTGCCGCCCGAATTCCGGCACGAGCCTGCGATCGCGCTCGACGGTGGCGCGGATGGGTTTGATATCGTGCATCGCATCCTTGCAGGCGCCAAGGCGCATCTCAACGCCGGTGGCGGGCTGCTTTGCGAGATCGGCACGGACCGCGAGGTGCTGGAAGAATCTTATCCGAACACGCCATTCCTGTGGCTCGACACGGAAGGCAGCGAAGGCGAAGTGTTCTGGCTGCAGCGAGAGCACTTGCCGCAATGACAAGATGAGGGCCACGATCGACGCGGCCCTCATCTGATGCGTTCAGGCGTGGGCATGGGGCTCGTGGCGGGCCGTCCAGACACCCCAGGCGGACACGAGGACTACCAGGGCACCGATCGCGACATGAGTCCACATGGCGTTCATGCTCGCGGTGAAGCCGAGAATCCACGGCGCTACGATCAGCCAAAGACCTAACGCTCCGTTCACCCATTCCTCCCACTCGGCGAACGCATAGAGTGCGGCGAGGGAAATGATGCCCATAGCCGCACCCATCAACCATGCGTTCCAGGCCGGATTTACCTCCGCGGCAAAGCCGACCAACCACGGTGACAGGAACAGAAAAATAGCGAGGACGAGATTGATCCAGTCCTGCGCCTTGCCATTTTCAGTGAAAGAAAAGGCCATGACAACCTCCATCATGAAGCTTGACACGGGCGCTCGCGAACACGCCACCAGGGAATGTTCGGCGCGCTCTGAGAAGACATAAGTATGCTTCGTGAACTTTCAAGGGGGGTAACGATCGCCCCTTGCGGCCGTTGGACCGGCGGACGCTCAGTTGGCCGCCGTGGCGCGACATAAGGCTTGCCCGCTCAGTTGCGGTGCGTCAAAACAGGTGCGGGAGGATCGCATGACCAACGCTTTCATTTCGCATCTTTCATCCGAACTGGCCGGCCTGAAATCGGCTGGGTTATACAAATCCGAACGAGTCATCACCTCGACACAGTCGGCGGAAATTGCTGTGGCCGGCGGCGGCAAGGTTTTGAATTTCTGCGCCAACAACTATCTCGGCCTGGCTGACAATGACGAGCTGCGAGACGCCGCCAAGGCGGCCGTCGACCGCTACGGCTACGGCATGGCCTCAGTGCGCTTCATCTGCGGTACGCAGGAAGAGCACAAGCAGCTCGAGGCCAAGATTTCCGGCTTTCTCGGTCTGGAGGATACAATCCTCTACGGCTCCTGCTTCGACGCCAATGGCGGCCTGTTCGAGACGCTGCTCGGCGAGGAAGACGCGATCATTTCGGATGCACTGAACCATGCCTCGATCATCGACGGCGTGCGGCTCTCCAAGGCCAGGCGGTATCGCTATGCCAACAACGATATGGCGGCGCTCGAGGAAGAACTGAAGAAAGCCGAGGGCAGCCGGTTCAAGCTGATCGCCACCGACGGCGTGTTTTCGATGGATGGCATCATCGCCAATCTGAAAGGTGTGTGCGATCTCGCCGAAAAATACGGCGCGATGGTCATGGTGGATGACAGCCACGCGGTCGGCTTTGTCGGCAGGCACGGGCGCGGCTCGGCCGAACATTGCGGCGTCGAGGGCAGGGTGGACATGATCACCGGCACGCTTGGCAAAGCGCTGGGCGGCGCCTCGGGTGGTTATACCAGCGGCAAGCGCGAGGTCGTCGATTGGCTGCGTCAGCGCTCGCGGCCCTATCTCTTCTCCAACACGCTGATGCCGGCGATCGCGGCGGCCTCGCTGAAGGTTTTCGACATGATCGAAAAGGGCGATGCGCTGCGAGCGAAGCTGACTGCGAACGCCGACCGCTTCCGCTCGCAGATGACAAAGCTCGGCTTCACGCTGGCGGGCGCCGATCATCCGATCATTCCCGTCATGCTGGGTGACGCGTCATTGGCGCAGCAGATGGCGGAAAAGATGCTGGCGCGTGATATCTATGTGATCGGCTTCTCATTCCCCGTAGTGCCCAAGGGCCAGGCCCGTATCCGCACCCAGATGTCGGCGGCGCATTCGACGGCCGACATTGATCGCGCAGTCGAAGCCTTCGGTGAGGTGGGCAAAGAGTTGGGGGTGATATGAGGCGGGCTTCGTTCGGCCGCTCCAAAAGTCTCTTTGATGTGTTGTCGGGATGCCTCCTCGCGATCGCTATCATGTTGGGTGGCGCGCAAGCGTCGAGCCTGAAGGCGTTGTTGTCCGAGAAATTGTGGACCAAGCGCGATGCATACGACGCGGCCCATTTCCTCATGATTCCCATGATCGACGCATATGAACGCGACGACACGGCCACGATGGAGAGCTTCCGGGGTCTCGTAGGTCGATATCTCGACGAGCAAAGCCAACCCGACCTTGGATTGCTCACGGAATTGCAATTCAGCTATCTGATATCCCGCTTTGCGGCGGTTGAAGCCACCAAATCCGGTTGCACGGCACTGGTCAGGAAAACCAGGGACCGCCTGACTCGAGACGTGACCGGCGCGCTGCTGGCGCCAGCCTGGCTCTGGACCATGCCGGATTTCCCGAACATGTTTGATCGGGCCGATTGGAAGCTCGCCCAAAAAGCAACGAAGCCAAGCTATCTCAGGGCCTTCTTCGATGAGGAACTGTTCGCTTTCGCGATCTCCGCCGACCTGACCGTCGTCGCGCGGGCCTGTGACGAAGAACCGGCGGCTGTCATAGGCAAGGCCGTGGAACTGGGCCGCCATATCATGCTGGCCGAAGGTCAATTCCAGAACGGGCGCTGGCAATTTCAGCCGGGTGTATGGCGCGATCATCCAGATTTCGCATATGCAGGGAACACGATGTTCGGTCCGGGTCTCGAGAAAAATCCGGTCGACGGGATCGGGGGAGACAGTTCCCACGCTTCTCGGCTACCCCTCATTATCGACAGCCTTATTTGCGCTTCGCCGAAGGAAAGCGCTGCAAGGAAAAAGCTTGAGGAGGTCCGTATTGGGCTGACCAAGAGTTTTCTTGACGACGTCTACATGCCGCCGTCCCGCACGTTTCCGGCAGTCCGGCTGACAAACTACATGACCGGCCACAATGGCGTTTACCGCTATTCCTACGCCACCGTTGGACCCGGCGGCGGCTATGGGCCATTCGGTTTGACCTCGACATTCAATCTCGGCTGGTGGGCGATGTTGGGTTCAGCTTTGCAGGCGCCCTATCGGCTTCAGCTGAACAGCCTTCCGTTCAGCGGGGCAGTTATGGAATTGTATCTTGAACCCCATGTGACTGACGACAAGGCCCCGCGAGACCGCAATCCTGCCTTCGCAGATAAAGCATATCTTCAAGGCGATTTCATTGCTGCGGTACTGGAGTCATCGATTCGTGTAGCAGAGCGCAACAGGGGATGCCCCCTAGACTAGGCATCAGTCTGAGAGGCGGCGTTCCGTTCGTAACCGGAGGGAGGGTTTGGATGTCCAACATGATGCGAGCACTTGTTAAGGCGAAGGCGGAGCCCGGCATCTGGATGGAGCGCGTGCCGATCCCTGACATCGGCCCGAACGACGTGCTGATCAAGGTCAAGAAGTCGGCCATTTGTGGCACCGACGTCCATATCTACAATTGGGACCAGTGGGCCCAAAAGACCGTGCCGGTGCCGATGGTGACCGGCCATGAATTCGTTGGCACGGTGGCTGATGTCGGCGCGGCGGTGACCGAGTACAAGGTCGGCCAACGCGTCTCGGGCGAAGGCCACATCGTCTGCGGCCACTGCCGCAACTGCCGGGCGGGCCGGGGGCACCTCTGCCGCAACACGCTGGGCGTCGGCGTGAATCGTCCCGGCTCCTTCGGCGAATATGTTTCCATTCCGCAGCACAATGTGGTGCCGATCCCGGACGACGTGCCGGATGAGGTGGCCGCGATCTTCGACCCGCTCGGCAACGCCGTGCACACCGCGCTGTCGTTCGATCTAGTCGGCGAGGATGTTCTGGTGACCGGCGCGGGGCCGATCGGCATCATGGGTGCGCTGGTGGCGCAATGCGTTGGCGCGCGTAAGGTGGTGATCACCGACATCAATCCGGTACGGCTAGCGCTGGCGAAAAAACTCGGCGTGCAGCATGTCGTCGACGCATCGAAGGAAAAGCTGCGCGCCATGATGTCGGAAATCGGTATGACCGAGGGTTTCGACGTCGGCCTTGAAATGTCGGGCGCCGCGCCTGCGTTCCGCGACATGATCGACGCGATGAACAATGGCGGCAAGATCGCCATTTTGGGCATCGCCCCGACCGGCTTCGAGATCGACTGGAACAAGGTCATCTTCAAGATGCTGCACCTGAAAGGCATCTACGGTCGTGAAATGTTCGAGACCTGGTACAAGATGATCGCTCTGGTGCAGGGGCCACTCGACGTGACCGGCCTGATCACGCACCGAATCGGCGTCGACGATTACATCGACGGCTTCGAGGCGATGAAGAGCGGCAATTCCGGCAAGGTGGTGATGGATTGGTGAGCGTCTCAGTTCGCCGTTGGCGGCGATGTTTTGGGCTCGCCCATGAACAGGCCGGAATCGATCAGGCGGTGGTGAAACTTCAGGATGTCTTCCTGCCGGTCACATGTGAAATATTGCCCCTTGCACGCGGAATAGAGGCGCATGCGCTCTTGGTAGGACTCTGGCAGCGGTAAGCCGGCAGCCATGAGCGTCAGCGCCGGCAAGTAGATGACACTGGTGATCGGCTGTTCAGGAACCGGCCTAGGGTCGAAATTGATGCTATCGATCGCAAAGAATGTCATGAATTGCGGCAGACGATAGTGTTCACGAAGAGGATCGTCTGTCTTGGCGGCGAAGGCCCGATGCAGTTCCTTCAGCCTCTCGCTCTCCTTCTCGAAGAAATCCGCCATAAGCGGTGGCTGATGATCGCCGTAACGGATGATGAGGACGTTCCTGTCAGGGAGACGCCGGGTCAGCGAGGATAGGAAATCGTCGTAGTCCTTCTGTGCGATGGCAAGGCGCCGGATGTATTCGTTGACGTCGGCGCTGTTGGCTATGTCGCCTTTGCCGAAATCCACGTCGGCCACCGGCCGATCGCTATATGGCGCATGCACCAGTTGGGTTTGAATGAAGATAAACTGGGGGCCGCGTTTGCCCGGCTTCGCCAAGAAGCCAAGCGCCTGATCGTAGTAGCGGCTGTCACGAGCACGGAAATCAAGAATGCCCATGTCGTTCATGTCGAAATAATTCTGAAAGCCTGCCGAGGGGTAAAATGCGTCGTCGGTCTCGGAGAAGGTGCGGGGCAGCGGAAAGAATACCGTGGTTTCGTATCCGCACTTCGCCAGGACCTGCGCCAACGATTCTTCAACCCTGCCTGTCGAAACGGTGACGGCCTGCCAAAAGAGGTCGCCAAAATAGAGAGGCGACATGCCGGTTAGCGCAGAAAATATAGTGAGTTGCGAGCCGCCCCCGAAAATCTCGGTCAACAGTGGATGAAATTTCCCATCCGACGATAAAAAGAACGAATCGAGCGATCGATCGTATTTGATCGCTGGATAGAACCACGGCGGCGTTGCGCTTTCCTGATGAACAAGAATGATGTCGGGTTTTTCAATATTTTCCGCGCACAGAAAATCCTTGCGGAAAGGCGGCCCGCCAGAGGCGTCCGCTGCCTGAAGCAGACTTCCTCCCGTCAAGACTGTCACGGCGGCGGGAACGGACAGGTAGAAAGACGTCACGGGCAAATTATCGAAGATGACGATCCAACTATGCAGTTCGGGTCGGTCGCGCTGAGCGTAGGTGACCACCGCGCTGCCCAGCAGCAATGTGCCGGCGGCCCATCGGCTGATACGTGTTGGGTCAAGACGGAAAGCCGCTACCGCCAGACAGACAAGCACGAGAACAAATGCGCTGGTTCCCAACATAAGGACGGGGAATTCGTGGCTGAGGTAGGCGAGAACATCCCATCTGAGATAGGCGACGACATCAT
Source organism: Rhizobiaceae bacterium (assembly GCA_050247155.1). Lineage (GTDB taxonomy): Bacteria > Pseudomonadota > Alphaproteobacteria > Rhizobiales > Rhizobiaceae > Mesorhizobium_G. The sequence goes on from JBFWUS010000001.1 coordinate 129,032, forward strand.
AGGCCTGGGCCGCGACGCCCATCTCTTGAATCTTTACCCTAGACGCCACAACCAGACCGGCCAGGATCGCCGCCGAGAGGATGCTCGAAAAGAACAGCCGGCGCGTCAGGAGAAGCAGTCCAGAAACGAGAGAGACCGTCGTGGCCGCCACAAATGCAAAGCTTGGCATGTTCAGATATTCGTAGGACGCAAGATATGCACCGATGGCAAAAAGGACAGCAATGGCGGCAATCGTCCAACGACCAGCAGGTATTTTTGAAAGCATACTCATGGTCCAAACAGTGAATTATCGCTTTCTGGTGACCATGATACGCCTCGATCGGAGAGATTATTAATTGGCCAACTATGAATTACGAATACGCCCGCGGGGCGCTCGGTGTCACTGGGATGCTTCCTTGCATCTGCTCGATGGACCCCGCAAGTGACGAGTGTGAGGCGCAATGAAGAGATAGCATGCTTTTTCGACAGGCCGGCTCTGATCGTCGCCCCTGACCTGATCGGCGCGACGCTGCTGGTCGATGGCGTCGGCGGGATCATCGTCGAGACGGAGGCCTATCATCGGGATGATCCGGCCTCGCACAGCTTTCCTGGGCCGACCAAACGCAACGCAGTGATGTTCGCAGGTCCGGCGCAGGCTTATGTGTATTTCATCTACGGCGTGCACTGGTGCCTGAATTTTACCTGCGCGGATGCCGGCGCGGTGCTGATCCGCGCGCTGGAGCCGACGCAGCGCATAGAATTGATGGCGGACCGGCGCGGGACCGATAAACCACGTGCGCTGTGTTCAGGACCTGGCAAACTGGCACAGGCACTGGACATCGGTCAGGCGCACAATGGTCTCTCACTGCTTGCGCCGCCGTTCGAGTTGACTGCCGCGCCGCCGGGCATCGACGTGGCGACCGGCGTACGTATCGGCATCACCAAGGCTGCCGAGCAGCCCTGGCGGTTTGGCCTGACGGGGTCGCCCTATCTCAGCCGCAAGATGTAGTTGCAACACTGCAAATGTAGCGCAGTGGCCGTTTCAATGCGGCACGACTTCCCGCTGCGCATAGGCCTTGCCGAACCGATTGGCGAGGAAGGTGTCAAGACTGATCTCCTCCTGCCGCACAAAACCTTTGGACCGTAGTGCGCCATCAGCCAGCATGTCGAGCACCGCGCAAATTCCCGAAGCCGTGGTGATCTGAATGGCGCTGCGCACCGCGTCGCCGCTACCCTTGCTGTAGACCTTGTTGGCGTAGGTCTCCTGCAGCAGCCGTCCGCCCTTGCGGCCCGAGACGGTGACAAAGATCACGACGACGTCCTGGAAGGTGGCCGGCAGCGCATTTTCCAGAATGTCCTTCAGCATGTCGCGGCGATGGCGCAGGCCGAGATCGTTGAGCAACGCCTTCATGATCGCCGCGTGGCCGGGGTATCGGATCGTCTTGTAGTTCAGCGTGCGGACCTTGCCTTTCATCGTTGCGGCGAGCGTACCCAGACCGCCGGAGGTGTTGAAGGCCTCATAGGTTATGCCGTCGAGCGAGAATTCCTCACGCTCCTCGAGCGGCGGGGTTTCGATCAGTTCGCCCTCGACAACGGCCTCACAGGGCTCGCAATATTCATTGATGACGCCGTCGGTGCTCCAGGTCAGGTTGTAGTTGAGCGCATTGGACGGAAACTGTGGCAAAGCGCCGACACGCATGCGCACGCTTTCGAGGCTGTCGAAACGTTTTGCCAAATCATTGGCCACGATGGAAATAAAGCCAGGCGCCAGGCCGCATTGCGGGATGAAGGCGGACTTGGCCTTCGCCGCGATCTTCTTGACGATGCGGGTTGAGGCAACATCTTCGGTTAGATCCATGTAGTGGACGCCGGCGTCGGCGGCAGCTTCGGCAATGCGCGTGGTCAGGTGAAAAGGAGCAGCCGAAAGCACGGCAAACTTGCCCTTCAGCGTTGGCGTGAGCGCTTCGCCCTTTTCGAGGTCGATCAGCGCCGTCTTGACCTTCGGGCCGACGGTTTCCAGCGCGCCAGCCTGCCGGTCAACCACCGTCACCGCGTAGTCGCCGGTTTCCGTCAACATGTCGGCTATGGTCGCTCCGATCTTGCCTGCCCCGACGACGACTACTTCTTTCATGCTGCTTGTCCTGATTCTGACTGCTTTTCGTAAGTGTCAGATCCAAAAGTCGCCATGCCGGTCTGCAAATGGCGTTTTTCTGCGCTTCGGTGCTCACGTACTAAATGTACGCTCCGCTCCGATGCTCGAAAATCGCCATTTTCGCCTCGGCCTGACGATTTTTGATTCAGACACTAAGCCAGCATTGCAGGATCGTTGCCGAATGATAGGCTATGTTTTGCCAGATCGCCGACCATCTTTGAGCAAAATGCCGAGGCAATGAACGAAATGACGACGGACTCGGACCAGATGCTGCTTATGCTGCTGCGCGAGAACGCGCGCGCCTCGACCGCCGAACTGGCGCGGCGGCTCGGTGTGTCGCGCACGACGGTGCAAAGCCGCATTGAGCGGCTGGAACGCCGCGGGATCATTGCGGGTTACACGCTGCGCCTGTCGGGCGAATTCGAACGGAGCCAGGTGCAGGCGCATGTGCTGATCACGGCGGCGCCAAAGCTGGCGGCGCAGGTCGTGCAGGGCTTGGCCAGCATAACCGCCGTTCGGACCGTTCATTCGGTCAGCGGCAGTTTTGATATGATCGCCATGCTCTCCGCCGGCTCGATCGGAGAACTCGACACGGCGATCGACGCAATCGGCGCGCTTGACGGCGTCGAGCGTACCCTATCGTCGATAATTTTGTCGACCCGGCTGGAGCGATAGACTGGCCGACCATCCATGGCGGTTTGGGCTGAAAGGTTCGAAATTCCCGGGTCGGCCATTTTCGAGCCAATAATTTGGCGTTATCAAGCGGCGAGTGTGCGAACATGCATGGGAATCGGGGTGCGCGAACATGACAGACAACAAGCCCACAGAGCGAGACGTCACCAAGGACTGGCAAGCGTCGCAAAGCCAAAAGTCTTCCGCATTCAACCTGCGGATCATGGCGGCGGTCTCCTGGCTCATCGCCATCGCTGGCGAGATCTATGCCGTTATCCAATTGCTTCAGGGCAAGTTCAGTGCGGCCACGCAGGGCGCAAACCTGCAATTGCTGGTCGGGCTGCTGATCGGCATCGCAGTCTTCGCCATAATCGGCAACTTCCTGTGGAAGCGAGCAAACGAGAACGATCCGGCCAGCAAGGCCGACAAGGCCAGGTTCTTTTTCCAGAATCAGCTCGGCGCAATCGTCACGCTGATTGCCTTCCTGCCGCTCCTTCTTCTGATCCTCACAGACAAGAATATGGACCCGCGCACCAAAAAGATCGCCACCGGCGTCGGCGGGGTGCTGGCCGTGATCGCCACGCTCATTGGTGTCAGCATCAAGCCGCCATCAGTTGAAGACTATACGAAGACCATGAACGAGTGCGCCATCCAGATCAAAACTGGCCAGCCCACCACCGCATGTTCGCCCGAAGTCGCGGCCCAGGCGCAGGATATCGCGCGCGATACCGAGGCGATCACCGCAGCGACCAAGACCGCCGAAAATCCCGGTGGTCAGGATAAGGTGTACTGGATCGCGCCGGATGCCGGAAAGGCGAAGTCAGACCACGATCTTGTTTTCCATCTCTGCCCGGATGTCAGCCCGCTCAAGGACAAGACCGTGAACAGCGGCACCGTCACGGAAGCCTATGCGCAGAACGCCATCCGCATCACCAAGCAGATCACGATGGAGCAGGGCCAGTGCGGGATTACGCCGGCCGCGCAGTAGGCCGCTTCGCCATCCTCGGGCCCCTCCCGAGGATGCATGCCTGAACGCACCCAGGCTCGCGTCTTCGTGGTCGGATCAAGCCCGGCCACGCCGCCGTCGCGGAAGTTTACTCGATGTCAAAGCTGACGCCCTGCGCAAGCGGCAGCGCGCGCGAATAATTCACCGTGTTGGTGGCGCGGCGCATATAGGCTTTCCATGCGTCCGAACCGCTCTCGCGGCCGCCGCCGGTCTCCTTCTCGCCGCCGAATGCGCCGCCGATTTCCGCGCCCGACGTGCCGATGTTGACGTTGGCGATGCCGCAATCCGAGCCGTCAGCAGCGAGAAAGCGCTCGGCCTCGCGCATATCCAGAGTGAAGATCGAGGACGACAAGCCGGCCGCCACGGCGTTGTGGTCGGCGATCACCTGATCGAAATCGGAATATTTCATCACATAGAGGATCGGCGCGAAGGTCTCTTCCAGCACCGGACCGTCCTGTTTCGGCATTTCGACCAATGCGGGGCGGACATAATAGGCGTCGGCGTGGCCGTTTTCGACACGCTCGCCGCCGGTGATCTTGCCGCCATGCGATTTGGCTTCGCCGAGTGACTTCGCCATGCCGTCGAAGGCCGCCTTGTCGATCAGCGGGCCGACCAGCGCCTTGGTGGTGAGCGGACTGCCGATGGTGACGTTCTGGTACGCTTTCTTCAGGCGCGGCACGAGCTTGTCATAGACGCTGTCGTGCACGAACAGGCGGCGCAGCGTGGTGCAGCGTTGGCCCGCGGTGCCCATCGCGCCGAAGGCGATGGCGCGCAGGGCCATATCGAGATCGGCGGTCGGGGTGACGATGCCGGCATTGTTGCCGCCGAGCTCGAGGATCGCGCGGGCAAAACGCTTGGCCAGCCGCGGGCCGACATCACGGCCCATGCGGGTGGAGCCAGTGGCGGAGACGACCGGCACGTTCGGATGATCGACCAGAATTTCGCCGATGGCGCGGTCGCCGATGATGATCTGGCTGAGCCCTTTCGGTGCGTCGCCGAAACGCTTGGCGGCGCGATCGAAGATCGCCTGGCAGGCAAGTGCTGTCAGCGGCGTTTTTTCGGACGGCTTCCAGACCACCGAATTGCCGCACACCAGCGCCAGCGCGGCGTTCCAGGACCAAACGGCGACCGGGAAATTGAAGGCCGAAATCACCCCGACGACGCCAAGCGGATGCCAGCTTTCCATCATGCGATGGCCGACGCGTTCGGTCGCGATGGTGAGGCCGTAAAGCTGGCGCGACAGGCCGACCGCGAAGTCGCAGATGTCGATCATTTCCTGCACTTCGCCGAGGCCTTCCGACGGGATCTTGCCGGCCTCGATGGAGACCAAACGGCCAAGCTCCACCTTGGAGGCGCGCAGTTCTTCGCCGAGCAGGCGTACCAGCTCGCCACGGCGCGGGGCCGGAACCAGACGCCATGTCTTGAAGGCTTCGTCGGCCAGATCGATCGCCTTCTTGGCCTGAGCCGGCGTGACGGTCTTCACATCGGCGGTCTTCTCGCCGGTGACCGGCGAATAGGCCGGCATGGCGCCCTTCGTGTAGGCGGCCTCGGCGACGCCGAGTTTCTTGAGAAGTTTCTGGGTTTCCTTGGCGACGGACATATAGCGTTTCCTTTTGGGCTGCCGCTTGCGGAACAGACTCTCGGCGCGGCGATCATGTTTGTGCGCCGCCAATAGCAATACGCCCAAGCTTGCACAATTGGTCCGGCAGAGTTTGGCGCTGTGCCAGCAAGGCAAACATATTCCTCCCGTTGGCGGCTCAAAAGACAGCCGTACCTTCCCGATGCGTCCTTGCGATGCTAACCGCGCGCAAATTCCTGGAATTTCGAATGCGTAACTTCTTCGATGTGATCTTTACGAGGCACGAGCCGGTGCGTGGCTTGGCCGAACACGGCAAGTCGGCGCTAGGCGCTGTTGCGGCGATTCTGCTGATTTCCTGGCTGGCCCAGTTGACCGAACTGCCTATGCTGCTTGCGCCGCTGGGCGCCACCGCGGTCATCCTGTTCGGTTATCCAGGGGGAACGCTGGCGCAGCCGCTCAATATCTTCGGCAGCTACCTGATTGCCACGATCATCGGCGTCACGACAGCGATGGTTGCGCCTACCCATTGGTGGCTTGTTGCGCCTGCGGTCGGGTTGGTGCTGTTCCTGATGCAGACGCTGCGCGTCACGCATCCTCCGGCCGGCGCGATCCCGATCGTCGCGCTGCTTTCGCCGGACGATAGCGCCACGCTCTTCGTGACGCTTTTGGTGGGATGCGTGGCGATGGTCGCCCTTGCGCTTGTCTGGCACTATCTGCCGCCGCGCCGACGTTACCCGGCCGAACATCCCGGTGTTCCGGTGCAGGAACCCGAGAAATAGTCTAGGGTCTGTTCATATTCAGGCGGGGACGGCCTGCAAATGGCGCTTTTCTGCGTTTCCGACGCGTCGGCGGTCTTCTCGCCGGTCACAGGCGAATAAGCCGGCATTGCGCCCTTGGTGTAGGTAGTCTCGGCGACGCCGATTTTTTTGAGAAGTTTTTGGGTTTCCTTGGCGACGGACATGCAAGTCCCTCTATCTCGGAGTAAGCGCTGCTTCTACCATTTGGTGTAGCGACATATGACTACGAGAGAACGATTGCGCCAAGCCATGCCAGAAAAAGAATATCTTGATCCCGACTTTTACGAAACGGACGAAGCGTTTCCGATTGTTTATCTGCTGGGGCTGATTTCCATCGATTGGAATATGATCGAGCAGTTCATGACAACGCTGATTTGGAACTACGTCGGAGGCTACGAAGTTGGAATGGCTATTACCAATAACCTGGGTAACCGATCGAAGTCAGAAATGCTTCTAGAATTGGCCCGAAAAAAGGAAAAGAAAAAATCGATACTCGGTCATATTGAACGGGCAGTCAAAGTTTTTGCAATATTGAAAGATAATAGAAATATACTTATGCATTCCCACACAGTTTTATTTGAAAACGGCTCTTATCATTGGCGTCGACAAAATCCCAGAGCTCCCCTTGGGAGCGTCGGCACCAAAACAACATTTGCCGAACTCATGAGTTTACGCGACACGATCTGCCTATTTGGAAAGTACGTTACGAAAGTTCATATACACGCAAATCCCTCTCTTAATGCCGACAAGACGCCTCGGATGGGTAGGTTATTTCCCCTGCCGCAGCGATTCAAAAACCTACCCCATGAGCCGACGAGTGCCCGTAAGCGGAGACGTTAGCTGGTCCTTTGTCGGGAACCATCTCACTGCTTCGTCCTTGAGGTGGAAACAACCAAAGGAGACGTGAAATGGCTTATGTCGATGGTTTCGTGCTGCCGGTGCCGGAGGCCGAATTCGAGGAATACACCAAGCAGGCCAAGCTCGCCCGCGCAGTCTGGATGGAGCACGGCGCGCTGTCCTATGTCGAGGCCAAGGCCGACGACGTGCCGGACGGCGAGGTGACCTCGTTCCCGATGGCGGTCAAAAAGGAAGAGGGCGATACGATTATCTTTTCCTATGTCACCTACAAGGATCGCGAGCACCGCGACGCGGTGATGAAGAAGGTGATGTCCGACCCACGCCTGCAGCCGAGCATGGAAAACATGCCGGCTTACATGAAGCGGTTGATTTATGGCGGCTTTCAGGTCTTCGTGGAGGCTTGACGGATTCCCTCGCTTTTGAAGGCCAGGGAGCTCAAAGCGAGGGATTTTCATGAAGCTTGCCAGCCTGAAGAACGGGATGCGTGACGGGAAACTGGTCGTCGTCTCGCGTGATTTGACACGCTACACCGACGCATCCTTCCTTGTTCCTACGTTGCAGGCCGCGCTCGACAACTGGACGCGTATCGCGCCGCATCTGGAATCGCTGGCCGAGAGCCTGGAGCATGGCTCGGTTCCCTCGGCGCGCTTTCACGAGCATGACGCGGAATCGCCGCTGCCGCGCGCTTACCAGTGGGCCGACGGTTCGGCCTATGTGAACCACGTCGAACTGGTGCGCAAAGCGCGCAATGCAGAGATGCCGGAGACTTTCTGGACCGACCCGTTGATGTATCAGGGCGGCTCGGATTCCTTCCTTGGGCCGCGTGATCCGATCCTGATGGCGGACGAGGCCTACGGTATCGACATGGAGGGCGAGGTCGCGGTCATCGTCGACGACGTGCCGATGGGCGCAAGCCCGGATCAGGCACGCGAGGCGATCCGGCTGATCATGCTGGTCAACGATGTCTCGCTGCGCAATCTGATCCCGGCCGAACTCGCGAAGGGTTTTGGCTTTTTCCAGTCGAAACCATCATCAGCTTTCTCGCCCGTGGCGGTTACGCCTGAAGAGCTTGGTGACGCCTGGGACGGCGGCAAGGTGCATCTGCCGCTGCTGGTGGAGTTGAACGGCAAAGCGTTCGGCAAGGCCAATGCCGGGGTCGACATGACCTTCGATTTCCCGACCATTGTGGCCCATGCGGCGAAGACGCGGCCGTTGAAGGCTGGCGCGATCATCGGTTCGGGTACGGTGTCGAACAAGCTCGATAATGGCCCCGGCAAGCCGGTGTCAGACGGGGGTGCAGGCTATAGCTGCATCGCCGAAATCCGCATGATCGAGACCATTGAGAGCGGCGCGCCAAAAACGCCATACATGAAGTTTGGCGACACGGTGCGCATCGAAATGAAGGACAAGGCCGGTCATTCGGTTTTCGGCGCGATTGAACAGAAGGTGGAGCGGTATTAGCCGAAAGCTGCATGAGGTTGTGTTAGCCGCCGGCTTGACGGTGGTTTTTGTGCTCCCGGCATTGGCATGCCAACCCGGTGATAATGAGTATGACAACGCGTATTCGCCGGGTGCCTTTGTCGTACGAGCGCAGGTTATTGAGTTCAGCCGTGAAGCCGTAGACGGGCAGGCGTGCTACGCGGGCAAATACGATGCCGTTGAGGTGATGCTGGGCAAGGCACCGACGTCGTTTGAACCCAAAGAATGCTTTGAGGGCCGCGACGAGGTTCCGGTCGGTCCGAACAATCCCGACGTCAATATTTTCGGTTTTGTCGCTGGCGCCGAGGTGTTGGCGGGTTTCGCAATTCAACCGCGGGGCAAAGGACTTGCTGGCCTGCCGCTGGAGCCTGGATCTTTGCGGTTTCTCGTGCCGGATTGCTGGAGGCCGGCACATTTGCGAATTGACCAACTTCAGGTGCAGAGCGGTCGGAACTACTTGAGCGATGGAAGCGCAACATCCGTGAAGGGATGCCAAAGTGACGAGCCAGACAGCGTACATGCTTGGTGGTGTCGGCGCAGTGATTATGCTCGCCATCTTTGTTGAGGGAATGCGGGTCGCCTCCCGCATGAGGGTTCGTTGGCTCGATCTGACCCACAAGACCGGTCTTACTCTAAAGGAGCGGATGTTCAATACGGAGATGAATTACAACGTTGCTCGTGATCCCGAGATGCAAACGCTACGCCGACGGATGACCATATTATTGTTGATCTGGGGAGGAGGTCTGATCACGCTAGCAGTTGCAATCAGATGGGTTCAGTCGGTCTAGGCCTTTTCCTTTGGCGATCGGCGAACAGTCGGTTCAGGATTTCCGTTGTGCGCGGGTCTTTCGCCGTCGCGTCAAGCCTCAGCAATTCCGCAAAGATTTCGTCCATGTCCGCTGTGTATACGAGTTCCATGTGGTCGTTAAAGGCGCTGCTGCGATCAGCCTCCTGTTGGCAAATACGCGCTTTGCGTTCAGCCTCGGTTTCCGACCAAAATGCCTCGGGTTGCATGGCAACTCCTCCAATGGTCATGATAGGTTAGATCACCACTACCCGCAAAACAAAAGCGGCCGACGTTGCCGCCGGCCGCCAGTTCGGGAACGTGAAAGCGGTTCTTATGCCGCCTTGTCGTCGCTCTTCAGCACGCCGCGACGAATCTGATCTTCCTCGATCGACTCGAACAGCGCGCGGAAATTGCCTTCGCCGAAACCTTCGTCACCCTTCCTCTGGATGAACTCGAAGAAGATCGGCCCGATCACGGTTTTCGAGAAGATCTGCAGCAGGATTTTCGTCATGCCGCCGTCGACTACGCCTTCGCCGTCGATCAGAATGCCGTGCTTCTTCATGCGCTCGACCGGTTCTTCGTGCCCGACGACACGCACATAGGAGCGCTCGTAGTAGGTTTCCGGCGGGCCTGGCATGAATTTCAGACCGTTGTGGGCGAGCTTGTCCGTGGCGTCGTAGATGCCGTCGGTGCCGACCGCGATATGCTGGATGCCTTCGCCCTTGTACTTTTTCAGATATTCGACGATCTGGCTGGTCTCGTCCTTCGACTCGTTCAGGGGGATGCGGATTTTTCCGCAAGGCGAGGTGATGGCACGCGACACCAGACCGGTGATGCGGCCGTCGATGTCGAAGAAGTGGATCTGCTTGAAGCCGAACAGGTCGCGGTAGAACGCCCACCACTTGTCCATGTTGCCGCGATAGACATTGTGCGTGAGGTGATCGAGGAAATAGAAGCCGACGCCCTTGGGTTTCGGGTCCTTTGCGCCAGTCCAGTCGAATTCTTCATCGTAGGCCGAGCCCTTGGCGCCGTATTTTTCGACGAAATAGAGCAACGAGCCACCGATGCCGACGATGGCCGGCACGTCGAGCGCCTTGTCGTTGCCTTCATAGGGGGTAGCGCCCTTGGCAACAGCATGTTCGAAAGCATGCCTTGCGTCGACCACGCGCCAGGCCATCGAGGCGGCGCACGGGCCGTGTAGGTCGACGAACTTCATTGCGTGCGAGCCGGGCTCGGCATTGATCAGATAGTTGATGTCGCCCTGACGCCAGACGCTGATCGCCTTGGTCTTGTGCGTGGCGACTTTTGCGTAGCCCATCTTGGCGAACAGCTCTTCGAGCTTGGCCGGCTCCTCATGCGCGAACTCGACAAATTCAAAACCGTCCGTGCCGGCAGGGTTGTCGGTGCTGATCGTTGCGACGGGTGCGTCGTGCGGGAAAGGACCCATAGCTGTTCTCCTCGAATTCGAATTGTGTCGAGATCATAGCCGAAAAGGTCCGCACGGTGCTTGCATTCAAACGCTTGAAATCGCGCTGGTGTGCACAAATCGTGCATGATATTATGTAACGATGAACGATATTCAGGTGATCGATCAATTTGACCGCAAGATACTGGCGCTTTTGCAGACTGATGCGCGGCTGACCAACAACGATCTGTCGGAGCGCGTGAACCTGTCGCCATCGCAATGCTCGCGTCGCCGGCAGCGGTTAGAGGAAGACGGGTTCGTCCGGGGCTATCGCGCCGTGCTCGACCGCGACCGGCTAGGCTTCGGACTGGTCAACGTCGTGACGGTGACGCTGGCCACACACAACCGCGACAATGCCCGCCGATTTGCAGAACTGATCCGCAACCTTCCGGAAGTGCAGGAGGCGCACGCGCTGACTGGCGAGATGGACTATATTCTGAAGGTGGTCACCCGCGACCTGAAGGCGCTGTCCGAGTTCGTCAACGGTGTGCTGCTGCCGCATGACAGCGTGCAACATGTGAAGACGGCGATCGTGCTAGAGACGCTGAAGGAGACCAGCGCGCTGCCGCTATAACAGTGCGCGGGGCGCTGATCAGCCGTGCTCAGACGAAGGCGACCGCAACGCCCTTTTTCCGGAAATAGGACTGCATAAACTTGCGGCCCTGCCGATTTGGCTGAGCAAGCTTGCTGGTTTCAAACGTCGCTTCCTTGATGCCCTCGCGCGCCATAGCGCTCTTGAGGGCGGCAATGTTGGTGTCGAGTTCCTCGTTATCGTTTTTGATCGAGGCGTAGATGGCGTCGATCGCCTGGGACACGGTGACGTCGTTCATAAGTTCGAATCCTGTGAAGCGCCGCGTTTAGCGCTGCTTCAGCTTCCGCGCCAGCCCGTTCATGCTCGTGGATCTAGTCTGAACACCAGATATTGTTTGACGCCCAGCCGCTATCGAGCGGAGCTGAGCATTTGCGCACAGGGGCTTTATTGTTCGCCTGAAACTTTGCAGACTGCTCACAAGCGGGCAGGCGAACACGCCGCTCCGCATCAATTCGGGAGGAATAATATGCTGGAAATTACAAGGCGGACGTTTGGGCTTGGCGCCGCCGCATCGGCGGCGGCGGTTGCCATGCCGCATGTCGCGCGGGCGCAGGAAGTCACGCTGAAGCTGCATCAATTCCTGCCGCTTCAGGCGAATGTGCCGAAACTCATCATCGAGCCGTGGATCAAAAAGGTGCAGGACGAGTCCGGCGGACGCATCAAGATCGAGCACTACCCGGCCATGCAACTCGGCGGCAAACCGCCGGAGCTGATCGACCAGGCCACCGACGGAACCGTGGACATCGTCTGGACGCTGCCAGGCTACACGCCCGGCCGCTTTCCTTCTCCCGAAGTCTTTGAGTTGCCCTTCACCATGACCAATGCCGAGGCGACATCGAAGGCTTACTGGGATCTGTTCACCAAATACATGAAGGACACGGAATTCAAGGATCAGCACATCATCGGCACCTGGGTGCATGGCCCAGGCGTCGTCCATTCGAAGGAGCCGGTGAACAAGCTCGAGGACATGTCGGGCAAAAAGATCCGTGCGCCGACACGCGTCATCACACAGTTGCTCGGAGCACTAGGCGCAACGCCCATCGGCATGCCGGTTCCGGCCATCACGGACGCCTTGTCGAAGGGGGTGATCGATGGCTGCGTGATCCCATGGGAGGTGACGACCGCCCTCAAGGTGCCGGAGCTGGTCAGCAACCATACCGAACTGTCGGGCGACCACGCCATCTACACGACCGCCTTCGTGCTCGCCATGAACAAACCGCGCTATGATCAGCTTCCCGACGACCTGAAGAAGGTCATCGATGCCAATAGCGGCCAAGCTACAAGCGCATGGGCCGGGAAGACTCAAGCAGGCGCTGATGGGCCATCCCGTCAGGTAGCGGTCGACCGCGGCAACACCATCATCACGCTCGACCAAGCTGAAGTGGACCGCTGGAAAGCGGCTGCGCAGCCGGTCGTCGATGCGTGGGTCAAGGAAGTTTCCGGAAAAGGCGTGGAAGCGCAGAAGTTGCTCGATGAAGCCCGCGCGTTGATCGAGCAGTACAGCAAGGCGTAGATATCCGGGAATACCCCCACCCCTGACCCTTCCCGTCAAAGGGGAGTGGGACTTAGCCGGCATATATGCCGTGCGAAAACGATCCATCTTTGTGCTGGGCGGTGCGGTAGCGGCATTTCCCTCCCCCTTGAAGGGAGGGGTTAGGGGTGGGGGAGATTGCAGTCGAGAGTTTTCAGTTGTCCGGCGGACGGTCGGCATAGTCCGTGAGAGGAGGGACCACCCGCATGAGTGTTGCGCGCGCGGTCGACTGGCTTGCCCGGTCGCTGGCGGTGCTGGGCGGCATGACGCTCGGGGTGATTACGCTGTTGACGGTTACCAGCGTGGTTGGCCGGTCGCTTATCTGGGCGGGGTTCGGTCCCATCGCAGGCGACTATGAGATGGCGGAGGCGCTGACCGGCGTTGCTATCTTCTGCTTCCTGCCAATCTGCCAGTTGCACCGCGGCCATGTCGTGGTCGATCTGTTCGAGAAGCAGATGGGACCGACGCTGACGCGATGGATCGATGCGCTGTCCGAGATCGTCATGGCGATTGTGCTGGTGATCATCGCCTGGCGGTTGACTGCGGGCTTCGCGGACAAATATCACAATGGCGAGACGAGCTTTATTCGCCAGTTCCCGATGTGGTGGGCCTACGGCGCTTCGCTCCTGCCAGCCTATGTGGCGGTGATCACAGCGCTTTATACATCCTGGCGTGGCGTCAAAGCGGTGGCCGTCGGCCGCGACCTGCTGCCTGAACATCTCGAGATCGAATAGATGAGCGGCATTGCGCTTGGCCTCTGGTCTTTCGTCATCCTGCTCGGCATGGTTTTCGCGCGGGTGCCGATCGGGCTTGCGATGTTCCTTTGCGGCGGCATCGGCTATTGGATCATCACCGGCACGCCATGGCCGCTGCTCAATCAGCTTAAGACGGTCACCTTCTCGACCTTTTCGAGTTACGATTTTTCCGTCGTGCCGTTGTTCCTGCTGATGGGACAATTCGCGGCCTATGGCGGCATTTCCGGCAAACTGTTCCGCAATGCGGAAAATTGGCTCGGCCATCGCAAGGGCGGCATCGCCATGGCGACCATCGGCGCCTGCGCCGGTTTCGGCGCGATCTGCGGCTCGTCCATGGCAACCGCCGCGACCATGAGCCAGGTGGCGCTGCCGGAACTGCGCCGCAACGGCTATTCCGGTGCGCTGGCCACGGGCACGCTGGCCGCCGGCGGAACGCTCGGCATTCTCATTCCGCCGTCGATCATTCTGGTCATCTACGCGTCGCTGACCGAACAGAACATCGCAAAACTGTTCGTCGCCGCTTTCATCCCAGGCATCCTCGCTGCTCTCGGCTATGCGCTGGCGATCCGCATCTATGTGCATTTCCATCCGGAAGAGGGCACGCGGCTCGAACGCAAACCCTACGGCCAACGCTTTCGCGATCTCGCCGGCATCTGGGACATCATGATCGTTTTCGTGCTGGTTCTGGGCGGCATCTATGGCGGCTTTTTCACACCGACCGAGGCGGCGGCCTTCGGCGCTCTGGGCTGCGGCCTGATCGCCTGGGCGCGCGGCGGCATGACGCGCGAAAAGCTGATGGAGGCGGTGATCTATACGGCCGTGGCGTCTGCGATGATGTTTTTCATCGTGCTTGGCGCCGGCCTCTACAACAGCTTTCTGGCGCTCACGCAGTTGCCTCAACAGGCGGCGGAGATTGTCGTCGGGTTTGGCTTGAGCCCGTGGACGATCCTCTCCGCGATCCTGATCCTCTATCTGATCCTCGGCGGGCCGATGGATTCGCTGTCGATGATCCTTTTGACCATTCCGATCTTCTTCCCGATCATCATGAGCTTGGATTTCGGCCTGACGCCGGAAGAAACGGCGATCTGGTTCGGCATTTTGGTGCTCATATCGGTGGAGGTGGGGTTGATATCGCCGCCAGTGGGCATGAACCTCTTCATTATCCAGTCGATGGCGAAGGACGTGCCGACCGGTCAGGTGTTTCGCGGCGTTATCCCGTTCATCATCTCGGATGTGATCCGCACAATTATCCTTGTCGTCTTTCCATCTATCACATTGTGGCTGTTGCGGACGCTCTACTGAGTGGCATCATGCCTTCATCTGCTGGATCGCGGCGTAAAGATTGGTGCAGCGCGTACCGGAGCGGCAGTAGGCGAAGACAGGCGCCGGCAGGTCTTCCAAAGCCGCCGCCTGATCTTCGACATTCTGCGCCGTCATCTGGCCGCTGATGACGGGAATCCAGCTGAAGGTCAGGCCGGCGGCCTCCACCGCCTTCTGGAATTCGTCGTGGCCGGGCTGGCCGGGGTCTTCATTGTCGGGCCGGTTGCAGATCACGCTCTTGAAGCCTGCTTCCTTGATCAGGTTCACGTCGTCGACGCTGATCTGCGGCGAGACGGCATAATCTTCGGTGAGCTGACGATATTGCATGACAGACGTCCTCGGCTGCGAAAGCGCCGTATTTGCCCGCAGGGAGCCGCCCGCGTCAATGGCGGACGGCGGCGCAGGACTTCAGTCAAACGCGATCAGCTTCCGCTGACCGCGCCTTTGATGGTCGACACATTGTGCCGCATCAGGTCGATATAGGTCGCGGCCGGGCCGTCTTCCTTCGACAAAGCGTCGGAGTAGAGCGTACCACCGACCTTCAGTCCCGTTTCAGAAGCGATCTGCTCGATCAGGCGCGGGTCGGCGATGTTTTCTACAAAGACGGCCGCTGCCTTGTCTTCCCGGATCTGCTTTATCAAAGACGCAACATCGGCGGCGGATGCTTCAGCTTCCGTCGAGATGCCTTCCGGCGCGAGGAAACGAATGCCATAGGCGTGCTCGAAATAGCCGAAGGCGTCGTGCGTTGTGATGATCGTGCGGCGATCCTGCGGGATCGAGCCGATAGCGGCCTTGATTTCTTCGTCCAGCGCTTCCAGCTTTGCATCATACGCAAGCGCATTCGTCTTGTAGGCTTCGCAGCCGGCCGGATCCGCGGCGCAGAAGGCGTCGGCAATGTTCTTCACGTAAATCTGAGCATTGGCGACCGACTGGAAGGCGTGCGGATCGAACTCGCCGTCGTGATGATGGCCTTCAGCCTCCGCTGCTTCCTTGCCTTCATGATGATGGTCCTCGGCCATCGCGATAGGTGTAACGCCCTTGGTCAGTTCCGCAATGGCGGCCTTGCTGGCGCTGGTCTCGACCAAGCGCTGCAAAAAGCCTTCGAAATGCAGGCCGTTGACCAGAACGACCTTGGCGTCATGCATGGCGACGGCATCCGCAGGCTTCGGCTCGTAGACATGGGCATCGCCGCCCGGGCCGACGAGCGTCGTGAGTTCGATGTGGTCGCCGCCGACATTTTTGACGAAGTCGGCAATGATCGAGAAGCTGGCGACGACTTTGAGCTTTTCGGCCTGAGCGGCAGCCGGACCCAGCATGAACACGCTGGCGGCGAGAGCAAGGCGAAGTGATGTGAGCATAGAAGAAACTCCTTATGCGGTGCGGTGGCGGTGCGGCCTGGCGCGGGTGGCAATGACGCCGCGTGAACCGAGCAGAATGGACAGGAAATAGATCGCGCCGGCTGCAAAAATGATCGCCGGGCCGGAGGGCAGGGCGGCGTGATAGGACAGCAGCAGGCCGGCCGCGCAGGACACCATGCCGATGACGACGGCAAGCGCGGCCATGGTCTCGACGCGCGATGTCCAGAAGCGCGCGGCGGCCGCCGGCAGCATCATCAGGCCGACCGAAAGCAGCGTGCCGAGCGCCTGGAAACCGGCGACGAGGTTCAGCACGACGAGGCCTAGGAAGACAAAATGCACCGGCGCACCGAGCCTGCTGACCGAGCGCAGGAAGAGTGGGTCAAGGCATTCAGCCACCAGCGCTCGCCAGAAGATCGTGAGCAGGATCAGCGTAACGGCGGCGATGCCGGCGATGAGGGTCAGCGCGGCATTGTCGAGCGCCAGCACCGTGCCGAACAGCACGTGCATCAGGTCGACCGACGAGCCACGCATAGACACGATCAGCACGCCGGCAGCGAGCGAGATGAGGTAGAACGCCGCCATGGAGGCGTCTTCGCGTTGTGCGGTGAAGCGTGAGACCGCGCCTGCCCCCAGCGCCACGACCAGGCCGGCGATCAGGCCGCCGATGGTCATGGGCACGATTTCAAGTCCGTAGAACAGGAAGGCCACCGCGGCGCCCGGCAGGATGGCGTGGGCCATGGCGTCGCCCGCCAGGCTCATGCGGCGCAGCATCAGGAACACGCCGACCGGGCAGGAGCTCAACGACAACGACAGGGAGCCCGCGAGCGCGCGCTGCATGAAGCCGAATTCGACGAATGGGGCGATAAGGAAGTCGTACATCGGGCGGGCTATCGCTCAGGTCGAAACGGCGTGCTTGTGGGTCTCATGGTCGTGATGATGGCCATGATGATGATCTTTGCCCTGCCGGTCGTCGCTCTCGCACCACGGCGCGTCGTCGTGCCAGGCTTCATCGAACTCGCGCGCATGGTGGAGATTGCCGGACGACAGCACGTCGCTCGTGGCTCCCCAGGCGACGGGACGGCGCGCCAGAAGCAGGGTCTCCGGGAAATGCTGGCGGGCAAGCTCCAGATCGTGCAGGACGACGACGACCGTGCGCTTTTCGCCATGCCAACGCTCGATCATGGCGACCAGGTCGCGGACGGTCCTGGCGTCGATCGCATTGAAGGGTTCATCGAGCAGGATCAGGTTTGCATTCTGCACCAGCACACGGGCGAACAGCGCCCGCTGCATCTGCCCGCCGGACAGCGTGTCGATCGGTCGCGTCTCGAAGCCGCCGAGGCCCACGGCAACCAGCGCGTCATGCACGGCCTTGCGGTCCTCAGCCGAGAACCGGCCCAGCAAGCCACGCGTTGGCCAGAGGCCGAGCGAGACCAGATCGATGACACGCGCCGGAAAGGAGCGGTCGATTTCCGATTGCTGCGGCAAATAGGCGATACGGGTCTCTGGTGCCACGCGGATCGAGCCCGACATCGGCTTCAGGATACCGACGATCCCCTTCATGAGCGTCGATTTTCCCGAGCCGTTTGCGCCGACGACGGCCGTGAGAGAACCGCGCCGCAGCGGACCGGCGAGATGGTGCACCGCCGGATGCTTCTCATAGCCGAGCGTCAGGTCATTGAAGGTGAGGCAAGCGTCGGTCATATAGGAGGTGCGCCTGTGGACAGGGCCGGCGACGGCCATGTAATGTTATTACAGGACTATGTGATGTTATTACGTTCGTCAAGGTGGGTTCGGGCAGAACCGCATTGACGCCAGCAGGAAAAGACATGGCCGCCGCACGTGAACTAACAAAGAACCAGACCCTCGTCTTCGACGCTTTGTCCAAAGCATCGGGGCCGCTCAGCGCCTATTCGTTGCTCGACCAGCTTCGCGACGACGGGTTTCGCGCGCCGCTGCAGGTCTATCGGGCGCTGGAGAAGCTGCAGGAAATGGGGCTGGTGCACAGGCTGGAAAGCCTCAACGCCTTCGTGGCGTGCGCGCATGACCACGAGCACGGGCTGATGGCCTTCGCCATTTGCGAGCGGTGCGGGCAGGTGACCGAGTTCTCGGACGACATGATCGAGGAAAGACTGGGCGTATGGGCGCGGGACAGCGGCTTCCACGCGCACAAGACGACGATCGAGATTCGTGGCGATTGCGCGGCTTGTCACAGTCATTGACGGCGGCTGGTTATTATCCAACGATGGGCGTCCGCTGAGTGTCTGATCCAAAAGTCGCCATGCCGGACTGCAAATGGCGCTTTTCTGCGCTTCGGTGCTCACGTACTTCGTGTACGCTCCGCTCCGATGCTCGAAAATCGCCATTTTCGCCTCGGCCTGACGTTTTTTGATTCAGACACTGACAGAAGCCACCAACCGAAGCCCGAGCATTTCCATGACTGATACAATTGACGTCGATGTCGCCATCGTCGGAGCCGGCATTGCGGGCGTCGGACTGGCTGCCGAGCTCGCTGTTGACTACCGGACGGCAATCATCGAGCAGGAGAGTCGACCGGCCTACCATTCGACCGGACGCTCGGCCGCGATCTTTATCCGCAATTACGGGAATGCCGTCATCCGGGCGCTGAGCCGGGCCAGCGCGCCGCTCTTCGAGAAGCCGGACACGACGCTTTTCCCGCATCCGCTTGTTTCGCGGCGCGGTTTGCTGTTTGTCGCCGACGAGGCGGCGCTCGCCCATCACAACGAGTTGTTGGAGATGGCAGACGGCATGCGGCCGATCTCGATCGATGAGGCCATCGCAATGGTGCCGATCATGCGCCGCGACTGGCTGGTGGCGGCGGCCTATGAGGAAGACGCGCAGGACATCGATGTCGCGGCGTTGCACGAAGGATGGCTGCGCAGGGCGCGAGCAGGCGGAGCAAAGGTTCTGACTGACGCGCCTTTGACGCGCGGTGAGCGCAAAGGCGGCAAGTGGCTGCTGGAAACGAAAAAGGGAATAGTTTCGGCCGATGTTGTGGTCAATGCCGCCGGTGCCTGGGCCGACCCTGTTGCGATGGCTTGCGGCGTCAAAGCCTTGGGCATCCAGCCAATGCGCCGCTCGATTGCCGTTTTGCCGGCACCGGAAGGCCTCGACCCTACTCACTGGCCCTGCGTCGACCACTCCTCAGAGACCTGGTATTTCAAACCCGACGCCGGAAAGCTGTTTGTTTCGCCGTCCGAGGAAATTCCGGTCGAGCCGCACGACGCCTATGTCGATGACATGGTGCTGGCCGAAGGGCTGGACCGCTTCTGTCAGGCGACGACTTACGAGCTCACGCATGTGGAAAATAGCTGGGCCGGGCTGCGCAATTTCGCGCCCGACCGCACGCCCGTCTGCGGATTTTCGCGTGGTGAGGACGGCTTTTTCTGGCTGGCGGGGCAGGGCGGCTATGGCATCCAGACCGCGCCTGCGTTATCGCGGCTGGCCGGTCGCCTGATCCGTCAGGCTGAGCCGGACGCGGACCTGGCGGGCATTGTCGATGCCCTGTCGCCCAATCGATTTTCCAACTGAAGACTTGTTACGAAAGGACATTTCCATGAGCATTCGCCGCATCGAGGCAGGCCCGCGCATGAGCCAGGCCGTCATCCACGGCAATACCGTCTATCTGGCCGGACAGGTCGGCGCGCCGGGCAAGAGCGTGACCGAACAGACGCAGGCCGTGCTGGCGTCCATCGACCGGCTGCTCAAAGAAGCTGGCAGCGAGAAGTCGAAGATTCTTCAGGCGATCATCTGGCTGGCCGACATGAAGGACTTTGGCGAGATGAACGCGGTTTGGGACAAGTGGGTCGACGGCCCGAATGCGCCGGCGCGTGCGACGGGTGAGGCGAAGCTGGCAACGCCGGATTATCTGGTGGAGGTCATTATTACGGCGGCGGTGTAGACGCGCTGGTCACCCTCCCCCTTGTGGGGAGGGTCGGCGAACGATCATCTTGCGTAGCAAGTGACCGTGAGACGGGGTGGGGGTGGTCTGGATATTCCACGTCTCAGAATCGTCTCCACCCCCACCCCGATCCCTCGCAAGCTCAGGATCGACCCTCCCCACAAGGGGGAGGGTAAACAGCTCGCTACCCCTGCTCCTGCAATCTTCTGGCAATCGCCCGATGCAGGTCGGGCGCTGCGGCGACGAGCGCTTTGGCGGCGGCTGATTGCGGATTGTCCAACACAGCGCCGGTGACGCCCCGCTCGACGATCTTGCCCTCGTGCATGACCAGCACCTCGTCGGTGATCGCGCGGGCGACGGTCAGGTCATGCGTGATAAAAAGATACGCCACGCCGAGCCGGTGATTGAGGTCGGCGAACAGGTCCAGCACCTGTGCGCGGATCGAGACGTCGAGCGCCGAAACCGGCTCATCCGCCACGATCAGCTTCGGGCGCGTGATGAGTGCGCGGGCAATCGACAGCCGCTGGCGTTGACCGCCTGAAAATTCATGCGGATATTTGTCCATGTCCGCAGGCGCGAGGCCAACTTCGTGCAAGGCGGTCTTGACCAACTCGCGGCGTTCAGCCGGCGACGGCTTTTTCTCCAGCAGATGGAGGGGTTCCGAGACGAGGCGTTCGACGCGATGACGCGGGTCGAACGAGCCGTAAGGATCCTGGAACACGACCTGCATGTTGCGGCGAGCGGGTTTCAGCTCGGCCTCGGTCTTGGTTGTGAGGTTGTCGCCGCCGAACTCGATGGTCCCGGCAGTCGGTCGGTCGAGCGCCAGGATCATGCGGGCAAGCGTTGACTTGCCGCAACCTGACCGGCCGACGAGTGCGATGGATTGGCCGGATTTTAGGTCGAACGAGACATTGTCGACGGCGCGGAAGGTTTCGGGTTTGGCGAAGAGGGAGGTTCGGCGGGTCGGGTAGTCCCGGGTGATGGACGACACGCGGAGGAGGGGGCCGTGTTCAGTTCTTGTAGGACCCCCCTCTGTCCTGCCGGACATCTCCCCCTCAAGGGGGGAGATCGGCAGCGATGACGGTTGGCGAAAACCTTGCGGCCGGCTGATCTCCCCCCTTGAGGGGGAGATGTCCGACAGGACAGAGGGGGGTCGCTGAAAGGATTGGCTCGAATTTCCTCGTCTTACCATCGGCACGTGCATCGAAGCCTGGGCAAGTTGGCGCGTGTAGGGATGCACCTGTTCTGACAACACCCGCGCGGTCTCGCCTTCCTCCATCACTTCGCCCTTGCGCAGGATAACGATGCGGTCGGACATGTCGGTGACAACAGCCAGATCGTGCGAGATCAGCAGCAGACCCATGCGGTTTTCGTGTACGAGTTCGCGAAGGAGTTCCAGGATCTGCGCCTGCAAGACAACATCCAGCGCCGTCGTCGGCTCGTCGGCGATCAAGAGCTTCGGTTTCAAGGCAGTGGCGATGGCGATGACGACGCGCTGGCGCTGACCTCCGGAGAGTTCGTGCGGATAGCGTGACAGCGGGAATTTTGATTCCGGTAAGCCGACGCGGTCGAGGATTTTTCGCGCGCCGTTTTCGGCGTCGGCGCGGGAGGCGCGCGTGTGCCAGCGAATACCCTCGGCCACCTGCTCGCCGATCGTCTTGACCGGGTTCAGCGCTGTCATCGGCTCTTGGAACACCATGCCAATGTCGTCGCCGCGCAGCGCATTCATCTCGTCTTCGGTGGCGGAGAGGATGGCTTTGCCATTGAACGTCACACGGCCGGAGGCTCGAGCGCCACGCGGCAGAAGTTGCATGACGGTGAGCGCCGTCATCGACTTGCCGGAGCCGGATTCGCCGACCAACCCCAGCACCTCGCCGGCCTCGATCGACAGGTCGATGTCCTTCAGGATCGGCGTGCCGCCGATGTCGAGCCGCAGCTTTTGGATTTCCAGCAGGCTCACCGCTCGCGCCTCAGCTTCGGGTCGAGCGTGTCGGAGAGGCCGTCACCGAGCAGGTTCAGGCCAAGCGCAGTGATGACGATGGCCATGCCGGGAAAGATCGCCAGATAGGGCGCCACGATCATGCGCGTCTGCGCGTCGAACAGCATGCGCCCCCAACTCGGGGCGGGCGGCTGCGCGCCGAGGCCAACATAAGACAGGCCGGCCTCGGCCAGAATGCCGAGCGCGAACTGAATGGTTCCTTGCACCAGCAGAAGGTTCGCGATGTTGGGCAGGATGTGTTCGACGGTGATGAGCCCCGGCCCCTTGCCGGCGGCGCGCGCGGCCAGGATGAATTCGCGCGGCCAGATGGCCAGCGCGCCGGCGCGGGCCGTGCGGGCGAAAACCGGGATGTTGAAGATGCCGATGGCGATGATGGCGTTGATGGCGCCCGGGCCGAAAACGGCCGTGATCATGACTGCCGACAAAAGGGCGGGAAAGGCGAAGACGAGATCGTTGAAGCGCATCACTGCCTCATCCAACCAGCCGCCACGGGCCGCTGCCCAGCAACCAAGCGGCACGCCGAGCCCCATGCCGATGCCGACGGCGACCAGCGCGACAGCGATGGAATTGCGCGCGCCGACCATGATCATGGAGAGGTTGTCGCGGCCGAAATGATCTGTGCCCAGCCAATGCGCAGCGGAGGGTGGTTGCATCTTGTCGGCCACGATGAGCTTCGTGACGTCGTAGGGCGTCCAGAAAAAGGAGACGACGGCCAGCAGCGCGATGAACGCCGTCAGCACGAAGCCGATGACGAAGGAACGGTTCTGGAAGGCACGCTTCACAATGCCCGCGAAGCTCTCGGTCTCGATGGCCTCGACGCTCAATGTCGTGCCCTCAGCCGGGGATCGACGACGGCGTAGGAGAGATCGACCAGAAAATTGACGAGGATGACGGCGGCGACGAGCAGCATCACGACGCCTTCCACAACGATCAGATCGCGCTGGGTGATGGCCTGAAAGATCAACCGCCCGAGACCCGGCAGATAAAAGACGTTTTCGATGATGATCGTGCCGGCGAGCAGGAAGGCGAATTGCAGGCCGAGAATGGTGAGCACGGGGATCATCGCGTTGCGTAGCGCATGTCGCCACAGCACATAGCGACGCGGCATGCCCTTGGCGCGAGCCGTGCGGATGTAATCCTCTCCGAGTACTTCGAGCAGTGCCGAACGTGTGACGCGAGCAAGGATCGCGGCTTGCTGGAGGGCCAGGGCGAGGGCCGGCAGAATGAGCGCCTTCAATGCCGGCCAGATGCCAGCGCTCCAACCCGGAAAGCCGCCGGCCGGCACGAGCCGCAGCCAGACGGCAAAGATGTAGACGAGGATCAGGGCGAACCAGAAATTCGGCAGGGCGACGCCGAACTGTGTGACGCCCATGGCGGCAGTATCGGCGGCCTTGCCTCGACGCGCGGCGGCAAACAGGCCGACGGGGATGGCGATGACGACAGACAACAGGAGCGAGATGATCGCCAGCGGAAGCGATACGGCCGCGCGTTCGGCGATCAGGTCGATGACCGGGGAGGAATAGGTGTAGGAACGGCCGAAATCCAGTGTCAGCAGGCCGCCGACCCAGGAAAGATATCGCCAGACAATGGGCTGATCGAGGCCCATCTGCTCGCGTAGTGCGGCGACGGCGTCGGGCGTGGCGTTCATGCCGAGCATAAGTTGAGCAGGGTCGCCGGGGATGATCTCCAGCACGGCGAAGACGACGATGGACGCGGCAATGAGGGTGATAAGGGCGACGAAGAGGCGCTGGAGGAGGTAGGCGGTCATGGTGCGCCTTTACCCTCCCCCTTGTGGGGGTGAGGAGCCGGTTTGCGAAGCAAATCAATCGTGCCAGTGGCACGATTGAGGGATCCGAACGCCGGGGAGCTGCTAAGCAGCGGGGCCCCGGCGCGGCGCCAGCCCTCGGCTATGGCCTCGGGCGTTCGTCGCTCGAAAAGCCCATTATGGGGCTTTTCGTTGGCCTCTGGCCAAACACTCCTCACCCCCACAAGGGGGAGGGTGAAGGCCGGCATCAATCGACCCACTTCACCTTGGTCAAGTCCGTCGCCTGGATCGGGGCGTTTTCCCACATGCCCTGCAGCTTGGCGTCCCAGACGCCGACTTTCGCGAGTTCGAACAGGAACACCGCCGGCACGTCATGGGCGAGGGTCTTCTGCGCGGCACCGAGGATTTCCTTCCGCTTGGCGTCGTCGTTGGTGACCTTCAATTCCGCCATCAGCTTGTTGAACTCGGGGTTCTCGTACTGAAAATAGTAGCCCGGCCGCCCATAGATATCGATGTCGTTCGCCTCGGTGTGCGAGACGATCGTCATGTCGAAATCCTTGTCGGTGAAGACCTTGCTCAACCAGTCGGCCCATTCGACCGGAATGATCTCGGCCTCGATGCCGATCTCGCGAAGCTGCGAGGCGATGACCTGACCGCCGTCGCGGGCGTAGGGCACGGGCGGCAGTTTCAGCGTCGTCTTGAAGCCGCTCTCCAGGCCGGCGGCCTTCAGATATTCCTTTGCCTTGGCGACATCGTATGGGTAGGTGCCGACCAGATCGACATAGGCGGGATTGGCCGGCGACATATGCGAGCCGATCGGCGTTCCGAGACCGGAGCCATTGCCGGCGATCACGGCGGCGCGGTCAATGGCTGATGCAATCGCCTGCCGCACCTCCAGCTTGTTGAACGGCTCCTTCTTGTTGTTCATCGACAGCAGCGTCTCGCCTTCGGTCACGCCGATGACGACCTTTAGGCGTGGGTCGGCCTCAAGCTGTGGCCGGGCATCTCCGAGCGGCGCGTTGGGGAAGGCCTGCACGTCGCCCGAGAGCAGGGCCGGCACGGCGGCGGCCGCATCGGGAATCACGCGGAACTCGACCTTGTCCAGCGCGACCGGCTCACCCCAATAGCTGTCGGATTTCGCCAGCTTGATCGCCGAGCCCTTGGCCCAGCTCTCGAATTTGAACGGCCCGGTGCCGACCGGCTTTTCCTTGTTGCCGTCGGCCGATTCCGGCGCGACGATCACCGCGTCGCCAAGGCCCATGTTCCAGGCGAAGAGTCCTTCGGGAGCCTTCAGCGTCACCTTCACCGTCGCCGGATCGACGACCTCGACAGACTCGATGCCGGCAAAGAGCCCTTTCTGGGCGTTGGTCGATTTTTCGTCGCGGGCGCGGTCGAGCGAGAATTTCACATCATCGGCGTTGAAGTCCGAGCCGTCGTGGAATTTTGCGCCGGTCCGAAGCTTGAAGGTGTAGACCTTGCCGTCGTCGGAAACGGTCCAGCTTTCGGCTAGCCCAGGCTGAGCCTGGCCTTTCTCATCGATGCGCGTCAGGCCTTCGAAGACATTGGCGTAGACTACTTCATCGATGGCGGCGGCGGCGCCGGCCGTTGGATCGAGATGCGGCGGTTCCAGAACAACGCCGACCACCAGATCGGTGCGGGCGGCAAGCGCTGCGGTGCTCGAAGCGAAGGCAATCGCGGCCGCCGCGAGAATGGATTTCCAGGCTCTCATCGCAATCTCCCAAGGCGAATGGCTGCCGGATAGAAGCCTGAATTCTTGGCTGAGTAAATCGCGTTTGTGCTGATCTCGAGAATAGACCGGGATGGATTTTTAGCCGCCGTGGGGCGGCCAGCGTTCAAGTTATCTTGCCCTTGAGCAGCAGCCCCAACCCAATCGCCATCACTTTCGCCGACTCCACCATGTCGTCGATGCCGACCCACTCGTCGGGACGGTGTGCGAGGTCGAGGATGCCGGGACCATAAGCGATGCAATCGTAGAGATGGCCGATGCGCGCGATGTGTTTCTGGTCATAAGTACCCGGCGATATGACGTATTCCGGCTCGCGATCGAAGATTTCGCGGATCGCTTCGGAGACCGCCTTCACCACCGGCGCGTCGCGCTCGGTCATCGTCGGCTGCACTTCCATGATGTCACGGATTTCATAGTCGAATTTTTGCCGCTCATGTTTCAGGCGGTCCAAGATCGCGGTCACTTCGGCTTTCACCTCGCCGATCTTCTCCTCCAGCAGGAAGCGACGGTCGATCGTGAGACGGCACCAGTCGGGCACGTTAGGCGAGGGGAGGCCGGGGCGAAAATCGTCGGTCTGGCCGCCATGGATGGAATTCAAATTGATGGTCGAGCGCCGCGCGCCGGGCGGCACGACCGGCATGTTTGTGCGTTTGGCGTCAAGCGCCGGGAATAGGTCGTGCTCGAAAGCTTCGATCACCGCGCCCATGTGGCGAACGGCGCAATCACCGAGGAACGGCATCGACCCGTGTGCGATCTCGCCCTTGGTTTCGATCTCGGCCCACCAGACGCCGCGATGGCCGAGGCAGACGCGATCCTTGTTCAGCGGTTCCGGAATAATGACATGGTCGACGCGCGGTTTGGAGAAATAGCCCAGCTTCGCCAGATGGGCGACGCCGCCAAAGCCGCCCGACTCCTCATCCGCCGTGCCGGAAATCTCGATCGCGCCGGGGACATCGGGAAAAGTTTCGATGAAGGCTTCGACGGCGATGATCGAGGCGGCGAGACCTCCCTTCATATCGCAAGCGCCGCGGCCATAGACGCGGCCATCCCGGATGATCCCGGCAAACGGATCCAGCGTCCAGTCTTCACCTGCCTCGACCACGTCGATATGCGAGTTGAAATGAACGGTCGGTCCCTTCGATCGCCCCTCGCGCCGGCAGACCACATTCCAGCGCGGATAGCGGTCCGTGTCGCCGGGGGCGCCTTCGGCACGAATGTATTCGATGTCGAAGCCTCGCTGGCGCAGGCGCTCGCCGATGAATTCCGCGCAGGGCAGGTAGACATCGCCGGGCGGATTGACAGTCGGAAAGCGGATCAGGGCCGCCGTCATCTCGGCGACCTCGTCGCGTTTCGCCTCGACCCGCCGTTTCAACTCTTCGTTCATGATGTTGATTGAGCAGCGATTAAGCGTGAGTTGCAAGGGCGTCGAGCTAGGCCAGTGAATCCGGCCAATCACGCGAAGTTGTTTCGTCGCAAGGCCCGTGTTTTGGAAGTTTGCTAAAGGTTTGGGCGTAGCGTGACGTCTAATCGGTGCGAATAGAGGCAACAACCGAGACCGTTAGACAGAGACAGGGGCAAATCGATGAAGCGTAGTTTCTTGGCGGCCGCCGCCTTCGCGGCCCTTCTTTTTGGCGCGACCGTGCAGGGCATGGCCGCGTCTCTGGTGGCGCATGTCGACATCGGCGCTCAGCGCATGACCGTCAGCGAAGGCGGGCGCGTGATCTATAGCTGGCCGGTTTCGACCGCCCGCGCAGGCTACTACACGCCGCGCGGCTCGTACCGTCCGACGCGCCTCCACAAGATGTGGTATTCGCGTAAATACGACATGTCGCCGATGCCGTATTCGGTGTTCTTCCGGGGCGGCTATGCCATCCATGGCACAGGTTATGTGAAGAGCCTCGGGCGCCCAGCGTCGCATGGCTGTGTGCGGCTTTCCAAGGGCAATGCCGCAGCCTTCTACAGCCTGGTGCGTCAGCACGGCAACAAGAACACGCGCATCGTTCTGACGAACTAAGCGGGCGCTTGGCTCATCAATGCGGGGCGGCGAAAGCCGACTCGCATTTTGTCTAGACAAAATCGACATTTGACGTCGCGGGGACCGTTTCCTTCCGTTGCGGTCCCGGCTACGACTCGGCGTGAGAGGAGTCGCGCCGTATGGCATCAGAGCCGCGCCTAGCGCTGTCAGAACCCATCGGCGACGAGGTTCGCAAGACCACCTGCTATATGTGCGCCTGCCGTTGCGGCATCAATGTGCACATCCGGGATGGCAAAGTCCGCTACATTGAGGGCAATCGGGACCACCCGGTGAACAAGGGGGTGCTCTGCGCCAAGGGGTCCGCCGGCATCATGCAGCACTATGCGCCGGCCCGACTGCGTGCGCCGCTGCTGAGGACCGGACCGCGCGGAAGCGGCGAGTTCAAGGAAATTTCCTGGGACGAGGCACTGGCGCTGGCGACCGAATGGCTGGGCGAGGTGCGCAAAACCGACCCAAAGAAGCTCGCTTTCTTCACCGGACGGGACCAGTCGCAGTCGCTGACCGGCTTCTGGGCGCAGCAGTTCGGAACGCCAAATTACGCCGCGCACGGCGGCTTCTGCTCGGTGAACATGGCGGCCGCCGGCATCATGACCATCGGCGGGGCGTTCTGGGAGTTCGGCGCGCCGGACTGGGAGCGGACGAAACTTTTTGTCCTGTTCGGCGTGGCGGAGGATCATGACTCCAATCCGCTGAAGATCGGCATCTCGAAGCTGAAGCAGCGCGGCGCACGCTTCGTGTCGGTCAATCCGGTGCGGACCGGCTATTCGGCGATCGCGGACAATTGGCTGGGCATCCGGCCCGGAACGGACGGTCTGCTGATCCTGTCGCTGATCCATGAGTTGCTGAAGGCGCGCAAGATCGATGTCGATTATCTGGTGCGCTACTCCAATGCGACCTGGCTGGTGATCGATGCGCCTGGCACGGGCGAACACGGGCTTTTCGCGCGCGATCAGGATGGCAAGCCGCTGGTGTTCGAGACGGTGACGGAACGCGCCGTGCCGCTCGGTTCGCGCGGAGCGCGGGCTGGATTGTCCGGCCGTATTCAGCTCGATGATGGTCGCTGGGCGACGCCCGCCTTTCATCTGCTGGCCGAGAAATATCTCGACGGGCAATACGCTGCGGACGTTGTCGCCGAGAAGACCGGTATCGACGCCGCGACCATTCGTGGACTGGCCGCCGAAATTGCCCGCGTCGCATTCGATGAAGCGATTTTCATCGACCAGCCGTGGACGGACGTGCACGGCCAGCGGCACGAGGGTTTTGTCGGACGGCCTGTGTCGTTTCATGCCATGCGCGGGATATCGGCGCATTCCAATGGCTTCGAGACCGCACGAGCGCTGCACGTGCTGCAAGTGCTGATCGGCGCGGTGGATTGCCCGGGCGGCTTCCGCTTCGAGCCGCCCTATCCGAAACCCATCAATGCGCATCCGACCCCGCACGGCAGGGCCGAGCATTTCGGCTCGTCCAAGCCGCTATCGGGGCCGCATCTTGGCTTTCCGCGCGGGCCGGAGGATCTGCTGGTCGATGCCGAAGGCAAGCCGGTGCGCATCGACAAGGCTTTCTCCTGGGACGCGCCGCTGGCAGTGCATGGGATGATGCATATGGTGATCGCCAACGCGCATGCCGGCGACCCGTATCCTGTCGACGTGCTGTTCCTCTACATGGCCAACATGGCCTGGAACTCGTCGATGAATACAGCCGGCGTCATCAAGATGCTGGAGGATAAGGACGAGACCACCGGCGACTACAAGATCCCAAAGATCATCTATGCCGATGCCTACCGCTCCGAGATGGTCGCCTATGCCGACCTCGTGCTGCCGGACACGACCTATCTGGAGCGCCACGATTGCATTTCGCTACTGGACCGACCAATCTCCGAGCCGGACGCCGTGCAGGATGCGATCCGCTGGCCCGTACTGGAGCCGGATCGCGACGTGCGCGGGTTCCAGTCGGTGCTGATCGATCTCGGCGTGCGACTTGGCCTGCCTGCCTTCGTCGATAGCCGAGGCAAGGCGATCTATGCCGATTTCGCGGACTACATCGTTCGGCACGAGCGGCGGCCCGGCATCGGACCGCTGGCCGGATTTCGCGGCATGAATGGCGACCGCATGGGACGCGGCGCCGCCAATCGCGACCAGCTCCAGCGCTATATCGAAAACGGGGCATTTTTTTCGGCGCATATCCCGCTGGAAGCCCAGTTCTTCAAGCACGCCAACCGAGCCTATCAGAACTTTGCGGTGCGGATGGGCTTTTTCGACACGCCACAGCCGGTGATTTTCCAGCTCTATCAGGAGACGCTGCAGAAATTCCGCTTGTCGGCGGAAGGGGTGCGGGAGCCGCTTGCCCCGGAAACGCATCGACAACGCATTCTGGAAGGCTTTCATCCACTGCCGGAATGGTATGCGCCGTTCG
The DNA here is from genome assembly GCA_050247155.1 of Rhizobiaceae bacterium. Taxonomy (GTDB): domain Bacteria; phylum Pseudomonadota; class Alphaproteobacteria; order Rhizobiales; family Rhizobiaceae; genus Mesorhizobium_G. The sequence continues at coordinate 159,239 of JBFWUS010000001.1, forward strand.
GCGAGACACTGGTGGATGAAGCGGCGTTTCCGTACCATGCCATCACCCAGCGGCCGGCGGCGATGTATCACTCCTGGGGATCGATGAATGCCTGGCTCAGGCAAATCCATACCCGGAACCCGCTCTATGTGCCGGGCGCGATCTGCGACGCGCATGATCTCAAGGACGGCGATTGGGTGTGGCTGATCTCGGCGCACAGCCGCATCAAGGTCGAAATTGCGCGCACAGCCAGCGCCAACCGCGACACGATTTGGACCTGGAACGCGATCGGCAAACGGGCCGGGGCGTGGGCGTTAGCGCCTGACGTACCCGAGGCGAGGCGCGGTTTTCTGATGAACCATCTGATCAGCGAGTTGTTGCCGCCCAAGGGTGACGGCATGCGCTGGTCGAATGCCGATCCGGTGACGGGGCAGGCTGCCTGGTATGATCTTCGGGTACGGATCGAGAAGGCCGAGCCGGGTGAGGTGACCGAGCCAAGGTTCGAGGCGGTTGCGACACTCGCTGACGTGGCTGATATGCCTGCGGAGCTGAGGTACGGCCAGGAGTGGTCGACATGAGAGCAGTTGTCCGTTCGGTTCGAAGGTTGCAGTTGGCGGAGACGCCCCCTCACCCGGCCTCCGCTTCGCTCGGCCACCCTCTCCCCGGTGGGGAGAGGAGGTTCGCCGGCGTCTGTGCTCGATCTGCAGTGGATCAGCGACGGCGTCGACAGCCTCCTCTCCCCACCGGGGAGAGGGTGGCCGAGCGAAGCGGAGGCCGGGTGAGGGGGCGTCGCCGAGTGTTCCTCTGTGGGCGGCCCTTTGGAAGCCCGACATCATGACCAGCCTGCCGCGTCAGCCGACGGCGAAGAAGCTCGGCCTTGTCATCGACCTCGACGTCTGTGTCGGCTGCCATGCCTGCGTGGTCAACTGCAAGGAATGGAACACCGGCGGCTATGGCGCTGCACTGTCGGACCAGCATCCCTATGGCGCGGATGTCTCCGGCGCATGGCTGAACCGCGTGCACACCTTTGAGGTCGTACCCAAAGGTGGCGAGGTCGTCGGCGAGGCGGGGCAGGCGCGGATCGTGCATTTCCCGAAATCCTGCCTGCACTGCGAGGATGCGCCCTGCGTCACGGTCTGTCCGACCGGCGCATCATACAAGAGGTCGGCGGACGGCATCGTGCTGGTCGACGAGGATAAGTGCATCGGTTGCGGGTTATGCGCCTGGGCATGCCCCTACGGCGCGCGCGAGATGGATCTGGCCGCCGGTGTGATGAAGAAATGCACGCTGTGCATCGATCGCATCTACAACGAGACGTTCGAAGAAGTAGATCGCGTGCCCGCCTGCGTGCGCACCTGTCCGGCGAACGCCCGGCACTTTGGCGATCTGGGTGATCCGGATTCGGCCGTGTCGATCATGGTGGCGGAACGCTGCGGCATGGATCTGATGCCGGAGCAGGGGACCAAGCCGGTGAACAAATATCTGCCTCCGAGGCCCCGAAAGGCGCTGGCGGAGACAGCAGTACCCTTGGCGGAGAATACCGAGGGAGCGAAGGGGTTCTTTGTGTGGCTCGACGGGATGCTGGACAGGATATGAGGGTTAGCTCGTCATTGATCGTTGTTCCAAATCCTGCACCGACCCCCCTCTGTCCTACCGGACATCTCCCCCTCAAGGGGGGAGATCGGCCGACCGCGATGGTTTCGCCAATCGCCAACTTGACGGAACAAGCACTATCGATGGCGCGCGGGATCTCCCCCCTTGAGGGGGAGATGTCCGGCAGGACAGAGGGGGGTCGGTGCAGGCGGCCTGGGAATGACGAGTGTGCTTTCCAAAGACGTTTCGGTGCCTAGAAATGCATCCCGCCTTCTCCATCATCGTCTTTACCACGCTCTCCGGCCTCGGCTACGGGCTGGCGGCGATGCTCGGCCTCAACCTGCTTGATCCGAGCTCCGTCGCCACGAAGGTCGGGCATCTGCTGGCGTTGGCACTGATCGCCGCCGGATTGCTCTCCTCGACGCTGCATCTCGGCAACCCGCAACGGGCGCGGCGGGCGCTGTCGCAATGGCGGTCGAGCTGGCTGTCGCGCGAAGGTGTGCTGGCGTTGCTTACCTTCGTTCCGCTCGTCGTCTCGGCGTGGGCGTTGGTGATCGACAACCGGTATCTGGCCGTGTCCGGCCTGCTGGGCACGGCGGGAGCCATTGCCACCGTCTACTGCACGTCGATGATCTACGCCTCACTCAAGTCGGTCGACGCGTGGCACACGCCGCTGACCACAGCCTGCTATCTGCTGTTTGCGCTGGCCGGCGGCTTGCTTGTCGTGCTGTTGCTCGCGGTTCTCTCTTTCGACGACAACACGCCGTATCTTGGCTTTGCCGCCTTGGCTGCGACGGTCGCGGCCTGGTCGGTCAAAATCATCTGGCGGAAAAGGCTGAAATCGAAAAAACAGACGTCCACGCCGGAAACGGCCACCGGCCTTGGTTTCATCGGAAAGGTGCGGCTGCTCGAAGCGCCGCACATGACAGAGAACTACCTGACCCGCGAGATGGGGTTCAAGATCGCGCGTAAGCACGCCGACAAGCTGTTTGCGATCGCGCTGATCGCAGGTGGGCTTCTACCTTCGGTGTTGTCGCTGATTATCGCGCGGGCAGAGCCGGGATTTGGAGCTTCAATGCTCGCGCTGCTGACCGTTGCGTTCTACGTTCTGGGAGTGATGGTGGAGCGCTGGCTGTTCTTCGCCGAAGCTCGGCATGCCGTGACGAACTACTACAGATCGTAAGCGCATTCCGGCTTGGCGGCCAGTTCAGCCTTCAGCTTCTCCTGCCGGCGCTTTTCCTTCCGGTCGCCCATTCTGCGCAACGTCTTGCGTAACGCCGTCACATGCGGACTGGCCGTTGTCGATTGCGGTCCCCATGGCGTCCATAGGGTGCAGGACCCATTGGAGGTGTTTTGGATCGCAGTCTCGCTCATCGCCTTTCTCCCAAGCAGCTAGATGATGCGCTAGTAACGCAAATTTATCAAGCTGTAAGAAAGTGGCATAAGCGTGGAAGCGCAATGACACTTCCGTGAGCGTGTGGTGACGAGGTTGGCCGCTACGCGATTTGATCCGCAATGCGGCCCAAGCTCTCCTCGCGACCCAAAACGCCCAGAACGTCGAAAACGCCAGGCGAGGTGCTGCGGCCGGTGAGGGCCGCGCGCAGTGGCTGCGCGACCGCACCCAGCTTCAGGCCATTCTGCTCCGCATAAGCCCGGATTGCTGCCTCGGCCGCCGTGCCGGTCCAGTCGCCATTGATGGCGCGGAGCGCATCGAGAGCGCCGCGCAGCACATCCTTGGCAGGCCCGGCTACCAGTCCGGAGGCTTTCTCATCCAGTGACAACGGACGTGATGCGAAGAGATAGCCGGCGCTGTCGGCCAGCTCGACCAGCGTCTTGGCACGCTCTTTCAGGCCCGGCAGGGCCGCCAGGAGTTTTGCCTTGCCGGCGTCGTCGAGTTTCGCGGCGAGCGCAGGGCCGTTCTCCAGATACGGCAGGGTAGCGACAAAGATGTCGAGCAGCTTCTGATCGTCCATCTGGCGCATATGGATGCCGTTCAGCGCCTCCAGCTTGGCGAAGTCGAAGCGGGCCGCGCCTTTGTTCACGTCCTTGATGTCGAACCATTCGATCATCTGGGCGATCGACATCACCTCGTCGTCGCCATGGCTCCAGCCCAAGCGCGCGAGATAGTTGAGCAGCGCCTCCGGCAGATAGCCCATAGCGCGATAGGCCTCGACGCCGAGTGCGCCGTGACGCTTCGACAGCTTTGCGCCATCCGCACCGTGGATCAGCGGTATGTGTGACATCTCAGGCACGTCCCAGCCCATCGCCTGGTAGATGACGGTCTGACGGGCGGCGTTGGTGAGGTGGTCGTCGCCACGGATGATGTGAGTAACGGCCATGTCGTGATCGTCCACCACCACCGCGTGCATGTACGTCGGATTGCCGTCTGAACGCAGGATGATGAAGTCGTCCAAATCCTTGTTCGGGAAGCGCACGTCGCCCTGCACGAGATCGCGTACGACGGTTTCGCCATCCCGCGGCGCCTTGATTCGGATCGCGCCCTTGGCGCCGGTCGGCGCCTCGGAAGGATCGCGATCGCGCCAGCGGCCGTCATAGCGCGGCGGTCGACCCTCGGCACGGGCTTTCTCGCGCATCTGCTCCAGCTCGGCCGGCGTCTCGTAAGCGTAGTAGGCCTTGCCCCGGCGCACCAACTCCTCGGCCACCTCGCGATGGCGCGGCGCGCGCTCATATTGCGAGACCGCGTCGCCATCCCAGGTCAGCCCGAGCCAGATCAGGCCGTCGAGGATCGCCGCAGTGGCGGCTTCGGTCGAGCGCTCGCGATCGGTATCTTCGATGCGCAGCAGCATCTTGCCGTCGGTGTGGCGCGAGTAGAGCCAGTTGAACAGCGCCGTGCGTGCGCCACCAATGTGCAGATAGCCGGTGGGCGATGGGGCAAAACGGGTAACGACCTGAGACATGAAGCTGCTGCCAAGACGAGAAAACCGGAAGCGAAAGCAGCCGCTGGGATGATATCCGAGGGCAATCCGCACGCCTGCGGCGCCCATGGCGTTTCGCGAGGGCTCATGTAGCATAGAAGGTTCGGGGTGCAAGGGGCGGGCCGCGATGGCGGGCGAGCCGGTAGACGAAAGGGTGAGCGAGCGTGCGCTGTTTGCGCTGGCTGATGACGTTCCGTCGCCGCCCGTTCCAGTTAGGCCGAGTATGCCGGTCCCCGAGATCCCAGCGGCCGAGGTCGTCCGGATCAGGCAGTTGCGACCGCCAAAGATATCGCGGCGAGCGATTGTCCGCGCCTGGTCGACGGTATTGGCGCTTGAGCGGGACCGCGGCGTTGCGTTTCTGCTCGCTCCGCCGCTGATGATCGCCGGCGTGTTTGCCTATCTGGCTTTGCCGGTCGAGCCCCCGTTGGCCGCTTTGTGCGGGGTGGCGGTTGTTCTGGGAGCGCTGGGTTATCTGGCGCGCGATAGGCAGGTTTTTGCGGCAACGCTCACTGCTCTGCTGATCTTCGTGCTCGGCGCGATTTGTGCCCGGTTCGAAACCTGGCGGGCGTCGACAAAAATGCTTGGCTCGGAAATCACCACGCGGCTCACGGCGAGGGTGGTCGATATCGATCATCTGGCGAATAGCCGCATCCGGCTGACTGTGGATGTCCTCGGCACCGAGCGGCCGAAACTGCGCTATGCGCCTGACAGGGTACGTGTTTCGACGACCTCAGTGCCGGATGGGTTGGTCGCCGGCTCGACGATTGTCGGCGTCGCGCGGCTGTTCCCGCCGTCCGGCCCGCTACGGCCCGGCAGCTACGACTTTTCCTTTGAAAGCTATTTCGATGGCATCGGGGCCAACGGCTTTTTCTACAGGCGGCCGCAGTTGGTGGCCACGTCGGAAGCACAAGGTTTGGCTGCGGTCATCCGCCCTGCTATCGACAATTTCCGCAACCGCGTCGCCGGGCACGTGCGCGAGGCGATCGGCGGAGCCGAGGGCGAGATCGCGGCGGCGCTCATCGTCGGTGTGCGAGCCGGCATCCCCGAACCTGTCAACGAAGCACTACGGCGCACCGGGCTGGCGCATATCCTTTCGATTTCCGGCCTGCACATGGCGCTGGTGGCTGCGTCGATCATGGGCGCGCTGCGGCTCGGCTTTGCCTTTTTCCCCGACTTCGCATCGCGCCATGCGGTGAAAAAATTCGCGGCAGGCGTCGCGCTGGTGGCGGTCGCGGCCTACCTGCTGATCTCCGGCGCCGAGGTTGCCGCGCAGCGCAGCTTCATCATGCTCGCAGTGATGCTGGTTGCCGTGATGTTCGACCGCGCGGCGCTCACCATGCGCAATCTCGCTATCGCGGGATTGGTTGTGCTGGCGATCTCGCCGCATGAAGTGGTGGGGCCGAGCTTTCAGATGTCATTTGCCGCCACGGCCGCCCTGATCGGCGGCTATGCTTTCTGGTCGGAGCGGCGCGAGGGCAAGATCGCCGATCTCCACCAAGGTATCGTCCGAACACTGGCGGGAAAAGCTGGAAAACTGGTGGTCGGCATTGCGTTGACCGCGCTGATAGCCGGGCTCGCCACAACAATCTACGGCGCTTGGCATTTCCAGCGTGTCTCACCGCTGAGCCTGGTCGCCAATCTTGTTGTGACGCCGATTGTCTCGATCGTAATGTGGGCCGCTGTCTTTGCTTCGGTAACTATGCCGTTCGGACTCGATGGACCGTTTCTGGCGGTTATGGGCTGGGGGCTTGGGTTGATGCTGTCCATCGCCGACTGGCTGTCGGCGCGGTCTCCGCTTGACGCGATCGGCATCGTGCCGGTTGCCTCCGTCATCGTGCTAACCCTGGCGATCCTTGTCGCGACGCTTGCGACCACCTGGCTGCGGCTGGCATCGATGCCTTTGGCGGCAGTGGGACTTTTGCTGCTGCTCGACCGGCCATTGCCGGATTTGCTGATCGCCGAGGATGGCCGGCTCGTCGGCGTCCGGACAGCCGATGGAAATCTGGCGGTGAACCGCACCCGTCCCAATGGTTTCACCGCCGAAGATTGGCGGCGAGCGCTTGTGGCAGGGACTATCGTCAAGCCAGCCGGGCAGGGTGGTTTCACCTGCAAGGAGGGCGTCTGCTCGATTACGCACAGCAGCGGCGTGATGATCATCCATGTCGAGAACGGGACGGATTTATCAGCCCATTGCGAGACTGCCGCAATCATCGTCGCCGCAAATCCGGCAGCGCGCAATTCATGCGGCAAGGGCCAGGCGCGTGTCTTCACGGGCAAGGAACTGGCCCGCAGAGGCGCTGCGACGTCAAGCTTCAGGACATTGCCGGAGGGTGTTGAAATCGTGACGGAATTCGCCGTGGCGGAGCCGTATCGGCCATGGCACGAGCATCGGCAGTTCTCGCGCGCTGCGCGTGGACGCGAACCTTACCGGCAGACCGCCGCAAGAGAGTAGTCGATCAGACCTTCGCCGATACCATCATGAAGGCGGGCGTGTCGCTGCCGAAGCCGACGGTAGTATTGACGTCGTCGTCGTCCTTATAGCGGCGCGGGCGATCGTGGGGACGTTCGGCCTTGCGGCCGTTTTCGGCACGGATGGCCTCCTTGCGCTGGCGGCGCTCGGCAAGCTCTTCGGCCGGTACGACAGACCTGCTCGGTGCGGCGGCGTTTTCGGCTGCCTCCGGACGCTCGCGGCGACGGTTATCCGGCCTGCCGCGGCCATCGCGCGGCTTGCGCTCGCTGTGGCCGCCGCGTTCCCGGCCGCGACGCGGACGGTCGTCATCGCCTTCAGTAACAATTAGGGTCGACAGGTCGCCGTCATGCCATTCGATCTTTTGGCCGATCAGGCTTTCGATGGCGCCGACGTATTTGGTGTCGGAGCGCGTGGCGATGGTAAAGGATTTTCCCGACCGCCCCGCGCGACCGGTGCGGCCGATGCGGTGGACGTAGTCTTCGGCATGGATAGGCACGTCGTAGTTGAAGACGTGGCTGACATCGGGAATGTCGAGGCCACGCGCGGCAACGTCGGAAGCAACGAGCAGCTTCAGCTTGCCGTCGCGGAAATTGGCCAGCATCGCCATACGCGCGCGCTGGTCCATGTCGCCATGCAAGGCGCCGGCATCGAAGTCGTGTTTCACCAGCGAGCGGAACAGCTCCGACACTTCGACCTTGCGGTTGCAGAAGATAATCGCGTTCTTGATCGCGTCGCCTTCGGCACGGATCAGGTCGCGCAGCACCGCGCGTTTATCCCAAGGCTTCGTGCCGGATTTGATCAGGCGCTGCGTAACCGTTGAAGCAGTCGTGGCGGCCTTGGCGACTTCCACGCGCGCCGGCGTGTGCAGGAACTGCTCGGTAAGCTTGGTGATTTCCGGCGGCATGGTCGCCGAAAAGAACAAGGTCTGCCGGGTGAACGGGATCAGCTTGCAGATACGCTCGATGTCGGGAATGAAACCCATGTCCAGCATACGGTCTGCCTCGTCGATAACGAGGATTTCCACGCCGGTGAGAAGCAGCTTGCCGCGCTCGAAATGATCCAGCAGGCGGCCGGGCGTCGCAATCAGGACGTCTACGCCGCGCTCGAGCTTCTTTTCCTGGTCGTCAAACGAAACGCCACCGATGAGCAGCGCCACGGTGAGCTTGTGATTCTTGCCGTATTTGACGAAATTTTCTTCCACCTGCGCGGCAAGCTCACGCGTCGGCTCAAGGATCAGCGTACGCGGCATGCGGGCGCGGGCGCGACCTTTTTCGAGGCGCGTGATCATCGGCAACACGAAGGCGGCGGTCTTGCCGGTCCCCGTCTGGGCGATGCCGAGCACGTCCTTGCCCTGCAGAGCGTGCGGAATGGCGCCGGCCTGGATCGGGGTAGGCGTCGTGTAGCCTGTGTCGGACACGGCTGAAAGCACTTTCGGCGACAGGCCGAGATCCGCGAATGTGACCTGTTCGGGAGCGGTGGTGTTCGAGAGTTCGATTTGCGCGTCGTGCGCCGAGTCAATAGCAACGGACAAGATGTGTATGCGCCTTGTAGCTGGCGAAGTCGCGGCCCTGGCCGCGGCAGGCGCACGGCGCCCACTTATTTTGTGCGCTGCAATACGCTCAAAATCGGACAGTTGTCAACAGAAACGCCCAGATTTGCTGGGTGTTCCAATGTTTGTCGGGCCGGATGTCACGTGAAAGTGTGAATAAACGGTTCAATATCTGAACTGCTCGGCCAGAATGCGTTCGTTCCACGAATGGCTGGGGTCGAACAGCAGGGTGGCCGTGGCGTCAGGCGACTCGCGCACCGTCACGGCACTGACGGCCTTGACCTCGGTATGGTCGGCGGCCGCGTTGACGGGGCGCTTGCCGGGCTCCAGCACTTCAAAACGTACCGTTGAATGGTTCGAGATTAGCGCACCGCGCCAGCGCCGCGGCCGGAACGGGCTGACCGGCGTCAGCGCCAAGAGCGGCGCGTCGAGCGGAAGGATCGGGCCATGGGCGGACAGGTTGTAGGCTGTGGAGCCGGCCGGCGTCGCGACCATGACGCCGTCGCAACTCAACTCGTCGAGCCGCACCTTGTCGTCCACGCTGATGCGGATCTTTGCCGTCTGGTAGGATTGGCGCCATAGCGCCACCTCGTTGATGGCGAGCGCGGTCGTCCTGGTTCCATCGTCGCATTCGGCCGTCATTTCGAGTGGTCGAATGGTCTCGGGCACAGCACTGGCGATGCGCTTCGGCAGGCCCTTTTCGCTGTATTCGTTCATCAGGAAGCCGATGGTGCCGCGGTTCATGCCATAGACACGCTTGCCGGTGCTCATCGTCTCACGCATCGTCTGTAGCAGAAAACCATCGCCGCCGAGCGCCACGATCACGTCGGCATCCTGAAGATTGGCGTTGCCATAGATTTCCGTCAGACGCGCGGCGGCCTCCTTGGCGTCGGTCGCATCGGACGAGACGAAGGCAAGTGCCGCAGGCTCAGCCATCAATGCGTTTCCATCCCTTTGACAGTTGCGGGCGTCGGCGTAGCATGCGTCATGCCGCCTTGCATAGGCGCGAGGACTACCCGGGAGGAGCGTGGTGAAGATCGACGGTTCATGCCATTGCGGCAAGATCAGCTACGAAGCCGACGTTGACCCGGACAAGGTCGGCGTTTGCCATTGCACCGACTGCCAGCAACTGACGGGGACGGCGTTCCGCGTGACGGCTTTTGCGCCGGAGGCCGACTTCACGGTGCTGTCGGGTGAGCCGAAGACCTACATCAAGACGACTGCTGATAGTGGCAATCCGCGCGCTCAGATGTTTTGCGCTGACTGCGGCTCGCATTTATGGGTCACCAGTGTCGGCGAGGGGCCGAAGGTCTATGGCATCCGCGTTGGCACCGCCCGCCAGCGGGAGCAACTGAAACCAAGCCGGCAGGTCTGGCATCAGTCTGCACTGAGTTGGGTCGACACTATCGGCACTCTGCCGGCGGTCGAAAAGGGCAGCTGACAGCGCTGGCGTGCTCTTCGGGAATTGGCTCGGATGATTGCGGCGGCGTTTTTCCTTTACTGCCGCATCAAATATGCTAACCGGGACACATTGCCCTTGTAGCTCAGTTGGTAGAGCACCTGATTTGTAATCAGGGGGTCGCGGGTTCGAGTCCTGCCGGGGGCACCAAGCTCCTATTGTACATATCAGATTTCTATCTCTTCATAAACCAAGCCGGACTTTTTCCACGGTCTTGTTGACCGTGTCGTGGCTGTAAATATGTACAAATTCACCAACGTATGTGAGAACGCTAATATCGCCGATGCGTGTAGTGCAGCGGCGATATCCGCCTTGGGGGGCGGATGGCGGAGGTAGCTATGGGTACGCTCGTTAGCAGACGGCGGGTTTCGTCCGACCGGCATTTGACCGGTTGGCGGCGTTTGGTTCGCAACTTTCTCGACTGGTGGCTTTGGGACTGGCGATAACTCGTCGAGCGACGCACCTATTCCAAGGTCTGACATCGCCAAGACACTCCTACAAATGGCGCGTTGGTATTGCCGGTTAATCTGTACCGGCACTCATGATGCGCTTCGGTTCGCGAAAATTATGATCTTCCGACCATTCCCGCGTTGAATGCCAGCAGACCTCAGGTCAATTGCCTCATTGCCTGAGAAAGCTAGCGGACAAAATGCAGGGTGACATTCCGCCACGCTTTGGTGATTGGCCGAGGCGGTCGATGCGGTCTATACGCCTCGCCTCATGTGGCGTGAGCAGATTTGAACCATGGCAGTTGACGTTGGATATCTGAGCGCCCTTGGCGCGGGCGCGCTTTCGTTCCTGTCGCCATGCGTGCTGCCGCTGGTTCCACCCTACCTCTGCTACATGGCCGGTGTTTCGGTCGAAGATTTCCGGGGCGACGCTGGCGCGACGACGCGCATCGCATCGCGCAAAGCGCTTCTGTCAGCCGCACTAGCCTTTGTCCTTGGCTTCACGACGGTTTTCGTGGCTTTGGGGGCAGGGGCTTCAACGATCGGTCGTTTCCTGCGTGTCTGGCAGGCGGAGCTTGGCGTTGCTGCTGGCATAGTTATCATTTTGATGGGTCTGAATTTTCTCGGCCTGATACGCATTCCGCTGCTGTCGCGCGAAGCGCGGCTGCAGGCCGATGCAAAGCCGGCGACCCTGGCAGGGGCATATCTGATGGGACTTGCCTTCGCTTTTGGTTGGACGCCGTGCATCGGGCCTGTGCTTGGACCCATTCTGACTCTGGCCGGCGGGCGTGAGACGGTAACCGACGGCGCGTTGCTGTTGTTCGTCTATTCGCTTGGCCTCGGCATCCCATTCCTGATCGCCGCCTTATTCTCGGAAGGCTTTATGCGCTTTCTCGGAAAATTCCGGGTGCATCTTGGAAGGGTCGAAAAGGCGATCGGCGTGCTGCTGGTGATCGCCGGTGCGCTGTTCATGACCGGCGGCATCCAGACGGCAGCCTATTGGATTCTCGAAACCTTCCCGGCCCTTCAGCAACTTGGCTAGGCACGGCAGCCTATTGGATTCTCGAAACCTTCCCGGCCCTTCAGCAACTTGGCTAGGCCTGGATTACAACCTATTGGGCCGGGAGTTCAATTTTGTGTGCGCTTCGCATACATATCGCGCGATTCTCGTCCTTTCTGTCCGGATTTCCCATGACCGAACGAAGCTGCCTGTCGATCATTCTTGCCGCCGGCGAAGGCACGCGCATGAAAAGCGCGACGCCGAAGGTGCTGCACAAGATCGCCGGGCTGGCGATGTTGGCGCATGTGGTCAAGGCAGCCGAAGCAGCGGGCGCAGGAGACATCGCGCTGGTGATCGGCCATGGCGCCGAAGCCGTACGCAAGGGGACTGCGGCTTTCGCAGCCAAGGCGGACGTGTTTGTGCAGGAGCAGCGCCTCGGTACTGCGCACGCCGTGCTGGCGGCGCGCGAGGCAATTGCGCGCGGCTACGACGACGTTCTGGTCATGTTCGGCGATACGCCGTTGCTCGATCCGGCTGACCTGATCGCGGCTCGTGCAAAGCTTGCGGAAGGTTACGCCGTCGTCGTCATGGGTTTTCGTACCGACGATCCCGCAGGTTACGGTCGGCTGATCCACAAGGATGGCGCGCTGGTGGCGATCCGTGAGGCAAAAGATTGCTCGCCGGAGGAGCTGAAGATCAACTTTCTCAACGGCGGCCTGATGGCCATAGACGGTCGGGAGGCGTTGAGGCTGCTCGATCAGGTCGGCAACTCGAATGCAAAGGGCGAATACTATCTGACCGACGTCGTTGAAATCGCCGGCGGCGCAGACCTCAAGGTCGTGGCGACCGAAGCGAATTTCGACAGCGTGCTCGGCATCAACAATCGGGCCGAACTGGCGCAAGCCGAGGCGGTCTGGCAGCAGCGCAAGCGCCGCACGATGATGCTGTCGGGTGTCACTCTGAAAGCGCCGGAAACGGTGTTTTTTTCGCACGATACCGCGATCGGCCCTGACACTGTTATCGAGCCGAATGTCGTATTCGGCCCAGGCGTCAAGGTCGCGGCGAATGTCGAAATCCGTGCTTTCTCGCACCTCGAAGATGCGATTGTGGCGGAGGGCTGCGAGGTAGGGCCTTATGCGCGGTTGCGGCCTGGAGCTGAGCTCAAGGAGAAGGCGAAGGTCGGCAATTTCGTCGAAGTGAAGAAGGCCGTTATCGAAGCCGGCGCCAAAGCCAACCACCTGTCCTATATCGGCGATGCACGGGTCGGCGCAGGGACAAATATCGGGGCGGGCACGATTTTCTGTAATTATGACGGCTACACCAAGGCATTTACCGACATCGCTGAGAACGCCTTTATCGGCTCGAACAGTTCGCTGGTCGCCCCAGTGTCGATTGGCAAGGGCGCCTATGTTGCGACGGGCAGCGTCATCACCGAGAACGTGCCGGAGGACGCCCTGGCTTTCGGGCGCTCGCGCCAATCGACCCTGCCGGGCAAAGGAAAACAGTTGCGCGAGCGACGCGCATCGGCCGCTAAGAAGTGAGTCTTTGCCGTAACCGCTCTTCAATACCGTCGTGATAGTCAGCAGGCTCGGTGTTCGTCTTGACGCGGGCTTGCGCTGTTAAGGCTGACATCAAACGAAACGCAATTTTACTTTCGCAGGTGCGAAGAGATTTCTAGATAGCCGGATAGAAAATCGGCGCTTCGGGCGCGAATCGGGGCAGTCTTTCATGTGTGGAATTGTTGGAATTGTCGGCCACTCGCCAGTCGCGCCGCTGATCGTCGATGCGTTGAAGCGCCTGGAATATCGCGGCTACGACTCCGCCGGTGTCGCGACCATCGAGCATGGCGAGCTCGCGCGTAGGCGCGCCGAGGGCAAGTTGATCAACCTGGAGCGCCGCCTGACCGCAGAGCCGCTTGGCGGCACGATCGGCATCGGCCATACGCGCTGGGCGACCCACGGCGTGCCCAACGAGACCAACGCACACCCGCATTTTTCTAACGGAGTCGCGATCGTCCACAACGGAATCATCGAGAACTTCTCTGATCTTAGAGATGAGCTCTCGCGCGACGGTTTCGAGTTTACATCGCAGACCGACACGGAAGTTGTCGCCCATCTCGTCTCGCGCGAGTTGAAGCACGGCGCTCGGCCGGTCGACGCCGCTTTCAAGGCGCTGAAGCGGCTCGAAGGCGCTTTTGCCTTGGCGATCATGTTCAAGGGCGACGAGGACTTGATCGTCGGTGCACGCAACGGCCCGCCTCTGGCCGTGGGCCACGGCGACGGCGAGATGTATCTGGGCTCGGACGCGATCGCGCTGGCGCCATTCACCAACTCGATCACCTATCTCGAAGACGGCGATTGGGCAGTGGTGCGACGCAACCATGTCCAGATCTACGACATGGCTGGCGAGCCTGTGCAGCGTAAGCGCCAGCAGTCGATCGGCACGTCGTTCCTGGTCGACAAGGGCAACCACCGCCATTTCATGCACAAGGAAATCCATGAGCAGCCCGAGGTGATTTCTCACACGCTCGGCAACTATATCGATTTCACCAACGGCAAGACCAAGCCGATTGAACTGCCTTGGGACTTTGCCAAGATCGACCGCTTGGCCATTTCGGCCTGTGGCACGGCCTATCTGGCCGGCCTTGTCGGCAAATACTGGTTTGAGCGTTTCGCGCGCCTGCCTGTCGATATCGATGTCGCCTCGGAGTTCCGTTATCGCGAGATACCGCTGTCCAAGAACAGTGCGGCGCTCTTTGTCTCGCAGTCGGGCGAAACCGCGGACACGCTGGCCTCGCTGCGCTACTGCCGCAAGGAAGGCTTGGCGATTGGAGCAATCGTCAATGTGCGCGAATCGACAATCGCCCGCGAATCCGACGTGACGCTGCCAACGCTGGCAGGCCCGGAAATCGGCGTGGCTTCGACCAAGGCATTTACCTGCCAGCTCGCCGTGATGGCGTCTCTGGCGCTGCGCGCCGGCGTCGAGCGCGGCCATATTTCTGCGGACGAAGAGCGGGCGATGACGAAACAGCTCGCCGAGACGCCGCGCCTCGCCAGCCAGATCATCAAGCTCGAGGAGCAGATCGAAAAGGTCGCGCATGATCTGGCTCGTACACAGCACGTGCTCTATCTCGGTCGCGATACCAATTATCCGCTGGCCCTGGAAGGTGCACTGAAGCTCAAGGAGCTGTCCTACATTCACGCCGAGGGCTATGCGGCCGGCGAGTTGAAACATGGGCCAATCGCACTGATCGACGAGAATATGCCGGTGATTGTCATTGCGCCGCACGACCGCATCTTCGAGAAGACCGTGTCGAACATGCAGGAGGTAGCGGCGCGCGGCGGCAAGATCATCCTAATCACCGACAAGAAGGGCGCTGAGCGCTCGACCGTGAAGACGCTCGCGACCATCGTGCTGCCGGACGTGCCGGAGATTATCGCGCCAATTCTGTATGCGCTGCCGATCCAGATGCTGGCCTATTATACGGCCGTCTTCATGGGTACGGACGTCGACCAGCCGCGCAATCTGGCGAAGTCGGTGACGGTGGAGTGATGAGGCTTGAAATAGTGCATTTGGTGCACTATTTTGCTGGAAGGCCGTGATGCCGACGATCGCGCGGATCGGCAATATCAAAATTCAGGTGTTTGCTGACGATCACAATCCGCCGCACTTTCACGTTGTGACCCCGGACGGCGAGGCCTTGGTTTCGATCGGCCACTTGCGAATCCTTCGTGGCGACCTGCGTCGGAAAGACTTTGATGCAGTGAGTGAATGGGCCAACCGGAACTTGGACGTGATCGAAGATGCCTGGAACAGCCTCAATGGATGAACGGATCAGCAGAGGCCTTCCGCTTCCGCGTATCGACAAGGTTGAACGACTGGGCGGGCGGCTGGTTAAGATCGGTTGGCGTGGCGGGGAGAGTGACGTCAGGGATCTTGGCCCGGCGCTCCTGAGCCATCGGCATTTTATCCCGCTCAGGAACGACGATGTCCTTTTCGCGTCCGTTCGGCCGAATGAAGACGGAAATGCACTGGAGTGGGACGGAGGCATCGAACTGTCGGCGGAATGGATCGAACGGCTTCCCATAGCAACGATGGCCAATGTGGATTTCCGCTCCGCTATGGAAACGCTAGGCTTGAGTCTCGACGGAATGGCCGCGCAACTGGAAATCTCACGCCGGCTAGTCGCAGACTACCGCCGCGACAAGCCTATTCCGCGGCATATTGCACTCGCCACGCGCTATCTGGTCGAACATCGACAAGCGGCTGCTAGCTGACGATGCAAAACCTTCTCCTCGTCATGATCGGCGGCGGCATAGGGGCCAGCGCGCGTCACCTGGTCAATCTCGGCGTGCCGAAATTGGCCGGGGTCGGATTTCCCTGGGCGACCGTCGTCGTCAACATTGTCGGATCGTTGGCCATGGGCGTTCTGGTCGGGCTACTGGCTCGGCGCTCGGGTGACACCACGGCGATGCGGCTCTTCCTTGCAACTGGCATTCTCGGTGGCTTCACCACTTTTTCCGCCTTCTCGCTCGATTTTGTGACGCTTTGGGAGCGTGGCGCGGCTGGCACAGCTTTCGCTTATGCGCTGTTCAGCGTCATAGGCGCGCTGGCCGCCATTTTTGCCGGATTGTGGCTCGTGCGCGCTGCCGGCTGATGCTATTGGCTGCCGCTTGAAGCGAAAATCCGGGAAAAAATGGCAGGCGTCGAACAGATCACCGTCGGCAAGGACGAGCAGGGCATGCGGCTGGACCGGTGGTTCAAGGTGCATTTCCCGGGCCTCGGCTTTGGCCATCTGCAGAAATTGCTGCGTTCCGGCCAGGTTCGCGTCGATGGCGGCCGGGTCAAGGCGGACACGCGTGTCGAGCCCGGCCAGATGGTTCGCGTTCCGCCGCTCGGGGTCGACAAGAAGGGCGACGAAAACCTCACCGGTCATTCCATCCGCAACCAGGGCGATGCGGATGTCCTGGCCAAGATGACACTTTATGAGGATGCAAAGGTCTTCGTTTTCAACAAGCCGTCAGGTCTTGCGGTGCAGGGCGGTTCGGGCGTGTCGCGCCATGTTGACGGCATGCTGGAAGCGCTCCGCAACAAAAAGGGCGAGAAACCCCGCCTTGTGCATCGCCTCGACCGCGACACGTCCGGCGTGCTGGTCGTCGCCCGCACGCGTTTGGCTGCGATGAAGCTGGCTGAAGCTTTTCGCGCTCGCGAGACCAAGAAAACGTACTGGTCGCTTGTCAAAGGCGTGCCGAAAAAGCGTGAGGACAAGATTTCGACCTGGCTGGTCAAGGAGCCGACGCAAGACGGCGACCGCATGCGCATCGCCAAGCATGGCGAAGAGGGGGCGGACCATGCCGTGTCTTACTATCGGGTGCTCGAACAGGCCGGCCAGTCGCTGTCCTGGCTCGAGATGGAGCCGTACACCGGCCGCACGCACCAGCTACGCGTTCATGCAGCGCACATCGGCAATCCGATCATCGGCGACCCGAAATATTTTGAAGCCGACACCAATTGGGATTTTCCCGGCGGAATGCAAAACCGTCTGCATCTGCATGCTCGCCGTATCCTGATCCCGCACCCTGACAAAGGCGTCATCGACGTGACCGCGCCGATGCCGCCGCATATGCGGCAGAGCTGGAACCTGCTCGGCTTCGATGAGGCCAGCGCGGAGGAAGAATCTTGACCACCAGCACGCTCGACCGTCGCGTCGCCGTCGATGCGGTGGCCGTTGCGATCATGATCTTCTTGACCTTTTCGTGGGGTCTCAACGGCGCGGCGCAGAAGCTTTCCAATCTCGGCTTCAACCCCGTCTTCACCTCGGTATTCCGCTCGGCGCTCGGCGCGCTTCTTGTCTATTTCTGGTGCGTCGCACGCGGCATACCGCTGTTCAACCGGGACGGCACTTTGCCAGCGGGCTTGCTGGCGGGCTTTCTGTTCGGCGCTGAATTTCTCCTGATCTTCATCGGATTCGACTACACCTCGCTTGGCCGCGGCTCGCTGATGGTCAACACCATGCCATTCTGGGTGTTGATCGGCGCACATTTCCTGCTTGGCGAACGGATGAGTTTGGCGAGGCTGTTTGGAGTGGCGCTGGCTTTCGGCGGCGTGGTCGTCATCTTTTCCGATAAGCTCGGCGCGCCGGGACCAGATGCTTGGATCGGAGACCTTCTAACTCTTGCGGCAGGCGTGCTGTGGGGTGCAACATCGCTGGTCATCAAGGGCAGCCGGCTGAACAATGCGAGTGCAGAAAAGCTGCTGCTTTATCAATTAGTCGTGTCGGCGGCGATGAGCGCGCCGCTATTGCTCTTTGCCGGCCCGATGTTTCGCGCGGTGTCGGCCTTGTCGATTGGCGCTTTGCTGTTCCAGGCCATCTTCGTGGTTGCCTTTACCTACCTGGTCTGGTTCTGGCTGATGCGGCGGTATCCTGCGTCGGGCCTGGCCAGCTTCGCCTTTCTGACGCCGGCTTTTTCGGTTCTGATCGGCGCCGTTCTGCTCGGTGAACCGCTGACCTGGAAGATCGGCCTCGCCCTCATTTTGATCGCTGGCGGCCTGATCATCGTCAATCGGCCAACGCGAACGCCGGGATAGAAATCATGCGTGATATTCTGGAAGACCTCGAAAACGGTCACCTGATTTCCGATCCCGACCCGGTGAAGCGGGCGCAGAACCAGATGCGTACCGCGCTGCCGAAGCGGTTTTACACCGACGTTACGGTAGAAGAGGGCGACAACGGCTTCGTGGTCAGACTGGATGGCCGGGCTGTGCGCACGCCTGCCAGGGCGGTTCTTGCGCTGCCGACGAGGGAGGCGGCGCAGATCGTCGCCGACGAATTCGCCGCGCAGCAGGATGTCATCGACCCAGTCACTATGCCGGCGATGCGGCTGGTCAATACGGCTATCGACGGCGTGGCAAAGGAAGACGATGCGGTGGCCGAAGACATTCTTCGCTTCGCCTCGTCCGACCTTCTTTGCTATCGCGCTGACAGCCCCGAAGGACTGGTAGCCCGGCAGAATTATGCGTGGGATCCTGTCCTGGATTGGGCTTCGTCGGTGCTCGGCGCGCGGTTTCTGTTGGCCGAGGGAGTGATTCACGTCACGCAGCCGCCGACATCCATCACCGCGCTGCGCATCCATCTGGATCAGCGCCGGGAGCCCGTGCGGCTCGCGGCACTGCATCTCATGACTTCGCTCACCGGATCAGCGCTGCTGGCGCTGGCGGTCGACGCTGACGAGATGACAGCAGAGGACGCCTGGCGTGCGGCCCATGTCGATGAAGACTGGCAGATCGAGCATTGGGGGCAGGATTCGGAAGCCGTCGCCCGCCGCAATGCGCGCTGGCGTGATATGAACGCGGCTGCGCGGATGATCGCGGCGCTTCGGTCCTCCGCATAACAACGCGGAGGCATAACGTTTCGGTGTTGATTGAGCCAGCCTGACCGCGCTTAGTTGAATTGCGGGGGGCTTTTGCATGGCATGCAGGAGCCTTGAAATGATCAGACGCGCTACTTTGGCTTTGGCCCTCCTGGCCTCAGTCGCTCTCCCGACTCAACTCGTCGCCCAGTCGGCGACCGCCGAAAAAATCGACGATCTCAAGCAGCGTGTCATTCAGGGTATCGAGCAGCGCGCCAAACTCGCCCAGGAAATGGTCGACACGCAGTTCAGCTTCGGCGAGCTCGGTTTCCAGGAAATCGAGACGTCGAAATACATCACGGGCATTCTTGAAAAGAACGGTTTTACCGTGAAACGGGACGTTGCCGGCCTACCCACCGGCTGGATCGCGACCTGGGGTTCCGGCAAGCCGGTGATCGCGCTGGGCAGCGACATTGATGGCCTACCCACCACATCGCAATATCCAGGCGTCGCCTACAAGCGGCCGATGATCGAAGGGGCGCCGGGCCATGGCGAGGGTCACAATTCCGGGCAGGCGGTGAACATCGTCGCGGCGATCGCGCTGAAGGAAATCATGGAGCAGGAGAAGATCCCCGGCACCCTGATGCTCTGGCCGGGAGTCGCCGAGGAGCTGCTGGCCGGGAAGGCCTACATGGTGCGCGACGGCATCTTCAAGGATGTCGACGCCGTACTTTTCACCCATGTCGGTGACAATCTGGACGTCACATGGGGGCAGCCCAACGGCACCGGCATGGTTTCCGTCGAATACACCTTCAAGGGCGAAACCGCGCACTCGGCCAGCGCGCCATGGCGCGGGCGCAGCGCGCTGGATGGCGTCGAACTCATGAATGTCGGCTGGAACATGCGGCGCGAGCATCTGCGGCCGGAGCAGCGTTCGCACTACGTCATCACCGAGGGCGGAGATCAGCCGAACGTCGTGCCACAGGAGGCGACGGTCTGGTATTTCATCCGTGAACAGGATTTTGCCAACATCTCGAAAAACTTCGAGATCGCGAATGTGATTTCCGAAGCTGCGGCGAAGATGAGCGATACGAGCGTGAGCCGCAAGATCGTCGGAACGGCCGCGCCGCGCCACTTCAACAAACCGATGGCTGAAGCGGCCTTCGCCAATATCGAGAAGGTTGGCCTCCCCACTTGGACCGAGGACGACCAAAAATTCGCTAAGGCGGTGCAGAAGGTCGCGAAAGGCAAGGAAGATGGCTTGGCGACCAAGCTGAAACCTCTCGGCAAGCCCGTTGAAAAGCCGGAGAGCGGCGGTTCGGACGACATCGGCGACATCTCCTGGGTCGTGCCGACAATCACGCTGCGCTATCCGTCGAACATTCCGAACCTGCCGGGGCACAATTGGGTCAATGCCATGGCGATGGCCACGCCGATCGCGCACAAAGGCGTCGTTGCCGGTTCGAAAGTCATCGGCATGACGACGCTCGATTTGCTGATGGACCCGAAACTCGTCGAGGCGAGCAAGGTCTATTTCAACGACGTTCAGAACAAAGACCAGAAATACCTTCCGGTGCTGAATGCGGATGACAAGCCGCAGACGCAGAAGAATGTGGAGATCATGGCGCAGTTTCGCGACCAGATGAAAGCGTTCTACTACGATCCGGCGAAGTACCCGACCTATCTGGAGCAACTCGGCGTCAAATATCCCGAGCTCGAACCGGCCAAATAGGGTCAGATGCCCCTAAAGCGGGGCTGGCGCTTGTCGCGGAAGGCTGTCCGGCCTTCCGCATAGTCTTCGCTGGCAAAGGTCCGGTCGCCCGCAGCCATGGCGGCTGAAATAGTTGCGGTATCGCCGCTCAACGCTGCCGCGATCGACAGCTTGGACGCCTTGATCGACAAAGGCGCGTTGGCAGCGATCTGATGGGCGATTTCGTCGACACGCGCGTCGAAGCGGTCCGTCTGAACAATCTGGAGCAGGAAACCGCAGACAAGCGCCGCTGCGGCGTCGATGTGCGCGGCCGAATAGGTGAGATAGCGGGCCATTTGTGGGCCGGCGCTCGATACAATGTCAATCATCGCGTCCTGTGGGTAGGCGAGGCCGAGCCGTGCCGCCGGCACCGAAAACTCCGCATCGGGCGTCGCGATACGCAGGTCCGCGGCAGCGGCAAGCCCAAACCCGCCACCGAAACAGATGCCACGAATGGCGGCGATCACCGGTACGCCGGCGTTTCGTATGGCGGCGAATGCGGCCGAGTTCGCGGCCTCGTAGACGCGCGCCGTCGCCTCATCGCGACGCACCGTGTCGAACTCGGAGATATCGGCGCCGGCCGAAAAATCATCGCCACGACCGGAAAGCACGATTACCCGCGTTTCCGGTTGTCGGGCCAGCGCCGGCACGAGCTCAACCAGTCTTTGCCAGCTTGCCAGATTGATCGCGTTTCGCCGCTTCGGATTGTCGAAAACGATACGCGTCACCGGCCCGTCATGCTCGACAGTCAAACAATCCTGTTGCGCCGGGTCTTGAAGCGGCATGACAAATGTCCAATTGACAGGCTGATAAGGAAAATTGAATTCAAGGGCGCTAAAGCTTCGATTATTGTGAAGCTCGATCGCCGACAAGGCCGACAAGCAGGAAACAGGTCCATGAGTAACTCGAATGTCGCGCGCGCCAAGACCGTGCAAGCTGTCGACCCGATCTGGACAACGATCCAGTCGGAAGCGGAGGCCGCCGTTGGCAAGGACCCGGTGCTGGCTGCCTTTCTCTATGCCACGATTCTGAATCACGACACGCTGGAGCAGGCGGTGATCCACCGCATCTCCGAGCGACTGGCCCATCAAGACCTCGGCGCCGATCTGATCCGCCAGACATTTACGGCCATGGCTGAAGACCAGCCCGAGTGGAGCAATATCGTTCGCACCGACATCCAGGCGTACTATGATCGCGATCCGGCCTGCGACCGGTTCCTGATGCCGGTGCTCTATTTCAAAGGGTTTCACGCGATCCAGACGCACCGCCTGGCGCATTGGCTGTGGAACCGCGACCGTAAGGATTTTGCGCTCTACCTGCAAAGCCGCTCATCTTCGGTGTTCCAGACGGACATCAACCCGGCTTCGCGCATCGGCAAGGGCATCTTCTTCGACCACGCCACTGGCATTGTCGTCGGCGCGACGGCGGTCATCGAAGATAACGTCTCGATCTTGCAAGGTGTGACGCTCGGCGGGACCGGCAAGGAAACGGGTGATCGGCATCCGAAGATTCGCTACGGCGTGCTGATTGGCGCCGGCGCCAAGATCCTCGGCAATATCGAGGTTGGTCATTGCTCGAAGGTCGCGTCCGGTTCGGTCGTGCTTGCTCCTGTGCCGCACAACAAGACCGTTGCCGGTGTGCCGGCCCGCGTCGTTGGCGAGACGGGTTGCGACCAGCCGTCTCGCGTCATGGATCAGTATCTGCCGTCGCAGATCGTCGACACGATCTCGACCTACGACATCTGACCGTCCGGCCGTTCCAGGTCGTTTGCCGCGCTTCGGCGACAACGCGCGGTAAATCCGATCGTTTGCCGACCCATCTTCCTTTCAGCGATTTCTGGATCGAGAGGAGTCCGTGGAACCCGCTGCCCGATCTCAGCTTTACAGCGACAGCGTTCGCGTGCCAGAAGCCCGGTTCAAATCAAAAGCCCGACCAAGCGGAGCGGAATCTTGAAGCCCGAAGAAATCAGAAAACTCGACGCCTATTTCAAAAAGCTCTTCCAGAATCCACGGCTGGAGGTGAAGGCCCGGCCGCGCAAGGAAGATTCCGCTGAGCTTTATCTCGGCGACGAGTTCCTCGGCCTGATCTATAAGGACGAGGAAGACGGCGACTACAATTTCCAGATGGCGATCCTGGATATCGACCTGAACTAAGATTTTGCGGTTTTCAGCATCGAGGTCGCCCGCGCACGCATAGCGGCTTCGAGCTTGGGCCATTCCTTCAGCAACTCGGCGGGAAAACGGAACGTCAGGCTGAGGCCGTCGCCGAGTTGGATGTCGCGCTCACAGGGTGCGAGAGACTGCGCAGCCGCTTCACCCTTCAGGCACCGCGCCACAAAAGGCGTCTCGCCGGAGCGCGCTGCAACCGCCAACATCTCGTCGAGATAGCCGGATTTCTCGCTGAAATCGTAGATCGTCAGCCCGCCGACGCCCGCCGCGCCCGGTCTGTCGATCAGTTCGTTGTAGATCGGCGCGAGGCGGCCGCTCATGTCACGCGACATGGAGGCTTCTTCGAACGTCAGAAACACAATCGTCTTTGAGCCATTGGCATGGTTGAAGTCGTTGCGAACGGCCTCGCCATAACCGCGGAGATCGGGCCAGCGCATGTAGAGGTCCAAGCGGGCAGTCACGCCGTCGCGCCGCGCGTCTGGAAAACGGATCATGTTGTCGGGAGCGACGATCACGTTGTTGCCGATAACGATCTCGCGAAGGGTCATGCTGTCCGTATGACCGCCGTGCGAAATCGTCTGCCCGAACCATTTTCCCGCCAAGCTTATCGCAATCGCCGCGAGCGCCAAGCCGGCAAAGACGTAAAACGTCTTCGTCATCAGGCTGCCGCTGATTTCGCGGGTTTTAGGGGACGACCGCCCGACGGCCATGGTTGCGCCCATCACTACATTCCTGTCCGACGTCGACCCGCGCAAATCACGGCATGAATCTTGCCGCTTTGATCGTTTGACACTCGGCGATCATGGTAAACGGTGGGTAAACATGGATCACATTGCGACAATCGCCTTCGTCTTTCTGGTCGGGGTGACGCTTTGCGGGATTTTTGGCTCGGTGCTTGAGCTTGCGGCGGGCGCCAGATTGTCGTTTGCCGCGCCCTTTTTCGACCATGCCCATCGTTTGCGGTTTGTCCTGGCGGTGATCACGGCAGGCCCGTTGATGCTGTGCAACGACACGGCCGAGGCCTGGCGGGAAGGGCGGCTAGGCGCGCTCGCTTTTGCAGGCTGCGCGGTGACGGTGCTGTTCTGGACATTGGCAATCGGCGTGACGGGCGCGGCTGCCGCAATGCGCATGGTTTTGGCAAGTTAGTCAGTTCGCCTCTGGAAGATCGTGCGGCGGCAGTTATCCTGCCGTTTGCCACTAGCCGGAGGATTGCCATGCCCCTTTATACATTGGACGGAAAGAGCCCGATCTTTGCCGATGAGGCGTCGACCTGGATCGCGCCCGACGCCTCCGTCATCGGCGATATCGTTATCGGCAAGGATGTCGGCATCTGGTTCGGCTCTGCGTTGCGTGGCGACACCGAAACCATCACGATCGGAGACGGCACCAACGTGCAAGAGCATACGATCATGCACACGGATCCGGGATTCCCGCTGACGATCGGCGCTGGATGCACCATCGGCCATCGCGCTTTGCTGCATGGCTGCACGATCGGCAACAACAGCCTGATCGGCATGGGAGCGATCATCCTGAATGGCGCAAAAATCGGCGACAACTGTCTGGTTGGCGCGGGCGCGCTGGTGACCGAGGGTAAAACGTTTCCCGACGGCTCTTTGATCGTCGGCAGTCCGGCCAGGGTCGTCCGACCGCTGGATGAACAGGCGATCGCGCGTCTAAAACTATCGGCGCAGCATTACATCGCCAATCAGAAGCGATTTCGAGCCGGTCTGCGGCTAGCTAGTGCGTGATAGGTCTGCCTGAAATAAGTGGAGCCGGCCCGGGGACTGGGCCGGCTCCGTAGACCCGGTCGTTGGGGACGGGGAGGGTGGGGCTCGACCGGGTTTTCCTGCGATCAGCGTACGCTGGCAACGGCGTCGGCACGACCATCGCTGATCGAAAGCCACGCGCCAGAATCGCGCTCGGACTGACGTTTCAAAAAGGTGTATTCGGTGCTGCTCCAGAGACGAATCCGGCTGTCCAGATTGTCGAGCACATAGTCGCCAGCCGAGGTGCGGACCGTCAGAACAGCGTGCCCGTCGCCGCTTCTTTGGCGAAGCACTGTGATCAGCAGGTTGCCAGCTGGAATGCCCATGGATATCAGGCGGCGGCGCTTCTCGATCACGTAATCTTCGCAGTCGCCAAATTCGCCGGGCAACGACCAGACTTCCTCTTTGCCCCACATCTCCATGTCCGTGCGTGGACGGACTTGAGCGTTGACAGCGCTATTGACGTTCGCCAGTAATGCCCACAGCTTGCCAGTCGCAGCTTGAGGTGCAGGCTTGGCGCCACGCACGCGACATTCCGCGGGTAGTTGGCGGCAGAATTCATAGTGGCCAATCGGCTGCGTCGCGCGGGCGCCTGTCTGCATGGCCAACGGCTCGGCGCTTGCCACACTGCACCAGGCCGCTGGAGCGATCATGCTCAGCAGCAACTTCCTCGTCCATCGTCCCATTATGGTCGTCTCCCCATTCCGGAGACACCATCTCACGTTTCAATTGAAACGCCGCAAAAATGCAAAGCATAGTTTGAGTAAAGTCGAAAAAGCTTTTTTTGCTAATTTTAATAAAACTCAAATTCTCAATGTAAATATGAAGTATATTTTTCCTGTAAAATTTGCCCTAACCGCAAGTCTCAAAAATGGCCGGCATGGCGTGGCGCGCGCAGGTGAGCCTGTCGCCGGGCGGCCGTGACGCAACCGAATGCTTTGGTGAAGCGTATCCGCCTGTTCTGCCGGATTCGCAAACGACGGCTTGTCGACGGGCTGGCTCGTATGGCACCAAGAGGATGCACCGCATGAGCACGGCAGAAAATCGCACGATTTTTGCAGAGAATGTGCTGGATCGCGTGTGGCTCGCGCGTCGACGAGACGATCTTGTCTCAGGCGTGCGCCAAACCCATCACCGGCCAACGGCTAAGACTGATTGGAGATCGTTCTAGGCGGCGTCGGCGTTGAACTCGGTTTCCAACTGATCGACGCTGTGTACGACCGCAAACTCGATCGCCACGCCTTCGTCGAAATGACGCACAACCTCGCCGCGCATTGTGCCCAGCACGACCTGCGCGCCCAGAGCGGGCTTCACATTGATCTCGATTGCCGCGCCGGAAAGAGACAGATCGATGATGCGGCATTCATATTTGCGGCCGTCCATTAGATGCAGCACGCTAACCGGGTTACGGGGCGCGATGCGTTCATGCCGCCGGTCTTCCGGCATACCGCTCATCTGGCGGTTAGCCAGCCATGCCAATTGGGCCGCAAGCTTGTCCTTCTTGCGTTCAGTGGCCAAGATCGTCATGGCAAACATGTTGTCTTCGGAATTGATCCGCGTGACTACGCCTTCAAGCCTGCCAATGTGATCAAGATAAGCGATCACCTTCTCACCCGGCGCTCCGGGGCTTTCGGCACGTAATGAGACGTTGCCTGGCGAGATGTCGAGAACCTGGCAAGGGTACTCGGTCTGATCCTCGCGCATGAAGCGACCATAGATCTTTACGTCGAACCGCGAATATGCTCGCCGCTCGATTCCTGACGGCGCGACCTCGTTCGCCGCTACTTCCATTTCAGCCTCGATCGCTAGCGTGCTTTGGTCATAAAGAAATATGATCTCTGCGAAGGTAGGCTTTCAGAAGTTAAGAACGCGTAAGCCAGTCGATCCAAATATAAAGAAACAGCCGATTTGCCTCTATTCCGCGCGCCCGCCGTCGAGGACGACCAAGTGGCGTACGCGGCGTGGGATGCCGGCGCCGAATGGGCGCATCGGTGATTTCTCCGACACGGGTTCGCCAAGCGCGACCGATGGTCTGTTTTTCAAAAACAGCGGGTCGCGATCCGGGTCGATGACGCGAATCGATTGCACCTGGGAATCGACGATCGGATCTGCGCCCAACCAATAGGCGCGCTCACACGCGGTAATCAGGCCCAGGCATCGAGGGTTGTCGCGTCCGGCATCGAGCGGCAGAAGGACCATTTCGAAAGCGATGGACCGACCCGAATTGCTCATGCCGTCAAAGCCCATGACGGCGACCGAGTTTTGGCGGAATACGCCTCCGACGAGCCCAAACAGTACCTTATGATCACGTGCGCGCCACAGAGATGGAAAGGCGAAGCCCTTCAATTCTCTGCCATAAATTGCGCAAAGCCGAGTACCGGCGAGCCTGAAGATCGCCTCGCCACGCCCATCGGCCTCCAGGATAAAAGTGTCGGCGAGGAGCCGTTTGATGTCCGCTGGCTCAATCTCGCTGCGCAACGGAGCAGCACGACCATCGCGCAGCCGGTTCCAATAGTGGAACAGGGCATTTGTGGCTTCCTGTTGCATCCTGCGTGGCTCCGTTGCCGCTGTCACCGGTTGTCCCATCGCTGAACAGAAGGGCGTCTTCCGATATCGTTCATGCACGCAGGAGCAGGATGCGTGCCAGCTTGGTCATGAGTTGTTAACCGTGCCGGGACGTTAAGGTTAATCAATGGTTTACATTGCCGCTTTTTTGGAGTTCTGGCACAGTTCAGACACTCCAGGACGGGGGCGGGGCGACCTGCCAGCAGCACTTCCAGTCAATATTCGGGCATGGGGCTCGACCGGCCGCTCAAGGGAAACCGCGAGCGGCTTCTTTTTTTCCGCTCGGTCTTGCTGATTCGCCGCCGGATTAGGATTCTGGCGCGTATGACCGACCCGAACGATTCGATTGATGCGCGCACCCAGCACAACCCGGACGACATAATCGAAGCTTTGCCGCCGCGCGAACGGGCGTTCAATCTTCCCGGGATTGTCCTGGCCGCAATCGTCGCTTGCGTCGCCCTCCATTTGATAAGCGTTTATCTTCTGACGGACAGCCAGAACATCGACCTGATCGTGCGCGGCGCCTTCATCCCGATTCGTTACACTGGCGGCTACGAGTGGGACGCCTTCGCCTTCACGAGCCCTGTCACCTATTCCTTCCTGCATGGCGGCTGGGCGCATCTCGCGGTCAACATGATCTGGCTTGCCGCCTTCGGCTCGCCACTCGCGACGCGGCTCGGCGTTTGGCGATTTGTTCTATTTTGGATCGCGACCAGCATTGCGGCAGCCGGATTGCATTTCGCCCTGCATTCTTACGACCAGGCGCCGCTGGTCGGTGCGTCCGGCGCGATCTCTGGCATGATGGGCGCCGCGGCGCGCTTTGCATTTCGGGTCGATCGATCCGGCGGATTGCCGTCCTTTGCCGGGCCGGTGCTGCCGGTGCCGCTCGTGCTGCGTATGCGCGGCGTGCTTATCTTTCTCGGTGTGTGGATGGTCGTGAATCTTCTCACTGGGGTGTTTTCGCTGGTTCCGAATATGGAAGAGAGCATTGCCTGGGAGGCGCACATCGGCGGCTTCCTTGTCGGCTTTTTCGGCATTGGGCTATTTGACAGAGAGCCGGCGCTCCCCGTTTCGAGAGAAGAACCAGAGGCTTGAAAAATAAGCATCGGCGTCGCACGATAACCACAAGATCGACCGCATCGCGCCGGTCGCTAACGAGCAATGCGCCAGTGAGGAGGACAGTGCGATGACCGTAAAAGCCATTCTCGACCAGAAAGGTCACGACGTCTTCACCATGGGGCCGAACGAAATGTTATCGGAGGCGATCCGCGCCCTGGCCGAGCATCGTATCGGCGCGCTGGTGATAACCAACGGCGACCGCAAGATCGTCGGCATTCTTTCAGAGCGCGATATCGTTCGCGCATTGGCCAAGGACGGTCCAGAGGCTGTAAAACATCCTCTGCGCAACGTGATGACGCCGAAGGTCAAGATCTGCAACGAACATCATACGGTCAACGAGGTGATGGAGATCATGACCGCGGGCCGGTTCCGTCACCTGCCGGTAGAGAAGAACGGTCTGCTCGACGGCATCATTTCGATCGGCGACGTGGTGAAGCGGCGTATCGAGGACGTCGAACGGGAAGCCGAAGAGATCAAACAGTATATCGCGACAGCATAGGGCTATTCCGCGACGGCATCATGAAAGGCCGGCGACGAAGCTGCCGCCGTATGCGCTCGCGGTTGCAACGCAACATCGATTGATTTAGCGACTGTCGGCAACAAAATATGTTGTCAAACGACAATTCCGACGGACGCTCATGACCATCATCGACACCCGCACGCCCGACCCGAAACGCTTCATCGCTGGCGCGACCGGCGACTGGGAAGTGATCATCGGCATGGAGGTGCACGCCCAGGTGACCTCTGAAGCAAAACTCTTTTCGGGTGCCTCGACGTCCTTCGGCGCCGAACCGAATGCCAATGTCAGCCTGGTCGATGCTGCAATGCCCGGCATGCTGCCGGTGATCAACGAGGAATGCGTGCGCCAGGCGATCCGCACCGGCCTCGGGCTGAAGGCGCAGATCAATCACAAGTCGGTTTTCGACCGGAAGAACTATTTTTATCCCGATCTGCCGCAGGGTTACCAGATCTCGCAGTTCAAGCAGCCGATCGTCGGCGAGGGGACTGTGATCGTTTCGGTGGGGCCGGATTCGAAAGGCCAGTTCGAGGATATCGAGGTGGGCGTCGAACGCCTGCACCTGGAACAGGATGCGGGCAAGTCGATGCACGACCAGCACCCGACCATGTCCTATGTCGACCTGAACCGTTCCGGTGTGGCGCTGATGGAGATCGTCTCCAAGCCGGACCTGCGCTCGGCCGACGAGGCAAAAGCCTATCTTACGAAGCTAAGAACCATCGTGCGTTATCTCGGCACCTGTGACGGTAACATGGACGAAGGCTCCATGCGCGCCGACGTCAACGTTTCGGTGCGCAGACCCGGCGGCGATTTTGGTACGCGATGCGAGATCAAGAACGTCAACTCGATCCGGTTCGTCGGCCAGGCCATCGAGGCGGAGGCCCGCCGCCAGATCGCGATCATTGAGGACGGCGGCAAGATTGACCAGGAGACGCGCCTGTTCGACCCGAACAAGGGCGAGACGAGGTCAATGCGGTCGAAAGAAGAGGCGCACGACTACCGCTATTTCCCGGACCCCGACCTTCTACCGCTGGAGTTCGATCAGGCCTATGTCGACGATCTGGCAAAACACCTGCCGGAGCTGCCGGACGACAAGAAGACGCGGTTGGTCGAGAAGCTCGGGCTTTCGGCCTACGACGCCTCGGTGCTCGTGTCGGAAAAGGCGATCGCCGACTATTTCGAGCAGGTGGCGGAAGGCCGCGACGGCAAGCTGGCGGCCAACTGGGTCATCAACGATCTGCTCGGCGCGCTGAACAAGGCCGGCAAGGCGATCGAAGAGTCGCCTGTTTCGCCGACGCAGCTCGGCGGTGTGATCGAGTTGATCAAGGAAGGCACCATTTCCGGCAAGATTGCCAAGGACCTCTTCGAGATCGTGTGGACCGAAGGCGGCGATCCGAAGGAACTGGTTGAGAGCCGTGGCATGAAGCAGGTGACCGACACCGGCGCGATTGAAAAAGCGGTCGATGATGTGATCGCCGCCAACCCGGATAAGGTGGAGCAGGCGAAGGCCAAGCCGACCATGGCCGGCTGGTTCGTCGGTCAGGTCATGAAGGCGACGGGCGGCAAGGCCAATCCGCAGGCCGTCAACGATCTGGTGAAAGCAAAACTCGGGCTGGAATGATGTTCGTCCGCACGGCCTCGGAACGCGACGTCCCTGCGATCAGGGCGCTGCTGGTCGAGACGTGGCATGACACCTATGACGCGATTTACGGCGTCGAAAAGGTCACCGAAATCACCAACGAATGGCATTCGATCAAGTCGCTCACCGCGCGACTGACCGCGCCGCGCTCGGAATATCTGGTCGCCGACGACGGCAAGGCGCTGGCCGGTATTGCGTTTGCGGCTGCTGACGAGACCGGCGAAACGGTCACGCTGCGCCAGCTTTACGTGCTGCCGTCGATGCAGGGCCGGGGTGTCGGCGGCATGCTGCTGGACGAGGTCGAAGAGTCGTTCCCGGAAGCCAAGCGTCTGGTGCTCGAGGTCGAGGCCGCGAACGAGAAGGCTATAGGCTTCTATGTTTCGCGCGGCTTTGTCGATACTGGCGAGAGCGACGACCTCTGCCGCCATGCCGGGGTCAGCGAAACGGTGCGGCGCATGGAGCGCGAGCGGGGCAGCTAGCTGCCGATCTCCATATTGTCGATCAGACGCGTCGTGCCAAGCCACGCTGCGGCGAGGATGCGGCCGGGTTTGCCGAGCGCCCACGGCGCCAATGTGCCGCTTTCGCGCACCGCGAGATAATCGACCTTTCGGAAGCCCGCCGCCAGTATGTCGTCAGCTCCCTGCGCCAGCGTGGCGGCCTCATCCGCGCCATCTGCGAGCGCCGCGCCGGCCCGCTGCATGATTCTATTCAACTGACGGGCGATTTGCAGTTCGGCCGATGAGAGGTAGGCGTTGCGCGACGACATCGCCAAACCCTCGCTGTCGCGCACGGTCGGCGCGCCGACGATTTCGGTAGAGATGTCGAGATCGCGGCAGAGCTTTGTCACCACGCAGAGCTGCTGATAGTCCTTCTCGCCAAAAATTGCGAAATCAGGCGTCGCTTGCAGAAAGAGCTTGGCGACGACGGTCGCCACGCCGTCGAAGAACTGCGGCCGGAAATCCGTCTCCAGTCCCTCACTCGGCCCGCCAACGGAAATTTTCAGGTCGAAACCTGCTGGATACATATCCTCGCCGCCGGGCGTGTAGGCGAGATGCGCACCGGCTGCTGTAAGCCGGTCAAGATCGGCCTGGAGTTGGCGCGGATATTTGTCCAGGTCCTCCGTCGGCGCAAACTGTTTAGGGTTGACGAAGATCGAGACGACGCAGCGGTCGGCCGTCTTCAGTGCACGCTGCACCAGCGAGATGTGGCCATCGTGCAGCGCGCCCATGGTGGGGACCATCGCGACAGAACGCCTGTCGCGTTTCCATTCGCCGATGACACGCCGCAATTCCGCGACTGGCTTCACGACAAGAGGTTTTGTCATGAGCGACTGTCCTTGTTGCGGAAGACATGGGCTTCGCCGGGAAACGTTCGACTGCGAACCTCATCAGCATAGGTCTCGACCGCTGCCGAGACGACGTCGCGCAACCGGGCATATTCCTTGACGAATTTCGGAACGCGATCGACGGTCAAGCCAAGCGCGTCGTCGGTGACAAGAATCTGGCCGTCGCACGCAGCACTGGCGCCGATGCCGATGGTGGGGATGCGAACAGCGCGCGTGATGCCTGCCGCGACATCCTCGATCGTGCCCTCGATGACCATTGCAAAAGCGCCCGCATTCTCGACGGCTTCGGCGTCGCGGTAGAGCGCAGCGACGTTGTCGTCGCTCCTGCCCTTGATCTTGTAGCCACCTTCCTTTTCGACGGATTGCGGCTGCAAGCCTATGTGACCCATCACCGGTACGCCGGCGGCGACAATGGCCGCAATCTGAGCGGCCATATCCACTCCGCCTTCGAGTTTGACCGCGGAGCATCCGGTTTCGGCCTGAATGCGCCTGGCCGATGCTACTGCCAGATCGACGGAGGTTTCGTAGCTGCCCGCAGGCATGTCGACCACGACGCATGCGCGCTTTGCGCCGCGCATCACGGCTTGGCCGTGCAGGATCATCATGTCCATCGTCGCGCCGAGCGTATTCTGATGGCCGTGCAACACCATGGCAACGCTGTCGCCCACGAGAAGCAGCTCGCAATGCGGATCGAGCAACCGGGCGATGGGGTAGGTGTAGGCCGTCAGCGTTACTATGGGATCGCCGCCCTTGCGTGCGCGGATGTCGCCGGACGTGATCCGCCCAGCGGCCCTCAATCCAGCGGCAGCTTCCAAACCATCCCCCGATCTTCGCAAAACGCTGGTGGACGTTTAGAAAGAGGACGCCTTCAAAGCAAGGGCTTAGCCATTAACGTCCCGCGACGTGCAATAGCGTGGTGCGCTTCTTCATCCAGACCAGGGCAAGGTATATGATTGTGCCCACGGCAAGTGCGGCAGTCCAGTCGACGTCAAAGACGGGCGTTGCTGACGTCATCCACTCGCGGACCTGATCGATCGTGTAGAGCGATACGAGAATGGCCAGCATGCTGGAGTGCTCGCGCTTCAGCACGGTCCTGAGAGAAAACGGCACGGCTGGCGCGATCCAGCCCGTCAGCCGCGGAGCAAACACCGGCACGCCTCGCGCCCATGTAAGATAGTCATCGCCGAACGCTGCCGTCAGAAAGCGCTCCTCGGCTGCGATGATACGTTCCAGATAGACCACGAGAAACATGGCCATCAGAAGCACGAGGCTGATGCTTTGCGTGAACAGGGCGATTCCCATGATCGTCATCGCATTGCCTAGATAGAGCGGGTTTCGGGTCAGCGAATAGATGCCGGTCGTGTTGAGGCTTTCGGCGATCTGCCGCCTCGTGTTGCGACCCGATGTGCCAGCCGGCACGAAGCCAGCTACCATGACCCGGATGCCGAGGCCTGCGAAGGCGATTGCGATGCAGATGGTTTCGTAGATCGAATCGGCCGCCGGCCCGAAGGCTATTTCGATCGGCTCGGGCTGGCTGATCGACCAGAAGACCAGCGGCGCGAAGCCGAGCAGAACATAGCTACGCCAGCGGAAAAACCAGTTTCCCTGGTCGGCGATTGCGTCAGCGATCATCACTTGTGCTCCAAAATGGACCGCGCGCCCCTGGCGTCAATCACGAAACAAAAGTTGTTGGTTACAATCTGTGGCGGTTATGCGGCGACCCGTTCCTGGACAATCAGTCCGCCAAAATGAGCGCCCAATAGCGCTTGCCAGTGGCGTCGCTGGCAGAGGCGAGGCCGTATCGGGTGTAGGCGGGGTTCAACATGTTGCGGCGATGACCGGGCGAATTCATCCAGCGTTGGAACAATTCGTCCATGCCGAAGGCGCCATAAGCGATGTTCTCTGCCGCAGCGCCTTCGATGCCGCTGCCGCGAGCGCGGCGGCCAAAGTTTTTGCCGAAGCGCGCGGTGTGGTTCATCCTCTGGGCGCCAGACATGAGCCTCGTCTGCTCAAGCGCCGCCGCCTCCAAAGTCGAATCGGGCGACAGCGCCGGTAGGCCGTTGCTCGACCTGATCGAAGCGAGATAGCTGGCGCCGGAACCGTTCTGGCCAACAGTATCGCCGACTGGCCCGCTCGACATGCAACCGCTTAGAAGCGTAAGGCCGGCGGCCGCCAACACGCCCAAGAAGGGCAGGGTGCGCCTCGTCTGCGTCATGGGTCCTTGTGTTCGTTCCATCGCGTTTTCGCTCGCGTGAGATCATGGCAAATTTTCGAGCGGCGGGGTGCGGGAAAGCGATGGAACGCTTGCCAGAGCCGCGCCAGAGAGCCATAAGGCGGGACGGCCGGCTTGATCGCCGGAGCGGAACAGGCGCGGACACGATGTCGATCAAGACTTTTTTCACTCAGTTCTTCACCTGGTGGAACGGCCAGACACTGAACACGCGTTTCCATACCTGGCGCTTCGGCAAGGAAGTCGGGCAGGATGAATTCGGAAACACCTATTACGAAGGCGGGACCGACTCGGAAGGGCGAACGCGCCGCTGGGTTATCTACAACGGCTATTCGGAAGCTTCGGCCATTCCGCCCGGCTGGCATGGCTGGATGCACCATCGCGTCGACACGCCGCCGACCAAGGAAAACTACAAGCCGCGGGAGTGGCAGAAGCCATATGTGCCGAACCTGACCGGCACGGCGCAAGCCTACCGCCCGCCGGGTTCGCTCTATTCGGGGGGCCATCGTCCGCAGGTGACCGGCGATTACGACGCTTGGACGCCAGGTAGCTGATTTCGCGCTTTAGATCGGCTTGGTTCTGTTCCCGCCACAATTGGCGGTTATCGGCGCTGTTGAAGCTGCCTGAATCGTCGGGACACGGCCGGGAAACGTCGCAACAATGAAATTTCACGCGCTTTCGCATCCATTGGCTGCGGCTTGTTTTGCCGGTTCACTGTCGCTCGGCACGATGGCCGTGGCCTGGGCGCAGGACGAGCTCGGTGCGCCTGACGAGAATTCGCTGGAAGAGCTGCAAATCAATCCCGAGGAACAGCCGGCCGATCCCGACGCCGACAACAACAAGCAGCCGACGGTAAAGGGAAAGGATGTGCGGGTCGCTAATCCGGTCGCGGAATTCGCCGGTCTGGACAAGATCACCGGGCGCATCATTTCTTTCGACGTTTATGTGAATGAGACTGTGCAGTTTGGCGCCCTGCAAGTGACGCCGCGCGTCTGTTATGCGCGGCCCGATGCGGAAGAGGCCAAGACCGACACTTTTGTCGAAGTCGACGAAATCACGCTCGACCGCAAGATTCGTCGCATCTTTACAGGTTGGATGTTCGCCGAAAGCCCGGGCCTGAATGCGGTCGAGCACGCGGTCTACGACGTCTGGCTGAAAGGCTGCAAGACGAAGTCGGATGTGCCGCCGCCTGATACTGCGAAAACGAACGGCTAGTTTTTAGTCCCGAAAATCTTCTTCACGTTCGCTGGGCTGTTGCTGCTGGGCGACGCGGCCACGGCCGAAGGTGTAGCCGGTCTCGACGGCGCCCTTGCCGAACTTGTCGCGCAGGACATCGATGGCGAGTTCCGCCTGGCCGCGTTTGCGCGCCTTGATATCGACCAGGTCCGGCGGGTCGGCGCGGCCGACGTCCGACAGGTCGTGCACGCCGATGCCGAGCAGCCGGTAACGGGTACCGTCCAGCTCCTTCTCCATCAGTTGCAGGCCGGTCTCGAAGATACGGTCCGCCAGCCGAGTGGGTGAGCCAAGCTGCCGGTTCCGGGTCTTGATCTTGAAATCGGTGGTTTTCAGCTTCAGCACGACGGTGCGGCCGGCGATGCCGCCTTTCTTCAGCCGCGCCGAGACCTTCTCCGACAGCGCGCGCAGCACCGGAGCGAGATCCTCGCGCGATGACAGATCGACGTTGAAGGTGGTTTCGGCCGAGACGTTTTTGGCTTCGTGGTCGGGATGCACTGTGCGCGTGTCTTGTCCGCGCGAGAGATAGTAGAGCCGGCTCCCCATCGTGCCGTAGCGGCGCATCAAATCGTCGAGTTCCATTCGCTGAAGCTGACCTATCGTGCGGATGCCGTCCTGCTGCAGGGCGGCAGCGAAGACTTTGCCGACACCCCAGATCAACGTCACCGGCTGCTCGGCAAGGAAGGATACCGCCTCTGCTTCACCGATGACCGCAAAACCGCGCGGCTTGTTGAAGTCGGACGCGACCTTGGCCAAAAACTTTGCGTAGGACAGGCCGACCGATACGGTCACGCCGATGTTGCGCTCGACATCGCGGGCGAAGCGAGCGAGCACCTGCGCCGGCGGCAAGCCATGCAGCTTCTCGGTACCGGCCAAGTCCAAAAAGGCTTCGTCGATAGAGATCGGCTCGACCAGCGGTGTCAGCGCCTGCATCATGCCGCGGATCTCACGCCCGACGCGGACATATTTTTCCATATCCGGGGACACGACGATAGCGTCGGGGCAGGCCTCCAAGGCCTTGAACATCGGCATCGCGGAGCGCACGCCGCGAATGCGCGCGATGTAGCAGGCGGTAGACACGACGCCGCGCTTGCCGCCGCCGACGATTACCGGCTTGTCGCGCAGCGCCGGGTTGTCGCGCTTCTCGACAGCGGCGTAAAACGCGTCGCAGTCGATATGCGCGACGTGGAGGCGATAGAGCTCAGGGTGGCGCAGCAGGCGTGGGCTGCCACAGGCCGCGCAACGCCGCTGGATCGCCGTCTGCGGTGTCAGGCAATCACGGCAGAAACCGTGCTCCGGGTCGTTGACAGGCGCAGCCATCGATGCGAACGTAAAGAGAACATCCTTGCCCGCGACCTTACCGCCGCATTGCTCCGGGGGCAATTGCTGATCGAGCACGGGCCTGTTGAAGACCACCAATGAGCCTCGACATCCTGCCACTGACCGACGAACGCTGGCCGCTGCTGGAAGACCTGTTCGGGCCGAGAGGCGCGCATGGCGGCTGCTGGTGCATGTATTTCCGCCAGTCAGGCGCGGAATGGAAATCGCGAACGAACGCGGGCAACAAGTCTCGGTTTCGCGATCGTGTAAGTGCCGAGCCGCCGCCAGGCTTGTTGGCGATCGACGATGGCAAGCCGGTCGGCTGGATGCAAATCGGCCCGCGGCCCGACGTGCCCAAATGGAGCAGCCAGCGCCGCGCTTCAGCGCCGCTGTTGCCGGAACATGCGGACGCCGCCGACGTCTGGGCGATTTCTTGCTTTTATGTCCGGGTTGGCCATCGCCGCGCCGGCCTGATGCACAAACTGGTCGAGGCTGGAATAGATTTTGCCAAGCGAAATGGCGCGCGTGTCGTCGAAGCCTGTCCGATCGACAAATCGCGTAATGTAGGGGTAGGCGATCTTTATGTCGGGTCGACGCAGGTGTTTGAGAAGGCCAGTTTCGAGAA
>JBFWUS010000002.1:0-166536 GCA_050247155.1 Rhizobiaceae bacterium
GCAGGCCCATCGCGAGGCAGTCAAGATGCTTGGCGCACAATCCCGACTGTCGCATCAGTTCGGCAACAAGCAGCGGGCCGAGCCAGGACCCGAGCTGCAACACTTCGATCGAATGCCAGGCATCAAGCAGCACCGCGGCGCGCGCAACGGTCGGCAGGTTCTCGGTGTCGACAAGTGCGATCTGCCATTCAGCCAGCCGCTCCTCTTCGTTCCAGTCCAGATCATAGACAAGTGGATCGCGCGCCGCAGGGCGGATTGGCGCGCGCGGCGCAAGCGTCTCGCCATCGAGCAGCCGTGCAGTTCGGTCGAGCACGGCATCGATATGGGTGAAGTCGAGGCCATCCTCTGCGGCATGGGGCGTCGCATCTCCCGTTTCGACGTCGTCCAGTTCGCCAATCCGAGACCGCTCGCTACCAGGCTCTTCGGGGGCCAATCCCTTCGCGACGTCGTCCGCCGACCCACTCGCTGTCGCGCTCGGCGCGCGATGTGTCAGCTGCATCAAGCCCTCACGGCTCAGCGCCCAGCCGACTTTTGCCCCGAGAATTTGCCGGCGCGCGCGCAGGACAGTGTGCGCCCGCGTCAATTCATGTGTCGGGGTGCGGATATCCATATGCGCGTCATGCAGCACCAAATCCTCGAGATGCACCAACTCGCCTTCCAGCCAGAGCGCGGCGGTGGCGTCGTGGAAATGCATGCGCTGGATCCAGCCCTCGCCGACCGGCGAGCGCGACAGGCGCTCGTCAAGCCGGGTCAGTATTTCGGTCGCCCGTGCAACCGACAAGCTCGACGCCTGCCATGGTAGGGTGTCATAGGCCATTGTCCAACCGTTAGCTGATTTGCATCGCCCCAGCCATGCTAGTGGTCCGATCGCAACATTCGCATCCCTTGATACAACCCGCCGGAGCGAATGTTGCGATCAAGGGGACCGCCAGCAACTATATGATTCTAGTAGAACTTTTGAATTTGACATTTGCTCCGGCACTTGATGTCGGGCGGGATGCAAATGTCAAATTCGTTCCACTAGAGCCGCAATCGCGCACAGCCGATTGCGTTTACAACAGGTTGGTTTCTGATAGCGCTTTCCGTGAACAGATTCGCTCAGCCATGCCTAGAAATAGTACCGCCTTCCGCCGCCTTAAGAACCCTGTCGGCCGTCTCATCGGCTATGCCCGGGTGTCCACCGAGGAACAGGCAACCGACGCGCAGGAGATCGAACTCAAGGCCGCCGGCTGCGACGTGATCGTGCAGGAACAAGGCTCCGGCGCGTCGCGCGCGCGCCCCGCGCTGGCGCGCCTGCTGGATGGCATCGGC
The DNA here is from genome assembly GCA_050247155.1 of Rhizobiaceae bacterium. Taxonomy (GTDB): domain Bacteria; phylum Pseudomonadota; class Alphaproteobacteria; order Rhizobiales; family Rhizobiaceae; genus Mesorhizobium_G. The sequence goes on from JBFWUS010000002.1 coordinate 1,312, forward strand.
AGTAGCGACACACTGGTGGTCGTGCGTTTGGACCGCCTCGCGCGATCGGTCTCGCATCTGCTCGACGTCATAGAGGAATTAGCTTTGAAGGGCGCGCATTTCCGCTCGCTGCGCGATCCGATCGATACCTCGACGCCGCAAGGCATGTTCTCGCTGCAGGTGCTCGGCGCGGTGGCGCAACTCGAACGCGCGCTGATCTCAGAGCGTACCAAGGCAGGCATCAAGGCAGCCAAGGCGCGTGGAAAATTGCCCGGCAATCCGGGCTTGCGCGAGCGGCGGCCTGAAGCACTGGCAAAGACGGCCAAGGCCCGCGAGCGCGCCTATGCGGCCAAAATCCACACGTCGCTTGATAGCTGGTGGCCGACCGTCAAGCGGCTGCGGCCGGACCACACATGGGACGACATCACCCGCCTCCTCAACCAGAAGCCATCGACCCAGCCGGACGGACCGTGGAACGTGGAGCGCCTTCGGCGCGCGGTCAAATGGCTGGTCAGGCAGAAGCTTGCCGATGCCACTCTCCTGCAACGATCCCCGCAAAAGCTGCCCGAGGAGCGGTTGATGACGCTGATTGCCGGCATTCATGCTTCCAATCCGGAGCTCACGCTGCGCGGCATCGCGACCCAACTCGAACGGCTGCACGAGCGGACGCCACGTGGCGGCGCCAAATGGTCGGCGTCGTCCGTCAAGAATTTGCTGGACCGGGCAAAGGCGGTGCGTTTGGCGGCAAGCGGTGGTTGACGGCCGCTTTACAGCGCACGGCTCACTGGCCTATTGCCGTCGCGGACCCGCCCGAATGGAGCAGATATCGTGACCACCGCTTATGACGACCAGGCCCTGCGCGAAGACATTGTCGCGACCTGTCGGCGCATGAATGACTCCGGCATCAACCAGGGCACGGCGGGCAATCTTTCGGTGCGCAATCCCAAGGGCTTTTTGATCACGCCGACATCCCTGCCTTACGAGGCGATGACCGCCGCCGATATCGTGCAGATGGATTTCGATGGAACCTATGAAGGCGCGCGCAGACCCTCCTCGGAGTGGCGTTTCCATCGCGACATCCTGCAATCGCGGCCGGACATCGACTGTGTGCTGCATTGCCATTCCGTCTACGCGACGACGCTTGCCGTGCACCACAAACCGATCCCCAGCTTTCATTACATGACCGGCATCGCCGGCGGCACGACCATCCGGTGCGCCCGCTATGCCACCTTCGGCACACAGGCCCTGTCGGATGCCGCCATCGAGGCGCTGGACGGGCGGCTGGCCTGCCTGCTCGGCCAGCACGGCCAGATTTCGCTCGGCAAGACGCCAGCCGCGGCGCTCGCCATGGCCATCGAGGTCGAGACGCTGTCACGGCTCTACGTCCAGGCGCTTACGCTTGGCGAGCCACCGATCCTCGACGACGAGGAGATGGCGCGCGTCATACGCCAGATGAAGCAGATGAGCTACGGCCAAGCGCCGGACCTCGAGGGCGTCAACGACGTGGCGCGGCCGAAGGCGAAGTAATTCTTACGCGAAATGCTCGGCGTCGATCAGCCGGGCCAACGCATTGACCTCTTCTATCGAATGGAGCCCACGCCGCGCGACGGCGAGCTGCCGTCCGAACCGCAGCGCTGGCCGTTCACAATCGGCGCGCAGGTCGATATCCTCGATCGTTTCGAAATCGGCGTTGTGGGCGAGGCCCAATATGCGGCGATGAATTTCCACGCCGGCAAAACCCAACAGGTCGACCCATAATTCGGCGATAAAGCCGTTCAGCGCCTGCTCGGAGCCCAGCGTATCGCCGCGCTCCTCGAACAGGCTGCGTGCATAGAGCATGCCGTTGCGTTCCGTTCGCCACAGATGCGAGAACTCCTGACGGAACACCGCCCAGATTTCGACAGTCACGCCGAGCAGCCAGTTGCGCATCGCCTTGCGGTCGCCATTCGTCTCATGCCCGCGCTGCGAGAAGAAGCTCATCCAGAAATTGGCCAGCATCATGCCGACGTCAAAGGCCATCGGCCCGTACCAGGCGAACTCCGGATCGATGACACGAGTATCGGCGTCGGTCACCATGATCGAGCCGGTGTGCAGATCGCCATGCAGCAATGTCTCGGCCTTCGCCGCAAACAGGTGTTTCAGCCGCTGCGCCTCAACCTTCAGGTCGCGGTCGGCGCGGAGTTCGGCAACCACGGCGTCCAGCTGCGGACTGGTGTGTCGGTTCATCGGTGCGTCGAAATAGGGATCGGTAAAGACGAGGTTTTCCGTGATGTCGCAGAGCTCAACATTGTCCGCGAAGAGCGCCAGGTCGCGCTTCCGGTCCCCAGCCTTCATACAAAGGTCCGAGCCGCGAAACAGTGTGCGGGCGGCAAACAGACCGAGATCGCGGCCGATCTTGGCGGGCATGCGGCCCGCAATCAGCGCGCGCCGCAAAATGACATGCGGCGACAAGTACTCCATCACGATGAGCGCTTGCGCCTCGTCGAAATGGTAGACTGCCGGCACCGTTCCGACCCCCGCCCGTCCCTCTTGGCGCGTGAGCGCATGGTATTCGAAGAAGGAGCGCTTCAGCGGCAGTGGCCAGCTTTCGCCGACCAAGCGCACGTAGGGCAGCGCCTGTTTGACCACCACGCTGCCTTTCGGTCCCTCGACGATGAAGACGAGGTTCAGATTGCCGTCACCGACTTCGCGTACTTTCCAGGTTTTGCTGTCTGGTCCGACGCGCTCGGCGACAGCGTCTATGCTCTCGAGCCGCGCGCCGAGCGTTGCTGTATCCAATGCCCGGAATTCGCCTTTCGCCGTCGCCGTCGCCGTCGCCGTCCTGTCCAAGCCAAGCCTCCCAGCCTTCCTTCGCGCCGAAAGCTAGACCAGATGCATCAAGGGTTGAAGCCCCGTCCGTCGGTTGAGGCTATCGACCTCATGCGCATTTTGCTTTCGTCCTGCTTTCGGGTCGTTGACGCTCCCTCGAAATCGGACCTATGGTGCGCGTGCGCGGCAGTGGTCCGACCAGATGCTCTGTTGCCGCACGGGAGGTTCAACGCCGACATCCTGTCGGCAAAGGGAGGTTCGAAGTGCTTGACGATCTGATCGAAGAATCCAGAACGCGCCGCGACATCTTCAAGGCCGTTGGCGCGACGGCCCTGGCCGGCGCGTTGCTCGGCTCTGCCGGTTTCAATCCGGCGCTTGCGCAAGAACTGAAGGCCTCAAGCAAGCCGCTGAAAGCGGCAATGGGCAATGCCGGCTTGCAGGCGACGTGGTGCGCGCAGGGCAAGCAAGCGGCCGAAGCCTGGGCCAAGCTGATGAACGTCGAGATCACCTGGTTCGACGGCGAGCTTTCCGCCACCAAGCAGCGCGCCGCCGTCGACAACCTCGCCACGCAGAAATGGGATTTTGTCGCGCTCCAGACATTTGGCATCGGCACGCTCAACGATCCGATCAAGAAGGTTATCGATTCCGGCACGCCGGTCATCGCCATGGACACGATGATGGCGCCGGAAGGCCAGCTCGCGCTGCACACCTTCATCGCGCCCGACAACATCATGATGGGTTCGGCCGTTGCCGATCAGCTCATGAAGGCGATCGGCGGCAAGGGCAACGTCATCATGACCCAGGGGGCGCTTGGCCATACGGGCGCTCAAGGGCGGGCCAAGGGTTTCCAACAAGTCGTCGCAAATTATCCGGACGTCAAAGTGGTTGACGAGCAGCCGGCCGACTGGGACGTCACCAAGGTGGCGCGCATTTGGGAATCGCTGCTGACGAAGTTCCCGGATATCGCCGGCGGCTTCTTCCACAATGACGATATGGCGCTGGCCGCCCACAATGTCATGAAGGCGAAAGGCCGCGAAGGCATCATCATTGCCGGCGTGGACGCCATGCCGCCGGCAGTGAACGCCGTGCTCGACGGCACGATGCTGGCGACCGTGCGCAACCCGTCCTGCCGCATCCATGGCTGGGCGGTCGCGGCGGGCGTCGCTGCTGTTGCAGGCGGTGAAAAGGCGGGTGAAGGCGGCATTCCCAACTTCATCCTGGCTGACGGTCCGGTGATCACCAAGGAAACCGCGCCGGGCCATCTGTGGCTGCAGAAGAACTTCCTGATCTGATCGGCTCGACCGTTGGCTGAAGCGACGGAACAGCAAGCCGGGGGTTCTTCGGAACCCTCGGCCAGTGCATCTGAATTTTCCCAACGGCCAATCCTTGAAATGATTGCCGTGTCAAAAGCGTTTGGCGGCATCCATGCCTTGCGCGACGTCGATTTCGATCTGCTCGAAGGCGAAATCCACGGGTTGGTCGGCGAAAACGGCGCCGGCAAGTCGACGATGATGAAATTGATTGCCGGCGTCTATCACGGCTTCGACGGCGAGATGCGGGTGAACGGCGAGACCGTGCACCTGCGCTCGCCGCGCGATGCGCTGGCTGCCGGCATCGGCATGGTACATCAGGAGCTCTCCATCGTTCCGGATCTGACGGTTGCCGAAAATGTCTTCCTCGGCGCACAGCCCACCAGGGTGGGGGTCGTCGACTGGGGCCGCATGAAGCGCGAGGCCAAGAAACAGCTTGCCAGCCTGGGCCTCGAGATCGATCCCGGCGCGCGCATGGGCAGTCTGCCGGTCGGCTTGCAACAACTCGTCGAACTATCGCGCGTGCTCTTCTCGGGCGCGAAGATCATCATTCTCGATGAACCCACGTCAGCGCTCTCGCCGCCGGAAGTCGCGCGGCTGTTCGAGGCCCTGCGACGGCTGAAGGGCCAGGGCCGCACCATCGTTTTCATCTCGCATTTCCTCGACGACGTGCTGACAATCTCGGACCGCATCACGGTCTTCCGCAATGGCCGCAAGGTGATCACCGAAGCGACGTCGGCGCTCACCAAGGATAGCGTCATCGCACACATGATCGGCCGCGGTTCGACCGACATGCACATGGGCGAAACGACGGAGCTTGCCGGCGACGACGCCCGGCCTGTCGTGCTCGCCGCCGCCGCACTCGGTGATGGGCATATGGTGCGCGACGTATCGCTGAAACTGCGCGCCGGCGAGATCACCGGCGTTTACGGCTTCATGGGCTGCGGTCAGGTGGAACTCGCTCGCGCTTTGTTCGGCAAGGGCCAGCTCAACAACGGCACGATCGCCATCGATGGCAAGCTTATGCGCTTTCGCACGACGGCAGATGCCCGCCGGGCCGGCATCGCCTTCGTGCCGGAAAGCCGGGGCATGATGTTGTTCCGCACCGAACAGGTGTTCAAGAATGTCTCGATCGCCATCCTGGGGCGCATCCATCGCTGGCTTTTGAAGCCGCGCCGCGAAAAGGCGATCGCTGAAGAGCACATCAAGGACCTGCAGATACGACCACCCCGCGCCGAGATCATGCTCGGCAATCTCTCCGGCGGCAACCAGCAGAAGGTCGCTCTGGCGAAATGGCTGACCTACCTGCCGAAGGTGCTAATCCTCTCGGAGCCGACGCGCGGCATGGATGTCGGCGCCAAGGAGGACGTCATCCGCATCGTGAAATCCTTGCGCGACAAGGGCGTTGCGGTTCTAGTGCTGTCGACCGAGCCGGAGACGATCCTGACGCTGGCCGATCGCGTGACTGTGCTGAAGCGCGGCGTCGTGGCCAAGGAATTTACCACCGGGCGTCTGGAAAAGGCGGATTTGCTCGATGCGGCGTGAAATGTCTTGTGAGAAAACCCCCACCCCTAACCCCTCCCCTCAAGGGGGAGGGGTTAGGGGTAGGGGTATTGATCGCGTCAACGAACGATCGGGCCACTCCATATGACTCTCACTACAGAAAGCCCGCGCCCGTTCGAGCTCAAGCGTTTCCTCGCCGAGCAGATGCGCAACATCGCGCCGGTGTTCACGCTGATCGTGCTGGTGATCTTCTTTTCGGCGCAGGCGCCGAGCTTCCGCACCTTCGACAATATGATGAACATTTTTTCCCAGGCGTCGATCACCGGCATCATCGCCGTGGGGCTGACCTTCGTCATCCTGACCGCCGAGATCGACCTGTCGGTCGCGGCGATCGCCAATGCGATCGGCATCGTGGTGGCGTTCTTCACTATCCAGCCCGACTACGTGAACATTGCTAACATCCCGCTGAACGGCGCAGTCGCCATCATCCTCACATTGGCAAGCTGCCTGGCGCTGGGGCTCGTCACCGCCTTCGGGGTCACGGCGATCGGCATACCTTCCTTCATCATGACCTTGGCCATGATGCAGATTGCCAACGGCATTTCGGCCATGCTGATCCGCGGCCAGATCGCCTACACCTATCCTGACCTCGTAACCTTCCTGGGGTCCGGCAACATCTTCGGCATCAAGGCCTCGATTGTCGTCTGTCTGGTCTTCCTGCTCGTCGCGCATCTGGTGCTGACCTACACGCGCTTCGGCCGCTACGTGTATATGGTCGGCGGCAACCGCGAGGCGGCCGAGTACTCCGGCGTCAACGTCAAGATGATCATCGCTTCGGTGATGGTGATTTCCGCCATGTGCGCTGGCATTGCCGGCATGCTGGGCGTCGCCTATTTCGGCTCCGCGCAGCAGAACCAGTTCGACACTTTCCTGCTCGACGCGATCGCCGCCGTCGTCGTCGGCGGCACCAGCCTGTTCGGCGGGCGCGGCGGCATTGGCAACACGATCATCGGACTGCTGGTTCTTGGCGTTTTGAACAACGGCCTCGACCACATCCAGATCGACAGTTTCCTGAAGATCCTCATCCGCGGGCTGATCCTGCTTGCGGCGCTGGTGATCAATGTGTACGCGCAAAAGCTGAGGGAAAGCGCGCGCGAATAGCCGCTATCTGCCGACCTTCTCCGGGAACATCGCTGCCAGTCCCGCGGCGGACGCTGGCGCTATGCCGCGCTCGGTAATCAGTCCGGTCACCAGCCGCGCCGGGGTCACATCGAAGGCCGGGTTTCTGGCCGGGGTCTTGTCGGGCGAAACGCGGACCTGAGCGATATTGCCCTGCTTGTCCTTGCCCCAGACCAGCGACACCTCATCACCGGAACGCTCTTCGATCGGAATGTCCTTGATGCCGTCAGCGACGGTCCAGTCGATGGTCGGCGACGGCAGGCCGACATAAAACGGCACGTTATTGTCATGCGCCGCCAGCGCTTTCAGATAGGTTCCGATCTTGTTGCAGACGTCACCACTGGCGGTGGTGCGGTCGGTGCCGACGATCACCATGTCGATGTCGCCGCGTTGCATCAAATGGCCGCCGGCGTTGTCGACGATGAGCGTGTGCGGCACGCCGTGGCCGGCCATCTCCCACGCGGTGAGCTGTGCCCCCTGATTGCGCGGACGGGTCTCGTCGACATAGACGTGCACCGGAATGCCTTCCTCCACGGCCAGATAGATCGGCGCGGTGGCCGTTCCGTAGTCGACCGTAGCCAGCCACCCCGCATTGCAATGAGTCAGGATATTGACTGGCTCGCCCGCCGCTTTCGTTGCGGCCATGCCGCGGATGATTTCCAGCCCATTGCGGCCGATCGACTGGTTCAGCCCGACATCCTCATCCGCCATTGCAGCGGCTCGCGCATAAGCGACCGTCACGCGGTCCTGCGCCGGCAAAGGATGCAGTGTCGAGCGCATCTCGTCCAGCGCCCAGCGCAGGTTGATTGCTGTCGGTCGTGTCTTGTGAAGCGTCGACCATACGGCGTCCAGCGCCGTATCCGAAGGGTCGTCATGCATCTGCAGGGCTATGCCATAGGCAGCCGTGACACCGATCAACGGCGCGCCGCGCACCCACATGTCGCGAATCGCCGTTGCCACCTCCTGGACCGAACGCAGCGTCTCGATTCGAAATTCATGCGGCAGCCAGCGCTGGTCGATAATGTCGACCGAGCGGCCATCTTCGTTCAACCAGATGGTGCGAAAATGGCGATCACCGACCTTCATCCTGCGTGCCTTTCAACCGCTTCGGCGGCAATAGCCGGCGTCTCGGCAATCAGCGTGACCAGCGGCGCCGCAATCATGCCGTTCATCACGCGGATGCAATTGCCGACTGGTTGCGACCATCGGCCCGCCGCCCTTTGGATTTGTCATACGGTGCCCCCAAACAGACGCACGGCCATCGACACCGCGCCGCCGAGCGCATCCTGCCGGGGTTCGCGCAGAAGCGTCCGGTACGGGTCGGACAGCCGCGGCGCATAGAGCGGCGCCAAACCGCCGAGTAAGCAAAGCGGACTTGTAGGCGCGAGGTGCAGCGCCGCCAGCGCGGCCTCGATCGCTCTTGTGGCGCGTTCGACGATTGCCTTGGCGACGACATCGCCCTGCTGGGCATGTTCGAAGACCATTGGCGCGTAACTCGCGAAATCACCCGGTTTCGCGCCCAGCGTGAAGGCGACGATGCCGCGGGGATCGTTGCCGTGTTTCGACAGCACTTCGCCGGTCAGCGGCGAGGCCGGCCGGACACCGTCGAAGGCGAGCAGTGTCTCTTCGAGCAGATCCCTGCCAAGACGCGCTCCGCTGCCTTGGTCGCCGATGAGAAAACCCCAGCCTCCGAAGTGGTGACCGATACCATCGCGCCGCGCCATATAGGCCGTGCCCGTACCCAATATCCCGATTGCACCGTCACCGCCGCCGATCGCGCCCTCCAATGCAATCATCGCGTCCGTTTCCACGACGCTTTTTTTGAACGGCAGCGTTGCCTCGAGCTGTTGCCGGAATGTTCCCACGTTCGCGCCCGCCAGGCCAAGCACGGCCGGAGTGTCGGATATCAAGGCGGGGTCTTCGCCGGCGTCCAGAAATGCGTTTCGGGCGGATTCGACGATGTTGCCGCTGGCGCCGGCCCAATTGGAATGAATGTTGGCCGATCCGGCCTTGGCGCGGCCAACGATCTCGCCACTGGCAAGCGCCAGGGCGGCCCGGCAACTCGTCCCGCCGCCATCAATGCCGATAATGAAACGCATAGTGGTCTCCAGAAGCGATGTGTCGCGCCCTATGACGCCAAGTGCGCCCCGGTGGCAAGCCTTTTGACAGGGCGGGGGCTATGCGACCCTTATTTGAAGTTTGACGTCGGTTGGCCGCGCTTCGACCGCGCGGTCGAAGGCCTTGATGGAATCGTCGAAGACAAAGGTCTCGGAAATCAGCGGCTTCAGGTCGACCCGGCCCGAAGCCATCAAAGCGAGCGAACGCTCATATTGATGGGCATAGCGGAACACGGTTTCGATGCGCGCTTCCTTGGTCGAGGCGGTCGAAATGTCGATGGGCGTCGGCGCGACCGGCAGGCCGACGGCAACAATCGTGCCACCGGGCCGCAGCAGGTCGAAGATGGTCTCCCATGCGCGCGGCGAACCCGAGCATTCGAACACCACGTCGGCGCCCCAGCCGTCGGTCAGCCGCGCGACTTCCTGTGCGAGGTTCTTCTCCCTGATGTTGATCGTCAGCACGCCTTGATAGCGGCCGGCGATGTCGAGCTTCGGCTGGGCTAGATCGGCGACGATGGCGCGGGCGCAGCCGCCGGCAAGCGCTGCGATCGCCACCATGATGCCAATCGGCCCCGCGCCCAGCACGATTGCCGTGTCGCCAGGCGTGATGCCGGCCTTGGTGGCGGCCTGCATGCCGACCGCGAACGGCTCCACCATCGCCCCTTCGGCAAAACTCACATTGTCCGGCAGCTTGAAGGTGTAGTCGGCGGGGTGCACGACGAAGGGCGTCAGGACGCCATGGATCGGCGGCGTAGCCCAGAATGTCACGGCCGGATCGACATTATACATGCCGAGCCGGCTGGCTTTTGAATTCGGGTCCGGGACGCCCGGCTCCATGCAGACGCGGTCTCCGACTTTCAGATGCGTGACATCACCGCCGATCTCGACCACCGTGCCTGCCGCCTCATGACCCAGCACCATGGGCGCCTCGACGACGAACGGACCGATGCGGCCATGGGTGTAGTAGTGAACATCGGAACCGCACACGCCAACCGTATGAATTTTGATCTTCACCTGCCGCGGTCCGACCTCCATCGGCAGGTCGATTTCGCGCAGTGCGAGTTCGTGTTGGCGTTCGAGAACGAGAGCGGTGGCTATGGTCATGGCAGCGATGATATGGGCCGCTTCGCGCGAAGCCAAGGGCTGGTTCAGGCTGTTTGCCTGACGGCGGCAACGATTTCATCGATGATAACAGGACTGCGCGCGCCGCGCGGCGTCGCGATCGGCGTGATGCTTTCAACATGTCCGGGCCGCTGCGACAAAAGCACGATGCGGTCGGCCAGTTCCGCTGCCTCGCGCAGATTATGTGTGACCATCAAGGCTGTCGTCGGGCGCGCGCTCCACACCTCCATCAGCAGGCGGCGCAAGCGCTCGGCGGTAGCTTCGTCGAGCGAAACGAAGGGTTCGTCGAGCAGCAGCAACGACGGCTTCAGCGCGAAGGCGCGCGCCAGCGCCACACGTCGCGCCATACCGAGGGACAATTCGCCGGGATAGAGTTTCTCTGTGCCGGCCAGCCCAAGCGCATCGAAGAGGTCGGCCAAGGTCGACGATGCCATCTCCGCCGGCATTGCCAGCCGCACATTGTCCTCGACGCTGCGCCAGGGCAGCAGGCGCGGCTCCTGGAACGCGGCGGCCATGCGTCCTTCCGGGCGTCTAATCGTTCCGTCGAAATCGGCATCGAGGCCGAGAATCAGTTTGAGCATCGTCGTCTTGCCGCAGCCGGAGGGACCGGTGAGGCAAACGAATTCGCCGGGTGCGACGGTAAACGCGACCCGGCCCAGCGCCGGCAGCTCCTGGCCGCGCGCCGTGCGATAGGATTTCGAGCGAATGTCGAGCTCAAGCATCGCGCTTGCGCCACCGCGTCGCGCGCCGTTCCAAAGGCTGCACAATGAACAGCTCGACCAAAAGCATTACCGCCACGAAGGCCAGCGAATAGGCCAGAATGGCGCGCACGTCGAAAAACTGGAAATAGGTGTAGATCTGAAAACCAACGCCATTCGGCCGGCCGAGCAGTTCGACGACCAGCACGATCTTCCAGATCAAGGCGATACCCGAGCGGGTGGCGGCTGCAAAATAGGGTTGGAGCTGCGGCAGGATCACATGCCGCAGCAGCCGCGCTGGCGGAAAGCGGAACACTCTCGCCATCTCCGTCAGCTGCGGATCGATGGCGCGGGTGCCTTCGCGGATGGTCACCGCCACGTTTGGAATTTTGGTCAGCGCGACTGCGCCAATCGCCGAAACCTCGTTGAGGCCAAACCAGATATAGGCCAGCACGATGACGACCAGAGCGGGGATATTGAGCAGCAGGATCAGCCAGGGATCGAACAGCCGGTCGGCGATGCGGCTCATGCCAAGGGCGATGCCGACCGCCGCGCCGATCGCCATGGCGACCAGAAAGGCGGCGACGACACGAAACAGCGTCATGCCGAGATGCAGCCAGAGCTCGCCGGAGACCGCCTCCTGCCAGAGAAAAGCCAGCACGGCGCCCGGCGGCGGCAGGACGCGCGACTGTGCGACCGCCGCAGCAGTCGCCCACAATCCAAACAGGATTGCGAGCGAGAGAACGACAATCAGCGCTTCGGTGGCCTTTGCCACCATCAGCCTCTCAGTCGACATCTTTCAGGGCGGGCCAATAGGTGCCGGCGGGCAATGTCTTGGCCGAACCGACGAGTTTTTCGCCGCCCAGGCCGGCGAGAACTTCGAACAGCTTGGCGGCGTCCGCTTCCTCGTCGAGCGCCGGTCGCGCCGGAATGCCGTCGCGATAACGATCGCGCAGTTTGTCGAGCGCGGCGCCGTCGTCCTTGATTACGCCATCAGCATGCAGCCTCGTCCACTCGGCATCGTTGTCCTTAAGCAGCACCTTTGCCTCGCGCGACGCCTTCAGGAAACCGAACACGACATTCATGTGCTCGGCTGCCCATTTGTCATGGAAGGCATATCCGAGCGTCGACACGATGCCGGCCGCGCCGAGGTCCTTCGAGGCATCGTCCGCGCCGACAATGCGGCGAAAGCCGTCAGCCTCCAGCCGTGCATTGAAATGCCAATAATTCAGCGCGGCGTCGAACTCCCCTGCCCGCAGCTTTTCGGCCAGCAGCGGCGGCGCGCCATAGATGATCTCGTTTTCCTTGGCGATATCGAAACCCTGCTTGGCGGCCATACCCTGGAGCAGCAGCCAGCTCTTATCGAGTGCGCCGCCGGCCACAGCCAGCTTCTTGCCCTTGATGTCGGCCAGCGATTTTATGGGCGAATCCGCCTTCACCATGATCGCGCCTGTCGATGACGAATAGGGCGCGAAGGTCACATCCTGGCCCTGGCCGCGCAGCCGCGCGACCTCCAGCCAATCGGTGACGATCATGTCGACATCGCCGGCCTGGAAGGCGATGTTCGACGCGTCTTCGCCAGCGAAATAGGTAATCTGCATCTTGACGCCGTTCCTGGCGTCGAGGCCGTTCTTGGCGATGGTGTCCAGTTCCCAGTTCACGGTGCCGAACTTGAGTGCGCCGATGCGCACGACATCCTGGGCAAAAGCGGTCGATGCGGTGACAACGGCAACCACCGCTGCCGCCGCTACGGTCAGCCAGCTTTTCACGATGAAACTCCTCCAACTCCGCTCGCCTCAGGGGGCAGCCCACTTGCCATGGTAGAGCGCGAGCGTGCGGTGCGCCTGCTGAACTTTGGTACAGGGGGTCGCTGTTGTCAAAGGCGGCGTTCAACGCGCGATCCGTTGCGAAAACAATCGCGCCCGCGCCGTTCCGCGTCGCCGGGCCGTCGTCCGCACAGCGGATTGGTAGAAATCGCGCCCATCGACCGAGAATAGGGGTGTCGACACCTCCTTAAGGATGTTTTCGTATTGCATGGTCTGTCGGGATGTTGGCTGCAATCTCAAGCCGTTGCGTTCATATTCTTCAAAGCAAGCGTGTGTAAGAGAAGGATCGGAGCTCAGCAGGTCGGCCGGGCAAATCGGCGATTCCTGCAGAGGGGCGTTCACCGCTCGTTTGAAAATGTGGAGCAGGTAAAACATGCCCAAGGCAATCGCCGGCGATATCATCGTGCCGGTCATCATGGCGGGTGGCGCGGGAACAAGGCTTTGGCCGGTCTCACGCGAAAAGATGCCGAAACAATTCGTCGATCTGCTCGGCGACGGCTTGTCGACATTCCAGACCACGATACGCCGCGTTTCCGGCCCTGACTTTGCTCGGCCTATCGTCGTCACAGGCAATGATTTCCGCTTCGTCGTGGCCGAGCAGATGCAGGCGCTTGGCATCAAGGGTGACATCGTTCTGGAGCCGGAACGACGCGATTCCGCTGCCGCCGTTGCGGTCGGCGCCCTGATGGCCGCACGCCGCGCCAAGGACGGGTTTTGCGTCATCCTGGCGTCAGATCACGTCATCGACAACGATGCCGCCTTCATCGCCGATTGGAAACTGGCAGCGAGTGCCGCCCGTTCGGGGCGCATCATGACTCTCGGCATCGTGCCCGTAGCCCCTTCGTCTGCCTATGGCTACATTGCAATAGGCGACGAGCTCAAGGAAAAGGGCGGGTTCAAGGTCGATCGTTTTGTCGAGAAGCCGGACGCCGCGACGGCCGCCAAATATGTCGAACAGGGCATGTTGTGGAACAGCGGCAACTTCCTGTTTTCGCCTGCCATCATGTTGGAGGAACTGGAGCAGAACGCACCGGCCGTGCTGGCCGCCGCGCGCGACGCGCTCGACAAGGCCGTGACTGATCTCGATTTCCTGCGTCTCGACGCGAACGCCTTTCGCTGCGCGCCGAAAACCTCGATCGACTATGCCGTCATGGAAAAGACCCGACGCGCCGGCGTGGTGCGGGCAAGCTTCGGCTGGTCCGATGTCGGCGCATGGGACGCGCTCTACGGCATCTCGAAAGCCGACGCTGACGGCAATGTGCTGGTCGGCCCCGCCACGGCGCTCGATGCCCGAAACAATCTCATTCGTTCGGAGGGCGCCCTGACGGCGGTCGTCGGCCTGGACGACGTGGTTGTGGTGACAACGCTCGATGCGGTGCTCGTCACCTCCAAAGCCCAGGCGCCAAGGGTAAAAGACCTCGTCGCACAACTGGCCAAGAATGGCCATAGCGAAGCGACGGAGCATCTGCGCATCCACCGCCCCTGGGGCTGGTATCAGCGCATCGACATCGGCGAGCGTTTTCAGGTCAAGCACATCTGCGTGAAGCCGGGCGGAACGCTGTCGCTGCAGAAGCATCATCACCGCGCGGAACACTGGGTCGTCGTGCGCGGCACCGCCGAGGTGACGATCGACGGCGAGGTCAGGCTCTATCACGAGAACGAAGCGGCCTACCTGCCCATCGGCTGCGTGCACCGCATGCGCAATCCGGGCAAAATCGATCTCAAGATCATCGAGGTGCAGGTCGGCAGCTATACGGGCGAGGACGATATCGTCCGCATAGAAGATATTTACGCGCGCAATTGAGCAGCCATGTCCAGTTTGAAGTTCGGCACCAGCGGCCTGCGCGGCCTTGTCACCGATCTGGTCGGTGAACCGTCGCGACAGTGGGCGGCCGCCTTTCTGTCTTATCTTGACGAGGCCGGTCTTGCTGGCCAGCGGGTTGTGATGGTCGGCCGCGACCTTCGATCGAGCAGCCCACGCATCGCCGAACAGTGTGTAGAGGCGGCTGCGGCCTTGGGTTGGCAGGCGATTGATTGCGGCGCGTTGCCGACGCCGGCGCTCGCGCTAGTCGCCATGACCGAAGGCGCATCAGCGATCATGGTCACCGGCAGCCATATCCCGGACGACCGCAACGGCTTGAAGTTTTATACGCCGGCCGGCGAGATTTCTAAGGCAGATGAAGCGGGGATATTGGCTGCTCTTGATGGTGAAGCCGGGAGTGGCGAAGCGAGAGTTACCCCCACCCGTCCCTTCGGGACCCCGTCCCCTCAAGGGGGAGGGGGATTCTCAAGCGTTGCCGCCAAGTCCCCCTCCCCCTTGAGGGGACGGGGTCCCGAAGGGACGGGTGGGGGTGCGACGGCAAACAATGCCCCTCTGTCGGTCTACATCAGCCGCTACCTCGACTTCTTCCCTGCCGACACGCTGACTGGCATGACAGTCGGCGTTTACCAGCAAAGCTCCGTCGCGCGTGACATTCTCGCCCAGATTCTGCAGGACCTCGGCGCGCGGGTCATCTCCTTCGAGCGCGCCGACCGTTTCATTCCGGTCGACACCGAAGCCCACCGGCCGGAAGACCTCGCGCTGCTGCGAAGCTGGGCCGCGGGACATGCTATCGACGCCATCGTGTCGACCGACGGCGACGCCGACCGGCCGCTTGTCGCGGATGCTGCCGGCGAGGTCGTGCGCGGCGATTTGCTGGGCCTGCTGACAGCTTCTCATCTTAGCCTTGATACGATCGTCACGCCGATTACCTCTAGTGCTGCCATCGACACCTCGGGCGTTGCGCGCTATGTCGTCCGCACCAAGGTCGGGTCCCCCTTTGTCATAGCTGGCATGGAACAAGCGTTGACAGCGGGATCGAAGGCCGTCGTCGGATTCGAGGCGAATGGCGGTGTGCTTCTGGGCAGTAACGTAGAGTCAGATGGCCGAACTTTGTCGGCATTGCCGACACGCGATGCCGTCTTGCCGATCGTGTGCGCACTGGCTGCGGCCAGCAAAGCAGGTCGCACGTTGCGCCAGACGGTCGACGCCCTCGGCGCTGGGTACGCTCTGGCGGATCGCCTGAAGGAAGTCGGCTCCGAGCGCAGCGGCCCGCTCCTCTCGCGCTTTGCCACCGACCGCGCCTTCGCCGATGTGTTCTTCAACGAGCAGGGCAAGATCGCCGGCGTCGATGATCTCGACGGTGTTCGCTTTTCCTTGGACGACGGCTCGACAGTGCATTTCCGCGCGTCAGGAAACGCGCCGGAGTTTCGCTGTTATGTCGAAGCGCCGACCAATGCCCGCGCCCGCGCCCTGCTCGCCTGGGGTTTGGCCAAGGCAGCCGACGAAATGGGCGGCTGCTGATCCGCCGACGAGGCGCCGTCGCCGACAACGGTGTGACGTCACCGCCGTCACCGGCATGGCCATGTCACTTGCCAATCTATTTCCGCCCAGGCCAAATGCGGCCGGGCGAGCTTCGATGACTTGTGTCTCGGCGTCGATCGCGCCCCCGACGCGTGGAGACTATTTTTACCGCCCGTCTCTAAGCCAAACGAGCATCTCGCCCGGCTCGCGATTATCCCAGGCGAAATAGGGCACTGCTTTCAGCGCGACGTCGTCGGTCTCGGGCGGGCTGGATCGATAGAGCGTACCGTTCCAGTTGACGGCATCGACTTTCGCCTTGCCCTTGAGTGTTACCACGCCGCCGAGCAATGCTGGCTCCTCCCTGACTTCGATCGAGGCCGACGCGGGCAACGTCACGGTGTCAAGGGGCGCAGAATTGTCCGTCTCCTCGACGCAATAGAGCACCGGCCCGCGCATCAAGGCGACCCGCCCGAGATCATGCCGTACGTTCGGATTGGCGTAGATGCGTCGCGTATCCATATCGAGGTCGAGCCTTATCGTGTCACCATCCTTCCACTCGCGGTCGAGCGTCGAGTAGCCGTCGGTCGTTACCTTGGCGAGGTCGATCGTTTCGCCATTCACCGCGAGTGACGCTTTCTTGCACCAGCCGGGAATGCGCAGATGCAATTTGAACCGCGTCGGCTTGTCGGCTTCGACGCCGATCGCTACGGCGCCGTTCCAAGGGTAGCGGCTCTCCTGCGTTAGCGTCACCTTGCCGCCGGCGATCTCGAAACGGCCGGTGCTGTCACCGTAGAGATGCACGGCAATGGCGTTGTCGGACTGGCCATAAAAATAGCTGCCGATAGACGCGACCATGCGGCCGATGTTCGGCGGGCAGCAGGGGCAGCGATGCCACGTCCAGCGATTGTGCTTACCGCCGCTCTCCAGTGGGTTCTCGTAGAAGAACCTCGAGCCGTCCAGCGACAGTCCGGAGATCGAGCCGTTGTAGAGCGCCTGCTCCATCACATCGGCATAGCGCGCATTCGGACCCATGCCGAGCATGCGATTGGCCCAGAAGACGAGCGCCACGGCGGCGCAGGTTTCGGCATAGCCGTCATTGGGTAGATCGTAATCTTGTGTGAAGCCTTCGTTCGCCGCCGAAGGGCCAAGGCCGCCGGTGACATAGAGGTTTTTCGTCGTCAGATCGTCCCAGAGCCGGTCCAGCGCGACGCGCAGCGTGTCGTCGCCATATTCGGTCGCGACGTCGGCCATGCCGGAATAGAGATACATGGCCCGCACTGCGTGGCCGACGACCTTGTTCTGATCGCGCACCGGCTTGTGCGACTGGTTGTATTCGTAAGTTCCGAAATGATAGGAGCGCGGATCGGCGCCGCGCGCCGTGGCCTCCTCATCGAAGTAATGCGGCTCCTGACCGCGCTCGTCGATGAAGAATTTCGCCAGATCCAGATATTTCTGCTCACCGGTGACACGGCCGAGCTTGACCAGCGCAAGCTCGATTTCCTCGTGCCCGCAATAGCCGCGCTTCTGGCCCGGTTTAGGCCCGAATGTCTCGCCGATATGGTCGGCATAGCGGCACATGATATCGAGCAGCTTGCGTTTGCCCGTGGCCTGATAGTAGGCGACTGCGCCCTCCATCAGATGGCCGGCGCAATAGAGTTCATGGCAGTCGCGCAAATTGGTCCAGCGCAGCCCCGGCTGGACGCGTTGATACCAGCTCGACAGATAGCCGTCCTCCTGCTGCAGCTTGCCGTACATGTCGATGACGGCATCGACCTTCTTTTCCAGTTCCGGGTTGCGCCTGCGGTAGAGCGAATAGGCGGCCGTTTCGATGGTCTTGCCCCAATCGGAATCCCAGAACATCTGGGTTGTCACCGTGGAGCCGGTGAAACCGTTGTCGCGACTCGAGATGACCTCAGGCGATGGCGAACTGAAAGGGATGACGATGCCTGGCGACGGAACATCGGGATCGATCGCGGCGAGCATGCCGGCGCCCACGCAACGGTCGTAGAGGATGTCGGCGGTCTTTGTTGCGACAGCGTCGACGCGGTCGCCCCAGAAGCCGCGCACATCGACCTGCGGCACGGCCGGCGGACGAAACTGCGCCTTGGTCGGGATTTCGGCGGAAGAGGATTTCACATTGCTCACGGGGCATTCTCCAGGGAAAAGATTCACTTCACCGCGCCGGCCGTCAGGCCGCGGATGTAGTAGCGTTGCAGAAGCAGGAAAAGGATCAAGCACGGGATCATCATCACGGTGACGCCCGCCTGCACCGCACCCCAGTCGATCGCGCCATATTGGCCGGCGCGCACCGCCGTCATCATGATCGGCAGCGTGAATTTCGACTGATCGGTCATCAGCACCAGCGCCGCGAGAAACTCATTCCACGCGCCGAGGAAAGCGAACAGCGCGATGGTGACGATGCCGGGCCATACCAGCGGCAGCATGATCTTGATCAGCAGCGCGACATTGTTGGCGCCGTCCATGCGCGCCGCCTCCTCGATCTCGCGCGGCACCGCGTCGAAGGCATTGCGCATCATGAAAATCGAGAACGGCAGCTGCAGCGTGACGTAGACGCAGACGAGACCCGTCAGCGTGTTGTGCAGGCCGAGCTTGGTGAGGATCAGGAAGATCGGCGTCAGGATCGACTGGAACGGGATCATGATGGTCGACAGGATCATCATGAACAGCACATTCTTGAACGGGAAACGGAAACGCGAAAATCCGTAGCCGGCAAACACGCTGATGATGACGGAGAACACCACCGTCATGGCTGTCACGTAGAGGCTGTTCTGCGTCGGCAGCCAGATGCCGTCGCCGAAATTGTTCAGCGCGACATAATTTTCCAGCGAAAACCCGTTCACCGGCCATGGCGGCAGCGGCGGCTGGCGCGCCTCGCTGGAGGTCTTGACGCTGGAAAGCACCATCCAGAACAGTGGCGCGAGAAACAGCGCCGCCACGGTGAGGCCGGTGGCATGGGTGGCATAGAATTTCCCACGCCCACGCTTGTGGGGTTGTGCGGCGACGCTCATTCCACACCCTCCGGATTGCGCAGCACGCGAAGCTGAATGAGGCTGAGCACGACAAGGATGACCAGAAGCACCATCGAAAGTGCGGCGCCATAACCCAGCTTGAACGAGACGAAGGACTGGTTGAAAATCCAGTACACCGCCGTCAGCGTCTGGTTGCCGGGGCCGCCGCGCAGGATGATGTAGAACTGGTCGAAGGCGAGGATCGAACCGGCAACCGAGAGGATCAGCGCCAGCGCCAGCGTGCGCCGCATCAGCGGCAGCGTGACCAGCCGGAAGCGTGCGATCGGCCCTGCCCCGTCGATCTTCGCTGCCTCATGCAGTTCATGCGGAATGGATTGCAGCCCGGTCATCAGGATGACCATGGTGAAGCCGGCCACCTTCCACACTACCATGACGATGATCGACCAGAAGGCCGGCTGGAACGTCGCGAGCAGGTTGATCGGCTTCTCGGTCAGGCCGAGTTTGAAGGCTGCCGGGCTGAACAGTCCGGAATCGACATTGAGCAGCCATGACCATAACAGGCTGGCCGAAGCGAAGCCGACCACTACCGGCATGAAGAAGGCAGTGCGGTAGAAGCCGACGCCTGGCCTTGGCCGTTCGATGAACAGCGCCAGCGGGAAGGCCACGGCGAAGATCGCGATGGTGACGATCACCGTGTAATAGAAGGTGAAACCCATCGCGCCCCAGAAGCGGTTGTCGCGCAGGATGGCGTAATAATTGGCCAGTCCGATGAAACGCGGATTGCCGATCAGCGGCCAATTGTGCAGCGACATCCAGGCCGTCATGAACAGCGGGATGATGAAGAACACCAGCACCAGCGCGATCGCCGGCGCGACATAGAGCAGGCCCATCAATTGCCCGCGCTGGTTGCGCGACAATCTCGGTCGTGCTGCCGGAAGTGCCGCAGCGACGCTCATGGTTCGATCCTCGAAAAGAGAGTGATGGCGAAGATGGCCGCCGCGCCTTGCGGAGCGGCGGCAGCCCTTGGGAGGCCTATTGCGGAGCGGTGTCGATGATCGATTGCATGGTGTCCTGGGCGGTGGTCAGCGCGGTGTCGACATCGTCGCCGAAGATCGCCTCGCCGATGAGCTGATTCCACGGCCCGTTGGCCGAGTTGATCAGATCGTTGAAGACCGTCGTATAGGGCGTGCGACCCTTGGCCATCGCCTCGGCGGCGATCTGGTAGCGCGGGTCGAGGTCCTTCAGCGCTTCCTTGGCAATGTCGCCCCGCACGGGCAGGCTGCCATATTTGGCGAGGATGGTCTGGCCTTCCAGCGAATAGGCGAATTCGAGGAATTCTTTCAGCACCGCCAGCTTCGGCGTGCCCTTGGTGACGACAAAATTGTCGCCGCCTGCAAAAGACGACCAGCCGCCATCCTTGCCGGGAATGAAGGTGATGCCGTATTCAATATCGGGATATTGCGTGTTGAGCGCGCCGATCGCGAAGGAGCCGAGCGGGTTGAGGCCGATCTTGCCGCCGGCAAAGGCGGCGAAGAAGTTAGAGCCGGTGTCGCTCTGCGCGCCTTCGGGCACCAGGCCCTTCTTGATCATCGAGCGATAGAAATCGATCGCCTCACGCAGCTTCGGATTGTCCAGCGTTGCCTTGGCGCCGTCGTCGGACAGGATGTCGCCGCCCGAAGCCCAGACTAGTGGCGTGAAGGTGAAGATGTTGCAGCCTGGGCAGTTGCCGGAGAAGTAGTAGCCTTTGACATCGCCGCCCAGCGCGTTGACCTTCTCGGCATAGGCTTCCACTTCTGCCCAGGTGGTGGGGCCTTTTTCCGGGTCGAGCCCGGCCTGTTTGAACAGTTTCTTGTTCCAGATCAGAACCGAGCTGTCGGCCGAGAACGGCACGCCGTAGATCCGGTCCTGATAGCTGCCGGTCTTGACATGCGCCGGCGAGAGGCTGGCGAAATAGGGCAGCGCCTTTGCCCAGTCGGTGATGTCTTCGAGTTGGCCCGATGCCGAGAACGCGGGCGTATAGATGAGGTCGAGCGACAGGCCGTCCGGCGCCGTTCCGCCGGCAACCGACGTGCCGTATTTCTGGATGATCTCGGCCGATGGAATAAGGTCGACCTTAATCTGGTTCTCGTGGCTCTTGTTGAACGCCTCGACGATCTTCGGCATGAAGTTCGCACCGTCTGTGCGTACCCATACAGTTGCCGTTTCGGCGGCCGTGGCGGGTAAGACCCAGCCGATTGCGGCCCCAAGCGCCAGTCCTGCGATTAACCTCTTCATGTCACTCCTCCACAAAACGCACCGGCGGTTCCTAACCGCCTGCTGGCTGCACCATGTCTGTTGCCACGGCCGGCTGGCCGCACGACTCCCGCACCACCAGGCGGCACGGCAGTTTCCGGATGCCGGCTTCGGCCTTTTGGCCATCAACCAGCGAAAGCAGCGCCAGCCCGGCCTCGCGGCCAAGCGCCGACAGGTTCATGTCGACCGATGTCAGCGGCGGCCGGCTTTGCGCCGCCATGATTTCCCAATTGTCGAAGCCGATGATGCCGACATCGGTGGGCACGCCAATGCCGCGCTCGCGCAACGCGTCGATCACGCCACGCGCGATCTGGTCGTTGCCGCAAGAGATCGCATCCGGCTTTTCGCCCGCGCCATCGAAAAGCCTGCGAACCGCCTCGTGACCCCAGGCTTCAGACCACGGCCCGAGCAGCGGCTCGTAGGCGCGAAGTCCTGCCGCCGCCACGGCATCGCGATAGGCATCGGCGCGCAGATGTACGACGGAGAAGCTCGATGGCCCCGTCACATGGGCGATGCGCTTTCTGCCGAGCTTGACGAAATGCTCGATGGCCAGGCGAACGCCTTCAGCCTCGTCGGCGACGAAGGCCGGTGCACGCGGGTCGGGCTCGGTAAAGGCATAGACGGCGGGGATGCCGAGGTCCGACAAATCGACCGGCAGCCGCCGATCGATGCGTTTGCCGGTTGCGATGATCCCGTCGACGCGTTTGTCGAGCATGGCGTTGACATGAAGCTGCGCGAGGCGCGGGTCGTCCTGCACATTGCACAGGAACACGGACACGCCCTTGTCGACCAGCGCCTCCGAAATGCCGGCCATCAGCGGCAGCGAGAAACGGCCGTATGTATCGTTGGTCAGCAGGCCGACGGTGAAGCTGCGTTTGCGCAGCAGGCTTTGCGCCAGCGCATTCGGCCGAAAGCCCATCTTCTCGGCGGTCTCGCGGATGCGGCCGCGGGTTTCGGGCGTCATGCGGCCCTGCCCGTTTAACGCCTTCGACGCGGTCGCAACGCTCACGCCGGCGGCCGTTGCCACCTCGCGCAGGGTCACCGGCTGAGCTGTCGCGCTCTGTTGCCTCAAGGGTTCCTCCTTGTGAGAAAAGGTTTTCTCACTCCGATCTCCAAAATGTGCGGTTGGGACAATTCTCAGGTTGCGCATGTTGGGAAAAGGTTTTCTCAAAATGCCATAGAAGCCATTTTTTGCAAGTGGAATTTTAGACTGGCGGAAAATTTCCGTATCTCGGGTGGTTTGCGAAGGCAATCTAACCAAGAGGTAGATAGGCCCAAGCGTTCTGGAAAATAGAGCGAAAATAAAGCCGGCTAACCAGTGAGGGTCTACACGCCCAGATACCGGTCCTGCAACGTGGGCGTCAGCTCGCCTGGTGACCCGGCCCAAACAGTAACTCCCTTTTCCAGAACAAAGAGCCGATTGGCGATCGGCAGCAATTCTGACAGAGTCTTGTCGACGACCAGGATGGACTGCCCTTCGGTCTTGAGTGCGTGGATGGCTTTCCAGATGTCGAGGCGCACGACCGGCGCCAGGCCTTCGGTCGCTTCGTCCAGGATCAGCAGGCGTGGATTGGTCATCAGCGCACGGCCGATGGCAAGCATCTGCTGTTCGCCACCAGACAGCGTGCTGGCGGATTGGCTCAGCCGCTCCTCCAGCCGCGGAAACAGCGAACAAACGCGCTTGAGCGTCCATCGGTCGCCGCGCGCGGCCGCGACGAGATTTTCGCGTACGGTCAGGTTCGGGAAACAGCGCCGGCCCTCCGGCACGAGGCCGATGCCCAGTCGGGCCGTGCGGTGCGCCGACAGCTTTGCAATCTCCTGTCCGCCGAAACGCACCGACCCGCCATGCGGCCGGATCAGGCCGAGGATGGCTGCGATGGTCGTCGTCTTGCCCATGCCGTTGCGGCCCATCAAGGCGACGACCTCACCTTCGGAAACCGCAAGGTCGACGCCGAACAAAGCTTGCGATGGACCGTATGACGCTTCGAGGCGATGGACGGTGAGCATCACACCCCCTCGCCCAGATAGGCGCGCCGCACTTCGGGGTGTTTGCGGATGTCGTCTACACCGCCTGTCGCGATGATGCGGCCATACACAAGCACCGAGATGCGATCGGCCAGCGCAAACACCGCGTCCATGTCATGCTCGATCAGCAGAATCGGCGCCTCGCCTCGCAGCGGGTCGAGAAAGCGGGTAAGCTCCTTTGAGCCTTCCGGACCCATGCCGGCCATCGGCTCGTCAAACAGGAACGCCTTGGCCTGCATGGCCAGCGCGATGGCGATCTCAAGCTTGCGCCGCTCGCCGTGGGACAGCTCCGCTGCGGTGACGTCCGCGCGGGTGCCGAGCCCGACACGCTCGAGCGCTACGCGCGCGGGGTCAACGAGCGACGCATCGCGCATGACCGGCTTGAAGAAGTGGAAGCTGGAACCCTGCCCCGCCTGGACGGCGAGCATCACATTACGGAGGGCCGAAAATTCCGGGATCAGCGACGACACCTGGAAGGAACGTCCAAGTCCCAGCCGAGCGCGCTCGGCGACGTCGAGGCGGCTGACATCCCTGCCGAGGAATTCGACCGTACCGGCATTAGGATGGATCGAGCCGGCGATCTGGTGGATCAGCGTCGATTTGCCGGCCCCGTTCGGGCCGATCAGGGCGTGGATCTCCCCTGCCCTCAAATCGAGGCTGACGTCATCCGTCGCCTTCAGCGCGCCGAAGGTTTTCATGAGATTGCGGACGGCGAGCACCGGGTCAGCCATGGCGCGCCTTTCCGGCCAGCGCGCCAATAATGCCGCCGCGCGCGAACAGCACGACGCCAAGCAGAATCAGCCCGAGGAAGAACTGCCAGCGCTCGGTCAGGCCGCCGAGCAGATATTCGATCAGCACGAACGCCATCGCGCCCGCGACCGGGCCGAAAAGCCGCGCCGTACCGCCGAGAACGATTAGTACGATCAACTCGCCGGAAATCTGCCAGGACAGCATCGACGGACTGGCGAAGCGGTTGAGGTCGGCATAGAGCGCGCCTGCCAACGCTGTGAGCATCGCGGAGATAACGAAGGCAGTAAGCCGCACTGGAAACACTTCGATGCCGACCGCCGCTACGCGTCGTTCGTTCTGCCGCGCCGCCAGCAAGGCCGCCCCGAATCGCGATCCCTGGATGCACCAGAGCAGCAGCAGGGCGACCATCAGGAGAGCGTAACAGAGCAGGAAAAACGACAGCGGATTTGCCGTGTTGAGGCCCGGCACGCTGGCGCGGACTGCGATCGACAAGCCGTCCTCGCCACCATAGGCCGGCCAGGAGATGGCGAAGTAGTAGATCATCTGCGCGAACGCGAGCGTGATCATGATGAAATAGACGCCGGAGGTTCTAAGGCTGATTGCGCCGGTGACCAGGGCGACCAGGCCCGCGACGATGATAGCTATCAGCCATACGACCAAGGCTTGATCGGAGCCGTTGAGCTCGAAGGGCCAGGTCAGCAACGGCGTCATGTTCAGCGCATGCGTCGAGAGGATACCTGCCGCATAACCGCCGATCCCGAAGAAGGCCGCATGGCCGAACGAGACAAGCCCGCCCAGGCCGAGAGCGAGGTTGAGACCGACGGCGGCCAAAGCCAACACCACCATGCGGGTTGCCAGCGTCACATAAAATGTCTCGCCGGCCATCCACGCAATCAAAGGTGCCGCGAGCAGTGTGATGGCCAGTGCGGCGTTGACGACGGTTTCGCGGGGCATGGCCATCACGTATTCGCCGCGAACAGGCCTTGCGGCCGGAAAGCAAGAATCAAGGCCATGACGATGTAGATCAGCATCGAAGCGACGGCCGCACCCGCCGTCGCGCCCTGCGACGGACCAAGCGCCAGCGAGAAGAGCTGCGGCAGGAAGAAGCGTCCGAGAGTGTCGACCAGACCGACCACGATCGCTCCGATCAAGGCGCCCTTGATCGAGCCAATCCCCCCGATCACGATGACCACGAAGGCGAGGATCAGGACCGGTTCCCCCATGCCGACCTGGACCGATTGCAACGCGCCGACGAGCGCCCCGGCAAGCCCGGCAAGGGCCGCGCCGAGTGCAAACACCAGCGTGTAAAGCGTTCGGATATCGACTCCCAGCGCGCCGATCATCTGGCGGTCGGATTGGCCGGCGCGGATGCGCATGCCAAGTCGTGTTTTCGAAATCAGCAGGTAGAGGCCGATTGCGACCAGGACGCCGACGGCTATGATCGCCAATCGATAGAGCGGATAGCGCACTCCTCCCGGCAGGTCGACCGCGCCGGCTAATAGCGGCGGTATATCCAGATAGAGCGGGAAGGAGCCAAACAGCCAGCGCGTGCCTTCTGAAAGGATCAGGATCAAGGCAAAAGTCGCCAGCACCTGGTCGAGATGATCGCGATCATAGAGCCTGCGCACGACCAGCAACTCGATAATCGCCCCGGCAGCGGCAGCGGCAGCCAGGCTCGCGATCAATCCCAGCCAGAAGGACCCGCTCCAGGCAGCCATGAATGCGCAGGCGAAGGCTCCAATCATGTAAAGCGAGCCATGTGCCAGGTTGATTAGCCCCATCACGCCGAAAATCAGGGTTAAGCCGGCGGCCATCAGGAAAAGCATCACGCCGAACTGAAGGCCGTTGAGGATTTGCTCGATGAGAAGGGCGGCTGACATTGGTCGCTATTTTAGAGATCCAGGTCGAGACGGCGGCCAGTTCTGAGCGCCATGAAGTAAACGTAGAAGAACAACTAATCCGTTTGCCGAATAGACAACGACATATGGCGTCCTCGGAATTGCCAATTCTCGAGTGCCACGCACGCGGCCTTTGCGACCAAGATGTGGAAATTCTTGCAGCTGGCGGACATGTCGCTCGATTTCGAGAGCCATGGCCTTGGCGGCCGTCGGGTTTTGATTTGCGATGTAGTCCAGTATCCTGTCGAAATCCTCGTCATATTGGCGGCCGCGCATCAACTGCATGGATTAACCGTTGCCTTGTGCAATTCGTTTTTCCAGGGCTGCAACCTTCTTCGCGAGCGAGGCCTCCCATTCGTCCTCTCCGATCAGTCTGTTTGTGCCATCCTTGAGCCCATCAAGCGCCTCCTGTACCTGGGCGCGAAACCAGGCATCGTGCTCGGCTGCCTCACGCAATCGACGCTGACGCTCGGCAGTGTCAGGGCGCTTACGTGCGGTCGCTGATACGTCCAGTTCACCCATATCCACCTCGAAACGTTCGACGCCGAGCTCGTTCTGGATGAAAGTTGCCGCCGTGTTCAGATTGCGCCAAAGGCGCATGCGCCGTGAGCGTTGCGCGGCGATCGCGCGGGCCTGCGCGCCATACCTGACGACAACGGCGTATCCGCCAGGCTGCCCCAGCACGACAGCCCCCTTGATCGCCTTGGCCTCAACCAGGCCGCGCACAGCTTTCCCGTCAATGGTTTCGGGGACAGTAGCTTGGGGTTTCATGGACAGCTCCGATGCGGCGCGATTATCAGATGATCGCGCCGCATTGTCCAGATAATTGCAAGCCTATTTCAGCGGACAATCCTTTGCATAGGCGTCGCTGTGGTCGGTAAAAGCGGTGCCGACGATCTTGTTGGTCAGGACGTCGCCTTCCTTGATCACCTCACGCACATAGAGGTCCTGGATCGGGTGCTGGTTGGTGTTGAACTTGAACTTGCCGCGCACCGACTGGAAGTCGGCGGCCTTCAGCGCGGCGCGGAATGCATCCGCATCCTTCACACTCGCCTTGCCGGCCGCGGCGACGATCAGGTTTGCCGTGTCATAGGCCTGCGCGGCATAGATCGACGGCAGGCGATTGTATTCTTTCTGGAAGGTCTCCACGAAGGTTTTGTTGGCCGGATTATCGAGATCCTTCGACCAGGACGCCGAGTTCTTGGCGCCGAGCGCCGCATCGCCGATCGCGCCGAGCACATCCTGGCTGAAGGAGAAGCCTGGACCCATGAGCGGAATGCCGACACCCGACTGGGCGTATTGTTTGACGAAGGCAATGCCCATGCCGCCAGGCAGGAAGAAGAACACCGAATCGGCGCCGGAACTGCGGATCTGAGCTATTTCGGCCGCGTAATCAGTCTGGCCGAGTTTGGTGTAGACCTCGCCGGCGAGGTCGCCCTTGTAGTAGCGCTTGAAGCCATTCAGCGAGTCGGTGCCGGCCGGATAGTTGGGGGCCATGATGAAGACCTTCTTCATGCCTTGCTTGGTGGCGTATTCGCCCATCGCTTCATGAAAATTGTCGTTCTGGTAGGCGACGTTGAAATAGTTCTGATCGCACTTCGCGCCGGCCAGCGGCGACGGACCGGCGTTCACCGACAGATAGAACTTGCCCTGCCCTACCGCGTTCGGCACGACGGCCATGGCGAGGTTCGACCAAATGATGCCGGTCAAGATGTCGACTTTGTCGGACTGGATCATCTTGTCGGCGATCTGAACGGCCAGTTCCGGCTTCATTGCGTCGTCCTCGGTGACGACCTCGATCTCCTTGTTGCCGGAATTCTTGATGGCCAGCATGAAGCCGTCGCGTGCATCGACGCCCAGCCCGGCGCCGCCGCCGGAAAGCGTCGTGATCATGCCGATCTTGACCGGTTCGGCCATGGCGGCCGTCGATATGGCAAAGGCTGCAAGGCTCGCGGCGATAATCCGATTCATGATGTTCCTCCCTGTGCGTTAGTTCGCGGTCTGTCGTTGGGGCGAGACTTGCATGCACCGGAAACTATTTCAAGCCTGAAGCAATGGAGACGTGAGCCGCGCGCGAACTGCCATCAGATGCCGATGCGAATGTGGCACCTCAGCCCGATTTACGGCGGTAAAGTTTCTCGCCTCTCGCTCGACAGCATGGTTTATCGCGGGAATAGACGCGTGCCCGCAAGGTTGGAAGACAACGGTCGAAACACAGTCGGCAACCCCGCGAGGTTGAATGCAGACAGTCGTCGCGGTATCGGTCGCGGCGTTCGGAGACGCCAGGGCTAACCGCCGGAATCCATTCCGGAGCTGTTACAATGTCGTGAGTCGAAGGAAGTGGTGATCGCGACCCACGCCGGCCGTTAACCTTCTGTTAACCCAAAATTCCTTGCCGACTCGTTCGAATCGGCGCTAACTGGCGGTTATTGTGCTGCTCGTTGTGAAAAAGCGCCAGTTCGGTATCACTGATCATGAACATTGCACCGCGTCTGCCGGCTTTCGAGTTCGACGACAAGATCCTCGAACAGGGCACGGAGATCTCGCGCCGGCTGAATCAGCTCCGGCTGGAGAAATTTCCGCCGAACGCGAAGAAGACACTGCGCGCCTTCTCCATGGCCGAAGTGGCTCATTATCTCGGCGTCTCGCAAAATAATCTGAAGCGTCTGCACCTGGAAGGCAGGGGCCCCTCCCCCGACCAGGGTCAATCCGGACGTCGCAGCTATTCGGCCGAGCAGATGCTTGAGCTCAGGCAATTTCTTGATCGGCATGGCCGCACCGAGGTCAAGAAATATGTTCCGCACCGCAAGGAAGGCGACCGGCTGCAGGTGATCGCAGTCGTCAACTTCAAGGGTGGCAGCGGCAAGACGACGACGGCGGCGCATCTGGCACAATATCTGGCCTTGACCGGACACCGGACGCTGGCGATCGATCTCGATCCGCAAGCCTCGCTCTCGGCGCTGCATGGCTTTCAGCCGGAGCTGGACCAGAACCTCTCGCTATACGAGACGCTGCGCTATGACGATGAGCGGCGGCCAATCGCCGATATCATCATGCCGACCAATTTTCCCGGGCTGGATATCGTCCCGGCCAATTTGGAACTGCAGGAGTATGAATACGACACGCCGCTCGCGATGCAAGATCGAGGCAACAGCGCCGGCAGGCAGTTCTTTACACGTATCGCGGCGTCGCTGAACGAGGTCGACGACCGGTACGATGTCGTTGTCGTCGATTGCCCGCCGCAACTCGGCTATCTGACGCTGACCGCCTTGTCGGCGGCCACCGCCGTGCTGATCACCGTGCACCCGCAGATGCTCGACCTCATGTCGATGAGCCAGTTTCTGCTGATGCTCGGCGGCATCCTGAAGACCGTGAAGAACGCCGGCGCCGAGATCAAGCTCGATTGGTTCCGTTATCTAATCACGCGCTATGAGCCCACCGACATCCCGCAGGCGCAGATGGTCGGGTTCATGCAGTCGATGCTGGCTGGTCAGATCCTCGGTAATCCGATGCTGAAGTCGACGGCGATTTCCGATGCCGGCCTGACCAAGCAGACGCTCTACGAGGTCGAAAAATCGGCTTTCACGCGCAGCACCTACGAACGCGCGATGGAATCGCTCGATGCGGTCAATGGCGAAATAGTCGAGCTGATTCACCGTGCATGGGGCAGGGCATGAGCCGGCGGTTTACTGCAGTAAAATTTACGCTGTCGGGCCGTCAGGGTCGGCTGGACGGCATGGAGAATAGATGATGGCGAGGAAGGATATCTTCCAGCGTGTGATGAACCCGGTATCGCCGGCGGAGCCGGTCGAGAACCCGGCCGGCTATGTCGCGCGCAGCGCCTCTCGTTCGATCATGCAATCATTCGAGGAACTGTCCAAAAGCTCAATCGTGGAACTGGAACCGGATCTGGTCGATACGTCTTTCATCGCGGATCGGCTGGAGGAGGAGGGGGCGGAGTTCCGCGAACTGGTCGAGGCCATCAAACTGCGCGGCCAGGATACGCCCATCCTGGTGCGGCCACATCCTGATAAGCCGGGACGATATCAGGTAGTCTTCGGGCATCGCCGGCTGCGAGCGGCGCGGGAACTCGGCCGCAAAGTCAAGGCCGTCGTCAAGGCGATGCCGGACCGCGACCATGTCATCGCGCAGGGCCAGGAAAACGCGGCGCGGGCGAACCTGTCGTTCATCGAGCGCACCTTGTTCGCCAACGCCATTCTCGCCCAGGGCCATTCGAGCGAGACTGTGCGTGACGCGCTCGGCATCGACGAGACCACTTTTTCAAAGATGCGGTCGGTGGCCGGTAATATTCCGGCCGATGTGATCCGTGCGATCGGCCCGGCCAAAAACACCGGACGCGACCGCTGGTGGCAATTGTCGAAATTGATCGAACAGGCTGACCGAAACGCCGGGAACGGTCTCATCGCGACGCCTGAATTCTGGGCTGCCGAGAGCGACCGGCGGTTCTCGATGCTATTCGACGCGCTAACGACAGTCGGACAGCCGCGTAAGGCGAAAGCCGAACGAAGCCAAAGCTGGGGCGCGCCGGACAAGGCTGTCCGGGCCAAGATTTTGGACGACGGCAAGTCTTTTACGCTGGCCTTCAAGGCCAAGGACGCGGCGCGTTTCGGCGCTTTTGTTTCAGGCAATCTGGACCGCCTCTACGAGGCGTTCCGGCAGGCTGAAAAGGATAAATGAGGAGAAAGCAGCAAAAGAAAAAGGCCCCCGAACGTCACCGCGCGGAAGCCCTTCTCATCTGTAGCAAGAACGAGAATCGCATCTCCGCGAATCAGTGTCAAGCGTAAGTGGCGCCGTTTCGGCGAGCAGGTTTCTTTTGCCTTTGAAAAGGTGAAGGAAAATGGAGAGTTCGATCTCGACGACGCCTTTCGGGCGGCGAAGGTTGTCGTTCGCCATGTTGGCAGGGCAGGCGACCGCGAAGGAATGTGCGGCTGATGCACGGGCCGACAAGTGGAAGTTGCTTCGCGCGGTGTGCGAGGCAAAGACCGTGATCGGCGCGACGGACAGGGCGCTGACGGTGCTCTCGGCGCTGCTGAGCTTTTATCCGGATACGGAACTGTCGGGCGAGGGCAGCCTGGTGGTGTTTCCGTCGAACCAGCAACTCTCCTTGCGGGCGCATGGCATGGCGCCGGCGACGCTCAGGCGGCATCTGGCGGTGCTGGTGGAGTGCGGCCTGGTTGTGCGCCGCGACAGCCCGAACGGCAAGCGCTTTGCGCGCAAGGGGCAGGGGGGCGACATCGAGCAGGCTTTTGGGTTCGACCTGTCGCCACTGTTGGCGCGCGCCGAAGAGTTCGAAAAACTGGCGGAGGAAGTGCGGGCCGAGCGACGGGCGCTGCAGCTAACCCGGGAGCGCATGACGCTCTACCGGCGCGACATCGCCAAGATGATCGCTTTCGGCCTGGAGGAAGGCATCGCTGCCGACTGGGAGGGGTTTCACGTGCGCTACCGCACGATTGTGCTCGCCATTCCCCGTACGGCCAAGCGTGCGGAACTGGAGCCGATAGGATCGGAACTGAAGCTGCTTGCCTTGGCCATCCGCAAGCTATTGGGTTCACGTGTTAAAACACAGAATTCAAACGCCAATGAGTCTCAAACTGAGCGCCACCAACATAATTCAAATCCAAACTCCAATTTTGAATCTGAACCTCGCTCTGAAAAAGAGCTGGGCAACGCCGCTCTACCCAAAACAGAACCCATAGAGCCTGCAGAACCGAGCCAAAAACCTTTTGCGCCAAAACCACCCACCGGCTATCCACTCGGCCTCGTGCTGCGCGCCTGTCCCGACATCGCCGATTACGCCCGCGATGGCATCTCGACCTGGGAGGGCCTTGTTCAGACCGCCAATCTGGTCCGCGCCGCGCTCGGCGTCAGTCCAGACGCCTGGCATCAGGCTTGCGAGGTGATGGGCGACATCGACGCGGCGATTGTCGTGGCAGCCATCCTGCAACGCTCCGACCACATCTCCAGCGCCGGCGGCTATCTGCGGGCGCTGACCGACAAGGCGAGTGCGGGCGAGTTTTCTCTGGGGCCTGTGCTGATGGCGCTTCTCAGGGCGCGAGGCCGATCCAATGAGGCGAAGGCCGGATGAAAGGCCGATCAGATGATCAGTCTTGCCGCACGCCCAAGCTGCCGTTCGGCGTCATTGTAGTAGCGTGACGCCTGCTGAACGGATTTGTGTTGGGATTGCTGCATCGCCTCGGGCAAAGGAATGCCGCGTTTGGCGCTTTCGGTCAGGAAGCCAGCGCGTAGGCCGTGCGCGGAAAAAGCAGCGGGGTCAAGCGCGGCTTGGGCGACGCGTCGCTTCAGGATCAGATTGACGGCTTGCGGCGTCAGGGCGCGCTGATCGAGATGACCCCATCGATCGATAGCACGGAAAATGGCGCCTTCGGTAATGGCTGACCGTTTTAGCCAGTCTTTTAAGGCAAAGACCGGCCGACCCACCAGCAGGGCGAAGGCGCCGTCATCGGCCTGGGTGCTTTTTGTCCGATTGAGATTGATTCTGAGGCACGGAAGAAGCTCTGCGGAGGGGTCTCTGGGATCCGCGGGAACCGGATCCTGCTCTACGAGCTGCTCGACGCGAAGTGCAGCGATTTCACCACGACGCCGGCCACCGGAAGCGAAGGCAACCAGCAGCATGGCGCGATCACGGACGTCCATCAAGCGATCGGTCGCGCAGACATCGAGGAGGCTCGCCAAGATGTCTGCAGTGACGGCCTTTTCGCTTTTCCGTTTTCGCGGGCGCTGGCTGGCGCGAACGGCCAGCTTTATCGCGCTGCGAAGGGTCGGCGCATTGAACGCCCCGCTCATGCCGCGCCATGATGTTAGGGTCGACCAACTGGACAGCCGCCGTCGCACGGTGCTGGGCGCGTGAGGCTGATCGGTGCGGAGAATGCCCTGTTGTTTCAGGACCTCTGCAACATGCGCTGGCATGCCATGTGTGGGGTCGGTTTCGCGACGGACCGTATCCCACAAATGATGCGCAACGAATTTGATCAGCAAAACTTCGGGAGCGGGCCAGGGCAGGGGAGCGCCTGTTGACGCGAAACACCAGGCTTCGAGATAGGCTAGATCAGAGGCCAGCGCCCGCAGCGAGTTTTCGCCTATTCCCTGGCGGGCCAGATGGCGAAGGGTGGTGATATCGTCATCGGTCAGCAGTCCTGCCAGAAGTTCGCGGCGGCCGAACGGCAGCACGCTATCCAGCGCGTCTAACTCTTCAGCACGTCGCAGCAGGAGGCCTTGAGCTGTTTGGCCGTAAGCCGAATCGTCGGTCGATTGGGGCATGATTCCTGATGGCGGCTCCAAGCGCCGGCACCGTTGCCGGAGCAGATAGCGTCCATCTTGTTCGCTTTCGCCGCAAAGTCAATCACTATCGATAAGAGATAGTTATCGATAGTGAAAATGGATGTAGGAAGAAGAGGCGAACTGTCCAGTGAACCAGAAATTAGATGGACTTAAAGAGAGTCAGATGACGTGAAAACAATGGCTTATGGCATCAGCAAACTGTCCTCGAAACCCTCATCCGCCCGGCCGGCCGGGCGACCGAGGTTCTGGTGCGCCTCGACGAGCGCCTGGCGCGGTCGCCGGTGCGCGAAGGCTGGATCGAACGCTCGCACTTCCATGATGCGGTCGCAGCACTTTGGGTCGAGGGCGAACTCGTCCACCTCGAGGACCTGGTCTTCCACGACGCCGGGATGGACTTGCGTGCGCCGACGCACGAACTGACACGCGGCTACGCCGTGCTGCGCATGCGGCGCAGAATTGCCCCACAGCCGCGCGACTGGGCGCTCGGCCGGGAAGGGTTGCGCGAGCTGACGGGTCGCGGCGGCTCGGCACCGACGGTGGACGCCGACCGGAATGGGGAGGGCGCCGCTGCCAAGGCAGATGCCAAGGACACCTGGGCGGCACCTGAGAACGATCCGTTGACAGCGGAGTTCGCCGAGATCGACGCCGTGCTGGCCCGGTCGTCAAAGGTGCTCGCCCGTGCCGACGTGCCGGCCGCGGTCTGACGAACGGCCGGAGCTGATCTACGATCTCGACTGGGATGAGGACGCCCGGCTCTTCGAGTGGCAGGCGGTGGTTGCTGACACGCGTGGCCTTCCGTCAATCCTACGCGCCGCCCTGTTGCTCGATGCCTGGCAGGACATCGAGGTGCTGCAGCGAGGCGTCTGGATTGGGCCGCTGCTCGTCGCCGCGTTGCTGCGCCATGGCCGCTTTGCCTTCAATCCTGTCCCGCCACTCAAGGAGCAGTTCGAGGCGATCACCGCCTGAATTACGTCAAACGGGAACCGTTCTGCCGCCACTGTAAGAATTTGCGACACAACCCCCGTGCTCGACCCCGGAAAAATTACCGGTCTCCCGTCCTGTCGGCCTATCCCGGTAGCGAGGATGCCGTTCGAGAACGGCAAGTTGCGCAGCATTGAACTCATCCGGCGGCTGCTGCAGGCTCATCAGTTCAAGGTAAGGGTCCTCAACCTCCGTCCGGACGCCAGACAGTTCTTCCAGGACCGCAAGGCCACAGAACGGCACGGCGGTTTCGGCGTAGCCGCCCTCCTGCACGATCACCAGCCTGCCCTCGCATAGTTCGTCAGCCGCCTGCCTGACCAGACGCGTCATCGAGCGGAACGTCTCGCTCGTCGCCAGCATGCGGGCCAGCGGATCGACGCCGTTGGCATCGAAGCCGCTGATGACGACGATCAGGTCGGGACCGAAGTCGCGGATCGCAGGAAGTGCAATCCGTTCCAGGGCGGCCAGGTACATGTCGTGGCCGCAGCCCGGCCAGAGCGGAATGTTGACGTTGGCATTTTCGCCTTCCCCCTCACCTGTGGCTTCGACGCTGCCGGACTGGCCGGGCGGGAAGCAGCCTTGCTGGTGGATCGAAATGGTCAGCACGTCGCCGCGCTCGTAGAAACACGCTTCCGTGCCGTTGCCGTGGTGGACGTCCCAGTCGAGAATTGCGATCCTTTTCATGCCATAGCGCGCCTTGGCCGCCTCGACGGCCAGTGCGACGTTGGCGAACATGCAGAACCCCATCGGCACATCGGGCGCGCAATGGTGCCCGGACGGCCTTGTCACCGCATAAGCGGTCTTGTGCAATCCGCTCGCCACATCCGACACCGCCGCTATGGCGAGCCCCGCCGACTGCAACGCGATCTCGAACCCGCCGCCGCTGAAGGGGGCGCTCGGATGGATCACTCCGCCACCGCTGTCGCTCATCTGCTTGAAGGCGTCGATGTAGGAGGCGGGATGGACGCGCAGGAGATCCTCGCGTGCGGCCGGCGGCGCCTTGCGCCAATCGAGCCGATCGGTGAGGCCGGCCACGTCCATCAGCGACTTCAGCCGGCGCTTCGGCTCCGGAGAATCGGCATGGCCGCCGCTCGCCATCGGCTGTACCCAGCCGCCCACCGGCAACACAAGCGCGGCCGGTCCCGCACTGAACCATAGGCATTTCTCGTCGAAGTAGAACGCCGTCCGGCCACCGCTTTCATCCCGGCTCGTGTCCGCCATGACATTCCTCCTTCACATTGTTGCATGCGCCAGCCGGCCGGGCATTCTCTGCCGGATCGGAAAAAGCTCGATGCCAAACCGTTTCGACACGAGACCCCAGAGGCCGCGCGGCGCCACGATCATCACCGCGACGGCGATTCCGCCGAAGATGATCAGAGACCACTCCTCGAAATCGAACAGGAAGCGCCGCAGCAGGAAAAAGACGATGGTTCCGATGATCGGCCCTTCGAGGGTTCCTATTCCGCCGATGATGACGATGAAGATCACATAGGCAGCCCAGTTTATGGAGAACGCGGCGTCGGGACGCACATTGAGCAGGTTCAGATAGATCAGCGCGCCGACGGCCCCGGCGATGCCAGCCGCCAATACGTAGACGAGCCGCTTGGTGCGGACGATGCCGACGCCGACGCCGGCAGCGCCGACCTCCGAGTCGCGCATCGCCATGAGGGCGAGCCCGGTCTTCGAGCGCAGAAGGAGGTAGATGACGGCGATGCTGCCCGCGGCCATGGCCAGGACCACGAGATAGCTGAGATTCTCGCGCAAATAGCGATCATATGAGGCGACGGCGCGCAGTGTCCGTCCGCGTCCGCCGCCGAGCCAGTCGATGTTTGCGGTCACGGCCAGCCGGATGGTCTCGGCGAGAACCCAGGTGCCGACGGCGAAATAGGCGCCGCGCAGCCTGAACAGCAGCCAGGTGATCGGCCACGCCATCAGCGCCACAACCAGGCCCGCTAACGGCACCGACAGGAACGGGTCTATGCCGAGATCGTCCGCCAGGACGACCAGCGCATAGGCGCCAATGCCCACCCAGCCCTGCTGGCCGATCGAGATGAGACCGGCATAGCCGGCCATGAAGTTCCACACCTGCGCCAGCGCGAGCAGGTACAGGAACTCGATGATCGATCGCTTGAGGAACGACGAACCCCAGACGGGTACGGATGCGAGGAAGACGGCCGCAATCGCCAGGATCGCGAGGCCGACGAAATGAGAGCGCTGCAAATTGTTCATCCGCTTGGCCTCACGAACGGTCTATGGTTTCGGGGAAAAGCCCTGATGGCCGGAGCGCGAGCACGGCTAGAGTCGCCAGATGACCGGCGAGCTGGAACCATGCCGGGTTCAGCGTTCCGCCGACCGTCTGGGCGATTCCTAGGATGACGCCGCCGGCGAGCACACCGTACAGCGACCCCATGCCGCCGATGATGACGACCTCGAAAGCGAAGATCAGCCTGCCAGGCCCGTCGAAGGGGGAGAAATTGGTGCGTATGCCCATGAATACCCCGGATACGGCGATGACGGCGAAGGCCATTCCCATGGCCAGCGCATACATCCGACGTGAGTTGATCCCCATCAGTTCGACCGTAGCGGGATCGTCGGACGTGGCCCGGAACGCACGCCCCACCATGGTGTGCCGGAAGAAAAGATGCAGGAGGGCAAGGATCGCCACGGCGGTGACGAGGTTGATCAGCGGCAGGACACCGATGGCGAAGTCGCTGGTGAGCGGCAGGCTCATGGTCTCCAGGCCGCCCTGTTGCAGGGAAACGCGGTCGGCCGAGAAGACTAGGTTCATCGCGTTCTGCGCGATGATCGACAGGCCGAAGGTGATGATGATCGACGGCATGACGCCTTCCGTAAGCGTCCGGTTCAGCACCGTGCGCTGCAGCGCCTGCCCGAGCACGAACATTGCGGGAATGAGCACCACCAGCGACGTAAACGGGGAAAGGTCCAGCAGGCGGGTCAGCACCAGCGAAAGAAAGGACGCCAGCACGATCATGTCGCCATGCGCCAGGTTGACGGTGCGCATGATGCCGAATGTCAGCGCCAGGCCAAGCCCGTAGAGAGTGTAGAGGCCGCCCAGCAGCAGGCCGTTGATGATTGTGTAGAGCCAGTTCATCGTCATACGCCGAAATAGGCTTTCATGATTTGCGCCTCGGTCAGTTCTCCCGGTTTCCCGGTAAGGCTGACCTTCCCTTCGAGAAGGCAATAGACCGTGCTGGCGACGGCCAGCGCGCGGGACACATCCTGCTCGACGAGGAGTATGGTGGTGCCCTGGCCGGCGATGTCCGACAGCGCGCCATAGATCTGGTTGACGACGATAGGCGCCAGGCCGAGCGATATCTCGTCCATCAGGATCAGCGCAGGATTGCCCATCAGGGCGCGGCCGATCGCGACCATCTGCTGCTCGCCGCCCGACAGGTCCAGCCCTGAGTTGCCGCGCCGCTTCACGAGCTCCGGAAAGAGCCGGTAGATGCGATCCAGATTCCAGTGACCCTTGCGGCCGCTATAGCCGCCAAGCAGCAGGTTCTCCTCGACCGACAGGCTCGGAAATATCCGCCGCCCTTCCGGCACCATCGCGATCCCGAGCGCGTTCAGCGCGTAGGCCGGGCGGCCGTGCACCGCGACCCCGTTCACCGTGATCGACCCGCCGCTGACGTTGAGCGCCCCGCTGATCGCGCGCATCAGCGTCGTCTTGCCTGCCCCGTTGGAGCCGACGATGGCCAGTGTCTCGCCGGCCTCGGCCTTGAGGCTGACCGACCGGAGCGCCTGGAAAAGACCGTAGTGGGCGTCGATTCCGGAGATCTCGAGGAAGCTCATTGCGCCATCCCCGAAACGGCGATCTTGTCGCCGAAATAGGCCTGCTTGAAAGCCGGACTGTTGATGACCTCGTTCGGAAGCCCGTCGGCGATCAAGTTGCCGAAATCGAGGGCGACGATGCGCGAAACCGTGGACAGCAGCGCGTGCACGATGTGCTCGATCCAGACGACCGCCACCCCGGCACTATTGATCTGCCGCACGAGCTCCACGAGATCTTTGACCTCGAAATCGGACAGACCGCCGGCAATCTCGTCGAGAAGCAGCAACATTGGCCGGCATGCCAGCGCGCGGGCAAGCTCCAGCCGTTTGCGTCCCATCAGCGGCAGCTCTTCGGCCAGCTTGGCGTGACGGTCGAGAAGGCCCGTCCGGCGAAGGCTTTCGAAGGTTTCGTTCTCGGCCTCCGTCTTGTCGTGACGGCCGCCGTTGCGGGCGGCCGTCAGCACGTTCTCCCACACACTCATGCCGCCGAAAGGTTGCGGCACCTGGTTGGTGCGGCTGATGCCCATGTGACAACGCGCCTGCGGCGTGGCCTGGTCGATGCGCTCTCCGTCGAAATGGACCTCTCCCTCCGACAACGCCACGATGCCGGCGATCAGCTTCATCAGCGTCGTCTTGCCCGCGCCGTTGGGGCCGAGCACGCCGACGGCCTCGCCGGCCTCGACGTCGAAGCTGACCTTGTCGACAACCTTCAGGGCGCCATAGCGCCGGCCGACGTTGCGAAGAGAGAGAAGCGCCACTTGACCTCCCATGGGGTTCTGCTGGCCCGGCTTCCGGTTCACCAGGTCTTCGGCTTGAGAGTGCCGTTGGTCTTGATCCGCGCGTCGAAGGCGTTGTTGGTCACCACCAGCTCGAACGGCTTGCTGGTTCCCTTCTGCCACTGGCCGCCGGCCAAGGGAGTCTTGGCGACGTTCACGAACGGTTTGAAATCGCCCCATTTGACGTGGCCGACACAGGTATCGAGGTCGGTGGCATTGACCGACGCCATGATCGCTTCCGGCGTAAGCTCGGCAGCGCGCTTCAGCGCATCGATGCCTACTTCGAACAGGGCATGCGGGTAGCCCATTCCCTGCAGCCACTGGTTTCCGGTCTTGCTCTCGTATTCGGCCGTGATCTCGCCAGTCGACTGGC
This sequence comes from Rhizobiaceae bacterium, assembly GCA_050247155.1. Classification (GTDB taxonomy): domain Bacteria; phylum Pseudomonadota; class Alphaproteobacteria; order Rhizobiales; family Rhizobiaceae; genus Mesorhizobium_G. Next base: position 40,394 of record JBFWUS010000002.1, read on the forward strand.
CGGTGAGCGAGGATTTGAACGGGTATTGCGGCCCCCAATAGGCTTCGCCGGAAAGGTTCTCGCCCAGTCCGTCCGGAAACGCCTCGATACCCTTGGGCGTCAGCGCCGCCTTGGCAACGGTGACCATCTTGGGATGGAAGCCCTGCTGCTTGGCCTGGACCATGAAGGTCGCAAGGTCCGGCGGCAGCATCACGCCGGTGACGATCTCGACGCCTGCGCTCTTGAACTGGGCGATCTCGGCCGAAAAATCGTCCTTGAGGTTCTGGTAGCGGCCGGCGTCGACCAGGGTGAAGCCCGCCTTCGCAAGCGCGGCCGGAAAACCGTGCTCGGCGTCGGCAAAGGCGATGCCGTCCGGGTCGTTCGGCCATAGCGCGCCGACCACCTTGTTGGTGGGCAGCGTCTGCCACAGGTCAAGGTAGACGACCGTCAGGTCCTCGCCGCCCCAGAAGAAGTGGTTGGTCCACTTGAACACGGTCTCGCCCGGCACGCCGCCGCGGCCGAAGAACCAGGGCTGCCACGGCGTGGCCGAGGAAATGCAGGGTACCCCGTTGACCTCGCACTGATCGCAGACCGGGTTGGTCGTGTCAGGCGTGGAGCCGACAAGCATCAGGTCGACCTCGTCCTTCAGGATCAGGTCGGCGGCCAGTTCCGCTGCGCGATTGGCGTCGGACTGGGTGTCCTTGTCGAGGATTTCCAGGCCGTAGGTCTCTCCGCCGATGCCGATCTTGCCGCCCATCACCTCGCGCACCTTGTCGAGGATGAAGCCGTCGGCCTCGGTGATGCCGCCCAATGGACCTGAGCGAGGCGACACATAGCCGATCTTGATGACGCGGTCGGCCGCCCGCGCCCTGCCGACACGCAGGATTGTGGGTGCGGCAAGGATCGCCGCGCCGGCCTTGATGATCGAACGCCGTGATACTGTGGATGCCATCGTGGAAACTCCCTGTGGTGTCGTTCTGATGCAATCGGTCGAAGTGTTCGGCGCCGCCCTACTGTCGCGGCCGTTTCATTCGGCTCGCCTGCGGCGGCGAGTCGGCCGCCGCGGGCACTCGCATGGTGTCAGTTGCTGTTGTGGCCCATGCGGGCGAAGCGCGCGGGGTCGACCTTCTCCAACCGCGCTGCCAGGAGATAGCCCACGATCGCAGCCGCGGGGATCAGGGACGGCAGCAGGATGCCGAGCACGCCGCCTGTGGTCCCGGTCAGGTCTCCGAAGTTCAGGAAGATGTAGACAAAGAGCGCCGCCATGATCACGCCCGAGACGAGTGGCAGGATGAACGTGGTCAGCGGCGAGCCGCTATATCCCGACCGACGGAAGAAGACGATCACGGCAAGCGATGTGACGGTCATCATCCCGAGAACACCCAGCGTTCCGACCTGGCTGACCCAGGTGAACATATTGAGGACTGGGTCGAGGCCAAGGCCGGCAAAAAGACCGAGGACAATGAGCGCGCCGACGGTCTGCGTGATCGAGCCGATATGCGGGCTTTGATGGAGGCCGTGCGTGCGGCCGAACACGGCCGGCAGCAGCCCCTCGCGCCCAGCCACATAGCTGTAGCGCGCGATGTAGTTGTGGAAGGCCGAGAGTGCCGCGAACAGGCTGGACACCAGGAGGATGCCGGCGATCGCGGGAACGGGTCCGCCTACATACTGCCCGGCCAGATCGAAGAAAAATGCCGACGGATCCGGAAGTGCCTGGATCGTGGATACGAGCTTGTCGGCGCCCACGCCGACGATCATCAACCAGGTCGTGAAGACGAAGAAGATGCCGATCATCAGCACCGAGAGGTAGGTGGCACGCGGAATGGTCTTTTCCGGCTCGCGCGCCTCCTCGGCATAGATCGTTGTCGCCTCGAAGCCGATGAAGCAGCCGAGGCAAAACAGCACCGCCGCCGTCAGCGAACCCGAGAAGAAAGCGCCGCTGTCGAACAGGTTCATCACCAGTCCGTTTGCGCCGCCCTTGCCGAGGATCGCGAAGTCGACGATCAGCACGATCAGGTATTCCAGGGCTACGACGAAGACCAGGATCTTCGCCGACAGGTCGACCTGTCGGTAGCCCAAGAAGCCGACGAGAGTGATCGCCAGCAGGCCCCATCCCCACCAGGGCAGGACAAGACCGAATTCGCCCAGCACGCCGGCCGCAATGCCGCCGAAAAGGCCGATTAGGCCGAACTGCATGGCGTTGTAGGCGACCAGCGCCACGATCGCCACCGCGCCGGCGGTGCGGCCGCCCAGCCCGCGCGCCGCATAGGCATAGAAGGCGCCGGCATTGGTGACGTGTCTCGACATCGCCACATAGCCAGCCGCGAAGGCCAGCATGACGAGCGTCACGAAAATAAACGTGGCCGGAATACCCGCGCCGTTGCCGAGCAGAAACGCCAGCGGCATGGCGCCAGCCACGCCCGTCAGCGGCGCGGCGGCCGAGATCACCATGAAGGTTACCGCAATCAGCCCGAGTGAATCCTTGCGAAGCCGGTTGGTCTCCCCCCCGGCCATCTCGATGACTGTCTCCTGAGCCATGATCCCCTTCTCCCCTATTGTTCCATCTCCACGTCGTTGCGTGGTGGCTACTCTTATTTCTAGTCGTCGACCGTGGTTCCCGACGGCTACGCGCCAGTCTCGCGCCGGAAGGAAGCCCTGCACTTCGCAATAAAGTCCTTGGCCAACGGACTCTGACGATCCGGGCGCTGCGCCAGCGCGATGACCGCTCCTTCCGGAAAGTCCTCGTCCAACGGCACGGCGATGATTTCCGGGCCATCCGAACCGGTTATGCTGCGCGGGCTTTGCGGCACGATCGAATATCCGAGGCCCTGGGCGACCAGTCCCCGCACCATGGCGAAGGAAGGCGATTGCAGGCGGATGAGCGGTTTAAGCCCGTTGCGCTCGAAGAACGCGGCGACGGCGGCGCGCACCGAGGGATAGTCCAGCAGGATCATGGGCATATCCGCTACGTCGGCAAGCCGGAGGCTCGACCTCGCTGCGAGTGGATGGTCGCTGCTCAGCAGCACGTGCGGCGACGGCGCACATATGACCTCAGCGTCCAGCTCCGGTTCGTCGACCGCCCCGAATGTGATTGCGGCCTCGATCTTGTCGGCCCGCATCTGCTCGACGAGATCGTCATGATCCGCTTCCAGGAGACGGATGTCGACACCGGGCGTCCGGCTCGCGAAGTCAGCGACGAGGGCCGGCACAAACTCCGGTCCGAGCGTGATGAAGAAGCCGATGCGCAACTGGTTTTCAGGATCATGCGGCTGTTGGTCGTCCGGCGCGATCGGAATGGCGCGCCTGTAGCCGCGATTGGCATAGACGAGCGGCGAGCGCTGCCGCGACAGCGCAATCTGCTCGACCTCGCCGATTAGGATGAAGTGAGTCCCCCAGAACAGCGCGGTCTTCAACTGGCAATCGAGGGAAACGATGGCCCCCTCGATGATCGGCGACCCGGTTGCGCCGGCGTGCCAGGCCACCGCTCCGAACCGATCGTCGTTCAGATGCTTGTGACGCCCGGAGAAGAGGTCCGAAACGAAACTCTGGTTGCCGCTCAGAACATTCGCACAAAACCGCCTGTTCTTCCTGATCGCCTCGCCGGCGGGGCTTAGATGATGGATGCTGACCAGCAACGAAGGCCGGCTGGTATCGGCCGACACGGACGTCATGGACGAAACGGTGACGCCGAACCGGCCCGCGTCGCCATCCGTGGTCACGACGGTGACGGCGGAGGCCACGCGGCTCATGCTCTCCAGAAAACGGGCACGCAGGTCGGCGTCCATAGGCCTCACCCCAGATCGAAGAAACGTGCAAGCTCCACGTCGGGAACTTTGCGCCTGAACTCGTTATGCTGGCTTTCGCGTGTGGCGGAGAAGGCCTCGACGAAACGTGGCCCGAACCAATCCCGCGCGAAGTCGGAGCCGCGCAAGCGCGCGATCGCATCGGGCATCGAGCGCGCGAAGTCGCGAGGCGCTTCCTGGTTGTATCCGTTGCCAATGGTCTCCGGCTCGGGCTCGATCTCCTCAATGATGCCTGATATGCCCGCGGCTATGGTGGCGGCGACCGTCAGATACGGGTTGGTGTCGGCTCCCGGCAGGCGGTTCTCGACGCGCAGGGAACCTGAATCATGGCCGACGATGCGGAAGCAGGTCGTGCGGTTCTCGAAGCCCCAGGTAAGGCCGGGCGGCGCGAATGTGCCGGGCGCGAAGCGGCGGTATGAGTTGACTGTCGGCTGAAACAGCAGCGTGAGATCGCCGACATAGGTCTGCATCCCGCCGATGAAGCGCCGAAAGGCCTGCGACACGTTGTTCTTCTGCGACGGGTCGTAGAAGATCGACCTGCCGTCGCGATCCTTCAGCGAGATGTGAACATGGATTGATTGGCTGTCGGCTGCCTCGGTCCACCGCGGCATGAAAGTGACGCATTTGCCCTGCCGCTGCGCCAGCGCACGCAGGAAGTTCTTCAGGAGCACAAGCTGGTCGGCCGGCTCCAGTCCCTCGCCAGCGGAAATGCAGGCTTCGAGGAACCCACCGCCGATCTCCTCGTGCATCTTGGCGAGGTTGATCTGCAGCGGCTCGCACATCTGCGCAACGGCTTCGTACCATTCGGTCTGCTGCACCTGGTAGAGCACCAGGTCGTGACTGTTGTGCTGGGTTGCGGTCTTGAGATTGCGATACCCCTTGGCGCGCGCGCTTTCCGGTGTCTCGTCGAACAGCGTGTATTCGAGTTCCATGCCGTAACGGGGCCGGTATCCGGCGTCCGCCACTCGGTCGAGCACCCGTTTCAGAATCGAACGCGGGCAGAGCTCGGACGTGCCCCCGGAGTAGTTCGAGAGAACCAACAGATCGTGCCCCGGCTTGGACCATGGCAGCCGACGCGCGGTTGCGGTATCGATGAGGAGCGGATCGTCGTGGAAATCCGACGAACCATCGGAGACCCCGGGCATCACCAGCACCGCGTCGGTGGGGTCGAGGGCTAGCGTCACGGGCGACATGCCCATGCCGCTCTTCGCTATCCCCTTGAGGCTCCCGACCGAAACCATCTGGCCGCGCAGCAGCCCGTTGGTGTCGGTCATCGCGACCGTGGCAAATCGGCTGGCCGTGTCGGCCAGATAGTCGTCAACCGTCATGATCCACCTGCTGAAGGGAAGGGACGCTTACGAGCGCCTCTAGTGTGGCCAGGTCTTCCGTGGGCCTGCTCGAATAGGCTTTCAGGAAAACCCGCAAACCGTTGTTCAGGTAGCGCGCCACCTCCGCCCGGCCGGGCGGACGATCGGGCATGTAGAGCGCCTGGGTGCGCGGGGCCGATAGGATAAGGCCCCAAAGATCCTGGGCGGCCAGTTCCGCGTCGTCGAAGACGAGACGGCCCTCGGCGCGGCGGCCTTCCAAGTAGTCCATGATCCCGCGCAGGAGGCGGTCGGGACCTTGCTCCTGATAGGCCCGCCCGATTTCCGGAAAACGCTGCACCTCGCCGATGATCAGCCGGGCAAGCGACAACAGATCAGGGCGCAGGACCGTATCGGCGTAGTCCCAGGCGAAGTCGAGCAGATCGGCCACCATGCCCTTGCCGGACGGATGGTGGAAAACTCCGAGCATCTGGTCGCGCTCGCCCAGCATCATGGCCGAGAAGAGGGCTTCCTTGGATTCGAAATATTGGTAGAGTGTCGGCTTCGAGACCCTGGCCTCTATAGCGACCGCATCCATTGCCGCGCCGGAATAGCCGACCTCGGAAAAGACCTTCAGTGCGGCTGCCAGGATGCGCCGCTCGCGCTCAATCTTGTTCTGCTGACGGCGCGGAAGAGCGGTCATTGCGGCAGCCTTCCGAGGAAATCCAGAAGGATGCGGTTGTAGGCCTCAGGCTGCTCCAGATTGCAGACATGTCCGGCGTCCGCAATTGTCTCGTAGCGCACGTCGGCAAGCGGGGCATCAGCCAGGATACGGTTCGCGACGCCCCGGATCTCTTCGGGAGAGGCCAGCCTGTCGTACTCGCCGGTCATCATCAGGACGGGCATGACAAGGCGGGAGAAATCGAACCGCTCCGGCGGGCTGGTGAAGCACATGAGCGCGTCGCGGTAGGTCCGCGCCGGGATCGCGGCCATCGAGTCGAACAGCCGCGCTCTCACCTCGCCGGAGGCGTTCGGGCCGGCCAGAACCTTGACCACCGACGGCGCGAAGTCAGCCGGAGTCTGCCCGCCATCGAGCGGCACCTGGCGGCTGACTCGGAAGGCTTCCCGCTCGGCCGGTCCCGCTTCCGACATGCCGGTGCAGCCGCCAGAGAGCACGAGGCCCGCAAGCAGTTCGGGATGCCGCATGGCGAAGGAGGTTGCGATCCAGGAGCCGTAGGAGAGGCCCGCCAGGACCAGGCGATCGGCGCCGAGCGCCTCGCGCACGCGCAATATGTCGGCGCAATAATCCTCGACCGTCGACTGCCGAGGACCCAGCGTGCTGTCGCCGTATCCGCGCAGGTCGAGCGCGGCGCAACGCATCACGTTTCCGGCCGTTTCGAGCTGTGACCGCCAGTTCGAGCGCGCCCCGCCAATGCCGTGCAGGAACAGGCAAAGCGGCCCATCCTTCGGCGGCGTCACGCTCAGCGCGAGCCGCGGCTGACCACCGAGCGACAGGTCCTGGTCCTCGATGGCGACCGGCGCAGGCAACGGCGCGCGACCAGGCGAAGAAGTGGCGCGGCTTTCGGCCTGATGTGAAAGCGCGGCGATGCCAGCCTCGAAAACCGCCTTCGTGCCTTCGCAGATGTCCGCGAGCCGGGCTGCATCCGGCGCGCCTACCGCCGCGGTCCAGTCGATGGCGCTGCCGCCATCCTGCGAGGCGGAGACGCTGATCCTGGCGTCGTAGCTCTCGGCGCCGGCGATCCCCTCCAGATGGGTGTAGCCGAGCGTCCTGTCGCTATCGCTGTACCAGGTGAGCTGCTCGCGGTAGGACGTGTCGTCACCATGCACGGTAAACGCGCGGATCAGGGAGCCCCGCGCGCCGCGTTCCGCGCGGATCGAGGCGATGGCCGGATGCCATCGCCCGCAGAAATCGCCGGCAACGGCCCACACCGCCTCGGCTGAGGCCGGTGACCGCCCGACGATCTGGATCCGATCGCGCGGCATGGGGGCTACCGCACGCCGCGCGCGCCGCTGGCGTCGCCCCGCCACAGCGAGGTGCGCGCACCGCCCTCGTCGCCCGGCGCATGATCCAGCTCGTCCATCTCGTAGAGGGCAAGCACGCCCAGATAATCCTCCATGATCTCCGAGGTGAAGGGCAGCATCAGCGCGCCGCAGCGGCTGTCGCGGTACATGCGCTCGAGCGGCAGAGACTTCAGCATGGACTGGCCTCCGCAGGTGCGAATCGCCATCGACGTCATCTCGGCGGCGCCTTCCATGACGTTGTACTGCGCGGCATACATGCGCAGCACCTCGGCCTTGGTGGGAAAGCCCTTGGACTCGCCGAAGGCCTGCCACCACAACGCGCGAATGTTGGCGAGACGGGCATACATCTTGCCGACCGCAATGCGCTTGGTCGCATACATGCGCCGATCAACCGGCGGCTGGCCCGGAATTTTGCCCTTCAGATAGTCGACCATGAAGTCGTAGGCGCCCTGCGCCACGCCCATGTAGGTCGGCGAAAGCGTGATCATCATGTGCGGCCAGTTGGGCAACGTCTTGTTGAAGATGCCGCGCGGCATCAGCAGGTCGTCCGCCGTGACGAAAACGTCCTTCAGGAACAGGTCGCGGCTGTTGGTGCCGCGCATGCCGAGCGGGTCCCAATCGCCCTTCACGCTGAGGCCGGCGGCATCCTTGTGAACGACGAACAGCATCGTGTCCTCGTGTCGCGGTTCCTGGCCTTCGAACACCTCGGTGCAGACGATCGTGTAGTAGTCGCAATAGCCTGCGAGCGAAGCGAATTTCTTAAAGCCGTTGATCTTCCAGCCGCCGTCCACCTTGCGGCACTGGGTCTGGTTCGGCTTCGACGTCCAGTTCTGTCCGCCCTCGGAGATCGGCTGCGAGAAGATCGCCTTCTCGGCGATGGCGCGGCGGAACTGGCGCTCGCGCAGCGGCGCGAAGGTCGCCTTCTCCTCCGGCGTCAGGTTCGGCATGTCGAACATGAAGCGCGACCACGCCATGGAGGAATTGTGCATGTTGAAGGTCAGCGCCGTCGCGCCGCAATATTTGCCGATCTCGGCGCCGACCATGGCGTACTCGAACATCGAGAAGCTCCAACCACCGAATTCCTTCGGAATGCACAGGCCGAGGAAGCCTTCAGCCGCCAGGTCCTTGTAGTTCTCGACCGGAAACGAGGCGTCGTCGTCGATCGCCTTCGCGCGCAGGGCGAACTTCTCGCGGCCGAGCTCGTTCACCCGGCTCAGGACATCCTGTACCTCCGGCCGGATCCGGGACAGATCGTAATAGTCGGCAATATCGCTCATGCTTGTCTCTCTCCGAAGGCGTCAGAGCGCCAGTTCCCCCTGTAGGACGCCGTCCTTGACTACGGTCCTTCCGTCGAGCCTGATCGTGCAGTTACGCATCGGCAGGTCGAAATGGCCGAGCGTGTAGCGCCCGGCATACTGGTTCGCTCCCGTCGACCACAGGAAGGAGCCGGCAAGCGCGCGAAACTCCACCGCCTGCATGTCGCGCTTGTCGTACATGGCGGCCGACACCCAGCGAGCGCGCGGATGCATGCCCCAGCCGACATGGCTCATGCCGTAGGCGTTTCGGTCGTCCCAGGCCTCCATGTATTCGCGGAAGTGGATGGCATCGACGCCGTCGCCCTTGATTGCGGTCACGAAATCGTTGTCGACGGTGAAGTCGATGCGGCTGGTGAGCGTGGTCTTGAACGTCAGGTTCATGTCGCCCACGTCCATCACGATCCTGCCGTTGACGCTGTTCTGTCCGGGGAAGGCGAGGCACAACCCGCCCGGCCAATGCGCCACCGCGCCGGGCCTTGTGCCGAAGCCGGGCGTGCCGCCGCAGGGCGCGGCGCGCAGATTGATCGACAGATCGGTACCGGCGGCCGATGTGACGTGCATTTCGTCGGCCTCGCGCAGCATCTGGACGCCGAGCTCGACCTTGGGCCCAAGTTCGGCCATCGGCTCGGTGCGCTCCAATATTTCGGGATGCTCGTTGCAGACGACCAGCAGGCGCGTGTTGCCGGCCTCCTCGATCTCCGGCCATTCGGGCGCGTGGATCAGGCCTTCAACCGTGCAGTCGACGATCACCTCCACACGCTTCAGCGCCTCGATGACGGCACGGTTCTGCTGGATCGCCCAGGATGTTCCGGTCGACTTCACCGGCACCGGCGCTATCTGGCGCGGCGTCGGCATCTGGATCATGCAATATTCGGCGCCAAGGTCGTGCAGCGCGAGATCCGACAGGTGGATCAGCACGGGACGCGATTGCGTTTCCGACAGGATGGCCACTTTCGTGCCCTTGCCGATGGCGTTCAGCGCGAAGACGCGCCGGAAGCTATCGAGCCACCTCCCCTCGATTCGCTCTTGCAGCATCGCACGCTCTCCCTTGACGCGTTATGCAAAGATACGATTTCTTAACCCGTCAGTTAAGTTTTTCTCTTATCCCTGTCAACAGAATTTTCGAAAATATCGGAGCTATTCGATAATTCATGCCTTGAATCGCGCCAGGACGGCCGCGCGAGGCTGAAGGTGTCGCGGCTGCGGACGTAGTCGCTGCCGTATGAGCGGGCGACAAGGTCGAGCCTGGGTGTATCGATATGGGCCCGGCCAGCGTCCAGGATGCAGTCGTCGGCGACGTGGACGGTCAGAACCCGCCCAATGACCACCACCTGCGCCGGTCCCGTGACAACCGACGACAGCGAGACACATTCGAATGCCACCGGGCTCTGGGCTATGCGGGGCGGCCGCACCCGCGCGGAAGGCTCCGTGGCGAGCCTCGCAAGCGCGAGTTCGTCCACGCCACGCGGCGCGTCGATCGAGGTGATGTTCATCGCACGGACAAGCCGCTCCGGCACCAGGTTCACGACGAACTCGCCCGTATCGAGAATGTTGCGCGAGGTGTCCTTGAAGCCCCGCTCCGGGTCGCCCAGGATGCCGATGGCCACGGTCGGAGGCGCCGATCCCATGACGTTGAAGAAACTGTAGGGAGCGGCGTTCAGCCTGTCCTCGGCGTCCTGCGTCACCACCCAGGCGATCGGCCGGGGCATGACGGTGGCCGCCAGGAGCTTGTAAGCGTTCTGGGTGCCAACCACCTCCAGATCGAAGCGCATCAGGCCTCGCGAACTGCTGGCCGGGCACGCGTGTCCACCGTCAGGCTGAACACATCCGGCCGCGCATAGTGCCCGGTCACGTCGAAATCGAACTTCGCCCGCATGATTTCGCGCGGGTCGATGTCGGCATAAAGCATGGTCTCGCCCTCGAAATCCGGCCCAGCCAACACCCGTCCCAGCGGATCGACAATCGCCGAGCCGCCACGCATCATCACCCGGTCCGGCTCGTCGCCCAGCGCGCTTTCATGGTCGGGCCCGAAAGCCGCGCGGGTAATGTGTTGGCAGGCGGTGAGCACGAAGGTGCGGCCCTCCAATGCGATGTGCCGCATCGTCGGCAGCCAGGTGTCGCGGTCGTCGGCGGTCGGCGCGCAGTAGAGCGTGACGCCTTGGTGGTACATGTGCATGCGAAGCGCCGGCATGTAATTTTCCCAGCAGATCACGGCGCCGATGGTACCCAGCTCGGTGCGGAACACGGGCATGGTGGAACCGTCGCCAAAACCCCAGATCAGCCGCTCACCCGCCGTCGGCATCAGCTTCCTGTGCTTGCCCACGAGCCCCTTTTCACCATCGAAATAAAGCGCCGTGCAGTAGAGGGTCGCGCCATCACGCTCGATAACGCCGACCACTGCGAAAGCTCCGGTCTCGGCCGCCGCTTCGGCAAGAATGGCCACTTCCGGGCCATCGACGTCGATGGCGGCGGCGTGGTAACGGGCGAAGGCCTCGCGTCCCTCCGGCCTGCGCATTCCGATGGGCGCGCCAAAACTGGCGCCCTTCGGGTAGCCGCCGATCAAGGCCTCGGGAAAGACCGCCAGCCGCGCCCCGTTCGACGCTGCCTCGCGCAGCCGGGCGGCGGCGCTTTCGGCCGTGGCCGACGCATTGCCCGGGACGGAGGCCATCTGCACGACAGCGGCCTTGAACGATGTGCCCACCGCCTTACTCCGGCGTAGCGTCGACGACAGGATGGCGGAGCGTTCCGATCCCCTCGACGCAGGCGACGACGACGTCGCCTGGCCACATCCATTCCTGCGGATCGCGTCCCGCGCCGACACCTTCGGGCGTGCCGCTGGCGATGATATCGCCCGGCTCCAGCGTGATGGCCGAGGATATGTCGGCGATCAGGTCATCGACCTTGAAAAGCATATGGCGCGTGTTGGACCGCTGCTTCTCGACGCCGTTGAGTGTGAGCCACAGGTCGAGCGCATGCGGGTCTGGAATCTCGTCGGCGGTAACGATGCACGGGCCGAAGGGCGCGTAGGTGTCCTGGCCCTTCGAGAAGATCCACTGGCCGGCACGACGGTTGTCGCGAGCCGACACGTCGATCATCACCGAATAGCCGAAGACGTGGCCGAGCGCGTCCCGCTTGCTTACTCTGCGCGCCGTGGTGCCGATGATGACCGCGAGCTCAACCTCCCAGTCGAGCTGTTGCGTCATTTTGCGGTTATGCTCGATGCCGTCGCCAGGCCCGATCACCGAGGTCGGCGGCTTGGAGAAGACGACCGGCTGCTTCGGCAGGTCTTTCGAAGTGTCCAGCGACTTGGCGCTCTCGGCGACGTGCTCGACATAGTTCAGGCCGATGCCGAAGATGTTCTTGCGCGGTCGCGGGATCGGCGCCAGCAGCCTGACGTTGGCGAGCGCCGTCGCCACGCCTGCCGAAAAGCGGCCCTCGCTCTGTTCCAGGCACTCGCGCAACGTGTCCAGTGCTGCATGGCCGGCGTCGATGAAGCCGAGCATCGTGCCAGGCAGAGCCTCGCCATGGTCCGCAGCGAGCGCCTCGACGTCGACGACCAGGTCGCCGACAATGACGCCGAGTTGCGCGGGTGCCTCCACGGCAGCGCGGTAAGTTACCAGTTTCATGCTTGCCTGCCTTTCAAAGCGTCGGTTGCTGGCCGCCGTTCTCGCCAAACGCCTGCTCGCGATAGAGCCCGAGCGCCCTCATTACCGGCAGGTCGGACAGGCAGAACAGGCAGGCGTCCTCGCTGGCGGAACCATTTGCGTGCTCGTGCCAAGCCCAGGAAGGAACGCAAAAGATGTCATGTTCGCGCCAATCATAGCGCTTGCCGTCGATGATCGAATACCCCTCGCCCTTGGCGACGTGATAGAGCCCGCTGCCGGTGTGGCGATGGGCACGGGTGCGCTCACCCGGACGCAGCATCTGCATGGATGCGCCCATGGTCTGCATGACAGGCCCGTTGGTGACCGGGTTCACATACTCCATGAGTATGCCATCGAAGGGCGACCCGTCGGTGCAGCCGGCATATTTGAGCAGCGCTTCGTAGGTCGGTGCCCATTCGTACTTGAACATCGGGCTGTAGCCTTTCGACCAGGTCTCGCCCATCGGTTTGAGGCCAGGATTGCCCCAGCTCTTGGTCATGTCGTCCACCGGATAACCCACGGCCTGCTGCAGTTCGGGATGGACCTCGTAGAAATTCGCTTCCATGGCGTTGACGAAGGGGATGTCCAGCCCGTCCTGCCAGATGCAGGGCGAGCCGCTGGCCTCGACGCCATGCTCGTGCCAGGTGCCGTTTGGCGTGAGCACGAAATCATTAGCGCCAAGCGTCATCTTGTGGCCGTCGACAATCGTATAGGCGCCGGTACCTTCCATGATGAAACGGATGGCCGAAGCGGAATGGCGGTGGGCGGAAGCGACCTCGCCCGGATTCATGACCTGAAGCCCGGCATAGAGCCAGCCGACCGCGGCGGCCACGTCGGAGCGGCCCGGATTGTTGAGATAGATGACCCGGCGGCCAGCCTTCTCCGGAGTGACGAGATCGACTGATCGCAGGACGCGCTCGCGCAGGTCGCGATAACGCCAAACGACCGGCACCGAACTGCTCTTCGGCTGCCATGGCTCGATCTTGTTCGCGACGGTCCAGAGAGCACCGGTACTGAATCGGTCCAGGTCGTCGTAGTAGGCCAGCAGCTCCGGCGTATCCTCGACATTGGCGCGCCCGGCGACATCCTCGCGATGGTTTTCGCGCTGCTTTTCCATCGAGTTCTCCTTCCGCTGCGCATATTCCATCAGGCTCTCCTTTCGCTGCGCATAAAATGCCTCGGTGCATCTTCGAAGACAAGTCATATTTTCGAAAATCTTCGAGATTGCCGACAGATCGGCTGATGGGATAGAATCCATGGCATGGGATTCGAAGCATGACCCTTGCCGAAAAAGCGTATGCCGCGTTGCGCCGCGACATCATCCGGGGCGAGTTCGCGCCAGGGCGGCCGCTGCGCCTTGCCGATCTCAGCCAGCGCTACGGAATGGGTTTCTCTCCCTTGCGCGAAGCGTTAAATCGCCTGCAAGCGGAACGAATGGTTACGGCAGAATCGCTGCGCGGTTTCCGTGTGGCCCCAGCGTCGCTCGACGAGTTTTTTGACACGATGTCGCTGCGGATCCTCATTGAGACGGAAGCGATTGGCGCATCGATACGGGCTGGCGATGACTCGTGGGCGGCGGGCATCGTCTCTGCCTTGTACGCCCTCAATCTTCAAGCGGGCCGCACCGGACCCGATGCCGATATCTGGACGCTTGAGGCGCGCCACCACGCCTTCCATCGCTCGCTGCTGGCCGCCTGCAACTCACCCTGGACCCTGGAATTCTTCGAACGGCTCTACACAGCGACTGAACGCTATCGTGTCCCGGTACTGATGGCGGCCGCTCTGCCGGCCGGACGTGACGTCCAGGCCGAACATGGTGCGCTTGCGCAGGCTACGCTCGACCGCGATGCCGACAAGGCTGTCACCCTCCTGAGGGAACATTACCTCCGGACGTTCAACGATCTGGCCCAGGTCATGCGCCAGAGCGAACTGAATGCCGCCCGTTGCGCCTGAGCGCGCGTTTACCCGCGACGGCGGCGGCCATCGAGATCACAATGCGAAGAAGCTCGTTTCTTCCTCACTTTGTGTGATTCATCCGCCGTTAGCGACGGTGTCGCTATGACTTAAACGAAACGGCCTCTGGCAAACCCGGGGCGGTTCACAGAAACCAGCCAGCACGTCACATCACAATCGATTCATTGATCCCCCGGACGTGCTCTAGCGTTACGTTACGCGGGTGCGAACTGGTGCCTGCACTGGAGGCGATCGTCGAGATATGATGCTCCGGCGTTCGAATCCTTTAAAGAGTTCAATCTGGCACCATCGGGAGCTATCAGAGACAGCAAGAGGGCGTCTAAGCGCCGCACCTCAAGTCCCTAGTAGGCCTCGCAGCGTGCGCGATGCATTGAGCAGATGATCGCAGGCTGCCTTCCGCGCGCCCTCGGCGTCGCGTCGCGCGATCGCGGACGCGACTGCATATTGGTCGGCTCCCCGCGTGTCAGAGATGGTGAAGCTCTGATTGCAGAAATACCAAATGCGTAGGGAAAGATTGAAATAGAGGTTGGCTGACGATTCCAGGAAGGGATTGCGCGAGGCCAGGAAGATCTGTCGATGGAAAGCGGCGTCCAGATCCGTGACACCGGCGTTGTCGGTCGTCGTCTTGATCTCTTCCGCGAGCTGCAGAAGTTTGTTGCGCTCGGCTTCCGTGGCGCGCTCGGCTGCCAGTTGTGCGCTGAGGCCCTCGATTTCCAGGCGCACCTCCGTCAGCCAGCGCTCATCACCAATATTGATATCCGCGGTGAAGGTCCCGCGCCGAGGGTAGATCGATACCAGGTGCTCATAGGAAAGCCGGCGTACGGCATTGCGGATCGGCGTTAGACCGACACCGAATTCCTCGCTGAGCCGATCCTCGGCCAACGGTGCCCCCGGAGGGATTTCCACCCGGACGATCCGGTCTCGGAGCTGCTCGTAGGCGAGGTCGGACAGGCCTGGGCCATCTGCGGATGTGCGTAAAATTTCTATGGTCATGGTAGTCGATTATCGCAAAACATCCTGATTTTCCAACGTTTCCCGCCTGCCTGCACAAGAAAAACACGGCTTCCTGCGCTGCGGCGTCAAATCGGGCGCTTGACGTCGAGAAGGCGCTGTGTCTAGATATGAGAACTGAAATTTCTGTCCAATTACACAACGAAAGAGGGAACTTCATGCGTCACAATTTGCTTCTCGCTGTTTCCATCGCTGCGCTGGCTCTTTCCGCTCCGGCTGGCGCCAAGGATCTTTCGAGCCTGGTTCCCGCGGACATCAAGGAGAAGGGATATATCGAGGTAGTCACCGATCCTTCTTTCGGTCCGCCGTGGAACTACCACCCCGGCACGGACCAGACCGTCTACGAGGGGATCGACCCGGATATCGCCAAAGGCATCTCCGAACGCCTCGGCGTTGAAATCCGCTTTGTGTCCCTTGCCTGGACCGGCATAATTCCTGCCGTCCGCGCCGGCCGCTATGACATGGTGATGGTCGGCATGTCGACCACTGAAGAGCGCACCAAGGTTATCGATCTCGTCGACTATGCGATCGATTCCAACGCCATTCTGGTTCAGATAGGCAATCCGCTCGGCATCAAGTCCCCTCAGGATCTGTGCGGAAAGAAAGCCTCGGCTGTCATCGGCTCGCTCCAATTCGCGATCCTTCAAGAGATCTCGGCAGCCTGCGACAAGCCGATCACGATCAGCACTTTCCCCACCAAGTCCGACTCCTTCCTCCAGGTAGAGACGAAGCGAGCCGATGCGACGATCGATGGCAAGATCGTCAGCGGCTATCTTTCCAGCAACGGCATCTTCGCCTCCAAGGGCATCGAAGTGGTCTTCACCAAGGACTTGCCGGGAAAGCCGCTCGGGATCGGTCTCGCCAAGGAGAAGACGGCGCTGCGCGATGCTGTTGCAGCGGCAATCGACGACATGATCGCGGACGGCACCTACACGAAGATCTTCGCTAAGTGGGGCACTGTCGACATGCCGCTACAAAAGGCCGAGATCAACAATTTCCAGCTCGGCAAGAAGTAAGCAGCAGGGGTGTCGGACAATGCCGGGTCTTCAAAAAGGAGAACGACCATGTTGAGCGCCAGCCAGAAAAGCCACATCTCCGTAGCGCTCTGCCTGGCTGGGGTGGTTGCCGTCTTTTACATCTTCGCGACCGCAAGCTTCTCGTGGAACGAAATCCCGAAGTATCTCCTGGCGCCCCAGATCATCGCGGGAGCCCGCGTCACCCTGGTGTTGACCATCCTGTCGATGGCGATCGGTATCACCATCGGCGTGGTCTTCGCCATGATGCGGGTCTCTTCGCTGCTCGTGCCGCAGGTTGTCGCCGCAGGATACATCTGGTTGTTCCGGGGTATCCCGCTGCTTGTGCAGATCATTTTCTGGTTCAATCTGGCACTTTTCATGCCGCGGATTGGGTTCGGCGACTACTCGGTCTCGACCAATGACGTGATGGGCAGTTTCACCGCCGCGCTGATCGCGCTCAGCCTGAACGAAGGCGCCTACATGGCGGAGATCGTGCGCGGCGGCATTCTCGCTATCGACCGGGGGC
Organism: Rhizobiaceae bacterium; assembly: GCA_050247155.1. Taxonomy (GTDB): domain Bacteria; phylum Pseudomonadota; class Alphaproteobacteria; order Rhizobiales; family Rhizobiaceae; genus Mesorhizobium_G. Next base: position 57,010 of record JBFWUS010000002.1, read on the forward strand.
AGGTCGAGGCGGCGCGGGCGCTCGGCCTCAGCCGTGGTCGCACCTTCCGCCGGATCGTTCTGCCACAGGCCTTGCGCATGGTGATTCCGGCGACCGGCAACCAGATCATCGGCATGCTCAAGGCGACGTCGCTCGTCTCCGTCATCGGCGTGCACGACCTGCTGACCCAGGCGCAGTTCATCTACACCGCCAACTATCTCATCATGGAGCTGCTGATCGTCGCGGCCATCTGGTACCTCGCGCTGACGGCACTCGCCTCGCTTCTTCAGCACTTCCTTGAGAAGTGGGCGTCCCATCGACCTTCCGACCGGCACGAAGAGGTCGGCAAGGCGCAGGTTTCCTCCGGTTCGGAGCAACTTGTATGAACAGCCCCATGATCAAGATCGCAGGTTTGAGCAAGGCCTTCGGTGCGGTCCGCGTCCTGCACGACATCGATCTCGATGTCGCCTCCGGCGAGGTCGTCTCGATCCTCGGCCCTTCCGGTTCCGGCAAGAGCACGCTCCTGCGCTGCATCAATCTGCTCGAAACCTTCGACAGCGGCAGTGTGGTCGTGAATATGGAGGCAATAGGCTACCGGGACATCGACGGCCGACGCTGCCCGCTTCCCGAGGAGGAGATCGACCGCCAGCGCATGGAAATCGGCATGGTGTTCCAGCGCTTCAACCTGTTCTCGCACATGACCGCCATGGGCAACATCATCGAAGCGCCGGTATTGGTGCGTGGAGAGCACAAGGACGCAGCCATCGCGCATGGACGGGAACTCCTTTCCAAGGTGGGGCTCGCCGAGCGTGCCAATGCCTATCCCGAGCATCTCTCCGGCGGCCAGCAGCAACGCGTTGCCATTGCTCGGGCGCTCGCCATGCGTCCGAAAGTCATGCTCTTCGACGAGCCAACGTCCGCTCTCGATCCGGAATCGGTCGGCGAGGTGCTGTCCGTTATCCGCCAGCTCGCGCGCGATGGCATGACCATGCTCGTGGTCACCCATGAAATGGGTTTCGCCCGTGAAGTGAGTGACCGCATCGTCTTCATGGATGCCGGACGTATCGTCGAAATGGGACCGCCCGGCGAGATCATGGTCTCGCCGAAGAATGCCCGGACCCGGAATTTCTTCTCAAAGATTCTCTGACAAATCGCAAAATACAGGTGACGACATGAACGATTGCTTGCGCCTCATCGCCGAGCATTCCCTGACCTATGCGCCGCATCATGTGGCCGAGAAGCTCGGCTATTTCGCGGATGCCAGGGTGGATATCGACCTCAACTATGAGTCCGGTCCCGGTGGCTCCTGGCTCGCCGAAGTACTGGCGCGGGGGGAAGCCGATATCGCTCGCGGCGGTGTGTGGATACCGATGATGTATCGCAACTATCTAGAAGACCTGCGCCTCTTCGCGGCGCTGTGTCACCGCAACGCGCAGGTCCTGTTCACCCGCACGCCGTCCGAGAATTTCTCGCTGCGGGAACTTGAGGGGCGCCGCATCATGCTGCCGGCGGCCGCGACCAGCCAGTGGATGTACTTCCGCGGCCTGTTCGAGGAGCAGGGTGCCGATTGGGGAAAGGTTCTCTGGATCCGGGATCTTGAAGTGCGCACCATGCTTCGCTTGTGGCGCGGCGGCTATGCGGACGGTTTCCTTACCTCGCCGCCACTTGTGGAGACGTTGATCGGCGAGGGTTACCACGCGGCGCTCGACTTTGCCGATACAGGGGCGGTTCCGTGGAGCGTCTATTACGCCCCCCGTACCACCGTAGAGGAAAAGGCCGAGCCGCTTTCGCGTTTTGTCGGGGCGCTGTCGCGTGCGGTTGACTGGATGGAAGAGGTGCCGGCGGCTGAAATCGCCCGGTTGATCGGGGGGGATTTTCCCGCCTGGGATCTGCCGGTCGTAGAACGCGCGCTGGCGCGCATGCGGGCGAAGGGAACCTGGGACCGTGACATGCATGTCCCGGCTGAACCCCTTCAACGCTACCAGAAGATGATCGCGTCCTACGGTCTCATCCCTGCGCCCATGCCGCACGGCATCATCGTGGACGACCGGGCCGCATCCGCGCGGCCTCTGGCCACCGCGTCCTGATCTCTGGAGCCGTCCACATGATCGGCGTACGTGTGACCTCATCCGCGCTCCACACCAACTATGCGCCCTGTTATCTCGCCGATACGCTCGGCATCTACGCGGCGAACGGCCTGCGAGTCGATGCTTCCATTCCCGCCGGACCAGGCAGTTCATGGCTTGCCAGCAATCTTCTTGACGACAAGGCCGACTTCGCCATGGGCGGGATCTGGATTCCGCTAGCCTATCGCGGGCGGCTTGCTGAGTTGCCGATTTCCGCGCTCGTCTGCCATCGCAACCCGCAGGCGATCATGGCGCGCCGTCCGATCGAGAACTTCTGCTGGGAAAGCCTCTATGGTCAGAAGATGTTGCTCTCGATGAGTTCGACCAGCCAGTGGATGTTCCTGGAGGGGGCCATGAAACAGGCAGGAGCCGATCCCTCGAAAGTGCGGTTCCTGCGCGATCTCGACGCGATCACCAATATCCGTCTCTGGCGCGCGGGCCTCGGGGAGTTCCTCCTGGCCGATCCGCTCACCATCGAGGAGCTGGAGGATGAGGAGTATCACGTCGTCACGACACTCGGACAGATCTGCGGCCCCGTGCCGTGGAGCGTCTATTATACCGCGCCGCGTGTACTGCAGCGCGAGGACGGCATGGCGTCACTGTTCGTGCGTTCGATCAGCGAAGCCCTGCGCTGGATTCATGCCCATACGGACGAGGAGGTCGCTGAGGCGATCGCCTCCTATTTCCCCGACAAGTCGGTGGTGCTGCTCGCCCGCTCCATCGCCTGTCTGCGTGCCGACGGAGTCTGGCGCGAGGATACCACTATCCCGCGTGACCCTTTCGACAACTATCAGCGCATTATCGCGGATTTCGGTCTGATCGAACGACCGTTCCCGCTCAGCGACGTCGTGTCCTATCCCGCGGGTGGGACATGACGGAATTAACCAGATCGTTCGCTAGGTTGGTGCCATGCACCGCTATGGCAAGGCATGTGTTTGCCGGTGTTCCGGCTGGAGTAGGGGAGTGAACACCAATGAATCCTGATCGCGTGGCGATGCAAGCAAGCATGGAAAAGCTGCTGGAAGGTTTCGAGCCGGATTTCGTCTTCGAGCCGCCACCGCCATTGCCGGAGGCGGAGTTCGCCGAACGGCTGCGGCGCATCCGCCGGCAGGCCGCCGTCGAGGAACTGGACGCGATCGTCCTGCACACCGATCAGATCGGTTGGTATCACACGTCGAACTCCTATCTGCGCTATGTCTGCGACTGGATGCGCGAGGGCATGCTGATCGTACCGACCGATGCGGACAAGAGCCTCCAGCTTCTGTCGTTCTTCAGCGATTCCGTTCTGCTCCCGCCGGCGGGCGAACCGCTTCTGGTCGAGGATATCTGGCAGGTCGGCCCCTGGGGGCGCGAGGCGCTCGATAGGCCGGGCTCCCCGGTCGTCAAGGCCGCCGAAGGCTGTGCGGATATCCTGCGCCGGTTCGGCTTCGGCAAGGGAAGGATCGGTCTTGTCGGGGACAAGACCTCGCGCGACTATTTTGCCGCCCTCGGCAAGCTCCTGCCGGATTGCGCCTTCAGCGATGCCAATGCCATCATCGACAACCTGCAACGGCGCCGCTCCAAAGCGGAGCAGGCCCGGTTGCGCGCGGCCGCGCAACTCATCGATATTGGGCTGCAGGCGGCCTATCACGTCACCCGTCCGGGCGTCACCGATCGGGATATCTATGCGGCCTTCACCTTCGCGCAGCTTGCCCGTGGCGGCGAGACCGGTGACGGATACCAGATCGGCGTCAATCGCTACGGCACCCATTGCGGCAAGCCCTACGGTCACATCGTCCGGCCGGGCGATCTGATCAACATCTACGTCTCCAACGTCACCTATCAGGGCTACTTCGCCCAGAGCGCCCGGATGATCGCGGTCGGTGACCTGACGCGGGAGCAGGAGGCCGTGCTGGAAATGACGACGGATGCCGTGCGCCGTGCCGAACGGCTTATCCGGCCGGGTGTCGCCATGAGCGATCTGCACGCCGCTGCCTTCACCGCCTATACCGAGCGCGGCTATCTCGGGGACGACCAAACGCGCACCATGCTGTTCAACTGGGCGGCGGAAGACGACGGAACCCCGCGCCGCATTCCCAAAGCCGATGTGGAGGATGTCGACTGGCAAGCCCAAGGGCGGCGGCTGTCTCATGTTTACCCGCCGCTCAAAGGGCCGCACAACCCCAATCTCGGCCATGCTGTCGGCATGCCGAAAATGCCGGTCTTCAACGTGTCGTCGCACAATTGCGATCGGGCGGAGGAAGGCATGATCTTCGTCCTGCACGCCCAATGGCTCGACCCGTTGAAGGCGGGCTCGAACATCGGTGATTGTTATCTGGTGACGGATGAAGGCTACGAATGCCTGACCTGCCATACGGCGCTCGACGTGCACCGGGTCACGGTCTAGGCGAAGTTTTCGTCTCCCGCGAATGGCTTGAGTGCAGGAAGGAAAGATCATGCAAGTCCTTTTGATCGGTGCAGGCAACATGGGCTTCGCCCTGTTTCGAACCTGGGCCAGCCTTAAGGGGCATCAGTTCACGGTCATCGAGTTGAATGCGGAGTTGCGGGGTAGGGCGGCTGCAAAGGGCGCGGAGGTGTTTGCTTCCTTTGCCGATCTTCCAAACGGCTTTTGTGCCGATGTCGTGGTGATTGCGACAAAGCCTCAAGCTGTCGCGGAGGCTGCAGCTGCAAGCCGTCTCGTTCTCAAGGATGACGGGCTGCTGGTTTCCGTAGCGGCTGGTATCACCATCAATGCGATCCGCGCGCAAATCGATAACGGTCCGGCCATCGTCCGCTGCATGCCGAACACGCCCGCCGCCATCGGTGAAGGCATGACCGTGTGCTGTGCTAGCGCGAATGCGCATCCTTCGGATATGGATAGCGCGCGCACCCTTCTTTCCACCGCCGGCCGTGTCGCCTTCATCGAGAGAGAAACGCTAATGGATGCCGTGACGGCCGTGTCCGGCTCCGGTCCAGCCTACGTCTTTCACCTGATCGAAGCTTTCAGTGCGGCAGGCATCTCCATCGGCTTGCCGCCGGATCTCGCGATGATGCTCGCCAAGCAGACAGTCTTCGGGGCGGCGAAACTTGCACTCACACCCGAGGCCGACCCAGCGGTTCTGCGAGCACAGGTCACGAGCCCCAATGGGACAACAGCCGCTGCCTTGTCCGTCTTGATGGATCTGCAGGACGGCTTGGGTCCGCTCCTGCAGCGCGCCGTCGCTGCAGCGGAGCACCGCTCCAGGGAACTGGGCGCGCCTCCACCGGTTCAGTAAGAGAGATGTCTGGCCAGCGACATCCCAAGCCGGACGCGGCAAGCGAACTAGGCTTGCCGCCTCGATGCTCGCCTATCCGCCGTAAGCCGGCATCGCCTTTTCGATCCTTGCCGCAAGCTCCGCGCTGACTGGAGCAATTGGCAGACGCATTTCCGGACTGTCGATCAGCCCTGCACGCCAGAGCCAGTGCTTGACCGCTCCAGGGTTCGGTTCGGCGAACAGCAGTCGCGGCAGGTCGGCGAGATGAGCCCAGTCCGCCAAGGCACCCGCCCGAATGCCACCAAGCAGCTTGCCGCGAATGGTGGCAAGACCCGTGGGCTGCACATGCGCCGAAACCAGGATCCCGCCATCGGCGCCCTGCGCGAGGGCGATATAGTAGTGGCTGTCCTCGCCGGTCAGTACGGCAAACTGCGCCGGCTTTTGGCGTATCAGGTCGAAAGATTGCGCAGCATCGGCACAGCAATCCTTGACGCCCACGATATTGGCGCGCTCCGCCAACTGAAACATCGTCTCGTTGCCAAGGTTGACGCCGGTGCGGTAGGGAATGTTGTAGACCAGAATGGGGCGATCGGTGCTGTCGGACAGCGCAGAGAAGTGGGCAAGCAATCCCCGCTGCGACGACCTCGTATAATAGGGGCAGGAGATGAGATCGCCCGTCGCGCCCCACGATCGCATGCGATCCAGCGTTCTGGCCAGCGTGCGCGTATCGCTGCCGCTCAAGCCGAAGTAGACGGGGATTTCCCGATCCGTGGCCGGTGACCTGAGACCCTGAACTCCTCCGGTTTGAGGGAGAGTCCTGGGTTTCGTTTCTGGCCTCATGCGGCCTGTCTTTCCAGCGTGGATTTCATTGCGAACTCGGCCGGCGGCATGTTGCTGAGGGCTGAGTGTGGTCGGTGGTGGTTGTAATGCTCCTTCGATGAGGTGATGGCGCTGCGGGCCTCAGACAGCGTCGAGAACAGCGTGTCGTTGAGACATTCGTCCCTAAAGCGACCGTTGAAGCTCTCGACAAAGGCGTTCTGTGGGCTTGCCCGGCGCGTTGTAGTGCCATTCGACATCGGTCTGCTGGCACCAGCGCAGGACCGCCATCGAGGTCAGCTCTGTGCCGTTGTCGGAGACGATGGTGTCCGGCCGGCCGCGCCAGCGGATGATGGCGTCCAGCTCGCGCACGACACGCAGACCCGACAGCGACGTGTCGGCGACAAGCGCCAGGCATTCCCGCGTGTAGTCTTCGACGACGGCCAGCACCCGGAAGCGCCGGCCGTCGGTGAAGGTGTCGGAGACGAAGTCCAGGCTCCAGCGGGCGTTGGCGCGATCGGAAATGAGCATGGGCCTGCGCGTGCCCAGCACCCGCTTGCGGCCGCCGCGCCGGCGAACCTGCAGCTTCTCCTCGCGGTAGAGGCGCCGCAGCTTCTGTTGTTTGGCAGTTAAACACAAGAATGCGGGCGACGCCATCGAGAATGGCCGATCGCCCGAAACCGTATCCACCGACAACATCAAAAGCCTGGCCATGGTGTTCGCCGCCATCGAAAGCGCGCGCAAGCGCCAGCGCGTTAACATCTCCATCTGAAGATTTCCGCATGCGCAACGCAGCAAAGAATATCCGCATCGGCACAATGATCCGCGGCAGCATGGGGGATGCCGCCCAGCGTATCCGCGAGATCGCGCCTCTCGGCTTCGAGAGCTTCGAACCCTTCATCTGGCGGACCACCAGTGGGCAAAACGTCGCCGAACTCGGCAAGCGTTGCCGCGACGCCATCGGCGATCGCGACATCACGATCTCCACGCTTGGCATGTTCGGCAATCCGTTGGAGGAACAGCCGCTCGATCTCGAGACGCTGCAAGGCTGGAAAGACTGCATCGACAACGCACACTATTTCGGCGCGACGACCGTTGCAGGCTTCACCGGTCGCGTGCGCGGCAGGCCGCTGATCGACAGCCTTCCACGCTACAAGGAAATCTGGAGCGAACTCGGCAAGCGCGCAGCCGACAAGGGCGTGCGTATCGCTTTCGAAAATTGCGCCATGGATGGCAACTGGCAGACCGGCGATTGGAACATCGTGCACAACCCTGATGCCTGGGAACTGATCTTCAACGAGACGCCGGAGGAAAATTTCGGCCTCGAATGGGAACCCTATCACCAGCTCGTCTACCTGATCGATTCGCTGCCGCAGATCCGCAAGTGGGCGCTGAAAATCTTCCACGTCCACGGCAAGGACGCTACCGTTCGCTGGGACGTCATCCGCGAGCGCGGAATTTTCGGCAGGCTGCCCTTCGTCTTTATGCGCACGTCAGGTTTCGGCGACAGCAACTGGACCGATATCATCAGCGAGTTGCGTCTGGCCGGGTACAAGGGCTCGATCGACATCGAGGTCTGACATGATCCGGTCTATCGCGACGCGCTTGAGATGACCGGTCAGAAGCATGCGCTCGACTATCTGAAGCGCTGCCGTGGCGGCGACCCCTCGTTGCTGAAGATTCCAGCCTGAAGATCACGTCCAACCCAAGTGAGGAGACCTATGGACATGAGATCAAAGATTTCGATCGTCGAGCGAACCGGCAGGCAGTCCTTCATTGTGATGAATACTGCGCCGGAGATCATGGTGGCGACGTCGGAACGTGTCGAATTGCCGAATGGCGCGCCCGTGCATCTGTGCATCGATCCGCACCGCGTCTACCTGTTTCACAGGGATTCCGGGCTGATATTGAGCCATTGATTGCCGCCGAGATTGGGTCGATACGTTCGCGCGATACCAGCCATCTGAAACGGGTACTCCTTTTGACCCTGCCGGTGCTTGATGTACGTTAATCAAAACTGATGATTGAGGGTAAGAGATGAATAGCAGCACGGGGTTCTTCGGCGACATCAAGCCGATTAAGTATGAGGGGCCGGACTCGACGAACCCGCTCGCCTATCGCTTTTACAATCCCGACGAGAAGGTCATGGGCAAGCGGATGGAAGACCATCTGCGATTTGCCGTCGCCTATTGGCATTCCTTTGCCTGGCCGGGTGGCGACCCGTTCGGCGGGCAGACGTTCGAGCGGCCGTGGTTCGGCGATAGCATGGAAAACGCCAGGCTGAAGGCGGATGTCGCCTTCGACATGTTCACCCTGCTCGGCGTCCCCTACTATTGTTTCCACGATGCCGACGTGCGCCCGGAAGGCGACACTTTTGCAGAGAGCGCTGCGCGGCTGGACGAGATTGTCGAGATTTTCGCCAAAAAACAGAAAGAGACCGGCGTCAAGCTGCTCTGGGGCACGGCGAACCTCTTTTCGCATCGCCGCTTTATGGCGGGGGCTGCCACCAATCCGGATCCGGACGTCTTCGCTTATGCCGCCGCGACGGTGAAGAAGTGCATGGACGTCACCAGGCAACTCAAAGGCGAGAACTATGTGCTGTGGGGCGGGCGCGAGGGCTATGAAACGCTGCTCAACACGGATTTGAAGCGCGAGCGCCAGCAGGCGGGCCGGTTTCTCGCCATGGTCGTCGACTACGCAAAACGGAGCGGTTTCAAAGGCACGATCCTGATCGAACCCAAGCCGCAGGAGCCGACCAAGCACCAGTACGATTACGATGTCGCGACAGTGTACGGTTTCCTCAAGGACTTTGGGCTGGAGAAGGACGTCAAAGTCAATATCGAGCAGGGCCATGCCATCCTGGCCGGCCATTCGTTCGAGCACGAGCTGGCGCTGGCGAATTCGCTCGGCATCTTTGGTTCGATCGACATGAACCGCAATGATTACCAGTCCGGCTGGGATACCGACCAATTTCCCAACAACGTGCCGGAGATGGCGCTGGCCTACTATCACGTTCTGGCCGGCGGTGGCTTCAAGACAGGCGGCACGAATTTCGACGCAAAACTGCGCCGCCAGTCGCTCGATCCGGAGGATCTTTTGATCGGCCATATCGGCGCAATGGATTGCTGTGCTCGCGGCCTCAAGGCTGCGGCGCGAATGCTTGAGGACAAGGCGCTGTCCGGCCCGCTGGAAGAGCGCTACGCCGGCTGGAAGTCGGCCGAAGGCAAGGCGATGCTCTCCGGTAAGCGCACGCTGGAGGAGATCGCCGAGCGGGTGGTCAAGAAGACGATCGAGCCACGGCCGCGATCCGGCCGGCAGGAATATTTGGAGAATATCGTCAACCGATACGTGTGAGGTTACCGCCGTCGCAAATTTAGGATCGTCACGGTCGTCACGAGGCGACCGTCATATCGATCGGTACCACGTTTCAAAGTTCGCCATGTTCGGGACCATGCCCGCCAGCATTTCCAGATTCGGCAACGCCGTGCGAGTTCCTCGCGCGGGTAGGGCGATGGTTGCGGCCGCAGCGGTGAGGGCGAAACAGGCGTTCAGTGATTGTCCCGCGAATGCTGACGCCAAGAACGCACCGTTGAAACAATCGCCGGCACCTGTCGCGATATGTAGCGAAGTCAGCGCAAGCCAAGGCAGTGTCTTAGTCGGTGTGAGATACGTCGCGGGCAAGATTCCAGAAAGCTCGCACCAGCTTGCCCCCCGATCGCTCCTTGAGACAGATCAGCGCCTCATCCATCAGCATTTCCGGCGCGTCAATGACGATGGCGACCAGGCGACTGTCCTGACCGAATTCGGCCTGAGATACGAAGCCGATACCAGCGCCGGATGCGACGATCTCGCGGACGGCCTCGCGGCCTTCCGCCTCGATGGCCGGCTTCAACGTCACGCCTTGCGATGCTGCCGTGTTCTCCAGCTTTTGCCTGGTTTTCGAGCCTCGCTCGCGCAAGACAATCGGGTGTAAGGCCAGGTCGGCGAAACTCAACGATTTCGCGCGAGCCAGCGGATGTGTCCGCGCGACGAAAGCCATGATCGGGGTGGAATTCAGTTTCAACATGTCGAACTCGCGACCTTGGGGGATTTCCCCCAGTACACCGATGTCGGCGTCGTAGGCGAAGAGGCTGGCGATAACCGACTCGGTGTTGCCGGTGCGGATTGTCACCTGGATTCCGGGATATTTTTCGCGGAATAGGCCGAGAATGTGAAGCAGGTGGTGGGCTGCGTCGGCTACGATGCGCAACGTACCGGATCGCAGCGCGCGTGATTCCGAAAGAAGATCGAGCGCCTGTTGTTCCGTGTCGAACATGCGGTGTGTGATTTCGAGAAGCTGTTCGCCGAACCGGGTCAGCGTCACCTGTTTCTTGTGCCTGTTGAAGAGAAGGACATCGTACTCCTCCTCGAGCTTGCGCACCTGATCGGAGATGGCCGGCTGGGTGAGAAATAAGGCTTCGGCCGCGCGGGAAAACCCGCCTGATATCGCGACGTAGTGGAAAGCACGAAGCTGCACGTAACGCATGGCGCGGCCTTCCATAAATCTGGCCAATGATTGCATTCAAACTAACGGGTTGACTTATGTAAAGGCAACAGGTTGCGTCTCCAGGACATCCATCGCGGCCATCATGCCGTGCGGCTTGACAGTGCGTCGCGTTGCTGGTTGCGATTGATCATCTGTGCTTATACAACGATACAAAATAACGATTTAGCAGATGGGTTGAATTGGCCTACTGTCTCGGCGCCGAAGAGAGGCGGAGGAGAGACAATGCGGGCCGAAACCAATTTCCAAACGGCTACCGGAGGTTTTGAGCCGCCAGCCCTTGGCGAACCCTATCTGCTCACACCGGGGCCTTTGACGACCGCCTACAGCGTCAAGCAGGCAATGCTGCGTGACTGGGGCTCCTGGGACGGCGATTTTCGCGGCATGACGGCCGATTTGCGCCGCCGTCTCCTGGCGCTTACCGGCGACAGGAAGGGCGAGTACGATTGCGTGCCGATGCAGGGCTCGGGCTCCTTCTGTGTCGAGGCGATGCTAGGCTCCTTCGTGCCGAAGGATGGCAAGGTGCTGGTGCTGGCCAACGGCGCTTACGGCCTGCGCGCCGCCTCGACCATGCAATATCTCGGCCGCACCTATACGCTGATCGACAAGGGCGACTACCTGCCGCCACGCGGTGACGAGGTGGCTGCGGCGCTCGACGCCGACCCGGCAATCACCCACGTTATGGCGATTCACTGCGAGACGAGCTCCGGCATTTTGAACCCGGTCGCGGAGATTTCCGAGACCGTCTACGCCAAGGGCCGCAAGCTGCTGATCGACTCGATGAGCGCGTTCGGCGCGATCCCCCTTGACGTCAATGAGATCCGCTACGAGGCGATGGTCTCGTCGGCCAACAAGTGTATCGAAGGCGTGCCCGGCTTCGGCTTCGTCATCGCGAAGAAGAGCGAACTCGAGGCTGCCAAGGGTAACAGCCATTCGCTGTCGCTCGACGTCCACGCCCAGTGGGCCGCGCTGGAAAAGAGCGGCCAATGGCGTTTCACGCCGCCGACCCATGTTGTTGCAGCCTTTCTCGAAGCGTTGAAGATGCACGAAGCCGAAGGCGGGGTTGCCGGCCGTGGCGCGCGCTATACCAGGAACCGCGATGTGATGGTGGCGGGTATGCGCCAGCTCGGTTTCGAAACGCTGTTGTCGGACCGCTGGCTGTCGCCGATCATTGTCACATTCTTTTGTCCATCGCATGAGAACTTTGTCTTCTCGCGCTTCTACGACCTGATGAAAGACAAGGGTTTCATCATCTACCCGGGTAAACTTACCGTGGTCGATTCCTTCCGCGTAGGCTGCATCGGGCGAATGGACGAACATGTCATGCGTCGGGTCGTCGAAGCCGCCCGCCAGTCGCTTGCCGAAATGGGCGTCACTGACGCTACCCCGCCGCGCGCCGCGCTTGACGAACGCGCCAAGCTCGCCGCCTGAACCCCGAACATTACGAAAGAAGACAGATGAACCAGATGTCCCCCATAACCGTGGACGCCAACGGCCGGCGATATGCGTGGCCGCGGGTTTGTGCGATTGCGATTTGTCTCGATGGTTGCGAGCCGGCCTATCTGGATGAGGCTATTCGTGCGGGGCTGATGCCGGCCTTGGAAAAGATCAAGGCGAAGGGCACAGTGCGGTTTGCGCACTCGGTGATCCCGAGTTTTACCAACCCGAACAATCTGTCGATCGCGACCGGTCGTCCGCCGGCGGTGCACGGCATCTGCGGCAACTACCTCTACAACCCGGAAACGGGCGAAGAGGTGATGATGAACGATCCGAAGTTCTTGCGCGCGCCGACGGTGTTTAAGGCGTTTTACGATGCCGGGGCGAGGGTTGCAGTGGTGACGGCCAAGGACAAGCTGAGAGCCCTGCTGGGCCATGGCCTTGCGTTCGACGAGGGCCGCGCGGTGTGCTTTTCTTCGGAGAAGTCGGACAGCACGACCAAGGGTGAGCACGGCATCGACAATGCGTCGGCGTGGCTGGGCAAGCCGGTGCCGGAGGTCTATTCGGCGGAACTGTCGGAGTTCGTCTTCGCCGCCGGCGTGAAGCTTTTGAAGGAGTGGCGGCCGGACGTGATGTACCTGACCACGACCGACTATGTGCAGCACAAATATGCACCGGGCGTAAAACAGGCCAACGCCTTTTACGCCATGTTCGACAAGTACCTTGCCGAACTTGATGCGCTGGGTGCCGCGATTGTGGTGACGGCGGACCATGGCATGAAGCCAAAACATCTGGCCGACGGTTCGCCGAATGTCGTTTATGTGCAAGACCTGATGGACGAATGGCTAGGCAAGGATCAGGCCCGTGTCATCCTGCCGATCACCGATCCCTATGTGGTGCATCACGGCGCGCTGGGCTCTTTTGCGACGGCCTACCTTCCGAAAGGGGCGGACCGGGAAGCCATCATGGCAAAGCTCAGGAAGATCGACGGCATCACGCTGGCGGTCGGCCGCGAGGAAGCCTGTGCAAGGTTCGAACTGCCTGCGGATCGCATCGGCGACATCGTCATGATCTCGGGCGAGAACAAGACGATCGGCACTTCGGAACACCGGCACAATCTGGCCGCGCTCAACGAGCCGCTGCGCTCGCATGGCGGGCTGACCGAGCAGGAAGTGCCGTTCATCGTCAACCGGGCGCTGCCGGACCTGCCGAACGAGCCGGCCCTGCGCAACTTCGACGCCTTCTATTACGCCACAATGGCGGCGGCGTTGCCGGCGGGTTGAGTGCCTCACCCTCCCCCTTGCGGGGAGGGTCGATCCTGAGCTTGCGAAGGATCGGGGTGGGGGTCCGAAAGATTGGAGCCAAGCAACCCCACCCCGCCTCACAATCTAAGCTTTGCTCCGATTGCTCATCGACCCTCCCCACAAGGGGGAGGGTAAGGCGGCAGTGCCGCCGCGCCCCCTGGAGTTGACCAATGACCAAGCCCGAACCCTCCATCACCGTCCGCCACGAGCCGATGCGCATTGCCGGCAAAATGGTCGATGCCGACGAGACGCTGGCCGTGCATTATCCCTACACCGACACGGTGGTGGGCACCGTTCCGGCCGGCCGCGCCGAGCATGCGAGAAAAGCTTTCGAGATCGCGGCCAACTACACACCAAAACTCACCCGCTACGAGCGCCAGAAAATCCTGCTCAGGACTGCCGAGCTTCTGAACGCCCGTAAGGAAGAAATCTCCGATCTGGTCACAGCAGAGCTCGGCATCTCCAAGCAGGATTCGCTCTATGAGGTCGGTCGCGCCTTTGACGTGTTTACCCTCACCGGGCAGCTCTGCCTGCATGATGATGGCGAAATCTTCTCCTGCGATCTGACCCCACACGGCAAGCAGCGCAAAATCTTCACCACCCGCGAGCCCCTGTTGGGCGCCATCTCGGCGATCACGCCGTTCAATCACCCGCTCAACATGGTGTCGCACAAGATTGCCCCCGCTATTGCGACGAACAATTGCGTGGTGGTGAAGCCCACCGAACTGACGCCGATGACCGCGCTTGTGCTGGCCGACATCCTGTACGAAGCCGGCCTGCCGCCGGAGATGCTCTCCGTCGTCACCGGCTGGCCGAAGGATATCGGCGACGAGATGATCACCAACCCGAACATCGATTTGATCACCTTCACCGGCGGCGTGCCGGTGGGCAAGCTGATCGCGCAGAAGGCCGGCTACAAGCGTCAGGTGCTGGAACTCGGCGGCAACGACCCGCTGATCATTTTGAACGACCTCTCCGACGACGACCTCAAAAAGGCTGCCGACCTCGCGGTGGCCGGCGCGACCAAAAACTCCGGCCAACGCTGCACCGCGGTCAAACGCATCCTCGTGCAATCAAGCATCGCCGACCGTTTTGTCCCGCTCGTCCTCGAACGGGCCAAGCAGATCAAATTTGGCGATCCGATGGACCGAACAACGGACCTCGGCACCGTCGTGCACGAGAAGGCGGCAAAAATGTTCGAGGACCGTGTGCTCCGGGCCGCCGAACAGGGCGCCGACATCCTCTACCATCCCGGCCGGCAAGGCGCGCTCTTGCCCCCCATCGTCGTCGACAAGGTCAACCACGCATCTGAGCTCGTGATGGAGGAAACCTTCGGCCCCATCATCCCGATCGTGCGTGCGCCGGACAATGACGACGACCTCATCGCGCTCTCCAACTCCACCGCCTTCGGCCTCTCATCCGGTGTCTGCACCAACGACTACCGCCGCATGCAGAAATACATCACCGGCTTGAACGTCGGCACCGTCAACATCTGGGAAGTCCCCGGCTACCGCATCGAAATGTCCCCCTTCGGCGGCATCAAGGATTCAGGCAACGGCTACAAGGAAGGCGTCCTCGAAGCGATGAAAAGCTTCACCAACGTCAAGACGTTCTCTCTCCCCTGGTGAGTGGAAAGGCCGGCAAGCATGCTGGCCACTGACGACGCATACGATCTCCGATCAGGACCTTGCCCATGTCATCCACTTCCTTCCCCACCCAAGCCAGGGTCGTCATTGTCGGTGGCGGCATCATTGGCTGTTCGGTCGCCTATCATCTCACCAGGCTCGGCTGGTCGGATGTCGTGCTGCTGGAGCAAGGGCAGTTGAGCGGCGGCACGACCTGGCATGCGGCCGGTCTCGTTGGCCAGCTCCGCAGCCAGTCGAGCATGACGACGCTGGTCCGCTATTCGACCGAGCTCTACGGCAAACTCGAAGCTGAAACGGGACTGGCGACAGGCTGGAAGAACTGCGGTTCGGTCAGCGTCGCCCGCACCCAGGATCGCATGACACAGTTGAAGCGCACCGCCGCCTCGGCACGTGCGCAGGGCGTGGCGGTCGAGGTCATTTCACCCGAGGAAGCCGGCAAGCTCTGGCCGCCGATGGCGATTGACGATCTCGTCGGCGCGGTGTGGCTGCCGGGCGACGGCAAGGCCAATCCGACCGACCTGACACAATCGCTCGCCAAAGGCGCGCGCATGGGCGGTGCGCGGATTTTCGAGCGCGTCCGCGTGACGGGCATTTCCACGCTCAACGGACGCGCCACCGGCGTCTCCACCGATCGCGGCCGCATCGCCGCCGATATCGTCGTCAACTGCGCCGGCCAGTGGGCGCGCAAGGTCGGCCAGATGTGCGGCGTGTCGGTGCCGCTGCATTCGGCCGAGCATATGTACATCGTCACCGGCAAGATCGACGGTGTACATCCCGACCTGCCAGTGATGCGCGACCCTGATGGCTACACCTACTACAAGGAAGAAGTCGGCGGGCTGGTGATGGGCGGGTTCGAACCGCATGCGAAACCCTGGGGCATGGACGGCATCCCTGACGATTTCGAATTCGCGCTGCTGCCCGACGATTGGGACCAGTTCGAAATCCTGATGGAAAACGCTCTCGTGCGCGTTCCGCAGCTAGGCGAGGCAGAAGTCAAGAAATTCTACAACGGCCCTGAAAGCTTTACGCCCGACAACAATTTCATCCTCGGCGAAGCGCCGGAGCTGAAGAACTTCTTCGTCGGCGCCGGCTTCAACTCCATGGGCATCGCCAGCGCTGGCGGCGCGGGCAGGGCGCTCGCCGAATGGATCGTCAACGGCGAGCCTACCATGGATCTGTGGCCGGTCGACATCCGCCGCTTCGCGCCGTTCAACAACAACCAGCGTTTCCTGCACGACCGCGTCAAGGAAACGCTCGGCTTGCACTACGCGATGCCCTGGCCGAACCGCGAGCTTGACCTGGCGCGGCCGTTGCGCTGCTCGCCGGTCTACGAGCGGCTGAAGGCCAAGGGCGCGGTGTTCGGTTCCAAGATGGGGTGGGAGCGCGCCAACTGGTTCGCAGGTCCCGGCGAAATCGCAGAGACGCAATATAGCTTTGGCCGCCAGAACTGGCACGATGCCGTCGGCCGCGAGATGACGGCGACACGGGAAGCGGCGGCGATTTTCGATCAGACTTCCTTCGCCAAGCTGTTGCTGCAGGGCCGCGACGCCTGCGCCACTCTCAACCGCATCTGCGGGGCGAACATCGATGTTGAAATCGGCCGCAGCATTTATACGGGCCTATTCAATGCGCGCGGCGGCTATGAGAGCGACCTAACCGTGCTGCGGCTTGCAGCAGACGAATTCATGATCATCAGCGGTTCGGCGCAGCCGGTGCGCGATTTTGACTGGATCAGCCGGCACATCCCGGCCGGCGCGCACGCGATTCTAACCGACGTTACCTCCTCCTATGCCGTGTTCGGCCTGATGGGTCCGAATTCCCGTGAAATCCTGTCCCGCGTCACGCCGGCCGATCTGTCGGACGATGCTTTTCCGTTCGCCACCAACAGGCAGATCGATGTTGGCTATGGCGTCTGTATAGCCAACCGCATGACCTATGTCGGCGAACTCGGCTGGGAGCTGATCGTGCCGACCGAGATGGCGGCGGGCGTCTATGACGCGCTTGTCGAGGCGGGCCAAGAGCTTGGGCTGATCGACGCCGGTTATTATGCGCTTGAGGCGTTGCGGCTGGAAAAGGGCTATCGCGCATGGAGCCGCGAGCTGACGCCCGACATTAACCCCTGGCAGGCCGGCCTCGGCTTCGCCGTCGATTTGAAGAAGGCGGATGGCTTCATCGGCAAGGACGCCATCCTCGCCGCCAAGGGCCAGCCGATCACCAAGCGGGTGGTGCAGTTCACACTAGACGATACCGGGCCGATGCTATGGGGCGGCGAGTTGATCCTGCGCGACGGCAAACCCGTCGGTGAGGTGCGCTCTGCCGCCTATGGCCACAGCCTTGGGCGCTCTATCGCCCTTGCCTATGTCGAGCACGCGGCCGGTGTCGACAACGACTTCCTCGCCTCGGGGGTGTTCGAGATCGATCTGGCCGGCGTGCGCCATCGCGCCAGACTTCATCTGCGCACCGCCTACGACCCGAAGAACGAAAAAATCAAACCCGGCGAGCCGGTTGATCGGGCGGCACAAGGCCCTGTGACAGCCGCGTGACAAGTATCAGTCCATATTATGGTGGTATAGGATAAATAGATTTTCCTTATCGTTTTCAGCTTTCTAATCTGTCTTATGGCCGACATGCGTGAGCTCTAAGAAGCCGGCATTCGATCGGACAAGAGCTGCAGTGCATCGCAGAATGTAACGCTCCAAAGGGGAATCCAGATGAAATCGCTTACCGCATCCTTGATCGCCGGCTTTAGCCTAGCGCTGTCTGTGTCGGCCTCCTATGCCGACACGGAACTGACCGTCTACACCGCCGTCGAAGCTGTCGATCTCGACCGCTACAAACAAACCTTCGAGGCGGCTAATCCCGGCATCAAGATCAACTGGGTGCGCGATTCGACCGGCGTCATGACCGCCAAGCTGCTGGCTGAAAAGGATAACCCCCAGGCGGATGTCGTTTGGGGCCTGGCCGCCACCTCGCTGCTCTTGCTGAAAGGCGAAGGCATGCTCGAGCCCTATGCGCCGGTCGGCGTCGAAAAGCTAGATCCGCGCTTCGTCGACACCACCACGCCGCCGAGTTGGACCGGCATGGACGCCTATGTCGCGGCTCTTTGCTTCAACACGGCCGAAGCCGCCAAGTTCAACATTCCCGCGCCGAAGAGCTGGAAGGACCTGACCAAGCCTGAATATAAGGGCCATGTCGTGATGCCGAACCCGAACTCGTCCGGCACTGGCTTCCTCGACGTCTCGGCCTGGCTGCAGATGTTCGGCGAAAAGGATGCATGGGCCTTCATGGACGGGCTGCACGAGAACATCTCGGCCTACACCCATTCCGGCTCGAAGCCGTGCAAGATGGCGGGCGCCGGCGAAACCGTGATCGGCGTTTCGTTCGAATTCCCCGGCGCCAAGGCGAAGACGGCCGGCGCGCCGATCGATATCATCTTCCCGGAAGAGGGCTCCGGCTGGGAAGCGGAGGCTACCGCGATCATCGCCGGCACCGCGAACCTCGAAGCCGCCAAGAAGCTGGTCGACTTCTCGGTCTCCAAGGAAGCCAACGAGATGTATAATCAGGGCTATGCGGTGCTTGCCTATCCGGGCATCGCCAAGCCGGTCGAAAACCTGCCGCCGAACGTTGCCGATCACATGATCAAGAACGATTTCGAGTGGGCCGCCAACAACCGCAAGGCGATTCTGGCCGAGTGGGCGAAGCGGTACGACGCCAAGTCCGAGCCGAAGAGCTGATTCTGCGGCTGCAACGGGCGCCCCTGAAAGGCGCCCGTTTCCATTTCCGGCTTTAGGGAACAATGCGATGAAACACGAGATCGTAGCCGGCGGGACGGCCGCGTCGCCGGGCTTTGCGCCTGCAATCGGAGGAGGTGCGCCCGTGAAGCCGGACTATCTCGTCATCGATAATGTCTGGAAGGCGTTTGGCGAATTCGTCGCCCTGAAAGGCGTCTCGCTTGAAATCAGGGAAGGCGAGTTCGTCTGCTTCCTCGGCCCATCGGGTTGCGGCAAGACGACATTGTTGCGCGCCGTTGCGGGCCTTGACCTGCAAACGCGTGGCGCAATCCATCAGGCTGGCAAGGATATCTCGACCCTGCCGCCCTCGAAACGCGATTACGGCATCGTCTTCCAGTCCTACGCACTGTTTCCCAATCTGACGATCGAAAAAAATATCGCCTTCGGTCTCGAGAACGCCAGGCGTCCGAAAGCCGAGATTGCGGCCCGGGTAGCGGAATTGCTGGACCTGGTGGGTCTGTCCAGCCAGGCGAAAAAGTACCCGGCGCAGCTTTCCGGCGGCCAGCAGCAGCGCATCGCGCTGGCGCGCGCCATGGCCGTGTCCCCCGGCCTGCTTTTGCTCGACGAACCGCTATCTGCGCTGGACGCCAAGGTGCGCGTCCATCTGCGCCACGAGATCAAGGAACTGCAGCGCGAACTCGGCGTGACGACGATCATGGTCACTCATGATCAGGAGGAAGCGCTATCGATGGCGGATCGGATCGTCGTTATGAACCACGGCGTGATCGAACAGGTCGGCACGCCGACGGAGGTGTACCGGCATCCAAAGACTTTATTCGTCGCCGATTTCATCGGCGAAACGAACCAGTTTCCGGCGAAGGTCGTTGATGCGCGCACGGTTTCGCTCGGAGGCACGGAGCTGGCCTGCGCGCAGCATGGCATCGCGCCGGCCGCCGCCGCGACCGCCGTCATTCGGCCGGTCGATATCATCCCGCACGGCAGCGGTGCGCGCTCGCCTGGCGCGCCAGACGTTGTCGGAACGACGGAAAACCTGATCGACGCGATCGTCGATGAAATGGAGTTCCTTGGCGGCTTCTGGCGTTGCCGGCTGTCCTCGCCGCGCTTCAGCGGCCGCGCGCTTGTCGCCGATTTTTCGATCAACGCCGTGCGCCGTCTCGGCATTGAGGTCGGCGGTCCCATGCAGGTGGAATTGCCGCAAAGCCGTGTGTTGGTGTTCGCCAAATGAGCATCGCCGCCGCACTTCCCGCCGGGCGTGCCTTGCGCCAACAACTCGCTTCTGACGATCTGGTGAAGCGCGGGTTGATGCTGGTGATCTCGCTCTATCTGATCGTCGCCTTGGCGCTGCCGCTCTATGTGCTGCTGTCCAAATCACTGTCAACCTATCGCTTCGACCTCAACGCTTTCGAGATTCAACGCAGCGACGACACTGGCGCGAATTTCGGTCCGGCCCGCAGCGTGGCGGAGCTTAATGCCGAAGCGCAGGCAATCGCGCCGGAGCAACTCGAAACGGGTTCGGACGGGCGGCTGTCGGTCACCCCGCTGTTCAAGGATTTCAGCTTCCGCAGCCCGGTGAAATATCGTGTTCGGGGAACGCAAGATGACGTCGCCTTCCTGGTCGGGTCCGAGCTGAAGCGCGGCACGGAATGGGTGGAACTCGACTCCAACACCTTCCGCCGCGTGGTGCTGCGGCCGGCGCGCGCCATCGGCTTCGACAATTTTGTCGCCTATTTCTCGACGCCGTCGCTGGCGCAGTCGATCTGGAACTCGGTGTTCATCGGCGCGATCAGCACCGTCCTGGTGATCGCGATCGCCTTTGGCCTAGCCTATGCGCTGAACCGTAGCCGTATGCGTTTCAAGGGCGTCTTTCGACTGGTGACGACGATCCCGATCCTGGTGCCGTCGCTGCTGCCGGGCATCGCACTGGTCTATCTGTTCGGCAATCAGGGTCTGCTCAAAAGCTGGATGATGGGCCATTCCATTTACGGCCCGATTGGCATCGTCATCGGCTCAGTGTTCTTCACGCTACCGCATGCGCTGCTGATTATCTCGACTGCGCTGTCGGTTGCCGATGCGCGCCATTATGAAGCGGCTGCCTCGCTGCGCGCCTCAAAATGGCGGACGTTCTGGACCGTGACCGTGCCCGGCGCGCGCTACGGCGTCATCTCCGCTGCCTTCGTCGTCTTCACCATGGTCATCACCGATTTCGGCCTGCCGAAAGTGATCGGCGGACAGTACAACATGCTCGCCGTCGACATTTACAAGCAGGTCATCGGCCAGCAGAATTTTGAGATGGGTGCGGTGGTCTCCGTGTTGCTGTTGTTGCCTGCGATCCTCGCCTTTTTCGTCGACCGCGCTATCCAGAAGAAGCAGGTGGCGCTGCTGACGGCGCGGTCAGTTCCCTATGAGCCGAAACCGAACGCCCAATTCGACTGGGCCTGCTTTGCCTATTGCGCCCTGGTCGCAGCCTTCATCCTGGTCATGATCGGCGTCTGCCAGCTCGCGGCGACAGTCAAGTTCTGGCCCTACGACCTGACACCGAGCCTGAAGAATTTCCGCTTCGACCTGATGGATGGCGGCGGCTGGGCCGCTTACTACAACTCGATCAAGACGGCGCTGCTGACGGCCTTCTTCGGCACGATCATTGTCTTCACCGGCGCCTACATGGTCGAGAAGAGCGACGGTTTTCGCGCCGGGCGCACGTTGTTCCAGTTTCTCGCCATGCTGCCGATGGCGGTGCCGGGCATGGTGCTGGGGCTGGCTTACATCTTCTTCTTCAACAACCCGGCAAATCCGCTCAACGCCATCTATGGCACGATGACGATCCTTGTCGTCTGCACCGTGACGCATTTCTATACAGTCTCGCATCTGACGGCGCTGAAGCAGATGGACCGCGAGTTCGAGCCGGTAGCCGCCTCGTTGAAGCAGCCATTCCACAAATTGTTTTTCAGGGTCACCGTGCCGGTCTGCCTGCCTGCCATCCTCGACATTGCGGCCTACCTCTTTGTCAATGCCATGACGACGGTGTCTGCCGTCGTGTTCCTCTATTCCACGGCGACCCAGCTTGCATCGGTCGCCGTGCTCAACATGGATGATGCGGGCGACATCGCACCCGCTGCCGCGATGGGCATGATGATTTTTTACACCAATGTGATCGCCAGACTCATCCATGCGGCCGTGTCGCGATTCTTATTGGCCAGAACGCAAGCTTGGCGCGTCCGATAAGATAGCGAATTGGCCATTTGCGCCGACGCTGTCGGCTCTTTACGAGCGATGCGTGTCTTTTTCGCATCTGACGCGTCCGGCCGTTTTCCTCACCAGTCGGATTGTGACGCCAAGCTAAGCGCCGAATGACGCTTGACTTGATAACATCAATATGGAATGAAAATTTCACAGATGATATCTGTGGGTTAAATGTTCTAAATTGATCTGTTCGCCGGATGGCAAGACCGATAGTCGGTTTGCGGAGGTCCGACGAGCACGTAAAAAGAAGCGGCAGGGCCAAATCGACGGGAGCAGCTTCATGGAGCCATTGCTGCTGGCCGGAATTGATCACCTTCCGCGCAATCCTCAACTCTTGCCCTACCAGCGAGGAAAGTATGATTGTTCGTTTTGGCCTGCTGGGCGCCGGCCGTATCGGCAAGGTTCACGCCAAGGCCGTTGTGACCAATCCCGACGCAAAGCTAGTCGCCGTGGCCGACGCTTTCGAGACGGCAGCGAGAGACCTGGCCGCGGCTCATCGCGCCGATGTGCGCACAATCGATGAGATCGCGGCAGCGACAGATATCGATGCGGTCATCATCTGCACGCCGACCGACACCCATGCCGACCTGATCGAGCAATTCGCCAAAGCCGGCAAAGCGGTGTTCTGCGAGAAACCTGTCGATCTCAGCGCCAAGCGCGTGCGCGAGTGCCTCAAGACTGTTGAAGAGACGGGCGCGACCCTGATGGTCGGATTCAACCGCCGGTTCGATCCGCATTTCGCGGCGGTGCGAAAGGCGATTGACGACGGCGCCATTGGCAATGTCGAGCAGGTGGTAATCACCTCGCGCGACCCGGGGCCGCCCCCAGTGGATTACATCAAGCGCTCGGGCGGCATCTTCCGCGACATGACGATCCACGACTTTGACATGGCCCGTTTCCTGCTCGGCGAGGAGCCGGTCAGTGTTTCTGCGCAGGCCTCAGTGCTGGTTGACAAGGAAATCGGCGCGGCCGGGGACTTCGATTCCGTGAGCGTGATCCTGCAGACAGCTTCGGGCAAGCAATGCATCATTTCGAACTCCCGCCGCGCTACCTATGGCTACGATCAGCGGATCGAGGTGCATGGCTCCAAGGGCATGGTGGCGGCGGAAAATCAGCGCCCAGTCTCGATCGAGGTCGCGAGTGCGGCCGGCTATACCCGCCCGGCGCTGCATGATTTCTTCATGACGCGGTACACCGAAGCTTACGCCAACGAGATTGCGAGCTTCATCGCCGCGGCGACCAAGGGGATAAAGGCCTCTCCGTCGGGCAGGGACGGACTTGCTGCACTGGTTCTCGCGGATGCGGCTGTGGAGTCGGCGAAAACTGGCAAGACGGTCGCCATCAAACTCGCCTGAGAACGCCGAGCCACATCGCCGAAAGCGTTCCGATCGACGCCAGCCGTGGCGGGCCATTTCGTTTGGACCTACTCCTTTTTGGCCAGTACCAACCAGAAGGGCGCTCTCCCATTCCTTGCTGGCTGGCAACGCATGGCCTAGAAGAGCGCTGCATGGAATAGTCAGTCCACATTGGTCGTCGAACGAGGGAAGTGCGCGTGGCAGAGTTCGTCGGACTGCCGAAAGATTACGAGTCCCTGAGGGAACTGGTGCTCGACAAGCGACAAAGCCTGCCGAAACGTATTGCCCAGGTGGCGGCCTATGCGCTCGATAATCCGGACGAGATCGCATTTGGAACGGCGGCCAGCATCGCGGCTTCCTCCGGCGTTCAACCGTCAACCTTGATTCGCTTCGCCCAGCATCTTGGCTATGATGGCTTCACCAGCTTGCAGGCGGTGTTCCGGCAGCGATTGCGCGAACGTACGACCACCTATGACGAGCGGCTGAATGCCCTTCGCGGCAGTTCGGACAGCGGTAGACATCGGCATGTCCTGGAGGGCTTTGCCGCTGCTTCCCGCGAATCGCTCGACATGTTGCTGCACAAGGTAGAAGACTCGGCGTTGGAAAGCGCCGTAGCCAGGCTAGTCGATGCGGAAACGATCTACGTGGTCGCCCGCCGTCGCTCCTATCCGATTGCAAGTTACTTGGCTTATGCGTTCGGCAAGCTCAATATCCGCTATCAACTGGTCGACTCCGCGGCGGGGCTGGATCCGGAAATGCTGACCTTTGCGACCGCCAGGGACGCGGCCGTCGTCGTCAGCTTCTCGCCTTATGCAGGCGCGACACTGGACCATGCCCAAGCACTGACCAAGGCCGGCGTCCGGGTCGTCGCC
Organism: Rhizobiaceae bacterium; assembly: GCA_050247155.1. Lineage (GTDB taxonomy): Bacteria > Pseudomonadota > Alphaproteobacteria > Rhizobiales > Rhizobiaceae > Mesorhizobium_G. The sequence continues at coordinate 81,313 of JBFWUS010000002.1, forward strand.
ATCACCGACAGCGCATTTTCGCCGCTGGCTCAGTCCGCGGGGCAGTGGTTCGAGCTCGCCGAGGCCGATTTCTCGGGATTCCGGTCGCTTGCTGCAACAATGGTTCTCGCCATGACGCTCGCCGTGGCCGTAGCGGAGGCGCGCCGGCATGTGGCACGGCGCACTGGCGGCGTAAAGAACCGAATATAGAATGTTTATTCTATATTGACTTATGAACGGAATTGATATTTCGTCATTGCCAGCCTCCGTAAGGAGCCATTTCGTCAATACGGGAGGGTGTCGTGCCGGACTCCGAGAGGGCTGCACAGCTCGACGTCATCACCATCGGCCGCTGCTCGGTCGATCTTTACGGCCAACAGATCGGCTCTCGGCTGGAGGACATCGGTTCTTTCGCCAAGTCGGTCGGCGGCTGCCCGGCCAACATCGCCATCGGTACGGCACGGCTCGGGCTGAAATCGGCGCTGCTGTCGCGTGTCGGTGACGAGCAGATGGGCCGCTTTATCCGCGAGCAACTGCAGCGCGAAGGCGTCGCGACTGCCGGTTTGAAAACGGACAAAGAAAGACTCACCGCGCTTGTGCTGCTGGCTGTCGAGGCCGAAGGCGTATCGCCGATGATCTTCTACCGCTCGGACTGCGCCGACATGGCGCTGAGCGAAGAGGATGTCGACGAAGGCTTTGTTGCCTCGTCGCGCGCTATCGTGGTGACCGGCACGCATTTCTCGCGACCGAACAGCGAGGCGGCGCAGTTGAAGGCGATCCGCATCGCCAAGGCCAACGGCCGCAAGGTGGCGTTCGACATCGACTATCGCCCGAACCTCTGGGGTTTGGCAGGCCATGCCGAGGGGTTCGAGCGCTATGTGAAATCGGACAAGGTTTCGGCCAAGCTGAAGGCGATCCTGCCCGACTGCGACCTGATCGTCGGCACCGAGGAAGAGATCATGATCGCGACCGGCGCGGACGACGTGCTGGGTTCGCTGAAGGCGATCCGGGCGGTTTCGCCGGCGACTATCGTGCTAAAGCGCGGAGCGATGGGCTGCATCGTCTATGACGGACGGATCAGCGACGATCTGGAAGACGGCATCGTCGGCAAAGGTTTTCCGATCGAGGTCTTTAACGTGCTTGGAGCAGGTGACGCCTTCATGTCCGGCTTGCTGCGCGGCTGGCTGGGCGGCGAGGACTGGGAAACCGCGGCGACCTGGGCCAATGCAGGCGGCGCCTTCGCCGTCTCGCGGCTCAATTGCTCGCCGGAATACCCGACCTGGACCGAGCTGCAATATTTCCTGAAGAACGGCAGCAAGCACCGCGCGCTGCGCAAGGACGAGGCGCTCGACCATGTGCATTGGGCGACAACACGGCGCGCCGACATCCCGCTTCTGATGGCGCTGGCCTGCGACCATCGTCTCCAGCTCGAAGCGATGGCCGACAGGGCAGGGGCGGATTACAGCCGCATTCCCGACTTCAAGGTGCTGGCGGTGAAGGCCGCCGCCAAAGTGGCGAACGGCCGTCGCGGCTACGGCATGTTGCTGGATGAGAAATACGGCCGCAAGGCGATGGAGGAGTTTGCCCAGCACGGCTTCGACTGGCTCGGCCGGCCGGTGGAGTTGCCCGGCTCCCGGCCGCTGCGCTTTGAGTTCAGTCAGGATCTCGGCTCGCAACTTGCCGAATGGCCTGTCGACCATTGCATCAAGTGCCTCAGCTTCTATCATCCCGACGATCCCGCCGAGCTGAAGGCCGAGCAGTTGGCGACGATCAAGCAGGCCTATGACGCCTCGCGTAAAGTTGGCCGCGAGTTGCTGGTGGAGATCATCGCCGGCAAGCATGGCGCGCTGGACGACCACACGATCGCCCGGGCCATTGAGGAGGTTTATGCGACCGGCGTGAAGCCGGATTGGTGGAAGCTGGAGCCGCAGGGCTCGGTTGCCGCGTGGCGCAACATTGAGGCCGCCATTGGCAAGAACGACGTCTTCTGCCGTGGTATCGTGCTGCTCGGTCTCGACGCCCCGCTGGACGAACTCAAGCAGGCTTTCGGCGCCGTCGCGGATGCCAAGATGGTGAAAGGTTTTGCCGTGGGGCGCACCATCACCTCGAACGCCTGCGAGCGTTGGCTTGCCGGTACGATGGGTGACCAGGAGGCGATCGACGATATGGCGGTGCGCTTTGCCGCGCTCTGCGATGCCTGGGTCTCGATGCGTGAGCGCAAGGCGGCGTAGGTCTATCGGAAGGAGTTCAGACGATGGTGCTCCACGTTGCCCCCCTCTGTCCTGTCGGACTGCCTGGCTCGAGCCACGGGTCTCGGCCCGTCCTTCGGACCCCCCACAAGAGGGGAGATCACGCGCGTTATCACAGGCGCTCGTTCTGCAACGCTGGTGATTGGCGAAATCATCGCGGGCGGTTGATCTCCCCCCTTGTGGGGGGTCCGAAGGACGGGCCGAGACCCGTGGCTCGGGCCAGGCAGTCCGACAGGACAGAGGGGGGCAACGTGGAGCGCTGCCTTGGGAAGTTTCTTGCGACTCGGGAGGCCATCCAATGAAAACCATCCGTCTCACCATGGCGCAGGCGCTGACGCGCTATCTTGCCGCGCAGATGACCGAAATCGAAGGCGAGAAACTGCCGATCTTCGGCGGCGTCTGGGCGATCTTCGGCCATGGCAATGTCGCCGGCATCGGCGAAGCGCTTTATGTCGTGCGCGACGAGCTGCCGACCTATCGCGGGCACAACGAGCAGGGCATGGCGCATGCGGCGATTGCCTATGCCAAGGCGAATTTCCGCCAGCGCTTTATGGCCTGCACGACCTCGATCGGCCCAGGCGCGCTCAACATGGTGACCGCCGCCGGCGTGGCCCACGTCAACCGCCTGCCGGTGCTGTTTCTGCCCGGCGACGTGTTCGCCAACCGCGTGCCCGACCCGGTCTTGCAGCAGGCCGAGGATTTTGGTGACGGCACGGTGACCGTGAACGATTGCTTCAGGCCGGTGTCGCGCTATTTCGACCGCATCACGCGGCCGGAGCAGATCATTCCGGCGCTTGCCCGCACGATGCAGATGTTGACCGATCCGGCGGAATGCGGGCCGGTGACGCTGTCGCTTTGTCAGGACGTTCAGGCCGAGGCCTATGACTATCCGGAAAGCTTCTTTAATGAGCGCGTCTGGTCGGTGCGCCGGCCGCGGCCGGATTTGCACGAGCTGAAGCTCGCGGCGGACGCGCTGAAGAAAGCAAAACGGCCGCTGATCGTGGCCGGCGGCGGCGTGCTCTACAGCCAGGCCTCGCCGGTGCTGGCGCGCTTCGTCGAGGCAACCGGCATCCCGGTCTGCGAGACACAGGGCGGCAAGTCTTCTCTGCCTGACGACAATGCGCTCAACATGGCGGCTGTCGGCGTGACCGGCACGTCCGCGGCGAACAATCTCGCGGAAGATGCCGATGTGGTGTTGGCCATCGGCACGCGCTTGCAGGATTTTACGACCGGCTCCTGGGCGCTGTTCAAGGACGTCGATAAGACGATCATCGGATTGAACGTGCAGGCTTTCGATGCCGGCAAGCATCGCGCGCTGCCGCTGGTTGCAGACGCCCGCGAAGGGCTGAAGGAGTTGGAAAGGGCGATCGGCGACTGGAAGGCACCGGCAGCCTGGACACGCCGGGCCATGGACGGAAAGGCCGAGTGGCAGGCAGCAGCGGCCAAGGTGACCGGCACCACCAATGCGGCCCTGCCGTCGGACGCGCATGTCATCGGCGCAGTGCAGCGGGCGATGGGATCGGATATCGTTGCGCTGCATGCGGCGGGCGGTCTGCCCGGCGAAATGCACAAGCTCTGGCAGGCCGGCGCACCGGGCTCGTACCACGCCGAATACGGCTTTTCCTGCATGGGTTACGAGATCGCCGGCGGGCTGGGCGTCAAGCTGGCGCGGCCCGACAAGGAAGTCGTCGTGATGATCGGCGACGGCTCCTATCTGATGCTGAACTCCGAGATTGCCAGCTCGATCATGCTGGGCAAGAAGCTGACCATCGTGCTGCTCGACAATCGCGGCTACGGCTGCATCAACCGGCTGCAAATGGCGACAGGCGGGGCCAACTTCAACAATCTCTTGAAGGACACGCATCACGACACTTTACCGGACATCGACTTCGTCGCGCATGCCAAAAGCCTCGGCGCGATCGCCGAGAAGGTGACCTCGATCGCCGATCTGGAAAGCGCGCTGAAGCGCTCTAAAGGCAATGACCGCACGACCGTGATCCTGATCGATACCGACCCGCTGATTTCGACGGCCGAGGGCGGTCATTGGTGGGATGTCGCCGTGCCCGAGGTAAGCGACCGCGAGCAGGTGCGTAATGCCCGCGAAGGGTATGAGTTGAAGCGGAAGTTGCAGAGGGTGGGCGACTAGCGCTTACCCTCCCCTTGAGGGCGAGGGTCGACGCAAAGCGTCGGGGTGGGGTGCCCCGGCAATTCGCGCAGTGAGATCACCCCCACCCGCGCCTGCGGCGCGACCTCCACCCCTCAAGGAGGAGGTAAGAAGGAGCAAAATCTTGAAAGCCAAACTGGGCATGTCCCCCATCGCATGGTGGAACGACGATCTGGTCGAACTCTCCGACGACGTGTCGCTGGAGGAATGTTTGCGCCAATCACGCTCGGCGGGTTTTACCGGCATGGAGCAGGGTCGGCGCTTTCCGAGCACGCCGGGCGACATGCTGCCGATCCTCAAAGCAGCCGACGTGACGCTGTGCGGCGGCTGGTTTTCAGGCACGCTGACGGTCGAGGGTCTTTCGGCGAACAAGGATCGCATCCGGCCGATGATCGACCTGTTCAAGGCGGTTGATGCGCCCTGCATCGTTTATGGAGAGGTCGGCCGCTCGATCCAGGGCGACCGCTCCAAGCCGCTCGCAGGCAAGGCGGTGCTGACCGACGACGAAATGAAAGCCTATGCGCACAAGGTGACCGAATTTGGCGAATGGTGCGCCGACCAGGGCATGCCGCTGTCCTATCACCATCACATGGCCGCGGTGGTGCAGTTCGAACATGAGCTCGATGCTTTCATGAACCATTCGGGCGAGGGCATCCCGCTGCTGCTCGACGCTGGCCATCTGGCCTTTGCCGGCGGCGATGTGCTCAGCGCCATCGACAAGCACCACAAGCGCATCAACCATGTGCATGTGAAAGATATGCGCCAGCCGGTGATCGATGGTCTGGATTGGAAGAAGCAATCCTTCCTCGATGCGGTGGCGCTGGGTGCGTTCACCGTGCCGGGCGACGGCTCGTTGGACTTCGGCGCGATCGTTCAGCGTTTCGCCGACTATGGTTATGAAGGCTGGTTCGTCGTCGAGGCGGAGCAGGATCCGAAGAAGAACCCGCCGCTGAAGATGGCGCAGGTCGGTCACAAGGAACTGATGCGGGTGATGACGGCGGCAGGGTATACGGTCGAGACGCAAGGGTTTCCGGCTTAGGGCGGAGCGGAGCGAACGCCCCTCATCCGGCCGCTTCGCGGCCACTTCCCACTGGGGAGAAGAAGCCGGCGGTACCGCCTGTTCGCTCCTTTCCCCCGACGGGGAGGGGGTGGCCCGAAGGGCCGGGGGAGGGGGCGCGAGTAATAGGAGATGCAATGTCCAAGCTTCTGATCAAATCCACCAAAGGCCACGGCCTCGTCGCGAAGGTCACGCCGGAGAGCGCCGGCTGGGGCTATGTCGGATTCGAGTTGCATCGGTTGGAGCCGGGTCAATCCGCCAGCGGCGCGGCTGAAGATCAGGAACTCTGCCTGGTCTTCGTCACAGGCAAGGGCCGGGTCGAGGCCGACGGCAAGGACCTTGGCGTGCTTGGCGAACGCATGACGCCTTTTGAAGGCAAGCCGTGGTCTGTCTATCTGCCGGCAGGCTCGTTCTGGTCCGTCATCGCTGAGACGGATGTCGAGCTGGCCATCTGTGCGGCCCCAAGCACGGGCGGAAAACTGCCGGTCCGCGTGATTGGCCCTGATGATGTTGGCCAGCAGGTGCGCGGCAAGGGCACAAACACGCGCTACGTGACCAACATCCTGCCCGAAACCGAGCCGGCGGACTCACTGCTCGTGGTCGAGGTCATCACGCCGGGTGGACACACCTCAAGCTACCCTCCGCACAAGCACGATCAGGACAATCTGCCAGCGGAATCCTATCTGGAGGAAACCTACTACCACAGGCTCAACCCGCCACAGGGTTTTGCCTTTCAGCGGGTTTACACGGACGACCGGTCGCTGGATGAGTCGATGGCGGTCGAGGATGGCGATGTGGTGCTGGTGCCGAAGGGCTATCACCCTTGCGCCGCGTGCCACGGCTACGACCTCTATTATCTCAACGTGATGGCCGGCCCGAAGCGTACGTGGAAATTCCACAACGCGCCGGAGCATGAATGGCTGATGAGGGCCTGATCGTTCCTGCCGCGAAATTGATTGCCGAGAGACGCGCATGACACAGTTTGCATTGGCGGCTTGCGCCGAAATGATCTGGCGCGACCGTCCCATCGAATGACGAGCGTCGCGCCTGAAGGAAATGGGTTTTGGCGTGGGCCTGTGGAATTGGCCGGACCATGATCTGGTCAAGTTGCAGGCGACCGGCGCGACATTCACGATCATGAACGGCTATCTGCGCGGCCGGCTGACCGACGATGACGGGGCACTGGAGCTGATCGAAACCGCACGCCAGACGGCGCAGGTGGGCAAACGGCTTGGCGTCCAGCGGCTCAATCTGCATGGCACCGGCCTTGGCGAGGGTGGCTTGCCCGAGCAGCCTGTTGAGATCGTGACCGGGGCGATGTGGCTCAAGGCCCGCGACACGTTGTGCCGCATCGCGGAACTTGCGGAGGCGGAAGACGTGATGTTCACGCTGGAGAACCTGAACCTGCCGGTCGATCATCCCGGTGTGCCGTTCGGCCGGGCCGAGGACACGCTCGCGCTGGTGTCGAGCGTCGACCATCCGCGCCTCAGGCTCAATCTCGATCTCTACCACGCCCAGATCGGCGAGGGGAATCTAATCGAGCTATGCCGTAAATGCTTGCACTGGATCGGCGAGATCCAGGTCGCTGATGTTCCCGGCCGCTGCGAGCCGGGCACCGGCGAGGTCAACTGGCGCGGCATCGCAAAAGCACTCAAGGCGATGGGCTATGTCGGGCCGGTCGGCATGGAAGCTTTCGCTTCAGGCGATCCCGAAGCGGCGCTTGATGCCTTCCGCACTGCGTTCAGCGTTTGACGCTGTTCGCGGTGGCAGCTTGCCCCGACAATCATATTGTCGTCGTTCTGTTGGCCGAAATCGGTTCGAGCTGGCACGCAGGAAGATCGGCAAGATGCGCTGACCAGAGACCGCCATCACGCGTTGATTTCCGCCTCGATAAGATCAAGGAAACGCCTGGCCAGCGGCGAGAGCAGCGTGTCCCTGTTCGTGATGATGTTGAACGCGGGCACGACCGCCTGGTTGCGCGTATGGAGCGCGACAAGGTTGGCGTTGACGCCTTCCCCCATCAACAGTGCCGCGACCTCGCGCGCGAAGGGCGCGATGCTGTCGGTGCGCGAAACCGTCGCCAGCGTCAGCAGCACCGACGCCGAAAAGGTGATGCGTTCCGGAAAAGGAGCACCTTCGGTCGAAAACGCCTGGCTGACGGCGGACCAGATCGGCGAACCGGCCGGCTGGCTCATCCAGTCATAGTCGCTGAGTTCGTGGAACGACAGGTTGCGGCGTCCCGTCAGTGGGTGGCCCTTGCGCACGAGCAGATCCAGCACCTCTTCGCCGATCTGTCGCACGTCATACTGAGCCGGATCGTCGGCGGCGGACAGACGGCCGAGGACGAAGTCATATTCGCCCGCCCGCATGCGCCGCATCAGGGTGACGCTGGGCTCGACATCGATCTGTAGCTGCACATGCGGCGCGATGGCGCGCAATTTCAGTGAGGCCGGCAGGGCATAGGCGATGGCCGGCGCCGTCACAGTGCCGATGCGAACGCTGCCGCGTTTGCCGTCTGCCACTTCGGCGATATCGCGACCAAGCTTTTCTACTTCCGACGCGATGCGCCGCGCCCGCGCCGCCAGCACATCGCCGAACTCGTTGAAGGTCAGGCCATGTGCATGCCTTACGCAAATCTGCTGCCCGACAAGCGCCTCGATTTCGGACAGCGTGCGGGATGCCGCAGGCTGGGAAATGTTCATATCCTCGGCGGCCAGGCCCAGCTTTCCCCGCCGTTTCAGCGCATCGACGAAACGGAGCTGGTTCAGCTTCAGATATTGCGGCTTCACGAAAGCGGGCCTTCCTGCCGATCAGGGAAGATCATACCCTATTTGATATCAAACAATCTGCATAGATGATTTGACCGATATGCCTCTTTTCCTCTTTTGTATCGTCGAAAGAGGAGAATACGACATCCGTCCATGGCGCTTTCGGGCCAGACTGGAGAGGTCGTCCGGAGGATCGTCATGCCGTTTATCCCAGCCGAATGGCCCCGCAAGCTTCGGTCGCAGGAGTGGTATGGCGGCACCTCGCGCGACAACATCTACCATCGCGGCTGGCTGAAGAATCAGGGCTATCCGCACGACCTTTTTGACGGCCGCCCGGTGATCGGCATTTTGAACACCTGGTCGGATCTGACGCCTTGCAACGGTCATCTGCGCGAGTTGGCGGAAAAGGTGAAGGCAGGCGTCTGGGAAGCCGGCGGTTTCCCACTTGAAGTGCCGGTGTTTTCAGCTTCCGAGAACACCTATCGCCCGACCGCCATGATGTACCGCAACCTTGCCGCGATGGCGGTTGAGGAAGCGATGCGGGCGCAGCCTATCGACGGCGCGGTGCTGCTGGTCGGCTGCGACAAGACCACGCCGTCGCTGATGATGGGCGCGGCCTCGACCGACCTGCCGTCCATCGTCGTGACTGGCGGGCCGATGCTCAACGGCTGGTTCCGTAACGAGCGGGTCGGCTCCGGCACGGCGCTCTGGCAGATGTCTGAGGCGATCAAGGCCGGAACGATGAGCAAGGAGGATTTCCTTGAAGCCGAACAAGCGATGAGCCGCTCCTCCGGTACCTGCAACACGATGGGCACGGCATCCACCATGGCCTCTATGGCCGAGGCGCTGGGCATGGCGCTATCGGGTAATGCCGCGATACCCGCCGTGGACAGCCGCCGCCGCGTGATGGCGCAGCTCACCGGCCGCCGCATCGTGCAGATGGTGAAGGACGACCTGAAACCGTCAGACATCTTGACCAAGGCGGCATTTGAGAACGCCATCCGCACCAATGGCGCGATCGGCGGTTCGACCAACGCCGTCGTTCATCTGCTGGCGATGGCCGGCCGCGCGGGCGTCGACCTGACTCTCGACGATTGGGACCGCCTCGGGCGCGACGTGCCGACCATCGTTAATTTGATGCCGTCAGGCAAATATCTGATGGAAGAGTTCTTCTATGCCGGTGGCCTGCCGGTGGTGCTGAAACGTCTTGGCGAGGCGGGGCTACTCAACAAGGAGGCCCTCACGGTCTCGGGCGATATGATCTGGGGCGAGGTGAAGGACGTCAAGAACTGGAACGAGGACGTCATCCTGCCGACGGAAAAGGCGCTGACCGCCCAGGGTGGCATCGCAGTTCTCAAGGGCAATCTCGCGCCGAATGGCGCGGTGTTGAAGCCGTCGGCCGCCACGCCGTCGCTGATGGTGCATCGTGGACGCGCCGTGGTGTTCGAGGACATTGACGACTACAAAAAGAAGATCAACGATCCCGATCTGGACATCGACGAGACCTGCGTGATGGTGCTGAAGAATTGCGGGCCGCGCGGCTATCCCGGCATGGCTGAGGTCGGCAATATGGGTCTGCCGCCGAAGGTTTTGAAGAAGGGCATCAAGGACATGGTGCGCATTTCCGACGCGCGCATGTCAGGCACGGCCTATGGCACCGTGATCCTGCATACGACGCCGGAAGCGGCGGCCGGCGGGCCGCTCGCCATCGTGCGCGACGGCGACTATATCGAACTCGACGTGCCGAACCGCAAACTGCATCTCGACGTGTCGCAGGCCGAGATCAAGCGGCGGCTGGCGGCCTGGAAAAGCCCGGTCGAGCCGGCATCCAGTGGCTACACGAAGCTCTACCATGACCATGTGACCGGCGCCGACACCGGCGCCGACTTCGACTTCCTGAAAGGCTGCCGCGGCAATGCGGTGCCGAAAGATTCACACTGATCGGATTTACCCATGCCGCTGACAAAACCGCTTACCGGTATCCTGCCTGTTGCGCCGACGCCTTTTCATGCCGACGGCCGCGTCGACGAGGAGGGTATGCGTCGCGTCATCGACTGCATGATCGACCAGGGCGTCGATGCTATCTGCATTCTGGCCAACTATTCCGAGCAGTTCTTGCTGTCGGATGAGGAGCGGGCGCTGCTGATGAAAGTCAGTCTGGAGCATGCGGCCGGGCGCGTACCGGTCATCGTCACCATCAGCCATTTTTCGACCGATCTCGTGACGCAACGGGCCAAGTCGGCGCAGGAATTGGGGGCTTCAATGGTGATGATGATGCCGCCCTATCACGGCTCGGGCCTCTATCCCGCACCGCCCGGCATCTACGAACACTTCAAGGCCGTCAACGATGCGATCGGCATCCCGATCATGGTGCAGGACGCGCCGCTGTCGGGTGTTCACCTCTCGGTCGACCTGCTTGCCAAGCTGGCGCGCGAACTGGAGAATGTCTCGTACTTCAAGATGGAAACGCCCTTTGCCGCCGACAAGCTGGCGGCGCTGATCGAGGCGGCCGGCGATCACATCGAAGGTCCGTTCGACGGTGAGGAGGCGGCCACCTTGCTGGCCGACCTCGACGCCGGCTGCACCGGCACGATGACCTCGGCCATGTTCCCCGAAAAGATCCGGCCGATCGTGGTGAAGTATCGCGAGGGCGACAAGGCTGGCGCGCTGGCGCAATGGCAGGCCTGCCTGCCGCTCATCAATCACGAGAACCGGCAGTGCGGCTTGCGCGCCTGCAAGACTGTGTTTGCGGCGGGTGGTGTTATCCGCTCGGATACGGTGCGGCACCCCCTGAAGCCGATGAGCGAACGCACCAAGGCGCGCCTGCTGGAATTGGCGCGCGATCTGGATGTGCTGGCTTTGGGCTGGGGCAAGTGAGCTGAGTTAGAGAACGACATGCTGACTGGAAAACATCTGATCGCGGGCGAATGGGTCGCCGGCGAGAGAACCTTCAAATCTGAACCTTCGAGCGGCGAAGCGCATGAGTTCGCCGTCGGTTCGCCAGCGCTGGTGGACCGCGCCGCGAAGGCTGCGGAAGAAGCGTTCTGGAGCTATTCCGCTTTGTCGCGCGGCGAGCGCGCCGCCTTCCTGCGCACGATCGCGGAAGAGATCGACAAGCTTGGCGACGAAATCACCCGGATCGGCATGGAAGAGACCGGCCTGCCGCAGGCGCGGCTGGTCGGCGAGCGCGGTCGCACGACCGGCCAGCTGAAGCTGTTTGCCGACCACATCGAAAAGGGAGACTATCTCGATCGCCGCCACGATGTAGCGTTGCCCGATCGGCAGCCGCTGCCGCGCCCGGACATCAAGCTGATCCAGCAGCCGATCGGCCCGGTCGCCGTTTTCGGCGCGTCGAACTTTCCGCTCGCCTTCTCGACTGCGGGAGGCGACACGGCCTCGGCCTTGGCGGCGGGATGCCCGGTGGTGGTGAAGGGCCATTCGGCGCATCCGGGCACGGGCGAGCTGGTTGCCCAGGCGGTCGACAACGCGATCAAGAAGCACAAGCTGCATCCCGGCGTGTTCTCGCTCATCCAGGGCGGCAAGCGCGACGTCGGTGAGGCGCTGGTGCAGCATCCGCTGATCAAGGCGGTCGGCTTCACTGGCTCGTTGGCCGGCGGGCGGGCGCTGTTCAATCTCTGCGCCGCCCGGCCTGAGCCGATCCCATTTTTCGGCGAGCTTGGCTCGGTCAACCCGATGTTCGTGATGCCGGCGGCCGTCAAGGCGCGTGGCGAGGCGATCGGCAAGGGCTGGGCAGGGTCGCTGACGATGGGAGCAGGGCAGTTTTGCACCAATCCGGGCGTCGCCGTCGTGGTCGATGGACCGGAAGCGGAGTCGTTCAAGGCGTCTGCTGTGGCTGCACTTGGCGAAGTCGCGCCGCAGACGATGCTGACCGACGGCATCGCCGATGCCTATCGTTCCGGTGCGCAGCGCATGCAGTCCTCCGAAGGCGTGACCGAGCTGCTCGGCACGGCCTGCAACACGCGATCAGCGGCGCCCTATCTGTTCGAGACGACCGGCGAGGCCTTCCTTGAGAACGACGATCTGTCGGAAGAGGTTTTCGGCCCGCTTGGCGTGATTGTGAAGGTCGGCGACGTGTCCGAGATGGAAGCGATCGCCAGGAGCCTGCATGGTCAATTGACCTGCACGCTGCATGTCGATGCCGGCGACTACGCGGAGGCACGAAAGCTGATGCCGATCCTGCAGCGCAAGGCTGGTCGTGTTCTGGCTAACGGCTTTTCGACCGGCGTCGAAGTGTCGGAAGCGATGGTGCATGGCGGGCCATATCCGGCCTCGACCAATTTTGGCGCGACCTCGGTCGGGACGATGGCGATCCGCCGGTTCCTGCGGCCGGTATCGTATCAGAACATCCCGGCGGAGCTGCTGCCGGCGGAATTTGTGGCCTAGGGTCGCGATTGATCCGCCTGCCGGTTCGTCGAGTGGCGGAGGTCGGGGGCGCCGTTCCCCTCGACGTAAGAGGCTTCCTTAGGCCTTCGGTGCGAGGAAGTCGGCCCGGTGTGGCGTGAAGCAATCAACGAGACGGCCCTTCTCTAGCGCCTTCACCCCGTGCTGAAGACCTGAAGGCACGATATAGCTGTCGCCGGCGTTGAGGCGTTCCGTGCGCCCGTCGATGGTCACGTCAAAACTGCCTTCGGCGATATAACTCGACTGCACATGCGGGTGCGAATGCAGCCAGCCCTCGCCGCCTTTATCGAAGGTGAACTCCACCATCATCAATTCGTCGGTGTAGAGGACGATGCGGCGGCGGTTGCCTTCCGGCGTCAGCGTCCATTCGCCATCGGCGGCGCGGGCAAAAATGTCGTTGCTTTGTGTCATTGTCCTACCTTGCGAGCCATCCGCCATCGACGGCGATGACGGCACCGTGCATGTAGTTTGACGCCGGCGCGAGCAGGAATACCGCGGCGTCGCCGATGTCGGCCGGCACGCCCCAGCGGCCGGCGGGAATACGCGCCAGGATCGCTGCGCTGCGGTCGGGGTCCTTGCGCAGCACTTCGGTGTTGTTGGAGATGATGTAACCCGGCGCGATCGCGTTGACGTTGATGTTTTTGGCCGCCCATTCGTTGGCCAGGATGCGCGTGACTCCGACTAGGCCATGTTTGGCGGCGGTATAGGACATCACCCTGATGCCGCCTTGAAAGGAGAGCATCGATGCGATGTTGACGATGCGGCCGGGGCGGTTCTCGGCCATCAGCCGACGGCCGAAGGACTGGCAAAGCAGAAAGGCGACCTTCAGGTTGAGGTCCAGCACATCGTCCCAGTCTGTCTCCGAGAAATCGACCGCATCGCCGCGCCGGATGATGCCGGCATTGTTGACCAGCCCGTCGATGATGCCGAATTTTTCGGTAGCGCCGTCCATCAGCGTTTTCGCGGCTTCGATATCCGACAGGTCGCAGGCGTGCGGCTGGAATTTGCCGCCAAATGCCGTGATCAGCGTCGCCGTCTCCTCCATTGACGAGCGTCCGACGCCGATCACTTCGGCTCCGGCCTTGGCGACCGACACGGCTATGCCCTGGCCGATGCCGGTGTTGGCGCCCGTGACCAGAACCCGCTTGCCATCGAGGCTGAAAGCAGAGAGATCGCTCATCGCATGTCTCCAATCGCCACCATGTCGACATCGGTGTAGTCGACATTATCGCCGGCCATCGCCCAGATGAAGGCATAGTTGGACGTGCCGCAGCCGGAGTGGATCGACCATGCGGGCGACAGCACTGCCTCCTCGTTGGCCATGACAATGTGCCGGGTCTCGTCCGGCTCGCCCATGAAGTGGAACACGCGCGCCTTCTCGTCTAGGTCGAAATAGAGATAGGCCTCCATGCGCCGGTCATGCACATGGGCCGGCATGGTGTTCCACACCGAACCTTTCGCAAGCTGCGTCATGCCCACGACGATCTGGCAGGTCTCGATCGTCGTGGTGAACTGGAAGATCGACCGTTCGTTGGAGGTTTCCTGGCTGCCGAGATCGAGCCGCTTGGCGGTGGCGATGGTCAGCAGCTTTGTCGGATAGGCGTGGTGAGCCGGCGCCGAGAGCAGATAGAACTTGGCCGCATGATCGGCCTTGTTAGAACTGAAGGACACGTCCTCGCCCTTGCCGACATAAATCATGTCGCGTGCGCCGAGATCATACGACTGCGACCCCACCTGAACCTTGCCCGGACCGCCGATGTTCACCGCGACCAGCTCGCGGCGTTCGAGGAAAGATTTCGTGCCGGTCGGCTTGATGGCTTCGAGTTTCAACGCGCCGTTTACAGGCATCGCCCCGCCGACGATCATGCGGTCGTAGTGCGTGTAGGTGAGATTGATCCTGTCGGCAACGAACAGACCCGCCAGATGAAAGTTGTGACGCAGCTCGTCTGTGCCCATGGCAGAAGCGGCGGCTGGATCGATAGCAAAACGGGAGGTGTAGTCTGTTGTCATGACACCCTTGATGATCGTGTTGGAAATCAGAAGCTACGGATGCGGCCTTGCGCTGGCATTGCCTGCGAATAGTCAGCCTGTTGTCCGGTGAGGCGTTTGCGGTAGCGCTCCTGCGCGGCGGTGAGATGTGCGCGCATCGCCTCGCGCGCGACTTGCGGATCGCCGGCCGAAATCGCCTGTAATATGCGCATATGCTCGCGCTGCAGACCGGTCAGGTATTCGTGTGACAGCACTTCCACCGAATACCACGGCGAGGCGCGGTCGCATGGAATGGTGCGGTCGCCGAGCGCGTCGAGGATTTCGACATAGAAGGGATTGTTGGTCGCCGAGGCGATTTCGCGATGGAAGGCGAAATCGGCCTTGCCGGTCGGTTCGCCGGCCTGGAGCAGCCGCTCGAATTCGAAAAAGGCTTCCTGGATGCGCGCTTCCTGCGCGGCGTTGCGGCGCTGCGCGGCAAGTCCCGCGCTTTCGATCTCGATGCCCATGCGGACCTCGAGCACATTGATTGCCTGGCTGATCTTGTTGCCGATGTCGGCGCTGATGGCGCCGATCTTGAGCGTGGGGTTGTCGAGCACGAAAACGCCGGCGCCATGCCGTGCTTCGACCAGCCGGTCGGCTGCGAGGGCCGCGACCGCCTCCCGCACCACCGTGCGGCTGACGCCGAAAATCTCCGTCATCTGCGTCTCGGTTGGCAGCTTCTCTCCCACGGCAAAATCTCCGGCGAGAATCTGTGCGCGCAGGCTCTGCGCAACGTTCTCTGAGAGCTTTGGCTTGCGTTCGACCTTGAGGTCGGTGAGATCGGCGGCCATGGCGATTTCCTATTTGAACACGCCCGGCAGCCAAAGCGACAGCGCCGGTATGTAGGTCACCAGAAGCAGGACGACGACCCCGGCTCCATAGAATGGCCAGATCGAGCGCATGGACTCCCAAACGCTGATCTTGCCCACCGCACAGGCGACGAACTGCACCGCGCCGACGGGCGGCGTGTTTAGTCCGATACCGTAGTTCAGGATCATGATCACGCCGAAATGCACCGGGTCGATGCCGTAAGCCTGAACGATGGGCAGGAAGATCGGCGTGGTGATGATGATCGTCGGCCCCATGTCCATGAAGGTGCCGAGCAGAAGCATGATCAGGTTGAGCAGCAAGAGGATGATGATCGGGTTGTCCGAGATCGTCTGCATCCAGGCGACCAGCGTTGCCGGCACACGCAGGAAGGCCATCAGCCAGGAGAAGGCGGCGGCCGTGCCGATGATCAGCAGAACCATGGCGGTCGTGCGCACCGCGCCCATCGTGGCATGGACGAAATCGTTCCAGCTCATCTGACGGTAGACGAACAACGTCACCAGCAGCGCGTAGATCACCGCGGCACACGAACTCTCTGTCGCGGTAAAGATGCCGGAGCGAACGCCGCCGAAGATGATGGCGATCAAGAGCAGGCCAGGGATAGCGATGGCGAAGAGCTGGGCAACCATCGCGAAACCCGGAAAAGGCTCGGTCGGGTAACCACGCTTGCGCGCAACGATGTAGGCCGTGACCATCAATGCTGCCGCGAGCAGCAGGCCGGGAACGATTCCGGCGGTGAACAGGTCGGCGATGGAAATCTTGCCGCCCGCCGAAATCGAATAGATGATCATATTGTGCGAGGGCGGCAGGAGCAGTGCAATCAGCGCGGCCATCGAGGTGACGTTGACGGCATAGTCCGCGCCATAGCCGCGCGCCTTCATCTGCGGGATCATCAGGCCACCCACGGCCGCTGCTTCGGCAACCGCCGAGCCGGAAATCCCTCCGAAAAGTGTGGCGGTCACGATGTTCACCTGGCCAAGGCCACCGCGGATATGTCCGACCAGCGATGCGGCAAAGGCAACGATGCGTTGCGCGATGCCACCGCGCACCATCAGGTCGCCGGCATAGATGAAGAAGGGAATGGCCAGCAGCGAAAACACGCTCATGCCGGAATTCAGCCGCTGGAACACGACCAGCGGCGGCAGGCCCATATAAAGCACCGTGGCGAAACTGGCCACGCCCAGGCAGAAGGCGATCGGCGTGCCGATCAGCATCAGCAGCGTGAAGGCGCCGAAGAGGGTCCAGAGTTCCATGGCGCCTATTTCCTCTTCGCCAGTTCGGCGGCGTCTGCCCGCACCGCTTCGATGTTCTCGAGTTCGACGGCGATCTCGGTCGGCGCCATTTCGTCCAGCGCTTCGTCGATGGGCGCACCGCCCAGGCGAAGCACGATACGTTCGAGCGAGAAGAGAACCACGAGCAGACCGCCGGCGATGATCGGCACATAGTCCCACCCGCCGGAGATGCCGAGCGCGGGCAGCACCGTGTTCCAGGTCAGGCCGACGAGACTGCCGCCATACCAGATCATGCCGATGCCGAAGGCGAGGATGACGATATCTGAAATCATCCTGAGCCATTTCTTGGCTGACGGCGGCATGACGTAGAGCAGCACGTCGAAGCCCATATGGTTGTTCTCCCGAACGCCGACCGCAGCGCCGAGGAAGATGAACCAGCTCATCAGCATGACCGCGCCGGGCTCGGTCCAGCTCGGCGAGTCGTTCAGAGCGTAGCGGCAGAATACCTGCCAGGCGACCATCGCCGTCATCACGACGAGGCCTATACCAGCGAGATAGAGCGCCGCCGTGTTGAGACGGGAGAGGATGGGAACGCCGGTGCGAAGTTCAGTGGACATGTGTTTCCGCGCCTCGTTACCCTCCCCCTGGGGGGAGGGTCGGACCATAGGTCCGGGGTGGGGGATACTGCGGCAGGATAGGAATTACCCCTACCCCGATGCTTCGCGTCGACCCTCCCCACAAGGGGGAGGGTGAGAACGCGCCAGTTACTGCGTCGCCTGCACGTCGGCGACCATCTTCTTCAGCACCTCGTCGGTGACATGCTTTTCATAGACACCCTTCATCGCGTCGATAAAGCCCTGCTTCTCGACCTCGTTGATCTGCGCGCCGAGCTTTTCGACATTGGCCTTCGATTCGCCGACCTTCTTCGCCCAGAGTTCGCGCTGCTTGGCGACACTGTCGGTGGCCGCCTGCTTGAAGATTGCCTGATCTTCCGGTGTCAGCTTGTCGAAGGCGGCCTTGTTCATCACGAACACTTCGGGAAGGATGGTGTGCCCGTCGAGCGAATAGAACTTCGCCACTTCGGCGTGCTTGGCGGTGTCGTAGCTCGGATAGTTGTTTTCCGCGCCGTCGATGACGCCGGTCTCGATCGAGGAATAGACCTCGCCATAGGGCATCGGCGTGGCATTGGCCCCCAGCGCCGCGACCATGTCGACGAAGATGTCGGACTGGATGACGCGGAACTTCAGTCCGGCCATGTCGGCGACGGTCTTGATCGGCTTCTTCGAGTTGTAGAAGGAGCGTGCGCCGGCGTCATAGAAGGCGAGCGCCACCAGACCGGCTGGTTCGAACGCCGCCTTGATCTGGTCGCCGATCGGCCCGTCCATGACCTTGTGCATATGGTCCTCCGAGCGGAAGACATAGGGCAGGGCGGGAACGATGGTTTCCTTCACCGTGCCGTTGAACGGCGCCATGGAGACGCGGTTCAGCTCGATCACGCCGGAGCGCACCTGCTCGATCGTGTCTTTCTCTTCGCCGAGCTGTGCCGAGTGATAGACCTCGACCGAATAGCGTCCTTGCGTGCGCTCCTTGATCAGTTCGCCGAAATATTTGACGCCCTCGACGGTCGGATAGCCGTCCGGATGCGTGTCGGACGATTTCAGCACCGTCTGCGCTGACGCCGCGCCGAGCATCAGCGCCGATGCGAGAGCCACGCCGGCCAGGAATTTCGAAACATGCAACATTGGTTCCTCCCAGTTTTTTGCACTTACTCAGTCAAAGTCGATAGGCCTTCTTGACCAGCCCGTAGGTGAGTTCGTGCGCCAGCTCATGCGCCTCGTCTTCGCGCAGCCGATGTTCGGCCACCAGACGGCTCAGGAAGGCGCAGTCGACGCGCCGCGCCACGTCATGGCGGGCCGGAATGGACGGAAAGGCGCGGGTGTCGTCGTTGAAGCCGACGGTGTTGTAGAAGCCCGCCGTCTCCGTGGTCATCTCGCGGAAGCGGCGCATGCCCTCCGGGCTATCGTGGAACCACCAGGCCGGTCCGAGCTTGAGCGCCGGATAGACGCCGGCCAGCGGTGCGAGCTCGCGCGCGTAGCTCGTCTCATCCAGCGTGAAGAGGATGATCGAGACCTTCGGGTCGGTGCCGACGGCGTCGAGCAACGGTTTCAACGCGCGCACATAGTCGGTTTGCGTCGGGATATCGAAGCCCTTGTCGCGGCCGAATTTCTGGAAGATGGCGGGTGAGTGGTTCCGCCACGAGCCGGGATGGATCTGCATCACCAGTCCGTCGTCGGCACTCATCCTGGCAAGCTCGGTGAGCATCTGCGCGCGAAACAGTTTTCGTGCATCGGCATCGGCTTTTTCCGTGCGTACCTTGTCGTAGAGGGAGCGCGCTTCGTTAGGCTGCAGATTGGCGGTATCGGCCGTTGCGTGGCCATGGTCGGTCGATGTTGCGCCGAATGATTTGAAGTAGTCCCGGCGCTTGCGATGCGCGTCGAGATAGCCTTGCCAGGAGCCCGTATCGCAGTCGGTGATGTCGCCAAGTTTGTCCAGATTGGCGGCAAAACCTTCGAAGTCTGGATCGACGACCGAGTCAGGCCGATAGGCTGGTACGACGCGGCCCTTCCAGCCGCTGTCGCGGATCATCTTATGCCACTTCAGATCGTCAAGCGCGCCGTCGGTGGTGGAGATGACCTCGATGTTGAAGCGTTCGTAGAGCGCACGGGGGCGGGAATCGTCGTGCTTCAGAAGGCCCGCGATCGTATCGTAATAGGCGTCGGCGTTGCGGGCCGTCAGCGGTTCGCGAAGGCCGAACAGGTTCTGGAGCGTATAGTCCAGCCAGGCGCGGGTCGGCGTACCGCGAAAGAGATAATAATGCTCGGCGAAGCGCCGCCAGATCTTGCGACCATCGGTTTCGACCGGCGACCCATCCAGCGTCGGCACGCCGAGGTCTTCCAGCCTGACACCCTGGCTGAACAGCATGCGAAAAATGTAATGGTCGGGCACGACGAGCAGTTGCGCCGGATCTGGAAAGGGCTCGTTCTTGGCATACCAGCGCGGATCGGTATGGCCGTGTGGGCTGACGATGGGCAGGTTCTTGATTGCCGCAAACAGGCCACGCGCCACCGAGCGAGTCTCGGAATCGGCAGGAAACAGCAGATCGTCGGCAACGAGCGACATGAGTTTGCGGCTGTCCTCCTTCAGCGGACCTCAATCGCTAATTGTCGAAAGAGATAATGTCAACATATGAAAAAACATTAGTTGTATGATGACTTATGCCTTGACCGAAAGACTGGTTTTCGGCAGGGAGAGCCGCGAAAGCGCTCATGGGAGGACACATGACCGGTGCACGCAATGCAGTGCCGCGCCTATGACGGACAGGCTTTCCAGCGCGGCGCTCGGTGCTTTGCCGAAGGCCATCAAAACGCCGCGCTATGATCGTGCCGCTTGTAAACCGGGCATCGTCCACCTTGGCTTGGGCGCGTTTCATCGGGCCCACCAGGCAGTGTTTGTCGACGATTGCCTGAATGCCGGCGAAAATGATTGGGGCATCGTCGGCGCGTCGCTGCGCAGTGCGGACACGCGCGATGCGCTTGGACCGCAGGACGGGCTCTATACGCTTTCGGTCGTTGACGGGTCCGGCGAAAAATTGCGCGTGATCGAATCAATCCTGTCATCGTTGGTTGCGCCGGAGAATCCTGGCGCCTTGCTGGACGCCTTAACGGAGCCGGGCATCAAGATCGTCACGCTGACGGTGACTGAAAAGGCCTATCTGCGCGATGCCGTCGGCGGGCTGGACGAAAGGCATCCGGACATCGTCTGGGATTTGCAAAATCCCTCACGCCCAAGGACGGTGCATGGTTTTCTCACCGAGGCCATTGCGCGGCGGCGGGCGGCGGGCACGGATGCCTTTACGATCCTGTCTTGCGACAACCTTCCGGCCAATGGCGCGACGCTGAAGCGTTTGCTTGTGGCATTTGCCAAAATGCGTGATCCCGAACTCGGTCGCTTCGTGGAAGAAGAGATCGCATTTCCCTCCAGCATGGTGGACCGCATCGTGCCGGCGACGACCGACGAGGATCGAGCCCGCATCAGCAAGGCGCTTGGCGTCGCCGATGCATGGCCGATTACTACCGAACCCTTCCTGCAATGGGTTATCGAGGATCATTTCCCCAATGGCCGTCCGGACTGGGAGCGTTTCGGCGTCGAAATGGTCAAGGACGTCGAACCGTTCGAGGACATGAAGCTGCGGCTGCTCAATGGCGCGCATTCGAGCATCGCTTATCTCGGCCTTCTGATGGGGCACGCCACGGTGTCGGAAGCATTTTCAGATCCACTGATCCGGAAGTTCGTCGCACGGCTGTGGGCTGAAGCGATTCCCTCATTGCCGGAAGGCGTCGGTCTGAAGCCTGAGGCCTATACGGCGGAACTGACCAAGCGCTTCGACAATCCGGCGCTGAGGCACCGCACGGCCCAGATCGGCAATGACGGCAGCCAGAAGTTGCCGCAGCGCATCGTCGCCACGGCAATGGAGCGTGTGAAGGCAGGCGGCAGCGCCCGGCATCTGATGCTGACGCCCGCCGCCTGGATCGCCGCTTGCGAAGCGCGCGGTCAGGCGCTGCCGCCCGGCCACTTCACCGACCCGTTGGATGGCGCGCTCACGGATATTTTTGCCATGGGCCTGAACGCCGGGCAGATGGTTCGCGAGGTGTTCGATGCCGCCGGTTTCGCCGTCGGCTCGCCACATCGCGACGAACTGATGGGGCTCGCGTCAACGCATCTGGATTCGCTGCGCCGTTTCGGCGCTGCAACGACACTCGAGGAGCTTTTGCGATGAAGGAAACCTGGCGCTGGTTCGGGCCCGACGATGCGGTGCATCTGTCGCATGTGCGCCAGGCCGGCGCGGCCGGCGTTGTCAGCGCGCTGCACCATCTGAACGACGGGCGCGCCTGGCCGGCCGATGAGATCGCCAAACGCAAGGCCGAGATTGAAGCGGCTGGTCTGACCTGGGATGTGGTCGAAAGCATCGTGGTGCACGAGGACATCAAGACGCGCTCGGGCAACTACAAGCAGCGGATCGAGGACTACAAGGCCTCGGTACGCGCGATCGCAGCGGCCGGTATCAAGACGCTGTGCTACAATTTCATGGCGATCACCGACTGGACGCGCACCGACCTGCACGCGCCGATGCCGCGCGGCGGCGACGGGTTGCGCTTCGACATCGTCGATTTCTGCGCCTATGACGCGCTGGTGCTGAAGCGCAAGGGGGCGGAGGCCGATCACCCGGCCGAGCGTATCGCCGAAGCCAAAAAGCGCCTTGCCGCCATGAGCGAAAGCCAGCTCGCGACGCTGGAGCAGAATCTGATCGGCTGGGTGCCGGCGCGCGAGTTCGTCTTCGACCGCGACAGTTTCCGTAAGGCGCTGGCCGTCTATGACGAGATCAGCGTCGAGGGCATGCGCGACAATCTCTTTGCTTTCCTCAAGGAAATCGTTCCGGTGGCGGAAGAAGTCGGCGTACGCATGGCGATCCATCCCGACGACCCGGCTTTCCCGATCTTCGGCCTGCCGCGTGTCGTGTCGAAAGCGTCCGACGCCAAGGCGCTGATTGAAGCTGTGCCGTCGACGTCGAATGGCATCACGCTTTGCACCGGCTCTTATGGCTCCAATGCAGCGAACGACCTGCCGCGCATGGCGCGCGAATTTGGAGCGAACGTGCATTTCGCACACCTCCGCAACGTTACCAAGGAACCGGACGGCTCCTTTTATGAGGCCGAGCACCTCGGCGGTGACACCGACATGGTGCGCGTCGTCGCGGCTCTGATGCAGGAAGAGGGCCGCCGCGAGGGCGAAGGCCGCGACGATTGGGAAATACCGATGCGCCCCGACCATGGCCACGCTATCGTCGACGACATCGGCAAGAAGGTGAACCCGGGTTATTCGTGCATCGGCCGCCTGAAAGGCCTGGCCGAACTGCGCGGCATCATGGTGACGCTGAAGGCGACAGGCATTCCGGAATGGCTGTAGCAGCGTTGGTCCACATAGCGAAAAACACCCCCACCCCTGACCCCTCCCCACAAGGGGGAGGGGGATTCGGGAACGCCGATGCCAGGTTTCCCTCCCTTTTGTGGGGAGGGGTTAGGGGTGTTGAGCCTGCCAAAGCTCGACGGACATGATGCGTCTGGGCGTCATCGGGCTTGGCATGGCGGTCAAGCCGCATGCCTTGAGCCTGCTCGATCTAAAAGACGAGGTCGAGGTCGCCGCCTGCTTCAGCCCGTCGGCGGAGCGGCGCGCCGTGTTCGCGAAAACTTATGGGCTGCCGGTCGTTGACAGCATCGACACGATTTTCGATGACCCGGCCATCAATGCGGTAATGGTGCTGACGCCTCCAAACACCCATCTCGACCTCGTGCGCCGTGCCGCCGCTACCGGCAAACATATTCTTCTGGAAAAGCCGCTGGAGATCACGTTCGACCGCTCGCAAGAGCTGGTCGAGACAGCGGAGCAGGCCGGCGTGCGCCTGGGCATTGTGCTCCAGCTCCGCTTTCGTCGAACCGTCGATGTGGTTTCGCGCCTGATCCCGGACGGGCGGTTTGGAGAGATCGTTTCGGTGTCGATGCGGCTGAACAACTGGCGGCCGCAGAGCTATTATGACGAGCCCGGCCGCGGCACGAAGGCACGCGATGGCGGCGGAGTGCTGCTCACGCAGGCGATCCACACCATCGACCAGATGATCGCGCTTGTCGGCTTGCCCGCCGAGGTCTCAGGCTATGCTGCCACGAGCAAAGTGCATCGCATGGAAACCGAAGATTTGGTCCATGCGGCGATGCGTTTCGAGAACGGCGCCATCGGCGCGCTCAGCGCGACCACAGCCGCGTATCCGGGGTTTCCGGACGGTATCGACATTTTAGGCACGAAGGGTTCGGCCAGAATCGACGGGCAGGGTGCGAAACTTGCTTTCGTAGACGGAACAGAGCAGACCATCACCGATGGAATGGCGGGCGACGGTGCAGGGGCTGACCCGATGGCCTTTTCGCACCAAAACCATCGCGCTGTCCTGTCAGATTTTTTGTCGGCCATTCGTGTCGGCCGCGATCCGAAAGTATCCGGCCGCCAGGCTTTGAAGGCTCATTGCCTGATCGACGCTATTCTGCGGGCCGCCGAAAGCGGCCGGCCCCAGTCTGTCTAGTGCTCCGCTTCCGGGACGAGCAATCACCTAAGCGACATGCCCACAGCGAGAACTCTTGGAGGGGATTCGACCCGTCATCGCCCCCGACGACGGGCCGGCGCGCTCAATTTTGTCATCTTCGAGATGTCGCAACTCCCGCGCGACCTGCCGAACGCCGCAACCCGCAGATGAGTTCCGTTACTTAAGGATCATCTGAAATACCAGTCCGCTCTCTTCTGGGCCTATTGCTGGTCCCGACAGTCTAGATCCGGTCGCGCAGCGCGTACCAGGTCAGCGCCAGAAACAGCAGTGGGGAGCGAAAGCGCCGGCCGCCGGGGAAGGCGGGTACATTCAGTTCCTCGAACAGTTTAAGCCGGTCGCGGTTGCCGGCGACGGTTTCCGCATAAAGCTTGCCGACGAAATTCGACAGCATCACACCGTGGCCGGAATAGCCGCCAGCCGAGATGACATTCGGCATGACCTCGCGCACGAACGGCCGTCGTGGCATGGTGATGCCGACATAGCCGCCCCAGCCATGGGTGAGCTCGACATCCTTCAACGCTGGATAGATCTCCGCGATCTGCCGGCGGATGTGGATGTGGATGTCCTTCGGATCCCTGACGCCGTAGATCTCGCGGCCGCCGAAAAGCAGGCGGTTGTCGATGGACTTGCGGAAATAGCGCACCACAAAGCGGGAATCGTCGACGGCTTCGCCGCCCGGGATTACCGGCGTATCGGCGGGTAGTGGTATGGTCGCGCCAATGAACGAGCCGATCGGCATGACGTGCGCGGCGCTGACTGGCTCAAGATCGCCGCCATAGGCATTGACTGCGATCAGCCCCTTGTCTGCGGTGATCGTTCCTTTCGGCGTCGAAACAATCACCTTGCCGTTGTGGGATTGAACGCCGGTCGAACGCGTTTGCTCGAAGATATGCGCGCCGGCGGCGGCTGCAGCCCTGGCGCTGCCGACCAGCAGCTTGAGCGGATTGATGTGACCCGTGCCGGTGTCGCGTACGCCGCCGTAGTAGTGCGTTGAGCCGAGCCTCTCGGCGGTCTCCGCCTTATCCATGAAGCTGATCTGCGGATAGTTGAAGCGGGATGCCATCAGTTCGGCATGCGCCTTGTACTCGTCGACATAGCGCGACTTGTGCGCGACAGACATCTGGCCAGGCCGGAAGTCCATGTCGATGCCGTTGGCGGCGGTGAATTCGAGCAGGTGCGCCTTGGCTTCCTCGGCGAGGTCGAACAGCGCCTTGGCGCGCGCAAAGCCGAGCTCCTCTTCCTGTTCTTCGGCCCAGGATCGCTGGCCCGTGCCCATCTGCCCGCCATTGCGCCCGGACGCACCGTCGCCGAAACGATGCGCCTCGACCAGGGCGACATTGGTTCCCGCCTTGGCGAGATGTATCGCC
Source organism: Rhizobiaceae bacterium (assembly GCA_050247155.1). GTDB lineage: Bacteria > Pseudomonadota > Alphaproteobacteria > Rhizobiales > Rhizobiaceae > Mesorhizobium_G. Next base: position 106,614 of record JBFWUS010000002.1, read on the forward strand.
GCCGACAGGCCGGTGAAGCCACCGCCGATGATGACAACATCCGCCGTCCTGTCGCCATCCAGCGCCGGATATGTCGGACGATTAGGCACGGCATCCTCATACCAGGAGCGTCCGGGTGAGATGGGTGATTGATAGGGCATGTTAAGGCTGCTCGTTATGCGGCAGCGCTTACATCGTATTCGAAATGGATACGATCGTAGGGAAACTTAACGCCCTCGCTCGTACGATCGACCACGCCGGCGTTGATGAGCGTCGTCACATCGCGATGCACCGCCTGTATATCGCGGCCGACACGCCGAGCGATCTCTCGGATTGAAAGAGCGCCTTGTCCCGCGAGAATTCTGATGATGGCGAGCCGCGAGGGGGCCAGTACTTTGTGCATCTCCTCATAGCTTGCAAACTCTATGGAAGGCGTGGCCTCCTCTATATCGCCACGTTCGGCACGGTGCACTGCCTCGGCAAAGCGCGCCTTCAAGTCCGCCATGCTGCTCAACCGCACTGTCACCATGTTCATCCCAGCATCCTCTTCACGTCTGTCTCGAAGGCCTCGAACAGCGCTTCCGGCGTCGTAAATTCGATCGGTTCTTCACGATCTCCGACGTGGCGGTGATCGCCCTTACCACGCTCATTGTCGTATCTCAAAACGCACTGCCCGTTCACGATAAGGGCAAGCCGATATTTGAACTTGTGCGCACTTCCCACGAGTGGCTCAGGCAACGCCCAAACCACGATCTCCATAAAGGCTGTGTCACTGATCGTTCTGCGGACACGCTGAATCAGAGTTGCCTTCATGTTGTTATTCGTAACAACGCCAAAGGCCGTTGTCAATGATAACAACAATAGGCTTATGCAACGTTATGGCGATGGTTGCCTTTGCGCATTTGTTGCGGATTGCCCGGCAGTCGCTGCTTCGATATTCGGAAGAATATGCCTACACAATGTGAGACATCCCGATGACGACACCATCGAAGGCCACGCTGGTCCGAATGATCCGCGCCGGCGCGGGCGCCGAACCGGCGGATATTGTCATCAAAAATGTCCGGTTGCTTGATGTGATCACTGGCGTATTGGTTGACACCGATATCGCCATTGTCGCGGACCGCATCGTCGGCACGCATGACATTTATAGGGGCAAGCGCGAAATCGACGGCCGAGGCCGCTTTGCCGTTCCGGGTTTCATCGACACGCATCTGCACATCGAATCGTCACTGGTGACGCCGTTCGAATTCGATAGCTGCGTGCTGCCGCATGGTGTGACGACGATCTTCTGCGACCCGCACGAGATCGCCAATGTTCTGGGTGCGGAGGGCATCCGCTATTTCCTCGATTGCGCCGAACAAGCCGTCATGGACATTCGCGTCAACCTGTCGTCCTGCGTGCCGGCGACTGCGTTCGAGACCTCGGGAGCACGGCTGGAAATCGCCGACCTGTTGCCGTTCCGCGACCATCCAAAAGTGCATGGGTTAGCCGAGGTGATGAATTTTCCCGGCGTGATCGCCGGCGATCCGGGCATGGTGGATAAGCTGCATGCCTTCCAGGACGGCCATATTGACGGCCACGCGCCGCTGCTCTCGGGCCGGGATCTCAACGCCTATCTGGCCGGCCGCATCCGCACCGACCATGAAGCGACGACGGCCAAGGAGGCACGCGAAAAGCTGGCCAAGGGCATGGCGATCCTCATCCGCGAAGGCTCGGTGAGCAAGGATCTGAATGCGCTTGCCGAGGTGCTGGACGAAAACACCTCATCCTTCGTGGCGCTATGCACCGACGACCGCAATCCGCTCGACATCGCTGAAGAGGGACATCTCGATTCCTCCATTCGCCGGCTGATTGCACATGGCCGGCCGCTGCATCACGTCTATCGGGCGGCCTCACATTCCGCGGCGCGCATTTTCGGGCTGCGCGATCGCGGGCTCGTCGCGCCGGGCTGGCTGGCGGACATCGTTTTGCTCGACGACCTCGAGGATTGCCGCGTCAGCGACGTCGTTGCCGCTGGCAGGCTGGTTGTGCCGGAGATGTTCGCTGCCCGCAAGCCGGTCAGACCGGTGGGGTTGTGTTCAGTCAAGGCGCAGGAAGCGACGCCGGCGACCTTCCATGTTCCGGCGCGTGTTGGCGCCAACGAAACGCCCGCTATCGGCGTGAAACCGGGACTGATCATCACCTTTCGCGAAAGCGCGGCGCTCAAGACAGACGAGACCGGCCTGCGGCCAAACCTCGAGCAGGATGTGATCAAGCTCGCGGTTGTCGAGCGTCATGGCAAGAACGGCAATGTCGGCAAAAGCTTTGTGAAAGGATTTGGCCTCAAGAACGGGGCGATTGCATCGTCGGTCGGACATGACAGCCACAACATCACAGTTGTCGGCGTCAGCGACGAAGACATGGCGGTGGCGGTGAATCGTATCCGCGAATTGCAGGGCGGGTTCGTGGTCGCGCAGGATGGCAAGGTGATGGCCGAACTTGCCCTGCCGATTGCCGGGCTGATGAGCGATGCGCCGTTCGAGGAGGTTGGACATAAGCTCGAACACCTGCGCGAGGCCGCCAAGGCGTTGGGCTGCGTGCTGCCCGAACCATTTCTGCAGGTGGCGTTCCTGGCGCTCCCGGTGATCCCGCACCTGAAACTGACGGATCGCGGACTGTTCGATGTCGACGCGTTCGGGTTTGTCGAAGCGTAGCGATTACTTCGGCGCCGGAAACAGGATTTCCCCCAGTCCCAGCACGGCATTATCTCCGCCAAAGCGGCACGGCGCGCGTTCCAACAAAGGCCGCTTGACGATGCCTTCGGCGATGAGATGCCGGTCGAGCAACCCGGCAAAGGCAAGATCCGGCGCGCCGCAAGCGACGAAGCTCGGTGACAGCTTGCCGGGCGTGCGATCGAGGATGATCGAGCCGCGCCGCATGAGATAGCCGGGCAGCGCACCGACACCGCCGACCACCACCAGTGTACCTGCAATCATGCGCGCACCGGCATAGTCGCCAGCGCCTTTCAGCACCGCGATCAAGCCGCGCCGCATGCGGTCGGCGGCATAATCACCCGTCGTGCCACGCACGATGATCAGGCCGCCATTCATGCCGGCAAGTTCGCCGGCCAGCGGTCCGCCGAGATGGTTGCCGGCATTGTCCGAAATCTCGATCCGGCCGCCGCGCATGCAAGACCCGGCATGCGGTCCGGCACTCCCTTCGACGATCAGATTGCCTGAACGCATGAGGCGGCCAGCTTGAGCGCCGACGTCGCCCGCGATGCGGATCGTACCGTCCTCAAGCCCGTTGCCAACACTGTCGAAACGCTCGCTGCCGCTTTCGAAAACGATGTCGGAGACATCCTTGCCGGTAACGCGAAAAATATCGCCGACGGTCGCGCCACGTTTCGACTGGCCGATGCGGAGCGCGGCAATCGCCTTGCGATCCAGTCCGGCCAGCCCCTTTGGCGTGAGCGCCGACAGGTCAAGCCGCTCCTCCGGTTCATGCCGCAAAGTGAAGGTCAGGCGGCTCATGGCAGCAGCGCCTTCAGGTGGTAGTGAAACTTGCCGAGCTTGCCGCCATAATTGCCGGCGCTGATGCGCCTTGCGCCCTTCTCGGGACCGAGCGCGGTGACGGCGGCAATGCCGGCCTTCATGCACGCCGCGACGGCGTCGCTGGTTTCCCCGTCGATGACGATTTCCAACACGGCATTGATGTCCGGCCCGAGTTCGCTCTTGCTCACACCGCGCAGGGTCGGCGCGAAGGCGTTGTTGGTCGAGGCCATCATGCCCTTGTATTTGCCGCCGACCTTCGAGCCGGAACGCACGACGCCGCCCGGGAAGGGCATGATGGCACCGGGCACCTTGTCCATTGCTTGAACCGCGACTTCGGCCGCAACCAGCGCCTTGGCGCTGCTGTCGGCCAGCAGAAGAAGATTCCCTCCGCCGACCGCCTCCTTGGTCATGCCGGTCGTGGCCTCGATCAGGAACTCGCCGTCCATGACAGGCACGCGCCAATAATGCTTGCTGCCGAGCTTTTTTGAGATCTGCCATCCATCGCCGAAATATCGGAGCGCCGCGCCCAGCTTGAGCTCGGTAGGACCAGACAACCCGGCATAACAGGCGCTGCCTGGCGAGGTGAGCACACATTGGCCGACGCGAGTGACCAACTGCTTCTGCAATTCATCGGTGCTGACCGAAAAGAGCATAACCCGCACACCCGGCCGCCCGTCCGGCGTGGCGGTCGGTGGCAGCTCGACATCGATCGCCGCTTCGCACCCGCAAGCGATAACGGAGGTCGCGAAGCCGGTCATCGAGATGGCCGCCTGCCGCGCCCATTTGCGGTTCGGCGCGGTGATGATGATCGCCGTCGCGCGCATTCCGAAGGCCTCGGCAAACGTATCGTCGATGACGACGCCATTGACCTTTACCGGCCGCATGCGACCTCCGTGAAAGGCTGTTCGACGCTGAGCGCGCTGTCGGGGAAGGTGAACCAGTCGAGCGCCAAGCCGTATTTCGTCCGATAATAATCGTCGAGTCGGCGGATCATCTTCCTGTCGGTTGGCGGATTGAGGCGCAGCGCCTTGCCCTTGCGACAATGGGTGACCTCGCCATCCTTCACGACAAGATCGCCGTCCTTGAAAACCAACGCCGCCGCGCCGAACATTTTCGCGACGTCCTGGTTCTTACGATAGACGGCGATGTCCGCCGTCGCGCCCGCGCCGAGATGCCCGCGATCCGTCAGGCCGAGCAGCTTTGCCGGCGCGGCACGCGTCATGATGGCAATCTCGTCCAGCGTGTATTCGCGCGCAATCGACGGCAGGGTCGAATGTTTCAGCGCCGCTTGTGACACCGCCGCCGCCGCTTCGTCACGCGCCGCTTTGTTCATCAACAATGCGAAGAGCTGCGGGTAGGCGGTGAAGGGCGCGCCGTTGGGATGATCGGTGGTGAAGAAAACGCGCCAGGGATCGTTGATCAGGAGGAAAAGCTCCAGCCCGACCGCCCATTGGACCGAGCCATAAAAATCCGGCTTGTAGCGATAGGGCACGATGCCGCCGCCATTGCCATCGCCGTCGTGGGTGACGCTCTTTTTCGGGCTTGCCGAGCCCCGAGCCATGAATTGCCGTAGCACATCGGAAGACACCGTGACTGTCTGACCGAACATAACCTGGCCAATGTCGATGGTAATGCCGGGCGTCGCGTTCACGATCTCCGCCAGTCGGGCGGCGGCGGAGGAAAACCTACGCTTACCCTCCGTGTCATAGCCGTAGAACTGGAGATGGGCGAGGTGCAGCGGCTGGCCTTCCGCCGCGGCCATGGTCGCGGCAGCGGTATCCGCCGCGCCGCCAATGCCAAGATTGTTGCAGTGGACATGCAGCGGGTGCGGAATGCCCAACCGGTCTACCGACGCCTGCAACGTCTTGACGATCTTGCGGGAGGATACGCCGTAGGAGGGCACGACATCGTCCAGCGAAAAGGCGCGCACGTTCTCCTTGAATGCGGCCGCCGCACCAGCATTGATGACCTTGACGCCCAACGCCCGGCTCGACTGCACGGTCCAGGCGACATAGTCGTCGATCGCGCTAGTTGATGCCTTGTCTCGGATCATCGACAAAAGGAAATCATCGTTGCCGAGAATCGTCAGCGTCGCTTTGTCGATGATCGGAATGTCGGCCAGTTCAAGATGGGTATGCAGCGCGGCGCCGGGGTTCATGGCGGGTTCGACGACCGTCGTAAAACCCATCCTGGCGTAGAGGCAGCCTGTCTCGAAGGTCGACCAGCCAGCGTTGGAGAGCGGCGTATGCGCCGGGCGGGGCAGGTAGGCGCGGTGCTGTTCCGGCAGCAGCAGGCGCGCGGTGTTCACATTGCCGCCGCCGATGTGGGAATGGATGTCGATGGCGCCGGCCATGACGATGCAGCCTTTGGCATCGTAGGTTTTATCGGCCTTGCCCGAGGCCGGCGCTTCGACGATCTTGCCGTCGCGCAGCCAGAGGTCGCCCTTGCCGGAGCGGCCATTGGTCGGGTCGATGATCTCGCCGCCGGCGATCTTTGTCAGCATCACGCCGCCGCCTTTCCGCGCAGGCGCTCATGGAGCAAGCGCAGGATGGTTGCGGCAGAGGGCAGGTCGGATGGAGCGCTAGCCCTCGAAGCGACGATGGTTCCAAGACGTACTGAATAACCCACTGTGTCGTTGTCGATGCCGGGTGTGCCGATGGAAATTGTGATGGCGGAACCGGGTACAGGTTTGAAGCCGCTAGCCAGGGCGATGCGAGTTAGTGCGGCAGGCTGAGCCGTGTTTTGCGAGATATCCCCACCCCTAACCCCTCCCCTCAAGGGGGAGGGAGACGCTGGTTGGATTGCCGCTTGGCTAGAACTTTGGGGCTTTGCGCTTGCATTGCGGTCACCAAGTGCCCTTCCCCCTTGAGGGGAGGGGTTAGGGGTGGGGATATCGAAATGCACGATGCTTCCAACGGAAAGCACCAAATCCGCCTCGCCGGCTGCAATCATCCTCTCGACGTCGAACCGCCATGGATCGAATTCCGGAAAGCCCCGCGCGAAACTGGTCCGCGGCGCGAAGCCGGTCATCCAGGTCGAGGCGAGCACCGCCCCCCAGCCATTGTCGCTGCCCGCCAGATGCAGGGTCGACGCGCGTTTGGTCTTGTTGAGATCGGCGACGAGGCCCTGCAGCATTTCCAGCGCCGGCAAGCCTGCCTCGCCAGAGTAAATGAAAACCGGGAAGATGGCGGCTGCCAGAGCGGCGACGAACATCTCAAAATTGGCGAACTTGCCGACCATCGACTTGCCGGCCATGCTGGCCCGGATGGCGGCCAAGGTCTCAGGCAGCCCGGTGCGACTACTGTTCACCGGCACGGTGTTGTCTGGAAGCCCGCGCTTCGATGTCCCGCCAATCGCAAAAAGCTTTCGGGCCCCGCCGCCGGACAAGTCAGGCGCGCTGCTGGCAAGATCGCCAACGAGCGGGACATGTTGCTCCGGAACCGGCCCGACGAACACCAGCATATCGGCCCGCCGGCGGACCTCGCCCGGCGCAATCGTCATCGCGCCGCGGTCCATGATCAGCGCCGCCTCGACCGCGCTGCTGCCGCCATCAGCGACATCGTATACCGCGCCAATCTGTTCAGCGAGCGCGACTGAAGCGCGCGTACCGTGGATGTCCGTGTCCAGAAGGATGACCGGGCACTTGCTTGCCTCGAGCAGCAGTGCCGCCTCTTCGACAGCATGCGCCAGAGATGCCTCCCGGTTGCCAATCCAAGCAACCGCCATTCAAACCGCTACTTTCCGGTGCCGACTGGAGTTTAGAATCGTAAAAGCGGTTCTTGCAACCGCCGGTTTGGCCTCAATCGTACTTAATATAGGCGAAGCGTTGATCTGTCGCGGGAGTGCCTTCCAGTGCGCCGCCTTCCGTGCCGGGCTGCCACTGCACCACATCCTCGATCTTTTTCGCCAGTTCGAAGTCCTTATCGGTGATGCCCTTGGCGGCATGGTTCATCAGGCGCACCTCGACCCAGGCGTAGGATGCGGTGATGTCGGGGTGATGCCAGGCAGCTTCTGCGAGATGGCCGACGGTGTTGATCACCATCAGCGTGCCCTTCCAGCTATGGGTTTTGTATTTGCGGCGGATCCAGCCGTTCTCGTATTTCCACTTGGGCAAGTCCTTGGCCAGCCGCGCGACGATCTCTTCTTCCGAGTAGGTTCTTTCCTTTGCCTCAGCCATCGCCGTCTCCTTGTCCTTTGGTCCCGCGCGTCAGATTGTACCAGCAGCAGTGCTTGCTCCTGAGGCGAAAGCCGCTATCATGAACGCGGGCACCTTTTCCGTGTATAGCACACGATGCACCCATCGAGGGGCATATGTCGAGTTCTGTTGTGATCAGGCTGCCCGCACGCCTGCATCTCGGCTTTCTTGACCCTAGCGGCAGCGACGCGCGCCGCTTCGGCAGTATCGGTTTGCCCCTGAGCGAGCCGGAGACGGTGATAACGCTGCGGCGCGCGCCGGAGACCGTGGTCGAAGGTCCCGAGGCCGAACGCGCCGCGCGCCATCTTGCAACGATGAAAGAGACGCTGGGGCTACGCGGCCACCACCGATTGACAATCGAGCACGCGATCCCCGCTCACGCCGGGCTAGGCTCCGGGACGCAGATCGCGCTGGCGGTCGCCGCGGCGTTGCGCACGCTGCATGGCCGGTCGCTGGATATCGGAAATGACGCAATGCGGCTGTCGCGCGGCAGGCGATCCGGCATCGGCATCGCCAGTTTCGACAGCGGCGGCATCATCATCGATGCCGGGCAGGATGGCAGTGGCGCGCCGCCGCCGGTGGTGGCGCGCATGCCGTTTCCCGACGAATGGCGTGTCATCCTCGTGCTCGACCAGACGACTGAGGGGTTGCATGGCGAGGACGAAATGGCGGCGTTCCGAAAGCTGCCGCCATTTCCCCGCACAAGCGTGGGAGAGATCTGCCGCCTGGCTTTGATGGGCGTCATGCCAGCTTTGGTGAGCCGCGATTTCGCGAGTTTCGGCGCGGCTATTGCAAGCATTCAACGGCTTGTTGGCGAGCATTTCGCGCCTGCTCAGGGCGGCGTTTTCACTTCGCGGCGGGTTGCCGACGTCATCGCGCAACTCGCAGCGGCGGGGGCCGCGGGCATCGGCCAGAGCTCCTGGGGTCCGACCGGTTTTGCCTTCGCCCCGTCGGAACAGGCAGCGCAAAAATTTGTCGCGAGCGTTGCGCCGAACGGTACGGAACTGCACATCGTGCGCGGCCGCAATGATGGCGCCGCCATCGCGGTGACCGGCCTCGATCTGGTCGCCAACTGACCCCTTCCCACCAATCGCAGGAGCAAGATTTGGCCGGCAAACATATCCTCCACATGCTGACGCCGCTGAAGCAGATGAGTCCGTTCGACGTGAACATGGCGCTCGACGCAGGCTTCGATGCGGTAGTACCCTATACGAATGTGACGCTTGGCGAGGTCACCGGTCTTGTGCAGGACGCGATCTTTTCACGCCCGCCGGACGCCGGCCCGGACACCGGCATCTTCATCGCCGGCAAGGACGTGTCGCTTTCGCTCGACATGTTCGACGCGGCCAGGAAAGCAATGGTGCCGCCTTTTGTGATTTCCGTCTTCGCCGATCCGGCGGGGTCTTTCACGACCGCCGCCGCCATGGTGGCCAAGGTGGAGAAGGCGCTGGAGAAAAAATTCGAACGAGGCTTGAAGGATGCGCGCATTGCAATATTCGGCGCGACCGGCGTCGTCGGGTTCTGCACGGCAGTCATCGCTGCCAAGGAAGGGGCAACGGTGGTAATCGCCGGGCATGATGGCGTCGAGCGCGTGAAGAAGATTGCCGCCGAAATGAAAGAGCGGTTCGGCGTCTCCGTCGAAGCGGTTGATGGGTCGACGGATTCGAAGAAAGAGATCGTGCTCGACGGTGCCGACGTGGCGCTTACAGCAGCCAAGGCCGGCGTTCAGGTGTTGTCGGCCGATCTTTTGAAGGGCGCGGGTAAGCTGCTCATCGCGGCGGATGTCAACGCCGTGCCGCCGGCTGGGGTGGAGGGTGTGTCGGTGCACGCCAATGCCGAGCCGATCGAGGGGACGAAAGCACTGGGCATCGGGCCACTCGCCATCGGCAATGTGAAATACAAGGTCGAGTCCGGCCTGTTTAAAAAGATGATCGAATCGAAGAAGGCCGTTGCCTACAATTTTCAGGACGCGTTCCAGCTTGCTCGCGAAATCGCCAAATAGCGCAGGCCTGATCTTGGTCGCCGCCGTGTCCGGCCGGGCGCTGGCGCAGGCTGCGCGCCGCGCCGGCTATCGCGTGCGCGTTGCGGATTTTTTCGGAGACGACGATACGGTGGCTGCGGCCGAGAAGACGGCGCTGCTGCCGGGCAGCCTGCGCAACGGCGTCGATAGCGGCCGAACGGCCGCAGTGTTGCAGGAACTTGCCGAAGATGCGCCGTCGAGCCCCGTAGAGGCACTCATTCTCGGCTCGGGTTTCGAGCGCTTGCCCGATCTCGTTGATCAGCTTGCGGATCATTTCCCGCTCGCCGGCAATCGCGGCAACGCCATTCGTCGGATAAAGGATCCGGAAACACTGGCCGCAGATTGCGCCGAGCTCGGCATGTCGCATCCCGAATTTTCTTGGGTCGAGCCCGCTGATCCGAAGAACTGGATCAGCAAGCGCGTGGGCGGAGCGGGCGGCGTGCATGTGCAGTCGGGTCAAGCTGGTGCACGAGCCGACGACCGCTATTTCCAATGTCGGATCGACGGGCAAAACATCTCGGCGCTATTCATCGCTGATGGGAGAAAAGCCCATGTCGTCGGCTTCAGCCGGCAGTGGACATCGCCAACCATGGATGCCCCGTTTCGTTATGGCGGCGCAGTGCGCCTCCTGCGGTTCGACCGTGACGATGCGGCGATGATCAGCGGTTGGCTCTCCGATCTGACCGAACGGGCCGGTCTTGTCGGCCTGTGCAGCGCCGACTTCATCCGAAGCCGCGACGGGCATCACCTGATCGAGATCAATCCGCGCCCCGGTGCGACGCTCGACATTTTCGACACAGTGCAAGCGCCTTTGATCCGCGCTCATATCAACGCTTGCCGGGGCGAAGCGTTCCAACTGCCGCGTTTCAACGACAGCAAAGCGTCACTGGTCGCATACACAAGGCGATCGCTCGCCGCATTTCCCGAAATCAATTGGCCGGACTGGACCGCCGACCGGCAGGCGTCGGGGAGCCGGCTCGAACCGGGCGATCCCGTCTGCACCGTCTTTGCGGACGGGCGCAGCGCGGAGCAGGCGAAACACGCTGTCTACGCCAATCTGAGGCAACTGGAGGGGGCATGGGGCGGAGGCCGACCATGACTAAAAATGCCTTGTCGCTGAACGCCAACGGTCAGGCGATTGTCGAGACGATGATCCGCGATGCCGAGCAACTGCGCATATCGGTCGCGAAAGGTTCGCTGGGCGAGACCCTGATCGATGCGGGCGCAAAAGTCGCCGGCGGCATTGAGGCCGGCCTGCGGTTGGCCGAAATTGCGCTGGGTGGGATGGGCACGGTTTCAGCGAGCCTTGATCGCGCGACGCCGCTATGGCCCTACACTATCGAGGTGCGGTCGTCGCAGCCTGTGCTTGCCTGCCTGGCTTCACAATATGCCGGCTGGAGCCTGTCGAGCGACGGCTATTTCGCCATGGGTTCCGGCCCAGCGAGATCAATTGCCCGCGTCGAACCTTTGTTCGAGACGTTGTCCTATCGTGACAAGGCGAAGTCGGCGGTGCTGCTGCTGGAAACCGACAAGCCGCCTCCGGCGGCCGTGGTCGACAAAGTGGCCAAGACGACCAAGCTGAATCCAAGCGCGCTGACCTTTCTCTATGCCCCGACGCAGAGCCTCGCCGGCGCTACCCAGATCGTCGCGCGATCCCTAGAGGTCGCCTTGCACAAGGCGAACGACCTGAAATTCCCGTTGGAGAATATCGTGGACGGCATGGCGGCAGCGCCTCTGCCCGCGCCGCATCCGGATTTTCTCACAGCCATGGGCCGCACCAACGACGCGATCATCTATGGCGGGCTGGTTCAGTTATTTGTCACTGGTCCCGCCGACGCCGCCAGGGGTTTGGCCGAAAAATTGCCCAGCCGCACGTCGCGCGATTACGGCAAGCCGTTCGCCGAGATATTCAAGGCGTTCAAGGGCGACTTCTACGCAATTGATCCGTTGCTCTTTTCACCAGCCGAGGCCATCGTCACCGCGATCGACAGCGGCGAGACCTTTCGCGCCGGCGGTCGAGACCTGAAATTGCTCGAGCGGAGCCTCGGTTGATCCCGCGCATCCTGCTGCTGAACGAAAACCGTCGCGCCAACGGCCTGACATTGGCCCTGCGCAGGCGGGGCGCGATGGTGACGACGGCGGCGTTGGCCGACATCGCCTTCGACAGCACCGCGCCGAACGGCCTCACTTTCCCGCGCCTTGGGAAGCGGCTTCCAGATGCCGTTTTCGTGCGCTCGATCGCAGCCGGGTCTTTCGAGGCGATTACGCGCCGGCTGGGCATTTTGCATGCGCTGGAAAAGATGGGCGTGCCCGTCTGGAATTCGGCCGGGGCCATCGAGCGATGCGTCGACAAGTCGATGACGACCTTTCTGCTGGCGCATGCCGGGCTGCCGACGCCGGCTACATTTGCCGTCGAAGGCATCGAAGCGGCGCGTGCTATCGCCACGCGCGAATGCCCCGCCGGCGCGCTGGTGTTGAAGCCGCTATTTGGTGCGCAAGGGCAGGGCATCCGCTTGATCCATGGGCCAGACGATCTGCCGAGCCGCGAAGAGGTCGCCAACGTCTTCTATCTCCAGCGCTACATACCGCGCGCCGGTCCGCCCTTTCAGGATTTTCGAGTGTTCGTCTGCGCTGGCAGAGCTGTCGCGATGATGAGCCGCCGTAACGATGACTGGATCACCAACGTCAATCGTGGTGGCAAGCCGGTGCCAACCTCGCGGGAGCTCGAGGGAGAATTGTCCCGTCTGGCGATTGCGGCGGCGGCAGCCGTCGGCGCGAGTTTTGCAGGGGTCGACATCCTCTTCAACGACGGTGGCAAGGCTTTCGTGCTGGAGGTGAACAGCATGCCCGCCTGGTCGGGCCTGCAATCCGTGAGCAGCGTCAACATCGCGGGCGAGTTGGCTGATGCATTTCTTGACCATTTGGCCGAAATTCACGCGGCCGAACCGCGTCGCCCGATCCGCTTTGTATCGCCGGCAAATTCGTGACCGAAACGACGACGCGAGACAAGTTGCGGGCAGAATATGAGCGCGCGTGCCGCCAGGAGATCGAGGCGCTGAAGCCGGGCAATGTACATGTCTTCGCCGACGGGCACCGGATGACGGTCGACCAGTTCATCACGAGCGCCACTGTTTCGGCCGCTCCACTGACCGATCCAACGCTAGCGCCGGGCAAGCGCATCCTGGAAGCCGTGCGTGCGACGCGCAACGCTGTCGGCGTCAACACCAATCTGGGCATTCTGCTGCTGGCCGCCCCATTGCTGTGCGCCGCGGAAGCGACAGGTGGCGTGCGGCGCAACATCGGGGTCGTGTTGCGCCGTCTCGATATGGCGGACACGGCTGATGTCTTCGCCGCCATCGCGCATGCTCAACCCGGCGGTTTGGGCGACGCAGGCGAAAACGATGCACGGGAGCCACCGAAGATTGGGTTGCTCGAAGCCATGGGCCAAGCGGCTGGCCGCGACATGGTTGCGAGGCAATATGTTACGGATTTCGCCGATGTTTTCGATGTCGGGCTGGCGGCGCTCGATGGCGCTGTTGCGCGCGGCGAGAGCGGTATGTGGCCAACAGTTTTTGCCTATCTCGCCTTTCTGACCGCTTTTCCCGACAGCCATGTTGGCCGCAAGCAAGGCCTCGCAACCGCTGTTGCCGTGCAGTCCCAGGCGCGCTCGGTCCTTGCCGCACTGCACACGCGACAGGACGAAAGCGAGCGTCAAGCAGCACTTACCCAATTCGACCGCCGGCTGAAGGCTGACGGCATTAATCCGGGCACCTCGGCGGACCTCACCGTTGCTGCACTTTTGGTCAGAAACCTCCGTGACAACTTGCATATTGCGGTCGTTGATGATTGAATTTCGGCAGCGAGGGAATTCTTCCCGCGCGGCTATCTAGCCAACCGGTCCGGCCACCGCCGGGCGCTGCCAACAAGGATAGTCGTCCATCGAGCGTCCGCTCGGTTGCGGCGTCTTTGGACTCCACATTTTGTCTGGAGGAGATTTGGCAATGGCAAAAATCAACAAAGTGATGGTTGGCGAATCGCTTGTCGGCGACGGCAACGAAGTGGCTCATATCGATCTTTTGATCGGACCGCGTGGCAGCGCCGTGGAATCGGCTTTCTGTAACGCGCTCACGAACAACAAGGATGGCTTCACCAGTCTGCTGGCGGTGATCGCTCCTAACCTGCCCTGCAAACCGAACACGGTGATGTTCAACAAGGTCACGATCAAGGGCGCCAAGCAAGCTGTCCAGATGTTCGGCCCGGCTCAATATGCCGTTGCCAAGGCCGTCCAGGATTCGGTCGCGGATGGAACGATCCCCGCTGCCGAGGCCGACGATCTCTTCATCTGCGTCGGCGTGTTCATCCATTGGGAAGCGGAAAGCGACGCCAAGATCCAGGACTACAACTATCGCGCCACCAAGGAAGCTCTTGAGCGCGCTGTCGCCGGCACGCCAACCGCAGCCGAAGCAACCAAGCAGCGCGATTCGGTCAAGCATCCGTTTGGTGCTTCCTAGACACGAGACAGCCCCGCACAGGTAAAGCCCCCGGCGGAGCCGGAGGGCCTGTTGCAGCGGCTGAAAAGAGCCTTGGGCTTTTGAGGCCGACGCCGGGGAATGAAATGTTCCCCGGCTCGACGCAACAGTTCAGGCGTCGAGAGAAGCCAGATGCGTGGCGGTCAGCGTACCGTCATGCAGAGATGTCGCTATGAGCGCCGCAGAGACGCCCATTTCCGCCAATCGACGGACATCACCGTCATTGCGGATTCCTCCTGCCGCGACGATGGCGCGGCCGCCGGCTCTCGCCTTGATTTCTCCCAGCAGGGTGGTGTCAGGGCCGGCGGCCGACCCCACCTTGGCGAGAGTCATCACGATCACTGTGGCGGGCCAAAGGTTTGCCTGAGAGAGAATTGCCTCGGGGCCGCGAAACCCATCGGCGAAAAAATCGAGCGACAGGATCAGGTCGGGATGCTGGTGAAATGAGCGCAATAGCTTGTCGTCCGGCAGTGTCTCGGTTCCGATCACGGGATTGACGCCCGGCGTGGCGAGCACTCCTTCCAAAGTCGCAGCGTCGCTAATGCCCGCGTCGATCCAGAGCGAAGGGGCACTCGGCATGACCCGCAATGATTCGATTGCTGCGCGGTTCGGCGGCAGGCCCGCAATGGCGTCGAGATCGGCGCAATAAAAAGTCGAAAACGGAAAAAGTGTGCGCAGGCCGCGAGCCACATCCGCCGGTTCGGCGGATTGCGCCAAAGGCGTGACAATCGGTGCGTAGAGATGGCGCTGACCTTGCCTGGCCCGCACCACCTGACCGCCTTTCAAGTCCAGCACCGGAATGATACGCAAATCGCCCGTCTCCATATCGACGGCGTCAGGAAAGCCCGAAGCGTGAGCAAAGAAAAGAACATCGTTGTCGGTTTCGACGTCGGCGGCGCGCATTTGAAAGTCGTACGCGCCGAAGGCGGCCGCATCGTTGCGGCCCAAACCTACGCGACGCCACTTTGGCAGGGGTTGAGCACGCTCGAGAAGGCTTTTGCGGAGAGCGTCGACATTTGTGCGGGAGCCGCTAGCGCCGCGCTGACGATGACCGGAGAGCTGGCCGATGTCTTTTCCTCTCGCCAGGACGGTGTTCACGGTCTGCTCGATATCATAGAGCGCGAAACTCCGGTGAAGAAGAAGCGCATCTATGCCGTCAGGTCGGGCCTTGTTGAGGTAGCGCAGGCACGGAACTTGGCGAACGATGTCGCCTCGGCTAACTGGCATGCGACCGCGTCACTCGTCGGCCGGCTGGCGGGCGATGCGCTGTTCGTCGACATGGGATCGACGACGACCGACCTGATACCGGTGCGGGATGGCGCCGTCTCGGGTCGCGGCTATAGCGATGCGGAACGGTTGCAGGCCGGCGAACTGGTTTATACCGGCTTCACGCGAACATTCCTGATGGCGGTCACCGACAAGGCCCCGGTTGCCGGCAGGTTCACGCCGCTGATGAACGAATATTTTGCCTCGACGGCCGACGTGCATCGCATCCTCGGAGTCTTGGAGGAGGCCGACGACAAACACGCCACCGCCGATGGCAAGGAAAAGACGGTTGCCGCCTCGACGCTGCGGCTGGCGCGCACGATCGGCTACGACGCGGCCGGTCTGCCGGACGCCGAATGGCGCACTGTCGCCGTCTGGTTCAGCGAAGAACAATTGCGGTCCATCCATGACGCCGCGACGCTGCACGAGGCCGCTTTGCCAGGCGGCGCGCCGGTGGTCGCCGCCGGAACGGGGCGCTGGCAAATCCGGCGGCTGGCGGCGCGGCTGGAGCGACCCTATGTCGATCTGGCCGACCTTATTCCCGCCGACAAATCTGTGCGCAACGAGGCCAGCAATGCAGCTGCGGCGACGGCGGTTGCGCTCCTTAACGACGGTCGCGCTTGAGATAGTCCCACAGCACCACTGCGTTGTTGTACCGCTCGTCGTGGGCAGCGTAGAGCAAGGTCACAACGCCCTCGTCGCTGAGCCGAGCAAGCAAGCTATCAACCGCCAAGCGATTTGCATCGAGTTCGGCAAGATAGCGCTCACGGAAACCCAGCCATTTTTCTGGATCGTGCGCGAACCATTTGCGCAGTTCCGTGCTCGGTGCCACCTCCTTCGCCCAGAGGTCGATATGAGCGCTTGCCTTGGACAGGCCGCGTGGCCAGAGCCGGTCCACCAGCACACGAAAACCGTCGTCACTGGACGGAGCATCGTAGGCGCGCTTGATGTGAAGCTTCATGGCTCCATGTCTCCGTTCTGGCGTCACAAGGCTTGCCGCCAGGACAAACTACATGTTCGGCAAATCTCCAGCGAAATGCGCCTCAACGCGCTCGATCAGCCAGTTCCAGGCCTCGTGTTCGGCCGGACCGGCGGTCTTGTCGATAGAAATCCTTAGATAGGCGATTTCCGCCTCAATCTTGTCGCGCGGCAGCATATGCAGGCGGCTGGCCAGAATCGCAAGTTCCAGCACGGCCGCCCGGGCGCGGTTCATGCCGGTGAAAGGCGCGTGCGTCTCTTCGGAAATGACGCGACAAAAGAAGCGGGGCCGGATGCCGTCATCCGTCAAGTTGACAACTTTCAGCATCGAATGCGCCAACGCCGCCTCGATGCGCGGCACGGCGCTGCCGGGAATCGGAACTGTCGGCCATTCTCTCCGGCCGGTCAGACAGCCGGCGAAAATGCGCACGTCGTCCGTGTAGTTCGCCACCGCGACCGGCACTTCCGCCAGATTGTCCAGGGTCGTTGAAGGCCGGAACGGTGCGATCACCCAGCCGTCGCGCTCCTGAATGATGCCTAGCGGCGCGATATGCACCTTGCCGGCCTTGTTGACCGTGGTCAGGATGGTTTCACGGATATAGGGCATCATCTTTTCTTCTTCGCCTGCAGCGTATGTCCCGCTTCCTTGAGGCGCGTTCGGTCTTCTTCCGGCAACGCCGAACCGACGCCCCAGTTCAGCGGCTCGTCCTGTACATAGCGTTTGCCCAGTCGCCAGGCGGTCTCGGCCTTCATCAGTTCCGCGCCGAGATAGAAGGCGTGCGGGCCGTCAGACCCGACTTGCAATCTGTCGAACAACGAGAAAGCGTCTCGCGCCACGTGGTGCCCCTTGGCGTTGAAAACATGGATTCCGTCTTCGGCGGTCATGATGCGGAAATTGGCATCGCGGACATCCGCCGCGAGCGCCGCGATATCGGCGAGCGATGCCGGATAAGGCTTGCGGTCATGCACCTGCAGGAGCCCAGCATGATATCCGCGCGGCAAGGCGGCATCATTGCGCGCGGCGAACAGCACGCGCCGGGCGACATCATGCTCTTCGACCGTTCGGCGCGTATGCGGACTGACATGGACGACGAGCACGTTGCGGACAGCAAGTTCCGAACAGAGGCCCGCGAGGACGGCAGTAATGCCTGACGTGTCGGCGTCGGTCAGCTCGGTGAGATTGCCAGTACCCATGAGCAACTCGATCTCCGGCCAACGGCGGCGCGCCTCGATGAAGCGGCCGAGCGACGCCGCAAAGCCGAAATGAATAGGGTCGAGCACCGGGTCGGCGATGAAGGGGATGCGCGCGGCTTCGGCCTTGGCGATGGCGCGGCCGAGCGAATCGAGATCGCCCGGTTGCGAAGGGATCAGCACCGGCGTCACGGCATGATCGAAGGCCAGAGGCAGCGTGTTCTCATCGAGACTGAGAACAAAGTCTGCGCCTGCAGCCGCACCCGTTCGAAGCTCCTCGAGATTGGCGGAATCGACGCTGACGGAGAAGCCGAGCCGCTTCAATTCCCGCACTGCTTCGGCGAGCTGCGGGAACGGCGTTTCGGGCAGGCAGCCGAGATCGATGACGTCGGTGCCCGCCGCGCGCAGTGTTTCCGCCCGCGCCACCAGAGCCTCGAGCGTGAGCGTCGGCGCGTCGACGATCTCGGCAAAGATGCGCATGTCGTGCCTCGATAGGTCCGGCGGTCTGCCAGCGCGACCGAGAAAGGCCGGAAGATCGGCGATTTCGTCCGGGCCACGCACGACCTGAACGTTGAAGTGTCTCTCGAGGCGGTCGAGATCTCCGCGAAAGCGGCCGGGCAAAACCATACGCATCGTGCCGGCAACGAGCTTGACCCGGCGCAAAATGATGTCCTCGGTCATCAAGGCAGCGACCTTCACGCCCACATCGACGATGTCCCAGGTAAAATCGGTTTTCCCAAGGCCTGTCAGCAGCCGCTCCAGCCGTACCTTGGCCAGATGGCCGGTCAGAAAGGCGATACGATCAGGCATGAGCTTGGTATGAACCGAGAAGAATTATCTTGTGAGCGCAGGCGTTCCACGTTGCCCCTCTGTCCTGTTGGACCCCGGGGCGAGCCACGGGTCTCGCCCGTCCTTCGGGACCCCCTCAAGGGGGAGATCACGTGCGTCATCGATGGTGCTGGTCCTGCACCGTTGCTGATTGGCGAAATCAGCGCGGCCGCCTGATCTCCCTCCTTGTGGGGGAGATGTCCGGCAGGACAGAGGGGGGCAACGTTGAGCGCGGCTTGACCCACTGACTAGCCCACCTCCGCCCGCCGCTTGCGCACCGCCGTTTCCAGCTCGGCCAGTGTCTCGACCACAGTTGTCCGTTCAAAGCTTTTCAGCCGCTCGGTGTTGTCGAGGTCGATCTTGCGCGGATAGACCGGCACAGGGCCCGCGGGCGCCATTGTCATCATTTCCGGCGCGGTATCGCAGGCAAACACGATTGACGGCACCCGGCATTTGCCGGCCTGCGCGAAAACGTTCGTCGGCAAAGTATCGGAAATACCCCAGACGCATTTCGCGACGGTGTTGGACGAGGCGGGCGCGATCACTGCCGTATGGTAGGTGCCGTAATAGAAGGCGCCGACCGGCACGGCGCTCGCCGTCTTGTCGTGCAGCACGCGGGTCGTCTTCGGGAAATCGAGCTTCAGCTTGTACATGTGCAGCACTTCGGCTGCGGCGCGCGACACGAATACATCGCAATGTTCCAGTTCGTGGATCAGCGCGAAACTCTCGGTGAAGAAATGGCCAGACCCCGTCAGCGCCCAGGCCCAGCGTGGCGTATGCAATTTCGCCATCGGCTAGCCTGCCTTCCGCACAGGCTCGGCGTGGGCGTCCACGACAACACCCGGAATGCCGCCTTCGGCAAAGGTCTTTGCCGCCGATGCAGCATGTCGCGGTCCGGCGATATGCAACGCGACGTCGTCAGGCAAAAGCGCCTCCAGGCCAGCATCGACAATACCCGTTCCGGTTAGCTGGGGTACGCTCATCCCGGCGCGCACGGCATCACTCTGCTTGACCAGTAGCAGCGACCGACAGACGAGGCCGCCGGCGAGCCAGGCCGCGATGGAATCCGACGTCGTGTCCCACGATGCCGGCAGCTCATTTGCCCACAGCGCCAGCGGCGCGGGCAACCAGACGGCCGCGCGCGACCGCCGCATCGCCGACCGTATGTCGCTCAGCGTGCGTGCCGGCAAGAATCGGTCGTCGCGATCCAGCAGCAAATGGCCGAACTGCTCCATGGCAAGGATCGCCATAGAATGCGCCGCCTTGTCGGAAAAATCGAGCCTGTGCTGCGCATCGCGAATGTGGTCGGCAAAGGGACCTCCACCCGGCACGATCACGATCGGGAGCCCCGCGCCAGCCAGTGCGCCGAGCCAAAGCGCCAGCTCTGGCGCGGCCGCATTGCTGCCGCCCAGTTTGACGACGAGACTGTTCAATGCGCGGCCGTCACGAGGTAACGCCCTTCTTGCCAAGGCTTGTGAAACCGCCGTCATTGCCGGCGGGCGGCGCAGGGCGCGCCTGAGCAGCAAACTCCTTGCGGGTCCGTTCGATTTCGACACCGACGCCGCCCGGCCCGAGCTCGAGCTTTTCGACACGCACTGTGATCCGCATGACGCGCGGATCCTGCAGCACGTGCGTAGCCACGGCCTCGGCGAGCGCCTCGACGAGCTGGACATGGCCGCTTGCGACGATGGCGCGAATGCCGTCCATGATCACGTCGTAAGAGAAGACGTGCCGCATATCCTCCGGATTGCTCACCGTGCGCAGCACGTCGGCGGTGACGTCGAAGCGCACATTCTGTGTGTGCCCGTGCTCGAAACTATATGCCCCGATCTGCACCGGCAGCACGAAATCGCGCACGAAGATGCGGTTGGTTTTTAGGGTCAGGTCGGCGCTGTCAGGCGAATAGCCGCGTGCTGCCAGCAGGCGATAATCGACCTGTCCAGTCTGTCCTGATGGCCTTTCCTCCGGAATCAGCGTCCTGATCTCTGCGACGGCCTTCGGATCGATCGCTTTTGTACGTTGGGATTTGCTGCACAGCGCGCGGCGAAAGCCGAGAAAATCCGGTTTCGACGGTAGCAAACGAGGCACGTCAGGGGCCTCGAGCGAACCGGCCAGCCCAACCGTCAGCCCAAGCGCCTTTGCCGACCGCACAAAGCCTGGTACACGTTCGGGCGGCAGGTGGTCCAGCAGACGACCATTCGATTTGTCCGCCGTGTCGATCATCACGCCATGGAAGCCATATTCGGCGAACACCGGCAAAAGCTCGAGATCAGGCTGCCGGTCGGCGAACAGAACGCCTATCAGTTTTGTGTCCTTGGCGAGGTCGGCCAAGGCCCAGGCACAGGCCGCCGTGTTGTCGGCGGGGAAGAAGCCGACCTTGACGTAGTCGACGCCGGTGGCGGCGACTTCCGTCACCTTGTGGCGAATGGTCTCCGGTTCCATCGGCAGGTCGCCGCAGACAGCGCTTACCGGTCGTCTTCCGGCAACCGCTTCGACCGTCTGCCGAATCGTCGCCACCGGCAAAGCGCCCAGCGCGCCCGTGCGCGGGTTTTTCAGGTCGACAATGTCCGCGCCACCGGCAATGACGGTTTCGGCTTCCGCCTTTCCGGTGACGCTGGCCAGCATCTTGGTCATGACAGCCGCTTCTCCAGTCGCCTCGCAAGCACTCTATCATACACCGCGTTGATGGCTCGTGCCTGCATTTCGACGCCGCGCTTGCGGAATTCGATGCGACCGGATCGCCGCTGCCGGAAGCCCGGCCCGGCGTCGGCTGCGATCATTCCAAAGCACAATGATGCCGTCACGAAAATGTGTGCGTCGGCACTTGCGATAATGAATGGCTGGGCTAAGCTCATTGCGGGCACCGAGAACTTACACCTTGCCTTCAGCGTTTGGGCGATGGTGTACGTGGACAGAAACATAAGAGTATGGTGCCGAACACTCTCGCCGCCTTCATCGGTCTTTTTTTGGTCAGCGTCAACGTCGCCGCTGTCGCACAGGAGGCCGCACCGCAGCCCAAGCCAGCGAAGGCGGCGAAGCCTGTCACCGAGATCAAGATCGGCTATCTGCGCGCTTACGAGCCGACGCTGGCGCTTTCCGTTTTGGACGTTCCGCCGAAAGATCTCGGCATTGCCGGCGCCACTGTCGCCATGGCCGACAACAACACGACCGGCAGCTTCATGGGCCAAAAGTTCACGCTCGAAATTACCGACGTGAAGTTCGAGGCCGATGTCGTGCCGATCTTCGACAAGATGCTGGCCAAGGGTGAGAAATATGTTCTCACCGACCTCTCCGAAAAACAGCTTCTGTCGATCGCCGACAAGGCGCGCGATGCCGGCGTGCTACTGTTCAATGTCGGCAATACGGATGACAGTTTGCGGGAAGAAAACTGCCGCATCAACGTTTTCCACACCGCGCCGACACGCTCCATGCTGGCCGATGGGTTGGCGCAATATCTCGTCTGGAAGCAGTGGCCGAAATGGGCGCTGATCAGCGGCTCGCATGAGCGCGATAAACTGTTTGCCGCCGCTCTAAGACGGGCGGCGGAACGCTTCGGCGGTGAGATCGTGGCCGAGAAGGAGTTCAAGGATACCGGCACGTCCAAGCAGACCGATTCCGGCGTAGTGCAGATCCAGAAGCAGATGCCGGTGTTCACCCAGGACCTGCCGGAACACGATGTTACGCTGGTGGCCGACGAGAGCGAAGTCTTCGGCTCCTATCTGCCGTTCCGTACTTGGATACCGCGCCCGGTAGCCGGTACTGCCGGCATGATCCCGTCGTCGTGGCACCCCGCCTCGGAACAGTGGGGCGGCGCGCAAATACAGAACCGCTTCGAGAAAGCGACAGGCCGCCGCATGATGTCGAAGGATATGAATGCCTGGACGGCGGGCCGCATCATCGGCGAGGCGGCTACTCGCACGCAGGGCGCTGATCGGAAAAAGATCGAGGATTTTATCCGCGCCGACGATTTTTCGGTGGCGGCATTCCGGGGCCAGAAGGTGACGTTCCGCAAATGGAACTGGCAACTTCGCCAACCGGTGTTTCTAGGCGACGGGCGCGGTGTGATCACCACCTCGCCACAGGAAGGGTTTTTGCATCAGGTTTCGGAGCTCGACACGCTGGGCGTCGACCAGCCGGAGACCAAATGCGTGCTGAAATGATCGGAGGAGAGATGAGTCGGAAACGTTCATTGACAGTTACCCCCACCCCTAACCCCTCCCCTCAAGGGGGAGGGAAATACGGACATGCCGACGCCAAGTTCCCCTCCCCCTTGAGGGGAGGGGTTAGGGGTGGGGGTATGACGTTGGCAGCGGCAATTGCGTTGGTCGCCACGTTCATCGCCACCCCCGCCTTCGCCTTCATGGCCTATGTGTCCAACGAAAAGGACAACACGGTGACCGTGGTCGACACGGCCACGATGCAGGTGGTGAAGACGATCAAGACAGGCCAGCGGCCGCGCGGCATCACCATCTCGCATGACGGCAAGTTCGTCTATCTCTGCGCCTCCGACGACGACACGATCGAAATCATCGACACGGCGACGAGCGAGATCGTCGGTACGCTGCCATCGGGTCCGGACCCGGAGCTCTTTGTGCTCTCGCCGGACGGCAAGCGGCTCTATGTCGCCAATGAGGACGACAATCTCGTCACCGTGATCGACCTCGAATCGAAGGGCGTAATCACCGAGATTCCTGTCGGCGTCGAACCGGAAGGCATGGGCGTCAGCCCCGACGGCAAGACCATCGTCAATACGTCGGAAACGACGAACATGGCGCATTTCATCGACACCGAAACGCATGAGATCACGCACAATGTGCTGGTCGATTCCCGCCCGCGGTTCGTCGAGTTCACGCCTGACGGCAAGGAGGCCTGGGTCAGCGCAGAGATCGGCGGCACGGTCTCGGTGATCGACAATACGACACGTGAGATCAAGCAGAAGATCACCTTCGAGATCCCTGGCCTGCGCGCCGAATCCATCCAGCCCGTGGGCGTCCGCATCACCGCTGACGGCAAAAAAGCTTACGTGGCGCTCGGCCCCGCCAACCGAGTCGCGGTGATCGACACGGCGACGTATCAGGTGACGAAATACATCCTGGTCGGACAGCGGGTCTGGCAGCTCGGCTTCACGCCGGACCAGAAGACCGTGATCAGCACAAATGGCGTGTCGAACGACATCACCTTCATCGACGTCGCGACCGACGAGCCGGTGCAGTCCGTCACCGTGGGGCAGTTGCCCTGGGGCGTCGTGGTGTCGCCGAACTAGAGTTTTAGCAAGGGAGAGAACGATATGCGGACATACCGGAAGATTGCGCTTGCCGCTGTGCTGGGCACGGCGATGGCCCTGTCGCATGCGGTCGCACAGGACGGCGACGATGATGATGACGACGATGCCGCCGCGCCCAAGACCGAAGCGGCTGCGCCGGCCGAGGGCGCAGAAAAGGTCACGCGCGCCAGCAAGGATGTGCCCGAGCTGATCCTCGGTACCAAGGAAGATCAGTTCACCGCCAACCAGAAGGATTTCACCCTGATCGCCGGGCAGGGCTATCGCTGGAAGATAACCGCGGCCGGTGGGCTGGAGTACAAGTTCCACACCGATCTGTTCCGCAATGTCTGGAACAACCAGATCGTCATCAGCGATCTCGAAGTGCATATGAACGGCGCGCCCGCCTGGCTGGAATTCGACGCCGACGGCACGATCCAGGTACAGTTCACCACCATTCGTCCGGGCGTCTACACCTGGTCGGTGCCGGATTTGGCGGACAAGGGTATGAAGGGTACGATCACGATCAAGTAGCAGATTTGGACGTGGAGCAAGCCTTGTAGGGGAGGCCAACTCTTGCAGCATGTGAGGACCGACAAGGAAACAGGCATCGTGCCAGCGCTCGACGTGGCGGTGGTCAGCCATTCCTATGGCCAGAAGCGCGCGCTGGACAATGTGTCATTCTCGATCGCGCCGGCGACATTTAGCGTTTTGCTCGGTCTTAACGGCGCCGGCAAGACCACGCTTTTTTCACTGATCAGCCATCTCTACGATACGCGCAAGGGCGCGATCCGGATATTTGGTTATGATATTCGCCGGGCGCCAGGCGAGGCGCTGCGCCGCCTTGGCATCGTGTTTCAGGCGCGTACGCTCGACCTCGATTTGAGCGTCTATCAAAACCTTTCCTATCACGCCTCCCTGCATGGCATCGGCAAGGCCGACGCCAAGGCGCGCATCGACGCGCTGCTGGAAGCTGTGGAAATGACCGGGCGATTGCACGACAAGGCTGGCTCGCTCTCCGGCGGCCAGATGCGGCGCATCGAGATCGCCCGGGCCCTGCTGCACCGGCCGCCGCTGCTGCTGCTGGACGAAGCGACCGTCGGTCTCGATGTGCAGTCCCGCGCCGGCATTTTGGCTAATATCCGCCAACTTGTAGCAAGCGAAGGCATCAGTGTGTTCTGGGCGACCCATCTGATCGACGAAGTGGAGGACGCGGACGAGGTCGTCGTGCTGCACCAGGGGAAGCTGGTGGCGAGCGGTAGGGTTGGCGAAGTGGTCGCGGCGACCGGGGAGAAGAATTTGGCCAAAGCGTTTGGGGTGTTGACGGGGAAGGGCGCATTGAGTGGCGGAGGACCGGCAAAGTGATCCGGCCCTCTGCACCGACCCCCCTCTGTCCTGTCGGACATCTCCCCCTCAAGGGGGGAGATCGGTTGGCCGCAAGGATTTCGCCAAACGCCAACGTGGCAAGGCGGACACTGACGACGACGCGCGTGATCTCCCCCCTTGAGGGGGAGATGTCCGACAGGACAGAGGGGGGTCGGTGCAGGCTATCGACGAGGCTGCAACCAGTTGGGTGGGCCATATGACCATCGCCAATGTTACCCCCATCCCACCCCCCGGCTTCAATCTTTCGCAATACCTCATCTGCCTGAAGGGTGTGCTGAAGCGCGAAGGCCTGCGTTTCCTCAATCAGCGCGAGCGGTTCGTCTCTTCACTGGTGCGGCCGCTGTTGTGGCTGTTCATCTTCGCGGCCGGATTCCGCCAGGTGCTCGGCGTGTCGATCATCCCACCCTACAAGACCTACGTGCTCTACGAAGTCTACATCACGCCGGGGCTGTGCGGCATGATCCTGCTTTTCTCCGGCATGCAGTCATCGCTCTCGATGGTCTACGACCGCGAGATGGGCAATATGCGCACGCTGCTGGTCAGCCCGTTCCCGCGCTGGTTCCTGTTGGTGGCGAAACTGCTCGCCGGGGTCACCGTAGCCATCGCGCAGGTCTACGCCTTCCTCTTCATCGCCTATTTCTGGGGCGTCAAAGCGCCGGCCGTTGGCTACATCGCAATCCTTCCGGCGTTGTTCCTCGGCGGGCTGATGCTGGGTGCGCTTGGGCTCTTGCTGTCGTCACTGATCAAGAAGCTGGAAAATTTTGCCGGCATCATGAATTTCGTGATCTTCCCGATGTATTTCGCGTCCGCCGCACTCTACCCGCTGTGGCGCGTGCAGGAATCGAGCCCGCTACTTTTCCGCATCTGCCAGGCGAACCCCTTCACCTATGTCGTGGAACTGATCCGCTTCGCCTTCTACGGCCAGATCGAATGGACGTCCTTGGCGGTCGTTGTCGCCTTCACGGTGATTTTCCTTACCGGCGCCATCATCGCCTACGATCCTTCGCGAGGGCTGATGGTGCGCAAGCAGGACGGCGGAGGAAACGGATGAGACATCTTTGTACCCCCACCCCTTGCCCCTCCCCTCAAGCGGGAGGGGGATTCGCCGACGTGGCCGCTAAGTCTCCCTCCCCCTTGAGGGGAGGGGCAAGGGGTGGGGGTATCTTGCTGGCTTTGTTTTTGACCTCAGTCGCAGCACCCTCCTACGCCGCCCAAGGCACAGACCCCGACTGGCCGTGCATCCAGCGCAAGGTGCCTGAACTGTCCTTGCCGCAGATCTGGAATGGACCGGAACTCCCGCCGGAAGCTTCCGGCTGGCGTGAAGACAAGGATGTTGTCGAACTGGTTGAGGAGGTCGCGCAGCGCCGTATCCCCATTGCCGAAGCGCAGCAGACGATCCGCGACTTCGTCCCGCAGCTTGAGCCGGGCGAAAAAGCGAAGCGCCTGTTCATGCTGGCGCGCGGGCTGTTCGATCATATGAACGCCGAGCGCTCGCAGGTCATTTCCGGCATTGGACGTTACGCCCGCGGGCAAGCGGAAATCGCGGCGCGCCTGCGCAAGGAGGCTTCGCAGCTCGGAGACCTGCAGGTGAAGCCGGACACCGACATCGCCAAAGTACAGGAACTGACCGACAGGCTGAACTGGGAAACCCGGATTTTCGAGGAGCGCGTCCAGTCACTCACCTTCGTCTGTGAAGTGCCAACGCTGATCGAGCAACGGCTTTATGCGCTGTCGAAGACCGTCGCCGAGGAATTGGCCAGGAAATAGGCGTGCATTCCCAAAAGCGATAGCGCGCGGTTTGGACGACTTGTCCGGTCCGCCGTCGCTCGCTACTGAGAGTTCGTCGACTGGACATCGTGCTTGCAGCGTCGACGAGATCGAGGTGCAGTCATGGCCGTTAGGATCGAGAAGCCGGGCGATGTCGCCATCGTCACCGTCGAAAACCCGCCGGTCAATGCGCTGAGCCAGGCTGTCCGCCAAGGCCTGTGGGACGCGGTTGAGGCGATCGATGCGGATGACGACGTGCGGGCGGTCGTGCTTATCTGCGAAGGCCGCACCTTTATCGCGGGCGCTGACATTTCGGAGTTCGGCAAGCCGCCGCTGGAGCCGCATTTGCCACAAGTCATCGCGCGCATCGAAGCGGCGAAGAAGCCGTGGGTCGCGGCCATCCACGGCACGGCGCTGGGTGGCGGGCTGGAGGTCGCGTTGGGTTGCCGCTGGCGTGTCGCTGTCGTCTCGGCCAAACTCGGCCTGCCGGAAGTGACGCTCGGCATCATCCCCGGCGCGGGCGGCACGGTGCGCCTGCCAAGGCTGGTGCCGGCCGACGCCGCCGTGGATATGATCACGAGCGGCAAGCCGGTCGCTGCTTCGCGTGCAAAGACCATCGGCCTTGTCGACGCGATCATCGATGGCGATCTGCGCGAGGGCGCAAAGGCTTTCGTCGGCGCGGCTCTTCAAGACCTATTGCCGCTGCCGCTTTCCGAACGCAGCCCGGCACCGGCCGATGCTGCCTTCTGGACAGAGCAGCAGAACACGATCGCCAAGCGCGCCAAGGGCGAAGCCGCGCCGCTGAAGGCGCTGGCCAGCGTTCGCCATGCCACCGAAGCCGATTTCGCAGCCGCCATGGCCTTCGAGCGCGAAACCTTCCTGGAACTGCGCGGCTCGGATCAGGCCAAGGCGCTACGGCATATCTTTTTCGCCGAACGCGCAGCACCCCGTCCGCCGGAATATGACGGTATTGCGAGCCGGCCGATCCGTACGACGGCGGTCATTGGCGGCGGCACCATGGGCGCGGGCATCGCTGCCGCATTGCGTGATGCCGGACTGCCGGTTGCACTGGTCGAACGCGATGATGCCGCGCTTGAGCGCGGCATGGCAAATCTCGCCCGCATCTATGACGGCAGCGTGCAGCGCGGGAAGCTGACCCAGGCGCAGCGCGACGAGCGCCTGGCGGGCGTCGAACCGACGACGAACTATGCCAGCCTCGCCGATGTCGATCTGGTGATCGAGGCCGTCTTCGAAGAGCTCACGGTCAAGCGCGCCGTCTTCGAGCAGTTGGATGTCGCCTGCCGGCCGGATGCTGTGCTGGCCACCAACACCTCCTATCTCGATCCGAACGCCATTGCTGCGGCGACCAGGCATCCCGAGCGTGTGCTGGGCCTGCATTTCTTCAGCCCGGCCAACATCATGAAACTGCTCGAAGTCGTTCCGGCTGCCGCGACCGCGCCAGATGTCGTGGCCACCGGTCTCGCGCTGGCCCGCAGCCTTGCCAAGATCCCGGTTCTTGCTGGGGTCTGCGACGGCTTCATCGGCAACCGGATTCTCAAGAACAACCGGCCGGTGCTGGAGCGCCTGCTTCTCTCCGGCGTTCGACCGGCCGAAATCGATGCCGCCATGCGCGGGTTCGGTCTCGCCATGGGGCCGTTCGAGGTACAGGACCTTTCTGGCCTCGACATTGCCGGCATGCAGCGCAAGGCCGCGCGTGAGCGTGGCGAGGCCCCTTTCGCGCCGATCGGCGACCGCCTGTTCGAGGCTGGTCGGCTCGGACAGAAAGCCGGCGGTGGCTGGTACGACTATCTGCCGGGCGACCGCACGCCGAAACCATCGCAGGCTGTTGAGGCGATCATCGCCGAAGAAGGCCAGCGTCGCCCGGCAAAACGGTTTGAAGTGAACGATCTTGCCGACTGCATCGTTTTTCCGATGATCGACGAGGGCGCGCGTATTCTCGAAGAGGGCATTGCGAAACGTCCGGTCGATATCGACCTCGTGCAGATCCACGGCTACGGCTTTCCGCGCTGGCGCGGCGGTCTGATGCACTACGCCGAGACGCGCGGGCTTAGCGTCATCGTCGACACACTGCAAAAGATGCACGCGGCCGGGCTGGTGCAGGCGCCGAGCCAGCGGCTTGTCGAGGCTTCGAAATCGGGCAAGTTCTGAGAGATTAGATATCGACGACGATATAGTCCTGATCGACGCTTACCCTCACTGTCTCGGCCTGCAATTGCTGCTCTACGATTTCGCTGCCTGCCATGCGCGCGACGGTATAGGACGGCGCGCGGATACGGTTCGGTTCCGAGCAGGACATGCCTGTGCGGATGTCGAATTCCCAACCATGCCAGGGGCATCGCAGGATTTCGCCTTGCCGCGTGAAGCGATAGTCGCCAGGTTTTTCGCCAGCCTCCAACAGGCCGGTTGTGCGTCCTTCACAGAGGTCGCCACCTTGATGCGGGCAGCGGTTGAACAGGCCAAAAAAATCGCCCCTGAGATTGAAGATCACGATCTTGCGGCCCGCGACTTCGGTAACGAGGCGTTCGCCCGGCGGCAGGTCCGAGACTGGCTTGATGACATGACGCGCCATCAGGCCAAGCCGTAAAACGTCCTGGCATTGCCGCGAAACAGCGCCTCTCTCGCATCGTCTTCGAGACGGACGGGAATGCTCCATACCGGATCATCGAAATCCCAATGCGGATAGTCCGTGGCAAAGAGCAGCCGGTCGATGCCGATCCATTCCACCATGTCGCTGAAATGCTTTCGCCGCTCCGGCTCCTCCATCGGCTGCGTGGTCAGCCAAACATGCTCACGAATGTATTCGGACGGTGGGCGCTTGAGGTGGGGGGTCTCGGAGCGCAGCCGCTGCCAGTGCTTGTCCAGCCGCCACAACAGCGGCGGCAGCCAGGCGATGCCGGCTTCGATCAGCAAGACGCGCGTGCCCGGGAAGCGCTCGAACACACCTTCCAGAACGAGGCTGGACAACAGCGCCTGGCAGCACTGCGAATGGCCGACCATTTCCTCGATGTAATAGGATGGCCAACCGCCGCCGGTGACCGGAAAGCCGCCATAACCGAAAGCATGGACCGCGACCGGCAGTTTCGCGCATGCGGCCGCGGCGAAGATAGGCCAGTATTTGCGCTGCCCCAGCGGCTCGGCCGTGCGGCTCAGGAACATGACCTGATAAAAGTCGGGGTGATCGGCCCAGTGCTCGATCTCGGCGACGGCAGCCTGCGGGTCCTCATAAGGGATGACGATCGAAGCCTTCAGCCGCTTTTCCTTCGACGTCCATTCGGCGACCTGCCACTCGTTGATGGCGCGAGCGAGCGCGGCGCCATAATCAAGGTTTTGCGCGGCGGCTGCGGCCGGCGAGATCATGGTCATCACGCCAAGCTCGACATTGTTGGCGTCGAGGTGCTGCCTCTGCATGAAGGAAAGGTCGCTGCCGGGGCGGCCGTCGGGCGGCCAGGAATCCAGTCGTGCGGCATCGGGCTGGCCCTTCGGATAGGCCGGGCCGCTCTGGAAACCGTGGCGCGGCAACAGGCCGTAGGCTTGTGCATGCTCGCGCCAGCGCTTGCTAAGGTACGGCCAGATGTCGGACGGTTTTGCGAGCGCCGGGTGAATGTCGCAATCGATGATGGCCGGCCGCGCCTTGGCATCGCTCTTCGGCGCGCGCTGCGCAAGTTCGATGTTCATGCAAAACCCTCCCTGATGCGGGCATAGGTTTGAAGCGGGTTATCCCATAGCAGCTTTTGCCGCAGAGCGGCAGGAAAGCTTGCCGGGAATGGATCGTCGCCGTCGAACTGCCAGTGCGGATAGTCGGTCGAGAACAGCAGAAGCTCCTCGGAGCCGACATGTTCGATGACGCGCAAGATATCGTCGCCATCCGGCGGCGCATCGACCGGCTGCAGCGTGAAGCGCACCTGCCGGCGAATGAGATCGGCCGGCGGTTGATCGACCCAGGGGATCTCCATGCGCAGGCCGTGCCAATATTTCGTCAGCCGCCAGAGATAGCTCGCCAGCCAGGTGAAACCGGACTCGGCGAAGACGAAGGTCAGGTCCGGAAAGCGGCTCAACACGCCTTCGCACACCAGGCTGGTGAGCTGGGTCTGGAAACCTTGTGCCTGCGCGACATAATCCTCCGTGAAAGTCGACGGCCAGCCGACCGGCGTTACAGGATGGCGGTAGGTCGAGCCTGCATGGATCGCGACCGGCAGGCCGTTACGCTGCGCCGCCTCATAGATCGGCCAGTGCAGTCGCCGGCCTAAAGGCTGGTCGCCGAGGCAGGGCAGCAGCACCTGCACGAACCGTCGATCCGCCGCGCATCGATCGATCTCCGCGGCCGCCATCTCGGCGTTCTGGATCGGCACGACGATTGCAGCGCGCAGGCGCGGGTCGCGGTCTAGCCATTCCTTGGTCAGCCAATCATTAACGGCGCGGGCAAGGGCCGCGCCCATGTCCTCGCTGAACAGCGTCTGCACGGCATAAAGGCAATTGAGGATCGTGATGCGGCTGCCGAAGCCATCGAGCACATGCTTGCAAAAAAGCTCTGGATCGCTGCCGGCCTTGCCTTTTGCAGGCCGCCATTCCGGGCGAGCGGTCAGCGATGCATTGAGCGGGTAGCTCGTCGGCTCCAGATCGTGCAATCCACGCTGTACGACGGCGTCGGCCCAATGTCCGTCGAGATATGGCACCAAAGCAGAAATGCCCGGCACCGCAGGGTGTGCATCGCAGTCGATACCGCCGAGATTCAGACTTTCGATCACGGTTCATCGGGCAGCGGTGCTGCCGCTACCTCATGCAGCATTTCGATAAAACCGTTCACCGCGTGCTCGCATTGCAGCCGGCCTTTTTCGGCAGTGGCCAGATGCGCCTCGCCCACCGCGCCGGCGGGATTGAGATCGTCGGCGATCCACGCATAGGCGAGCGTGCCGGTCGGGCGCAGGTGTTTGTAGCGCTGCTCATCATTCTCGCCGACCGAACGGAAATCTTGAGCCTTGTCCATGTCGACAAGCTCGGGCCGGAAGTGCAGCATCAGCGATGTTTCGAGATCGCCGCCGTGGATACCGAGCCGCGACTCTCGGTCGGAGAAAAGCCCGTCCGGTTTGCCGAAACGCACCCAACCCGATTTGACGACGAGCATCGAAGCCCGCACCCGCAGTTCGCGCGCGACGATGCCCATGATCTCTTCATTGCCGCCATGCGAATTGACGAAGACGAACTTGCGCACGCCGGCGCGGGCGACGGACAGGCCAATCTCGGTCCAGAGTTCGATCAGGATATTGGCGGGGATCGTCAAAGTTCCCGGCATGCGCAGATGTTCGTTTGACTTGCCGATTTCCTGCACGGGCAGGATGCGGAAATCCAGATCGGCGGGAGCGGCCGCAATCAACGCGTCGAGATGACCGCGATTGATCGCCGTATCGGTACAGAGCGGCAGGTGCGGCCCATGCTGCTCGGTTGCTGCGATCGGCAGGATCGCGATGGTGCGCATCGGGTCGACCGAACGAAATTCAGGCGATGTGTAGTCGCTCCAGATGTATGGCGATTTCCGTGCTGCCATGATCGTCCTATTTCGCCGCGATGGCCTCGATTTCGACCACAAATTCCGGCCTTGTGAAACCCGACACAATGACCAGTGTCGATGCCGGCGGTTCGCCTGGAAACTGTCGGTCACGGACCTGCATGTAGTCGGCCATATGCGAACGATCGGTGACGAAGGCGTTGATGCGCACGATGTCGGCCATCGACATATCCGCTTCGATCAGGATCTTTCCGATCGCCTGAAAGCAGAGTTCCGCTTGCGCGGCGCAGCCTTTCGGAACAGCGCCATCCGCGCCGATTGCGAGCTGTCCCGACGTGAAGACCAAACGCTGGCCAGTCTCGACGACGGTGCCGTGGCTATAGCGCGCCAGAGGCGGCGCGAGGGTTTTCGGGTTCAGGCGCTTCGGCACGATATGATCCGGACCAGTTGACGCGCAGGCTATGCGTGACGTCGAGGGAAAGCCAGTCCCAAACAGATGGAAATAGCCAACCCGATTGGGCCAGCCGAATCTGTCCAGAACCGAAAAAGAGGCATGGACATCATGCACGACATATCATCAGAATGGTGCAATGCACACGGATGCGGCAAGGTCTCGCCGTAGCTGTGCTTCTCTAGAAACAGGAGCATTGCATGTCCCTTCGTACATTCGCCACTGCATGCCTGATCGCGGCTTCACCCTTCGTAGCCGTCACGGGCGCCTCGGCGCAGGACAAGATCACCTATGGAACGAACTGGTTGGCGCAGGCCGAGCATGGCGGGTTCTATCAAGCTGTCGCCGATGGCACCTATGCGAAGCACGGGCTCGACGTAACGATCCGTCAAGGCGGGCCGCAAGGCGCCAACAGGTCGCTGCTATTGGCCGGCAAGATCGATTTTTACATGGGCGGCATGATGACGGCGCTCGACTCCGTGAAGGAGGGCGTGCCGGCCGTCACCGTGGCGACGATGTTCCAGAAGGAACCGCAGATCATCATGGCGCACCCTGAGTCGGGGGTGGATAAGTTCGAAGATCTGGCGAAGCTGCCGACGCTGTTTCTCAGCAAGGACGGCTTCATCAGCTATTTCCAATACCTCAAGAACATGAATGTCGGCTTCAAGGATGAGCAGTACAAGCCGTACACCTTCAATCCGGCCCCGTTCCTGGCCGACAAACAGTCCGGCCAGCAGGGATATCTGACCTCCGAACCCTATGCGATCGAACAGCAGGCCGGCTTCAAGCCGAAAGTCTTCCTGATCGCCGATGCAGGCTACAATCCTTATTCCACGACCATTGAGACGATGCAGGAGATGGTCGACAAGAACCCCGACCTCGTGCAGCGTTTTGTCGATGCAACGGCTATCGGCTGGTACAACTACCTCTATGGCGACAACAAAGCCGCCAACGAACTGATCAAGAAAGACAACCCCGAAATGACCGACGGCCAGTTGGCCTATTCGATCGAGAAGCTGAAGGAATATGGCATCGTCATCTCGGGCGATGCCGAGACAAAAGGCATCGGCTGCATGACCGACGATCGCTGGAAGGACTATTTCGACAAGGTCGTCGCCATCAAGCTGTTCGAGCCGACGCTGGACTATAAGAAAGCCTATACGACGAAATTCGTCTGCAAGGGCGTCGGCATGGATCTGAAGAAGTGAGCGCGAGCGGGTGACGCCGGCATCGGGAGCCGCCTCGTCGGAGGCGGCCCAAACCAAGCCTAGCCATGACGAGACCGAGCCGCTGTCGCAGCGGCCGGTCGTCTGCCTTCATTCGATTTCGAAGATGTTTTCGAACGGCACGCTTGCCTTGTCGGACATGTCGCTCGATGTTCGGCAAGGCGAGTTCGTCAGCCTGCTGGGGCCGTCGGGTTGCGGTAAGTCCACAGCGCTGCGCATCATTGCAGGACTTGGCGCGCCGACTTCCGGCCATGTCGACTGGCCACGGTCCGAAGCCGGTCGCAGCGACAAGCCGAATAACGCCATCGGCTTCGTGTTCCAGGAACCGACGCTGATGCCGTGGGCGACTGTGTTCAACAATGTCTGGCTGCCGCTCCGGCTCGCCGGCCAATCAAAAGCGCGATCGAGAGAGCGCGTCATGGAAGCACTGGGAAGTGTGGGGCTGGCTGATTTCGCCAATGCCTATCCGCGCGAATTGTCCGGCGGCATGAAGATGCGTGTCTCTATCGCACGAGCGCTCGTGCCGCGCCCGCAATTGTTGTTGATGGACGAACCCTTCGCCGCGCTGGACGAGATCACGCGGCACAAGCTGAACAACGACATTGTCAGGCTCAAAGAGCGCTACGGCTGGACTGTGATTTTCGTGACGCATTCGGTGTTCGAGTCCGTCTACCTGTCCAACCGGATCGTCGTCATGGCCGCGCGGCCGGGGCGCGTCATCAAGGAAGTCGACATCGAAGCGCCACCCGAACGTGGAGAGGCATTTCGGACATCCGCGCAATATGCCGCCATTTGCCGGACGGTTTCAGACGCCTTGAATGACGCCATCATCGGCAGTCACCGGGAGATTGCCTGATGGCTGATGATGCGCCTCCGATTGCAGCGCGCGATCCGGCCTGGCACACCGCGCTGCGCATCGCCGTGCCGATCCTGATGCTGGTTCTGGCGGTCGTCGTCTGGGCGGTCGTGGTCCATGTGAAAGGGATTCCGCCCTACATCATGCCCGGCCCGCATCTGGTCGTCCAATCGCTCGTCAATGATTGGGGCACGCTCTATCCGGCGCTGCTGGTCACGCTGAAGATCACCTTCACCGCGCTGGCGCTGGCGTTGATCGGCGGGGTTGCACTGGCAATCGTCATCGCCCAGTCGAGCTGGATCGAACTGGCGCTGTATCCCTACGCGGTCATCCTGCAGGTGACGCCGATCATTGCGATCGCGCCGCTGATCCTGATCTACGCGCCGTCGACGCAAGTCGCGCTGCTTATCTGCGCCTTCCTTGTCGCCTTTTTTCCGATCCTGTCGAACATGACGCAGGGCCTGAAGAGCGTCGACCACAATCTGCTGAATCTTTACGAGCTTTACGGCGCTTCGCGGTTACAAACCCTGCTGCTGCTCAAGCTGCCCGCATCGCAACCCTATTTCCTCACCGGGCTGCGTATCGGCGGCGGTCTTGCGCTGATCGCCGCCGTGGTGGCCGAGTTCGCGGCCGGCACGGCCGGCGAGGGGTCTGGTCTGGCATTCCGTCTGCTGGAAGCTCAATACCGGCTCAACCTGCCACGGCTGTTCGCTGCGTTGATCCTGCTCACCGGCGCTGGCATCGCCATCTTTGGCCTCACCAGCCTCATTTCGCATCTCATGCTGCGCCGCTGGCACGAGAGCGCCGTGAAGCGCGAGAACTGACCGTGCATAAGCTAGCAGATCTGAAATCCTCCGATCGTTATCGCCTTGCGAATTGCACGGTGCCAGCCTTGCTGGTGCAAGGCGACGGGCGGGCGGGGCTGGTCCAAGCCGACATCGATATCGCCAACGGCAAAATTCTTGCCATCGGCGCGCCCGAATCTTCGCCCGTCGAATTGCCCGCGGTCGACATGGCGCGGTCGATGGTGCTGCCCGGTTTTGTCGACATGCACACTCATATCGACAAAGGGCACATCTGGCCGCGTTCGCCCAATCCGGACGGCACCTTTATGGGCGCCTTGCTGGCCGTGAAAGCCGACCGGGAATCGAGCTGGTCGGATGAGGATGTTCGCCGCCGCATGGACTTTGCACTGCGCTGCGCTTACGCGCATGGGACCGTCGCGCTGCGCACGCATCTCGACTCGATCCCGCCGCAAGACGAAATCACCTGGCCCCTGTTTGCCGAGATGCGCCGACAGTGGAAGGGCCGCGTCGATCTTCAGGCTGTGGCGCTGATGGGTATCGACCAGATGTTGGACGCCGGCATCCTAAGACAAGTTGCGCGCTGCGCAAAGACCCATGGCGGCATTCTGGGCGGTGCGATGGCTTCTCATCCGCTGATGGGCGAAGCGATCGGTCGCGCCCTCGACATGGCAACCGAGCTCGGTCTCGATATCGACCTGCATCTCGACGAAACGCAGGACGCGGCATCCAACGGCCTGCGTCTGCTTGCGGAGACGGTGCTTGCCAGGAAGTTTAGGGGCAAGGTGGTTGCAGGCCATTGTTGTTCGCTGGCGCGGCAGGATGACGACGAAGCCAAGCGCACGATCGAATTGGTTGCAGAGGCTGGTATCGATGTCGTCTCGCTGCCAATGTGCAATCTCTACCTTCAAGATCGCGGCGACGGCTCGACGACGCCGCGTTATCGAGGGGTAACGCTAATCCGCGAATTGCTGGCTGCCGGCGTCAACGTGTCGGTGGCGTCGGATAACGCCCGCGACCCGTTTTATGCCTATGGCGATCTTGATTGCCTGGAAGTGCTGCGCGAGACGGTGCGGATAGGCCATCTCGATCATCCGATAGACATTGCTCCCGCTCTGGTCACGCGCAGCCCTGCGCAAACGATGGGCATCGACGCGGGTGTCCTTGCGCCGGGCCAGGCAGCGGACCTTGTCATCCTGCGCGGGCGCGACTGGAGCGAGGTTCTGTCGCGCCCGGAGAGCGGCCGCATAGTGATCCGCAACGGCAAGGTGCTCGACGCTGAATTGCCGGATTACCGCGAACTCGACGATCTGATGGAACGCTAAGACGATGGATCTGGACGGCTTCAGGAAAGCGATCGGCGATATCAAGACAGAGGACAATCCGGTTCTCGTCAAGCAGAAGAGCCGCGACTTCTTCTGGTATTCGCCGGTGCTCAAGCGACAGCTTGAAAATGTCACGGCAGACCTTGTCGTCACGCCGAAGAGCGAGGCCGAGGTGATGCGCGTCGTAGCGGCCGCCTATGCGCACAACGTGGCGTTGACGCCGCGCGGCGCGGGCACCGGCAATTATGGCCAGGCGATGCCGCTGTCGGGCGGCGCTGTGCTCAACCTTGCGGAAATGACGGCTGTCAAATCGATCGCCGGCGGCACGGTTGTCGCGGAAGCCGGGGCGATCCTCGAACAGGTCGACAACGCGACGCGCGCCGCCATTGGCCAGGAGATGCGCATGCATCCCTCGACCTATCGCACGGCATCGATCGGCGGCTTTGTCGGCGGCGGTTCGGGCGGCGTCGGTTCGGTGCGGTGGGGCGGGCTGCGCAATCTCGGCAACGTGCTGCGCATCCGGCTCGTCACCTGCGAGGCCGCGTCGCGCATCCTCGACCTGACCGGCGAGGATTTGCACAAGGCAATCCATGCCTATGGCACCAACGGCATTATCACCGAAGTCGAGATCCCAACCACGCAGGCGCATGACTGGGTCGATGTCATCGTGGCCTTCGATGATGTCATGGACTCTGTGCATTTCAGCGGCACCGTCGGTCATGCGGACGGCATGCTGGTGAAAGAGGTCGCGCCGATCGCGGCGCCGGTGCCTTACGACTATTTTCCGCGCCACAAGAAATTCTATCGTCGCGACCAATCGATCTGCGTCTTGATGGCGGCACCGGTGGCCGTCGACTCTCTGGCGATCCTCGCCGGACGCCACAAGGGTGAGGTCGTCTACCGGTCGGACAAGGCGACGGACGAGGAAAAGAAGGGCCTGCCGCCGGCCTACGAACTCGGCTGGAACCACACCACGCTGCGGGCGCTGCGCGTCGACCCGACGATCACCTATCTCCAGACGCAATATGCGGACGCGGACGCCGTTGACGCGATGATGAAACTGTTCGGCGACGAGGTGCCGATGCATTGCGAGATCCTGCGCTTCAACGGGCGACCGGCCTTTGCCGGCCTTCCGCTGGTGCGCTTCACGACGGAGGAGCGGCTGGAAGAGATCATCCGCATCCACGAGGACAACGGCGTGAAGGTGTTCAACCCACACCGTTACACGCTGGAGGAAGGTGGCATGAAGCAGACCGACCGAATCCAGCTTGATTTCAAGAAGGAAGCTGACCCGAAAGGCTTGCTGAATCCTGGCAAGATGATTGCCTGGGACGATCCGAATTTCGACTTCGAGGCGCATCGCAGCTACATTTTTCCAGGCATTCGCGAGGTAGCGTAGCGGGATGCGGGTTCTCGTCGTTTATGCCCATCCGGTCGAAACCAGTTTTGCGGCGGCGCTGCACCGGACTGTTGTCGATACACTGATAGCTAATGGGCACGA
This sequence comes from Rhizobiaceae bacterium, assembly GCA_050247155.1. Lineage (GTDB taxonomy): Bacteria > Pseudomonadota > Alphaproteobacteria > Rhizobiales > Rhizobiaceae > Mesorhizobium_G. The sequence continues at coordinate 145,232 of JBFWUS010000002.1, forward strand.
AGTTGATGACTGCGATCTTTATGCCGAGAATTTTCAGCCGGTGCTCACCTGTGAAGAGCGGACCAATTATCACGACGTTGGGCTAAATCGCACACCCGTCGACGACTATGTCGAGCGTCTGCTGAAAGCCGAGGCCTTCATCATCGTCTGCCCGATCTGGAATTTCGGACTGCCGGCAATCCTGAAAGGCTATTTCGACCGCGTGTTTTTACCGGGCGTCAGCTTCCGGCTGGAGAACGGCGTAGTTTCGCCGAACCTGACGAACATCAAAAAGGTCGCAATGGTCACGACCTATGGTGCGGTACGCTGGCGTGCATTCCTGATCGGCGACCCACCGCGCAAACTCGGAAAGCGATTTTTGTGGTCTGTTTTCCGCACGCCGAAGCCGCCACAGTTTCTGGCGCTCTACGACATGAACAACGCCACCCAAGAAAAGCGAGCGGCCTTTGTGGAGCGCGTGCGCGCGACGATGGCGCGGCTTTGAGCCGCTACAGCTGTCGGACGTTCGAAAGCCCTGCTCGTTTGGCTCGTTTCACGAAGTCGCGATCGAAGGTAACCATGGCCTCGCAATCGACTGAGGATTGCAGATGCAGCGCATCCGCAAAATCGAGACCGGCTGAATAGAGGTCTAGTGCCTCTTCGACCGCGTAAGAATCCTCAATTTCAACGGTCTCAAGCCCGGCGAATGCGCGCAACCGGTCGAAGATTTCTGCGCGCTGCAATTGGTAAGTGCCGCGAAGCACCCATTCGCATTCAAGCAGCACTGTCTTTGGCACAAATGTCCGATTTGCCTCGACAAAATTCCGGGCGATCTCCGCTTGTCGAGGTTCATCGTTGGCCAGCAGTCGGATGATGATGTTAGTATCGACCGCGAGCATGCCGGCGCCTCGCTTCGGCAATGATGCTCGCATTCATTTCCCCAATAGTCTTGGGTGGCCCTTTGTAGGACAGTGAGCCGAAGACGTCTTCCATCCGTGTCGGTGCGAATGCTGGCGCACGCTTCAGCGTCACGCCATCGGCTGTTTCCTCTACAATCAGACGAGTTCCCGGCTTCCAGTCCCGCTTGTCCCTCAGCGACTTGGGCAGGATGACCTGTCCCTTTGTCGAGACCACTGTCATTTGAGTGTTAGAGGAAGCCATATCCGTATCTCGGTAAGACGATAGTAAGATAGCGCGCTTCGTACGACCTTTCAACTATCCTTGCGTAGCTTGGGCTCGGGATAGAGCTGCGCGAGCAAGGGTAGGTGCGCCGCGCCCTGGCGCATCAGGAAATCATGAAAAGTCGCCATGGCCGGCGACACCGCGCGGTCGGAGCGCATCACGGCGAACCACTGCCGGCGGATCGGCATGCCGACAACGTCGAGCACGGCGAGCCGCCCGAACTCGACTTCCATCGCGATGGTGTGGGCCGAAATGAAAGCGATGCCGAGCCCGGCCATCACCGCCTGCTTGATCGTCTCGTTCGATCCCATCTCGACGCCCAGGTCGTCGATGCGGCCGGGGATGTCGGAGAAAAATATCTCCAGCGAAATACGCGTGCCAGAGCCTGGCTCGCGGATGAGGAAGATCTCCTCGGCGATACGTTCCTTGGAGATATCGCGGGCTCTAACCAGTGGATGATCGGGCGCGGCGATGATGACCAATGGATGATCGCCGAAAGCGGAGGCGCGCACCGGCACGCTTTTGGCGGGCCGACCCATCAGGGCGACGTCAATCTCATGATCCTTCAGCATGGCAATGATGTCGGCGCGGTTGCCGATGGCCAATTTCATATCGATGTCGGGAAATTGCTTGATGAAAGCAGCCATCAACTGCGGCGCGAAGTATTTGGCAGTCGATACAACGCCAAGCCGCAAGCTGCCAGCGCGCACGCCCTTGATGGCGTCGATCTGATCGGTCAGCACGCGTAGCCGCTCCTCGATCGCCTGCGCCGTTTCGATCACCGCCAGACCTGCGGCGGTCGGACGCATACCCTCCGTAGTGCGATCGAACAGCGCCAAGCCAAGTTCCTCTTCTGCCTGACGAAGCTGGATCGTCACCGCCGGCGGCGTGAGATTTAACACATTGGCAGCATTGACGATTTTGCCGTGAGCGGCGATTTCCTGGACGGTCCTGAGCTGGCGAAGCGAAAGGTTACGCATAAGTGAGACTAAGGGGATTTTAGTACACTAGTAAAGTCATTAAAATTTACTCACTGATCCGCGTTTGATCAGATCGTTCTCGAACCAGGGCCAAGAGGAGGCTGCCGGTTCGGGAGGATAGCATGGCCACCGCGACGCTAGACGCGTTTCTGAATTCTTTCGCCAGAGCCGATGACGGCATCCGCGCCGCGATCGTGGAGACCGTTCGGCAGATGGCGCGCGCCTCGGTCCGTGTCCGCGACACGATCAACCAGGGCGCGCTCGGCGCCGCGGCCGGCGCCTCCAACGGCCGCACCAATGCCGACGGCGACGCGCAAAAGGATCTCGACGTTTTCGCCGACGACATCTTTCTCGACGCCATGCGTCACTCGCCGGTCGCGCTGTATGCTTCGGAAGAGCTGGACCAGCCGGTGCTGCTCGACAAGGACGCGCCGCTGGCGATCGCGATCGACCCGCTCGACGGCTCGTCGAACATCGAGACCAACGTCTCGATCGGCACGATCTTCTCCATACTCCCAGCCCTGGGCGGCGTGGGCGATAACCCCGCCGCCACTTTTTTCCAGCCTGGGAACAAGCAGCTTGCCGCCGGCTTCTTCATCTACGGGCCGCAGCTCGCGCTGGTCCTGTCATTGGGCAGCGGCACGCATGTCTTCTGTTTCTCGACGCGCATGGGCACCTTCGTCCAGCTGCATGAGAGCCGCATCATTCCGCCGCGCACCTCGGAGTTCGCGATCAATGCGGCCAACTACCGGCACTGGAATGAGGCGGTTCGTCTCTATGTCGATGACTGCCTGAAGGGTTCGGAAGGCCCGCGCGAGCGCGATTTCAACATGCGCTGGATCGCCTCGCTGGTCGCCGACACGTATCGCATCCTGATGCGCGGCGGCGTGTTCTGTTATCCCGCCGATCGCCGCAAGGGTTATGGCCAAGGTCGCTTGCGCCTCGTCTACGAAGCCAACCCGATCGCCTTTCTGATCGAACAGGCCGGCGGCTTCGCAACCGACTGCATCGACCGCATCCTCGACCTCGTGCCCGAGGACCTGCACCAGCGCGTGCCTCTCTGTTTTGGCTCACGCAAAGAGGTCGAACGCATCGGCCGCTATCACACCGAACCGTCCAGTATTGGCGAACGGCACCCGCTGTTCGGCAATCGCGGCCTCTTCCGCGCCTGATCGAGAAATCCCATGTCAGCCCAACACCCCATCATCTCGATCACAGGGTCTTCCGGAGCCGGAACGACCTCGGTCAAGCGCATCTTCGAGCAGATTTTCCGCCGCGAGAAGATCGAAGCCGCGTTCATCGAAGGTGACGCTTTCCATCGCTTCGACCGCGCCGGTATGCGCGCCAAGGTCGCCGAGGAGGAGAAGAACGGCAACCCGAATTTCACGCACTTCAACATCGAGGCCAATGAGCTGGAGACGCTGCAAGAGGTGTTCCAGGACTATGGCCGAAAGGGCAGGGGCAAGACCCGCACCTATGTCCATGATGACGAAGAATCGAAGCTCTACGACGGCGCGGCTCCCGGCACCTTCACGCCGTGGCGCGACTTCGCCGAGAGCGATCTGCTCTTCTACGAAGGCCTGCATGGCTGCGCGGTGACCGACAAGGTCGACCTCGCCAAGCTGGCCGATCTGAAGATCGGCGTCGTCCCGGTCATCAATCTGGAGTGGATCCAGAAGATCCATCGCGACCGCGCCACGCGCGGCTATTCGACCGAGGCGGTTGTCGACGTGATCCTGCGACGCATGCCCGACTATACGCGCTACATCGTTCCGCAATTCGCGCTGACCAATATCAACTTCCAGCGCGTGCCGATCGTCGACACGTCGAACCCGTTCATCGCACGGTGGATTCCGACGCCGGACGAATCGATGCTGGTCATCCGCTTCGCCAATCCACGCGGCATCGATTTCCCGTACCTGCTGTCGATGATCCACGACTCGTTCATGTCGCGCGCGAATTCCATCGTCGTACCGGGCAACAAGCTCGACTTGGCCATGCAGCTCATCCTGACGCCGCTGATCCTGCAGCTCATCGAACGCAAGCGCCGTGCTTCATAAGGAGGACCCAGACATGTTTTCAGACATCAACGCATCACTGGTCGGTCTCCCGAACGACATGGTGTCAGCGCTGAAGGGGCAGGGCAGTCCGCAGGCAGTCAATGTAATCGCCTTGCGCCGCGACACACACGACAGCCTGCCGGCGCAGGTCGGCGCGGCAATTGCCTGCTTCATCAGTGGCTACAAGCGCAGTTTCGGGGGGAAGGCATGAGCCAGGCCGCTGCAATCCTGACCACGCCAGACATGGTGACGGAAGCCGACATGGCCAATGCCATTCGTGCGCTCGCCATGGATGCGGTCCAGAAGGCGAATTCCGGCCACCCCGGCATGCCGATGGGCATGGCCGATGTCGCCGCTGTTCTGTTCAACCGCTTCGTCAAGATCGATCCGTCCAAGCCCGACTGGCCTGACCGCGACCGCTTCGTGCTCTCCGCGGGCCATGGCTCGATGCTGCAATATGCCCTGCATTACCTGCTCGGCTATGAGGATATGCCTATCGAGCAGCTGAAGGCGTTCCGCCAGTTGGGCAGCCGCACCGCCGGGCATCCGGAGTTCGGCCATGCGCTGGGCATCGAGACGACGACCGGGCCACTGGGGCAGGGCATCTCGACAGCCGTCGGCATGGCGTTGGCGGAGCAGATGTTGGCCGCGCGCTATGGCAAGGCGCTAGTGGACCATTACACCTATGTCATCGCCGGCGACGGGTGTCTCCAGGAAGGCGTCAGCCACGAGGCGATCGACCTCGCGGGACATCTGAAGCTCAGCCGGCTGATCGTCTTCTGGGACAACAATTCGATTTCCATCGACGGGCCGACCTCCCTGTCGACTTCGATGGACCAGCCGGCGCGTTTCCGCGCCGTCGGCTGGGAGGTGTTCGAGGTCGACGGTCACGATGTCGACGCGATTGCGGCAGCCATCCAGAAGGCTCGAAAAGCCGACAAGCCAGTCTTGATCGCCTGTAAGACGATCATCGGCAGGGGCGCGCCGAATCTGCAAGGTTCGGAGAAGACGCATGGCGCGCCGCTGGGCGATGCCGAGATTGCCGCCACACGCGCCAACATTGGCTGGGACCATGCACCCTTCGAGGTTCCCGACGATGTCATCGCGGCCTGGCGCGAGGTTGCCGCGCGCGGCAAGGCCGAGCGGAAAGCCTGGGAGCAACGGCTGGCTGCTTCGCCACAGCGCCGCGCCTTCGAAGAGTCGATCGCCGGGCAGGTGCCTGCCGCCGTCTCGGAAGCGCTCGAGGCATTTCGCAAGGAGCATGTCGAGAAGGCGACCAAAGTTGCCACGCGCAAAGCCTCGGAAATGGCGCTCGGTGTCATCAATGCAGCAACCGATCTGACGATAGGCGGCTCGGCCGACCTGACGCACTCGAACCTGACGCTGACGAAGGACATGGGCCGCATCGCGCCGGGTGAGTATGCCGGCCGCTATATCCACTACGGCATTCGCGAACATGGCATGGCCGCAGCGATGAACGGCATTGCCCTGCACGGCGGCTTCATCCCCTATGGTGGCACGTTCCTATGCTTCACTGATTACGCGCGAGGCGCGATGCGGCTCTCAGCGCTGATGGGCCAGCGTGTGATTTATGTCATGACGCACGATTCCATCGGCCTCGGCGAAGACGGTCCGACGCATCAGCCGGTCGAGCACCTGGCGATGCTGCGCGCCACGCCGAATATCGACGTCTACCGTCCGGCTGACATCGTCGAGACGGCGGAATGCTGGGAGTTGGCGCTGACGACGAAAGATCGGCCGAGCGTACTGGTGCTGTCACGCCAGAACCTGCCGATGCTGCGCACCGCGTACACGGCCGAGAACCGTTCGGCGCGGGGCGCCTATCCGCTGCGTGAGCCTGCCGGCAAGCGCGACGTAACGCTGATCGCTACCGGTTCGGAAGTCGAGATCGCAGTCGCTGCTGCCGAGAGACTTGTGGAACAAGGCATCGCTGCGGCAGTCGTCTCCATGCCGTGCTGGGAGTTGTTCGAACAGCAGGATTCCGCCTACCGCGCCGATGTGCTCGGCTCCGCGCCGCGCATCGCCATCGAGGCGGCAGCGCGCATGGGCTGGGACCGCTGGATTGGCGAAAACGGTGTCTTCATCGGCATGAACGGCTTTGGCGCCAGCGCGCCGGCACCCGACCTCTACCGCCACTTCAACATCACCGCCGACAACGTCGTGGAAGCGGCGAAGCGCCTGATCGCTTGAGAGGATTTTCGACCATGGCCAAAATCACGCTGAGGCAATTGCTCGATCACGCTGCCGATCATGGCTACGGCGTGCCTGCCTTCAACATCAACAATATGGAGCAGGGGCTCGCCATCATGGAGGCCGCCAAGGCCTGCGACGCGCCGGTCATCATCCAGGCGTCGCGCGGCGCGCGCAGCTACGCCAACGACATCATGCTGGCCAAGATGATGGAGGCGCTGGCCGATATCTATCCCGGCATCCCGTTGTGCATCCATCAGGACCACGGCAACAACGAAGCCACCTGCATGTCGGCTATCCGCCACGGCTTCACTTCGGTGATGATGGACGGCTCGCTGCTGGCCGACGCCAAGACGCCGGCGGACTATGAGTACAACGTCCAGGTCACTGAGCGTGTGGCGCGCATGGCCCATTGGGTCGGCGCGTCGGTGGAAGGCGAACTCGGCGTTCTGGGTTCGCTGGAAACCGGGCAAGGCGAGGCGGAGGACGGTCACGGCGCGGAAGGCGCTCTCTCGCACGATCAGTTGCTGACCGATCCGGACCAGGCCGTCGATTTCGTCGCCCGCACCAAGGTTGACGCGCTGGCGATCGCCTGCGGCACCTCGCACGGCGCCTACAAATTCACCCGCAAGCCGGACGGCGACATTCTTGCCATGCGGGTCATTGAAGAGATCCACCACAAGCTGCCGAACACGCATCTGGTCATGCACGGCTCGTCGTCCGTGCCGCAGGAATTGCAGGACGTCATCAACGCCTTCGGCGGCGAGATGCCCCAGACCTACGGCGTCCCGGTCGACGAGATCGTGCGCGGCATCAAGCACGGTGTGCGCAAGGTCAATATCGACACCGACTGCCGCATGGCGATGACCGGCCAGTTCCGCAAGATCGCGTCCGAAAGCCCGACGGAGTTTGATCCGCGCAAATTCCTGAAGCCGGCGATGGACGCGATGCGCGATCTCTGCCGCGACCGGTTCGAGCAATTCGGCACGGCCGGCAACGCCTCGAAGATCAAGGTCATCCCGCTCGACGAGATGGCCAAACGTTACGCCGCCGGAAAACTCGATCCGCACATCGCAACCGCCAAAGCCGCCTGACGAGATATAGAAAGGACCACCGTCATGAACAAGTCGTCCACCGTTACCGGCGCCGCACGCTACAAGTCAGGCGTCATGGAATACAAGAAGATGGGCTATTGGGAGCCCGACTACGAGCCCAAGGATACCGACATCATCGCGCTCTTTCGCATCACGCCGCAGGACGGTGTGGATGAGATCGAAGCCGCCGCCGCCGTCGCCGGCGAAAGCTCCACCGCAACCTGGACCGTGGTCTGGACAGATCGACTGACGGCCAAGGAGAAGTACCGCGCCAAAGCTTACCGCGTCGATCCGGTGCCAAACGCGGCCGGACAGTTCTTTGCCTATATCGCCTATGACCTCGATCTGTTCGAGCCGGGCTCGATCGCCAATCTTACGGCCTCGATCATCGGCAACGTGTTCGGCTTCAAGCCGCTCAAGGCGCTGCGCCTCGAGGACATGCGCCTGCCGGTCGCCTATGTGAAAACCTTCCAGGGCCCGGCGACCGGCATCGTGGTTGAGCGCGAGCGTCTCGACAAGTTCGGCCGGCCGCTGCTCGGCGCGACCGTTAAGCCGAAGCTCGGCCTTTCCGGCCGCAACTATGGCCGGGTGGTTTATGAAGCATTGAAGGGCGGTCTCGACTTCACCAAGGACGACGAGAACATCAACTCGCAGCCCTTCATGCATTGGCGGGATCGTTTCCTGTGGTGCATGGAAGCCGTCAACAAGGCGCAGGCCGAAACGGGCGAGATCAAGGGCACCTACCTCAACGTGACGGCCGGCACGATGGAGGAGATGTACAGCCGCGCCAACTTCGCCAAGGAACTCGGCTCGACCATCGTCATGATCGACCTGGTGATCGGCTACACGGCGATTCAGTCCATGGCTTATTGGGCGCGCCAGAACGACATGATCCTGCACCTCCACCGTGCAGGCCACTCGACCTATACGCGCCAAAAGGGTCACGGCGTCTCGTTCCGCGTCATCGCGAAGTGGATGCGCCTGGCCGGCGTCGATCATATCCACGCCGGTACGGTCGTCGGCAAACTGGAAGGCGATCCGGCCACAACCAAAGGTTACTACGACATCTGCCGCGACGATTTTAATCCGATGCGGCTGGAGAACGGCGTGTTCTTCGACCAGCATTGGGCATTGCTCAACAAGCTCATGCCGGTGGCTTCCGGCGGCATCCACGCTGGTCAGATGCACCAGCTGCTCGACCTGCTCGGCGAGGACACGGTGCTGCAGTTCGGCGGCGGAACGATTGGCCACCCGATGGGTATCGCGGCCGGTGCTACCGCCAACCGCGTGGCGCTGGAAGCCATGGTCTTCGCCCGCAACGCCGGCCGCGACTACGTCAATGAGGGACCGGACATTCTCAACGAGGCCGCCCGCCACTGCCTGCCGCTGAAGCAGGCGCTGGATACCTGGAAGGACGTGGCATTCAACTATGCCTCCACCGACTCGCCGGACTTTGTGCCGGTCGCGACAGCGGCGGAGTAACCGTTGACCAGTCATTCCCCCTCACCCGGCCGCTACGCGGCCACCCTCTCCTCGGCGGGGAGAGGAGGGCCAAGCGTCACCGCCAGCTTCTTCTCCCCAGCGGGGAGAAGGTGGCCCGAAGGGCCGGATGAGAGGGCGTTCGTAACAAGCAAAGGATCATTGATATGCGCATCACCCAGGGAGCCTTCTCCTTTCTTCCCGACCTGACCGACCAGCAGATCGCTTCGCAGGTTCAGTACTGCATCAACAATGGCTGGGCCGTCAGCCTAGAATTCACCGACGACCCGCATCCGCGCAACACCTACTGGGACATGTGGGGTCACCCAATGTTCGACAATCCGGATGCGGCGGCGCTGATGATGGAATTGCGCGAGTGCCGCAAGGTCTATGGCGACCGCTACATCCGCGTCGTTGCCTTCGACGCCAGCCCGGGCTGGGAGTCGGTGCGGCTGTCCTTCATTGTAAACCGTCCAGCGGAAGAGCCCGGCTTCAAGCTGTCGCGGCAGGAAGGGGCAGGACGGCTCGTGCACTATACGACGACGCCCTACGCCACCAACAAGCCGGCCGGCGAGAGGTATGCGAGTTAGCGCCACTCCACCCTCCCCTTGAGGGGGAGGGTCGATCCCGAGCTTGCGAGGGAGCGGGGCGGGGTGACTTGCTTCGTCCCGCACCCCACCCCGATGCTTCGCATCGACCCTCCCCCTCAAGGGGAGGGTGACAGGAGCCCAAAAATGTCCGCCACCGCAGAAGCCATTACCGAACCGGTCATCCCAACCGCTATCGACCTCCGTTCGGAGTTCGAGACCTCCGGCGTCAAGGAGGTACTGGCCGAACTCGACCGGGAGCTGATCGGCCTTGCACCGGTGAAAAAGCGCATCCGCGAAACGGCGGCGCTGCTGTTGGTTGAAAAGGCCCGCAAGGCGATGGGCCTGGCGCATGAAACGCCGACGCTGCACATGTCTTTCACAGGCAATCCCGGCACCGGCAAGACGACGGTTGCGATGCGCATGGCCGATCTGCTGCACCGCCTCGGCTACATTCGCAAGGGCCACCTCGTCTCGGTGACGCGCGACGATCTCGTCGGCCAGTATATTGGTCACACCGCGCCGAAGACGAAGGAAATCCTCAAGAAGGCGATGGGCGGCGTGTTGTTCATTGACGAGGCCTATTATCTTTACCGCCCGGAAAACGAGCGCGACTACGGCCAGGAATCCATCGAGATCCTGTTGCAGGTGATGGAAAACCAGCGCGACGATCTGGTCGTCATCCTTGCCGGTTATGCCGACCGCATGGACCGCTTCTTCGAAAGCAATCCGGGCTTTCGCTCACGCATCGCGCATCACATTGACTTTCCCGACTACACCAATGACGAGTTGTTTCGTATCGCCGAGACAATGCTCGGTCACCAGAACTATCATCTGGACAAGCCGGGCTCGGAAGCGCTCACCGACTATATCGCCAAGCGCCGCACCCAGCCGCATTTCGCCAATGCGCGGTCGATCCGCAACGCGCTGGACCGCGCGCGGCTGCGGCAGGCCAACCGCCTGTTCGAAAGTTCAAACGGTCCGCTTGACGCAAAGGCCTTGTCGACAATCTCGGCGGAGGACATAAGGGCGTCGAGAGTGTTTTCGATGCCCGGCAACAAGGCGGCCGGCCTCGGGGAAGGTGACAAATGAGCAAGACGATTATCGCCCCTTCGATCCTCTCTGCGGATTTTTCGAAGCTCGGCGACGAGATCGAAGCCATCGACCGCGCCGGCGCGGACTGGATTCATCTCGACGTCATGGACGGCCATTTCGTGCCGAACATCACCTTCGGCCCGCCGATCATCAAGATGGTGCGCGGTCGCACGAAGAAGGTGTTCGACTGCCATCTGATGATCGCGCCCGCCGATCCTTATCTGGCTGCCTTCGCCGACGCCGGCTGCGACTACATCACGGTTCATGCCGAAGCGGGGCCGCATCTCGACCGCTCGCTTCAGGCGATCAGGAATCTGGGCAAGAAGGCAGGCGTGTCGCTCAATCCGTCGACGCCGGAAAACGTGATCGAATATGTGCTCGACCGGCTGGATCTCGTGCTCCTGATGACCGTGAACCCTGGCTTCGGCGGGCAGGCCTTCATTCCGTCAGTTGTCGATAAGGTGCGACGGGTGAAATCGATGATAGGCAACCGGCCGATCCATATCGAGATCGATGGCGGCGTGACGCCCGAAACCGCACCACTGGTCGCGGCCGCGGGAGCCGATGTGCTGGTGGCTGGCTCGGCTGTGTTCAGGGGCGGCAACGAGGACGCCTACCGCGCCAACATTTCAGCCATTCGTGCCGCATCCGACGGCGCGATGAAGAAGGCAGCCTGAACCATGGCGGCCACCCCTCCCGTCTGCAATTTCGGCTGGCCGGCGGTAGACGCCAAGTTGCCCGGCGTCGACGGCCTGATGCATTCCATTTTCGATCAGGCAGGGCCGAATGGGCTTGTCGTTGCCTTTATCTGCAACCACTGCCCCTATGTGAAAGCGGTCATCAAACGTATCGTGCGTGACGCCAACGACCTTCGGAAGGAAGGCATCGGCTTTGTCGCCATCAGCTCGAACGATGCGACCGCCTACCCTGAAGACTCCTTCGAGAAGATGAAGGATTTTGCTAGGGCTCACGATTTCACCTTTGCCTATCTTTACGACGAGGATCAGTCGATGGCCCGTGCCTATGACGCGGCCTGCACGCCGGATTTCTTCGGCTTCAACAGCGACATGACGCTGCAATATCGCGGACGCCTCGACGCGTCCCGCAAGGAGGAGGGCGCGGCAGACCTGCGCCGCGACCTCTATCTCGCCATGCGGCAGGTTGCCAGCACCGGCGATGGCCCGCACGACCAGATTGCGTCGATCGGCTGTTCGATCAAATGGAAGGAAGCCGCATGAGCATTGTTGGGCGGGGATTGCCGAAGGCCGTTCTATTCGATCTCGACGGCACACTTGTCGATTCCGCGCCGGACATTGCCGCTGCGGTCAACGAATTGCTGGCGACGCGAGGACTGCCGGCGCTCACCGTGCCACAGGTGACGCTGATGATCGGCAACGGCGTCGAAAAGTTGGTCGAGCGCGCCTTTGCCGCGGTCGGTTCTCCCTTGGAGGGTGTGGTTTTGCAGCAGGCCAATCGCGATATGGCGCCTATATACCTGCGCCACGTGACCGAACACACGACACTGATGCCTGGCGTGCGCGAAGCGCTGGCCGTGCTGCATGTCGCGGGCGTCAAGCTCGGCGTGGTCACCAACAAGCCGCAGGCCGCTACCCGAGAAATACTCGTGCACTTCGGCCTGCTGGAACTGCTGAAGGCAGTGGTTGGCGGTGACGCTGTCGTCGCCAAGAAACCTGCGCCGGACGGTATTTTCCTGGCGCTGGAAAAATGCGACGTCGACCCGACCGATGCGATGCTTGTCGGCGACAGCCTTGCCGATGTCGGCGCGGCGCGAGCGGCGGGCATTCCGGTGGTCCTGATCCGTGGTGGCTATACCCAGGTGCCGGCCGAGGAGCTTGGCGCGGACCTGGTTCTTAATCGCATCGACGAGTTGCCGGCGATCTTGCGCCGGCCGGAGGCCGCCTGATCAAAAAAAAACAACTTGGCGACCATGGGTCGCCAAGTTCAAGTTCAGCCGGTGGCGCCAATCTCAGGGGAACTGCTTGAGATAAGCGACCAGATTGGCGATCTCGTCATCCTTTTTCAGGCCGGAAAAAGCCATCTTCGTGCCTGGCACTTTGGCTTTCGGATCCTTGATATATTCGGCGAAATGGGCGTCGTCCCAGACCAGACCACCCTTGCCGGCGTCGATCATGGGCGTCGAAAACTTGAAACCTTCCAGCGCGCCGGCGGTACGGCCGAACAGGCCTTTCAGCGTCGGGCCTACCTTGTTCTTGCCGTCTGTCGAGTGACAGGCCTTGCATTTGTTGAAGACCTTTTCGCCGGCCGCGGCGTCCTGCGCCCAGCTCTGGCCGGACACAAGCATCGCGGCCGCCGTGGCCGCCAGAATCGCGATTGATCGCATGGCATTTCCTCTTCCGATCGTCAGTGCCCTGAATGACCCTCGCAGGTGCCATGTTCCGTCGCGTCGACCCTTCAACTCCACCCGGGTCACGGCGCTGCGTAAGCCGACCCTAGCGGAGGAAAGAACCAAGTCAATTGTACCATTGTCGCGTCCCAGCCGGCTGCGTTGACCCCATGGCGCGCCGGGCATAGGCTTCGATTGCAGATCGTCCGAGCAGTGAAACAAGCGGGCGACGATGGCCGTATTGGCTGATGAGCGCGAAAGCCATCTGGACGATAGGCGCCCGATGAACCTTGTCGATTTGATCCTGACGGTCTGCCTGGCATCCACGGGCAGCAATTGTCGTGAGGAGCATCTGTATTTCGAAAGCCGGGGCTCGCTGGTGCAATGCATGATCCTAGCGCCGGTCGAGATCGTCAAATGGTCGAAGGAGCACCCGAAGATGAAGGTCGTGCGTTGGAAATGCGCCTTCCCCGAAAGGGGCCGTGACATTTGACCGGATCGGCTGCGAGCAAACGCGGCGTCGACCGCAGGACATTTGTCGGCGCGGTGGCGGCCGGATTCAGTTCGCATCTTCTGTTAGGCGGCCGGGCAGGGGCGGCTCCGGTCGATCTGCGCCTGACGCTGGTCGCCGACGGCGTTTATGCATTTGCCGGCGTGGATGCGTTGATGGAACCCGCCAATCACGGCGCGATCTGCAATGTTGGCGTCGTCGTCGGCCGAGAGGCGGTCGCTGTGATCGACAGCGGCGGCAGCGTCATCGAAGCTGAAGCGCTGGTGAAGGCGATCGCCGAGGTCACCGACAGACCGATAAAATATCTCGTCAGCACCCACATGCACCCCGATCATATTTTCGGCAATGCGGTCTTCAAACGCCTTGGCGCAACGATCGTCGGCCACCGCAACCTGCCGCGAGCGTTGGAAGCGCGAGGCTCATTCTATCTTCAAAGCTATCGACGGCAACTCGGCGAAGAGCTGATGCGCGGGGTCGAGATCGTGCCGCCGACCAAAACCGTCGACGATGTCGAGACGATCGACCTCGGTGGTCGCACGCTAGAGTTGCGGGCCTGGAAGCCGGCGCACACCGACAATGATCTGACCGTGCTCGATCCGGCGACGAAGACATTCTTTGCGGGCGATCTGGTGTTCATGCGCCACCTGCCGACGCTCGACGGTTCGCTGCTCGGATGGATGCGCCAGATGGATGCGCTGACGGCTGTCGGGGCCTCGAAGGTCGTGCCGGGTCACGGACCCGCGTCCGTCGGCTGGCCGCAAGCGCTGGAAGACGAGCGCCGCTATTTCGACGTGCTTGCCGGCGACCTGCGCGCGGCAATCAAGGAGGGCGTGCCGCTCGCCCAAGCGGTCCAGACGGCGGGCCGCAGCGAGAGCGGCAACTGGGCCTTGTTCGACGAGTATAACGAGCGCAACGCCACCACGGCCTATGCCGAACTGGAATGGGAGTGAGGTCGCGCAACACTTCGTGACGCAATTGCCTTCGAGGCGCGGGAAGCCTATGATTTCGGGCAGCCTGGGCACCATCGAACCTGATGGAGGCTGATTTGATCCGCTCCACTCCGAAGCCGGTTCTACGGCTCGCGGCGGCATTGCTGTTTTCACCGATCGCATTTTCTACGCTGCCTGTTGCACCTGCTGCCGCGCAGCAGACGATGGTGACGTCGGAGAATATCTGGCAGAGCATCAAGGGTGACGTGCTCGGGAACCGGCCGGTCAGCGAGGAGGCAATCGGCATCGTTCGTCTCGAAGCGCCGAAGCGGGCGCAGGATGCGGCGCTGGTGCCGGTCGATGTCTACCTCGATCCCAAGGCGCAAAAGATAAGGTCGCTGATCATGGTGATCGACGTCAATCCCGCCCCGGTGGTGGCGACGTTCACCTTCGGCAAGGATGCGGCCATCACGCATCTGGCGACGCGCGTGCGTGTCAACGACTATTCCTATCTGCGCGCCATCGCAGAGACCGAAGACGGCAAGCTGCACATGGTCAAAACCTTCATCAAAGCGTCTGGCGGCTGCTCCGCGCCGGCGGTGAAGAATACGGACGAGGCGATGGCCTCGATGGGGCAGATGAAGCTGAAGCAGTTTCCGCCTGCCGAAGGCCAGGCCAGCGGCGTCAAGGACGTGCAGTTGATGATCCGCCACCCGAACAATTCGGGCCTGCAGCGCGATCCGCTGACGCAATATTTCATCCCGGCGCATTTCGTCCAGAAGATCGACATCAAACAGGGCGACCGCCCGATCCTGTCAATGGAGGGCGGCATTTCGATCTCGGAAGATCCGAACTTCCGTTTCGATTTCGTGGCCAGTGGGCCCGGCGACATTGTCGTGGATGCCGTGGACACCGAGGGCAAAAAATTTGCCGACAAATGGCCGCTGGAAAGCGCGGGACTTTGACGCGGCAAGCGTCATGACGAGTCGTGGCGCTCCAAGGCATAAACGGCCAGCGCATGCGCATGGGCAAGAATTTCGTCCACCTCGCGGATATTCGCCCGGCGCTTCGCGGTAGGATCGAAACGCGCCAGCCGGCCTCCGGGCGGACGCCCGGGCTTGAGTGGCCAGATGCGATGTCTTTTGCCGCGCTCCAAGGCGCGGTCGCGCCGCGCCAGCCAACACGCGAAACGCCTGGCCTGTTTCGGCAAATCGTCAAGGGCGACGGCTAACGCTTGCAGTCGCAACCCAAGGCGCGTGGCATCGACCGGATCGTCGGCCGAGGATGGTCGCGCGGCGCGCATCGAGTCCGGCAGTTCGCTGGCCAAGCCGGGCGCGCGGATTCGCGGCACAGTGCGTGTAGGCACATATCTGTCGCGCGGGCGGGTCGACATCCGCAAGGGATCGAGCAGCGGCAGGTTGAAATTACATCGCGAAACTCGGACAGCAGCGGCCTGTTCGGCTCTGGCGGCGCGACCAAGATCGACAGGCGACATGGTGACGGCGATGCCGAGACTGCGTAGCGCGTTGTGCGCGGGAGCGCGTCTCGGTTTGGAAGAGTGAGACGGAGATAGGACGACGACAACATCGCACGCCAGCGCGACGATCAATCGCCGCGCCGCCGCTTCGGCCGGACGCAGCAGACTGAGCATCGCGCGGTAAAGATGGCACGGCAGAATTGGGGCGGGTGACGGTTTATCGCTTTCCGCAGAAAGGTCATGCAGCTTCACGGCTGATGCGTGCGGGAAGAACGAAAAATGTCCCCTGAAGGCGAAGCCGGCCATCGCGACGAGCGCTGCCAGGATGCGCTTCAGCGCTTCCTGGTTACGCTCTATTGCTACACTTCCGTCCATTGCCGTCTCCGGCGATGCCGGGACGATTCCCGCCAGCGCGCCATCAGCATGAGCGAAGGCGAAAGGGGGTGGATGAAAGGATCAAGATTATTTTTCGGCACATCGGCAAGCGATTGATATCGCAGCGATCTTTCTTTCTTCACAGAATCTGGAGGCGAAAAATGTCCACTGCTTTGACGGGTGGGTGCAGGAGACAGAACCCTCAAAAGCACCGAATCTCTGCTTCGGCCTGCGCCCGGCGCAGCTCGCCGCCGGCGGCCTTGGCGGGAGCGCTTTCGCGGAACAGGCCGCTGGCTTCGCCCGTCGTCAAGGACATACGCCGGAAGGTCTCCGCCGTGACGTAATGTTCATAGGGAATGATAGACGCGATAACGTCGATCGAGCACGAGCATTTTTCCAGCGCCTGCCGCGATTCGCCATTCACCTTCATGCAGGCATAAACGTAGTCGGCCACGACCGCTGTCGGATAATCGCCGGCAGCTCGCGCCTGCCCTGTGGGGCCGAGCGACATCGCCATGGCAACTGTCATAAACCCCAAATGTCGCGCTTGCATGGCTGCTTCTCCCTTGTCGGAAAGAAGGGATCACAAGTTTGGCAATGGTGTGAAGAGTGCGCGTCTGCCGCCTTCGACCAAAGTACGAGACAGACTTACCGCCCCATTTGGCGCAGCCTCGACAGCGCGCCTCGACGCGCCGCGAAATGCTCCGTCATGACTTTGCGTAGTGCATTCGCCCGGCAACTATGCTCCGGCATTGAATTGCAGAGTGGGTCTTGGTCTCTTATCTTTTTTAGATTAGCGAAGTAATACTTGTCGAACTGGCGCCAAGGTTTCGAAATGATTTAAATGCAAAGTTCTATGAAAATGGTCACCTGTCGTCTATTGAGGCACCTGAAAAGCGAAATTTCTACAGTCTTATTGCTTGTATTGCATCGCAACATAACGTTGTTGCGATGCAATATCCTGATATTTCTTTTTTGCTTGCACCCCCGAATTTAATGGCATAGCCTCCCTCCGTTTCCGGCTTCAAGGGCGTCACCGTCATAGGGAGCGGCGACAGTCTTTCGTAGGCCGACTTCAGATGGGCAGTAACGGTGCCCTCTGCTCGTCTGGCTTAGGTCGTGACACGCTGCCGGAAATACTTCCCACCACGCGAATCGCTTGGGCAACCCCCTGCGGGGGCGAACATCGATTCCCCAGTGAACACCGGGAGGACGACTAAATGCGTGTACTGAAATATACTACCCAACTCCTATCAGCCGCGGCGCTTGTCACATGCGCAACGGTCGTGGGCGCCTGGGCCAATGACGACTTGATGAAGCTTGCAGACGACGCCAAGAACTGGGCGATGCCGACGGGCGACTATGCCAACACGCGCTATTCGAAGCTCGACAAGATCAACAAGGACAATGTGAAGACCCTGCAGGTCAAGTGGACCTTCTCCACTGGCGTGCTGCGCGGCCATGAAGGCGGCCCGCTGGTGATCGGCGACGTGATGTATGTGCACACGCCGTTCCCGAATATCGTCTACGCCCTCGATCTCAAGAACGACGGCAAGATCCTCTGGAAATATGAGCCGAAGCAAAATCCGGCCGTCATCCCGATCATGTGTTGCGACACGGTCAATCGTGGCGTGGCGTATGGCGACGGCAAGATCTTCCTGAACCAGGCTGACACGATGCTGACGGCGCTCGACGCCAAGACCGGCAAGGTGGTGTGGTCGGTGCAGAACGCATCGGCAATCGACGGCTCCAAGGGTGAATCGTCCACCCATGCGCCGATCGTGGTGAAGGACAAGGTCATCGTCGGCATCTCCGGCGGTGAGTTCGGCGTACGCGGCTGGGTCGCGGCGTACAACACCTCTGACGGCAAGCAGGTCTGGCGCGGCTACTCGATGGGTCCGGATGCGGACACGTTGATGGACGAAACGACGATGAGCCTCGGCAAGTCGGTCGGCAAGGATTCCGGCATCTCGACGTGGGAAGGCGAGCAGTGGAAGACGGGCGGCGGCGCGACATGGGGCTGGTATGCCTACGACCCGAAGCTGAACCTAGTCTACTATGGCTCAGGCAACCCGTCGACCTGGAACCCCGTGCAACGCCCGGGCGACAACAAGTGGTCGATGACCATTTTCGCCCGTGACGCCGATACCGGCAAGGCGAAGTGGGTCTATCAGATGACCCCACATGACGAATGGGACTATGACGGCGTCAACGAGATGATCCTCGTCGACGGCATGGACGTCGGTGGCGCCAAGCACGACGTTCTGGTCCACTTCGACCGCAACGGCTTTGCTTACACCATGGACCGTGCGAGCGGCGAACTCCTTGTCGCCAAGCCGTACGATCCGAAGGTCAACTGGGCGACCGAAGTCGTGATGGACAAGGCGAGCGACCAATATGGCCGTCCGCAGGTCGTCGCGAAATACTCGACGCAGCAGAACGGTGAAGACACCAACTCGACCGGCATTTGCCCGGCCGCGTTGGGCACCAAGGACCAGCAGCCCGCGGCATACTCGCCGAAGACCGGTCTGTTCTACGTGCCGACCAACCATGTCTGCATGGACTACGAGCCATATCGCGTCAGCTACACCGCCGGTCAGCCCTATGTCGGCGCCACGGTGTCGATGTATCCGGCTCCGGACAGCCATGGCGGCATGGGCAACTTCATTGCCTGGGATGCGGCAAAGGGTGAGATCGTCTGGTCTGTGCCTGAGCAATTCTCGGTGTGGTCGGGTGCGCTCGCGACGGCCGGCGACGTGGTCTTCTACGGAACGCTGGAAGGCTACATCAAGGCGGTCGGCACCGATGGCAAGGAACTCTACAAGTTCAAGACGCCGTCGGGCATCATCGGCAACGTCAACACCTACGAGCATGACGGCAAGCAATATATCGCCGTGCTCTCGGGCGTCGGCGGCTGGGCCGGCATCGGTCTCGCGGGCGGCTTGCTCGCGCCGGAAAACGCGGCTGCCTGGCAGAACGCGGTTGCCGGCGAGAAGGCTCCTGACGCGGCCGCGGCCGAATCTGTCTCGACGGCCGGTCTCGGCGCGGTCGGCGGTTACGCCAGCCTGGCCGAATACACGGCTCTGGGCGGCCAGCTCACCGTTTTTGGTCTGCCGGAGTAAGGAACGGAACCATGCGCCTGCCGCAGTCATTGTGCTTGCGGCAGGCTCAGAAAAAGAGAGCCCGGATACGGCTTGCCGGCCGGGCTTTCTTTTTGGAAGCAGAAATACGCACCCAAAATTGCGGCAGGCACTGCCTGCTTGGCTGAATGATGTGAGGTACGCATGACTTTTCGCGCCGCAATGGCTGGCATTGCCTTGGCCGCCTTCTCGCTCACATGCGTCGGCTCGGCCCTCGCTCAGGACAGCGCCGAAAAGGCGAAAGCGGTGAAAGAGGAAGACGGCAAGTGGTTCGATGCCGACGGCACGCCGACCTTCAACATCCAGCCTGACGGTACGGTGGACTGGTACACCTTCAGCGGCTATCGCCGTTACCACTCAGATTGCCATGTGTGCCACGGCCCTGACGGTGTCGGTTCATCCTATGCGCCGGCGCTCGCCGATTCGCTGAAGACCATGGACTACGGCACGTTCCTGTCGGTGGTGGCAGAGGGCCGCACCAATGTCGGCGGCGGCAAGGAAAACGTCATGCCGGGTTTCGGCGAAAACAAGAACGTCTACTGCTACATGGACGATCTCTACATCTATCTGCGCGCCCGCGCTGTCGGCAACGCGCCGCGCGGCCGGCCGCCGAAGAAAGCCGACAAGCCGAAATCGTTCGCGGAAGCCGAAAAGTCCTGCATGGGCGGCTAAGATCATGAAGACAGGCGCTTGCTCTCTGATCCTCGCCGTGGCGGTCGCATCCTCCCTCGCCGCCGCGCCAGCCTTCGGGCAGGGGGCAGGCATCGGCGCTGCAGGAGAGCTTGTCGATCCGGACGTGCTGCGGGTCTGCGCGGACGAGTCTAACCTGCCCTTCACGGACAGGGCCGGCACCGGTTTCGAGAACAAGCTGGCCGACCTCGTGGCGGAAAAGACCGGCCGCAAATCAGTTACCTACACCTGGTTTCCGATGGTGATGGGTTTCGTGCGCAACACGCTGCGCGCCAACCGCTGCGATGTGATCATGGGTTATGCGCAGGGCGATGAGCAGGTGCAGAACACCAACGCATATTACCGCTCGACCTATGTGGTGATGTACAAGAAGGGCGGTCCGCTCGAAGGCGTTTCGACCATCGAGGACCCGAAGCTGAAGGACAAGCGGATCGGCATCGTGATGTCGACGCCGCCGGCTTCCAATATGGCGCGCGCCGGGCTGATGAAGAAGGCGAAGGTGTATGGGCTGATGCTCGACACGCGCGTGACCGACTCGCCGGCCGAGATGATGATCAAGGACATCGAGAGCGGCGAGATCGATGCAGCCTTCGTCTGGGGGCCGATGGGCGGCTATTACGCCAAACAGATGAGGGCGGACGTGAGCGTCGTGCCGCTGGTCAACGAGCAGGGCGGGTCGCGCATGATCTACCGCATCACCATGGGCGTGCGGCCATCCGACCAGGAATGGAAGCGCCAGCTCAACACGGTGATCCGGGAAAACCAGAAGGATATCAACAAGATCCTGCTCGATTTCGGCATTCCGATTATCGATGAACAGAACAAGCCGATCACGCAGTAGGTTGGAAGGTGCTGGGTTTCTTTTGTCGGACTTATGGAGAGGCTGGCGGGACAGCGCCCCCCTCTGTCCTGCCGGACATCTCCCCCACAAGGGGGGAGATCGGCAGCTTCGAACCCAGCACTCATTCTGCAACATCGGCGATTGGCGAAAGCGTTGCCGTTGGCCGATCTCCCCCCTTGTGGGGGAGATGTCCGGCAGGACAGAGGGGGGCGCTGTCCAGCTTTGCTATCCTGAGGACCTCCTGCACTGTGTTTGGCACGCAGCTTGATATTGCCATTGCCCAGACCGTTTCAGAACCCCCCGGCTACCG
>JBFWUS010000003.1:0-129692 GCA_050247155.1 Rhizobiaceae bacterium
GCTATCGTCGCAAAAGTGTGACCGGCGGCGGTTCTCCCCCAAAAAACCATTCTCTCCTTTGGAGCTCGCCATGCAGTCGCTCATCAGCGCGGAGCGGTGGGACGCGATGCGCGATGAGCATATCGGCGCGCCGCCCACCCTGATCCGCATCGCCGTCACGGCTGGCCTTCATCCGGGCACCGTGCGCGAGGCCTCCACGCGCCTTGGCTGGCCGCGACTGAACCTGAACAAGGCTGAACGTCGTTGGCAGAACGGGCACCGTGTCGAGAGCCTGTTTCATAGCCTGGAGGGGTTCGTCGGCGTTCACGCCCCGAATGAGCGGGAGGTGTTCGAGGCTGTTCAGCGTTGGCTTGAGAGCCGCAATCGCAAAATTCGGCCCGAACTGTTCGAGGCGGCCATGAACGGACTTGTTGCCGCCGGAGTGATTGCGCCGGCGCGGGTGGGCGAGGCAGTGATCGAAACGACGCCCGGCGAGGCGGCTCAGCCGACCGGGCCGATGGAGTCTCCGGGCGAGGACGATACGACGGGAATGCGGTCCGCGCGGTTGGTGCGGCTGATGCATGACCAGTGCGACGCGCTGCTGGCGCGCGCCAAAGCGCAAGGCGGAACCTTGACCAAGGCGCAGCTTGACACGGCGAATGCCTGGTTGCGCCTGGCCGACCGGCTGGAGACGCTCGCACAAGAACGAGCAGTACAAGAACAAACGAGAAGCGATGACGAAATCGCCGCAGTGCTTGAACGGATCGACGACCGAATTGTCGAATTGGCTCAGGAACACGCAGAAAGACTGGTCGCGCAGAAATCTGACGGCTGATCAGGGATTTCTGATCAATGACGAATGGATGTTCCATGGGCGCTATCGGCAGCTCTTGTTTGGCGAGCGGCCACGCACTTTTCTGGTGATCGGCGGCCGCGGCGCGGGCAAGACGCGTACCGGCGCGGAATGGGTGAATGCGCTGGTGCGCGGGTTCGCCCCCTTCTCGCGGAGGCAAAAGCATTTCCATATCGCGCTCGTCGGCGAGAAGCTGGGCGATGTGCGCGAGGTGATGATCGAAGGGCCGTCGGGCATCCGCACGATAGCGCGTGGCGACCGCCCGCGTTTCGAAGCGGGCCGCCGTCGGCTTTTGTGGGGCAGCGGCGCGGTCGCCTATATGTTTTCCTCGGAGGACCCCGAAAGCCTGCGCGGTCCGCAATTTTCGGCAGCCTGGTGCGACGAGGCGGCGAAGTGGAAAAACGCGGAGGCGACCTTCGACATGCTGCAATTCGGTCTGCGGCTGGGTGAAACGCCGAGGCAGATCGTGACGACGACGCCGAAGCCGACGCCGCTGATGCGGCGGCTGATGGGCGATCGTCAGACGATCGTGCACCGTATGGGCACAAACGAGAACGCGGCGCATCTGGCGGCGAGCTTCTTGAGCCATGTGCACCAGCGCTATGGCGGTACGCCGCTGGGGCGGCAGGAACTCGACGGCGAACTGATCGAGGATCGCGACGAGGCGCTGTGGTCGCGTGCGCTGATCGAGCGATGTTATGTCGCCGAGACGCCGGTGTTGCGGCGCATCGTCGTGGCAGTCGATCCGCCGGCGAGTTCGCACAAATCGTCAGACGCCTGCGGCATCGTCGCGGCGGGCTTGGATGACAACGGACATGTGGTGGTGCTGGCGGATGACAGCTTGGCTGCCGCCAAGCCGCTCGATTGGGCAAACCGGGCGATCGGGCTATTCCATCGGCTGCAGGCGGATTGCCTCGTCGCCGAGGTGAACCAGGGCGGCGAGATGGTGACAACGGTGATGCGCGGGGTCGACGCGACCGTGCCGGTGAAGCCGGTGCGCGCGCATCGCGGAAAATGGTTGCGCGCCGAGCCGGTGGCCGCCTGGTACCAGCAGGGCAGGGTGCTGCATGCCGGGCGCTTCCCCGAACTGGAGGACGAGATGTGCGATTTCGGCCCGAACGGCCTGTCGGACAACCGCTCGCCGGACCGGCTTGACGCGCTGGTGTGGGCCGTGACCGAACTGATGCCGGACTGGAGCGCGGCGCCGAGGGTGCGGCGGGTCGGGTGACAATCGCGGGTGCCGACTGCGCTCGCCAACCATGGAAAAGATGATGGCTTTGAGATGGCCTTGGTCGCGCGACCGGGCAAATGATGGCGTGCGCCTGGCGGTCGAGCGGAAGGCTGGACCGCTGGGCGGATTGATCGCTTTTCATTCGCAAGGCGAGGCGCAATGGACGCGGCGCGACTATGCCGCGCTGGCACGTGAGGGTTTCATGCGCAACCCGATCGTGCACCGTTCGGTGCGGCTGATCGCCGAGGCGGCGGCGAGCGTGCCATGGCTGCTCTATGAAGGCGTTACAGAGCTGGACGAACATCCGCTGCTGGCGCTTTTGGCGCGGCCGAACCAGCGGCAGGCCGGCGGCACCTTTCTGGAAGCCCTGTACGGGCATCTGCTCTTGTCCGGCAACGCCTATGTGGAATTGATCGGCGAGGGTGCGCGCGAGCTGCATCTGCTGCGGCCCGACCGTGTCTCGGTCGTCACCGACGGTGGTGGTTGGCCGACGGCGCTGGATTATCGCGAGGGCGGCTCGCGCCGGCGCATCGCGCTGGGGGCGGAACAGGGTGGCGGCGCGGCGCAGTTTGTGCTGTTTCATCCGTTGGACGATCATTACGGGCTGGCGCCGCTCGAAGCCGCTTTGATGGCGCTGGATACGCACAATGCCGCCGGGCGCTGGAACAAGGCGCTGCTCGACAATTCGGCTCGGCCTTCCGGCGCGCTGGTCTATGCGCCGAAGGATGGCGGCAATCTGAGCGAAGACCAGTTCGACCGGCTGAAGGCGGAGCTGCAGGAAGGCTATTCCGGCGCTGAGCGTGTCGGTCGGCCGCTGCTGCTCGAAGGCGGGCTGGACTGGAAGACCATGAGCCTGACGCCCAAGGACATGGACTTCATCGAGGCGAAAAATTCGGCCAGCCGCGACATCGCGCTGGCCTTCGGCGTGCCGCCGATGCTGCTCGGCATTCCCGGCGACAACACCTACGCCAACTATCGCGAAGCCAACCGCGCCTTCTATCGGCTGACCGTGCTGCCGCTGGTAGGCCGCACGGCCAAGGACCTGTCCAACTGGCTGGCGCCGGTGTTCGGGGAGGAACTGCGGCTCTGGTACGACACGGACCAGGCGGAGGGGCTGGCCGCCGACCGCGACGCGCTCTGGGCGCGCGTCGGCGCGGCGGACTTCTTGAGCGATCAGGAGAAGCGGGAAGCGGTGGGGTATGGGCCACGCGACCGCCTTTCAAGTAAGGCCGGATATCGGCCGGAGCAACCTCGGGTCCCGGCGGGTAACTCAGATGGCGGGCAGTGGACGGATGGTGGTGGTGGCCGGCTCATTCGAGTTGGGAGCAACTCTCGCGGCGGGGGCGGCCGAAGGGCAGGTCGCAATGCAAGAAACGTCACAGAAGATACCAGCCTCGCTATCAGCCATTCACAAATGCAGACGGCACTGCGGCGCGTTCGCGAGTTGGACCCACAATGGAAACCGACGCCTCAGGCTTTTGAAACAGTCCGGGGCGAGATTGCCGCCAATCGAGCTATAACCCGGGAAGCTGAGGCGCGGTTGCTCCAGTTACAACGGCTGGGAATCGGGCCTGGACCGTTTGCGCTCGAATGGCAACCTGCACGAGGACCTGGCAGGAACTGGACTGCAGCAGAAAGGTCGGAGAACGATCGCATCGGTAGGAAGTACGGTTGTCATACGTGCGGGACTACCGATCCAGGGACGCCGAATGGGAGCTTCATCCTTGATCATCAGGATTCGAGCGCATTGATTTTGAACGGCAGGACCCAGATCATATTGCCACATTGTTTGACATGCAGCCTGAGGCAGGGTGGGTATGTATCAGGCCTACGAGGGAAAAATCGAAAATGAAGGAAACGATCAGATACACCCCGCCCAATTCGATTGTGTTTGTCAGTGATATTGAGGGAGGTTTGGTTCCACCGAGCGACAATTGGAAGGCGGAAGAACTGATATTTGCCTCCGATTCTTGCGTTTGTGTGGTCTGCTATCCCGAGGTCGACGGCGAAACGGAAATATCGCTGAAACGAGCGGAGGATGTCCATCCCGATCCTGAATTTGATCTAGTTTTTGACGGAGTTGTCACGACGCCAAGCAAGGAAATTATGGTGTCGAATGTCGAGATTGAACCGCTCTTGCAGGCAGCCGTGGACAATCTGCAGACCCGAATTCGTGTTTGGATGGATCACGATCGCTGGCCTCAAAAGGTGGTTATCGGATGGGGCTGACACTGGGATGAGCCGATGCTGCTCGGCATTCCGAGCGACAACACCTATACGAATTATCGCGAATATGGGTACGCGCCGTTAGAGAACGCTCCAAAAGGGGGCGTATATCTGTCGAACGAGTTGAAACATGGCTAATGTGAATGGAAAGGCACCTTCGGTTGAACTGACCGATGCGCTGCAAGCTGGATTCCACGCAGCCATGGATCGAGTGAAGGCTGCAAACATTGATCCATGCAGTACGCTTGTCGATCAGATTTCCTCGAAGGATTGGTCGTCTTGTGACGCCAGTAACGAGAAAGCGCTCGTTGTTGATAATAATGGGCTTTATTTCGATGACGAAATTGAGCTGGACCAAGCTGCTTAGCAGGTCAAACGTGTACTCATTTCGAAGGCCCGCTTGTTGAGCGGGTCTTTTGTTTTTGAACCTTCATTTGGTCACCATGACAGACATCACTAACGCGGCCTGGGAATGGGCTGCGAAAGGGGCGGGCGCGGTTGCGGGTTCCGCGATCTCGCTTGCCTATGTGTTGCCGCGCGGACGGCGCGAGGCGGCGATGCGTTTCGCGGTCGGCCTTATCAGCGGGCTGGTCTTTGGGCATACCGCTGGGCTCAAGATCGCCAGTGAATTGGGTATCCGTGAGCTGATCGGGACGCCAGAGACGCTGTTGATGGGATCGGCGGCGGCAAGCTTCTGCGCTTGGTGGGCGCTGGGTTTCGTCAAGCGCGTGTTTGAACGAACCGAGCAGAAAGCCGGCGACCGTAGCGACCAATAGCGGCCGCGACGCATAAACGCTGCGCGCTCGTTCAGCACGGTGTTCGTTGCGCCGTCGATTGCCACTTCAAAGCGCTGAACGCGCCTGACTGCGAAACATCAATACAGCTTTGCGAAAGGACCGACGGATGGCGAGCGCCAGGCCGAATGAGCACAAATTTGCCCGGCTTGGGCAGGCCAAGGTCGAGCCCGACGGCTCGTTCTCAGGTTACGCCAGCCTGTTCGGGCGTGTCGATCTCGGCAAGGACGTGATCGAGCGCGGGGCCTTCGCACGCTCGCTGCGGGATCGCGGCGCGAAAAACATCCGCATGCTGTTCCAGCACGATCCGAACGAGCCGATCGGCGTGTGGACCGAGATCAAGGAGGACGCACGCGGGCTCTTCGTGCGCGGCCGGCTGGCGACCGATGTGGGGCGCGCGCGGGAAGTGCTGTCGCTGATGCGCGGCGGCGCGCTCGACGGGTTGTCGATCGGCTTCCGCACGGTGCGGGCGAAGAAGGATACCGACAGCGGCGTACGCCGCGTGCTGGAGGCGGACCTCTGGGAAATCTCGATCGTGACCTTTCCCATGCAGCCCGAGGCGCGGGTTCATGCTGTGAAGGGGTACGGCGTCGGCGGCGAGCTGCCAACGGTGAGACAATTCGAACGCTGGCTCACGCGGGATGCTGGGCTGACGCGCGGCGATGCCCAGGCCGTGATGACCAAGGGCTATGCCGCACTGCTGCGCGAGCGGGACGCCGCGCCGGACAACGACAACGCGCTGGCGCGGCGTCTGCGCGCCGCCTCGCGCTTCATCCATCCAAAACAAGGACAAAAGAATGACTGGAATTTCAACCGGTGCGCCTGACGGCGCGCCAGAATACAAAAGTGCCGATCTGTCGGATGCGTTCGGCGAGTTCATGGGCGCCTTCGAGGCGTTCAAGGATGCCAACGACCAGCGGCTGGCCGAGATCGAGACACGGCTTGGCGCCGACGTCGTGACGACCGAAAAGGTCGACCGCATTTCTCGGTCGCTCGACGAGCAGAAGCGGTCGCTCGATGCGCTGTCGTTGAAGGCGCTGCGGCCGGCCTTGGGTCACCCTGGCGGGCGGGTCGTCGTCAGCGAGCACAAATCGGCCTTCGAGGCCTATGTGCGCTCCGGCGACGATCGCCTGCTGCGTTCGCTTGACACCAAGGCGATGTCCTATGGCTCCGGCCAAGACGGCGGCTATCTGGTGCCGGCGGAAACAGAGGCCGAGATCGGCAAGCGCCTGATTGCTCTCTCGCCGATCCGCTCGATCGCGGCGGTACGGCAGGTGTCGTCTGCGGTGCTGAAGAAGCCGTTCATGACGGCCGGTGCGGCAACAGGATGGGTGGCGGAGACGGCCGCGCGGCCGCAGACCAACTCGCCGACGCTTGCCGAACTGTCGTTTCCGACGATGGAACTCTACGCCATGCCAGCGGCGACCCAGACGCTGCTGGATGATTCGGTGGTGAACCTGGATGAGTGGATCGGCGCCGAAGTGGAGGCCGCCTTCGCCACGCAGGAAGGCGCGGCTTTCGTCAGCGGCGACGGCACCAACAAGCCGAAGGGCTTTTTGGCCTACACAACGGTCGACGAGGCGACCTGGACCTGGGGCAATATCGGCTATGTCGCGACGGGTGTTTCGGCCGGCCTGCCGGCATCGAACCCGTCCGACAAGCTGATCGACCTCGTCTATGCGCTGAAAGCCGGCTATCGCCAGAACGCGACCTGGGTGATGAACCGCAAGGTGCAGGCCTCGGTACGCAAGCTGAAGGACGCGGACGGCAACTATCTCTGGCAGCCGCCGGCAGTCGCTGGCGGCAGAGCTGCGCTGATGGGCTTTCCGGTCGTCGAGAGCGAGGACATGCCGGACCCGGCGGCGAACTCGCTGTCGATCGCCTTCGGCGATTTCTCGCGCGGCTATCTGGTGGTCGACCGCACCGGCGTGCGGGTGCTGCGCGACCCGTATTCCGCCAAGCCTTATGTGCTGTTCTACACCACCAAGCGCGTCGGCGGCGGGGTGCAGGATTTCGATGCGATCAAGCTGCTGAAATACGGCGTTTCATAATGTGCTTGGGCGGGCGTCCGGCTCGTTCGTGAAACGCCGCGGCGGCCTGTTTCGAGGTGCTCCTCCCACCCCCGGAACAGGCCGCTCTTGGAGCCCGCGCCGAAATTCATGAGGGCGGGCTGCAAATGGCGCTTTCTGCGCTTCCGTTGCTCACGTACCCGAACGTACGCTCCGCTACGGTTCTCGAAAGCTGCCATTTTCTCCGCGCCCTGATGAATTTCAACACGGGCTCCCAATCAAAATTTCGAGGTTTCGATGACGCGTTTCAGGACGCTGCCGCCGGAGGCTGAGCCGGTGACACTGGCGGAAGCGAAAGCTTATCTGCGGTTGCAAAGCGACAGCGAGGACGATCTTGTGACCGGCCTCGTCAAGGCGGCGCGCGAGGATGTCGAGCGCGCAACCGGAACGGCGCTGATCGACCAGGGCTGGCGGCTGGTGCTGGATGCCTGGCCGGTCAACGGGATCGCCATGCTTATGCCGTTTCCGGTCAAGGAGATCACGTCCGTGACCGCCTATGGCAGCGAGGGCGAGGCCTGGGTTGTGAACCCTGCAGATTATCTTCTCGACGCGAATTCGCGCCCGGCTCGGCTGTATTTCGAGACGCGGCCGGAGCCGCTGCGGGTGATGAACGGCATCGAGATCGATTTCACCGCCGGCTTCGGCGAGGCGGGGCCGGATGTGCCGGACTTGCTGCGCCGGGCAATCCTGTTGCTCGTGGCGCACTGGTACGAGTTCCGCGCGCAGGTCTCGGCGGAGGATCAGCCCGTGTCGTACCCCGCCGGCTATGACCGCATGATTGCCGGCTACAAGGCGAGGCGGCTCTAATGGCGACCGTCTTCATCGATCCAGGTCGACTACGTTCGGAACTGGCGCTCCAACAAAGCGTGCAGACGGCCGACGGCTTGGGCGGCTTCAGCGAAACCTGGGTCGAGATGGCAACGCTGTTCGGCCAGATCGAGCCGATTGCAGCGCGCGAGGTGTTCGGCGCGGGCCAGACGCTGGAAACGGTGACGCATCGCATCACCGTGCGCTGGCGCCACGACTTGAAGAGCGGCATGCGCCTTTCGCGGCTTGGGCGCAGCTTCGACGTTCTGACGGTGCACGACCCGGATGAGACGGGTCGTTACCTCGCGTGTAGGGTCAGGGAGATCGGGTTGTGAATATCAGCATGCGATTGACGATGGATGGGCTGATCAGGAGCCTGAAGGGTTTCGCCCACGACCTTGCGGATGCGTTGGAGCATAGCGGGCGTGAGGCGCTGCGACGTGAAGAGCTGAGTTCGCAACCCGGCAAGCCAAGATCCGCGCGAGCAACCGAAAGGGTGTCCGATGAAAGCGGCCGCTGAGTTGCAGAAGGCGGTGCTCGGTTTGCTTGGCGCGCATGCGCCGTTGGTCGCGATGTTGGGCGGGCCGAAAATTCTCGACCACGCGCCGGCCAATGTCGCTTTTCCCTACATCACCTTTGGCCGCACCAGCGTGTTTGACTGGAGCACGGCAACGGAAGAGGGGGCCGAGCACCTTTTCACGCTGCACATCTGGTCGAAAGGCAAAGGCAAGGCCGAGGCGCTCGGCGTGATGGAGACAGTGCGCGGACTGTTGCATGACGCGGATATCGCGCTGGCGAGCGGCCAGCAGCTCGTGAACCTCAGGCACGAGGCGGCCGAGGTGCGCTACGACGACGATCTTTCAGTTTACCACGGGACGTTGCGGTTCAGGGCCGTGACTGAACAAGCGGCCTGACGGCACGCGCTCTCATCAAAGGACATCATCATGGTTGCACAGAAGGGCAAGGACCTTCTTCTGAAGCTTGATTCGACCGGCGGCGGCAGTTTTGTGACGGTCGCCGGCTTGCGAACCAAGCGCATCGCCTTCAACAGCCAGACCGTCGACATCACGGACTCGGAATCGAGCGGGCGTTGGCGCGAATTGCTGGCCGGCAGCGGCGTGCAGCGCGCGTCGATTGCCGCGTCCGGCATCTTCAAGGATGCCAGTTCGGACGCGACGATCCGAAGTCGCTACTTCGCCGGTGCGATCAATGACTTCCAGATGATCGTACCGGACTTCGGAACGGTCCAGGGGCCGTTCCAGATTACCGCGCTGGAATATGCGGGCAGCCATGACGGCGAGGTGTCGTTCGAAATCGCGCTGGAATCGGCCGGCGTGCTGACCTTCACGGCGCTGCCATGAGCGCGAACAGACGCCGCGGTGAGATTGAGGCGACGCTCGATGGCGAACCGCGGGTGCTCTGCCTCACGCTGGGCGCGCTGGCGGAGCTGGAGTCCGCCTTCGCGGTTGACGATCTGGGAGCGCTGGTGGAGCGTTTTTCCACTGGGCGGTTTTCCGCGCGGGACCTGACGCGAATCATCGGCGCAGGCCTGCGTGGGGCGGGCTGCGATATCCGCGACGAACAGGTACAGGTGATGAGCACACCAGGCGGCGCGGCTGGTTTCGCACAGATCGTCAAGGAATTGCTTGAGGTAACGTTCGGACAGCCGGCTGGAGGTTCGCCGTTGCAAAACCCTCCGATGCCGTAGCGGCCCGACGCCAGCCGTTTCCATGGAGTGATGTCATGGCGATCGGCTTCGGCCTGCTGCGGCTGTCATCAAAAACGTTCTGGGCGATGACGCCGCGCGAATTCGAGCGCGCCGCAAGCCCGTACATGGCGGGATCGTCGTCCCGCCTCGATCGGCGTGGCCTTGCCGCGCTGATAGGCCAATTCCCGGACAACTCAACCGAGGAGCAATGACTTGCCTGAAAGCGTCGTCGTATCGATCGAAGCTGATGCCGCGCCCTTCGAGGCGACCATGCGGCAGCTCGAAGGCCTGTCGCGCGGTTTCGGCTCGCAACTGACGAGCGGCCTGAAAAGTGCGATCGCCGGCGGCAAGGAGCTGGACGACATTCTGCGTCGTATCGGCCTCAACATGGCCGGCATGGCTTTCGATCGCGCCATGCGGCCGCTCGAGAATCTCATGGGGTCGTTCTTCTCATCGTTGCTTGGAGGGTTGATGCCATTTGCGCGCGGCGGAGTGCCGTCGGCGACATCTCCGATCATTCCATTTGCCTCAGGTGGCGTGGTGTCGGCGCCAACTTTCTTTCCGATGGGCTCCAGGATGGGGCTGATGGGGGAGGCGGGCGCGGAGGCGATCATGCCGTTGGAACGGACGTCGGATGGGCGGCTCGGCGTTGCCGCAGGCCAAGGCGGATCGCCGGTCAGCGTCGTTTTCAATGTCAGCACGCCGGATTCGGCGTCGTTCCGCAAATCCGAGGCGCAAGTGACGGGCATGCTGGCCCGGGCTGTCGCGCGCGGCACGAAAGCGCTCTGAGGACATTATGGCTGACCTGACTGGTTTTCACGATGTCCGCTTTCCGCTCGGCGTTTCGTTCGGTGCGACGGGCGGGCCGGAATGGCGCAACGAGATTGTCGGCCTGATCTCGGGCCGCGAAAAGCGGAATGCGCGCTTTGCGCATTCGCGACGGCGCTACGATGCCGGCACGGGCGTCAAGTCCCTAGACGATGTGCACCAGGTGACGGCGTTCTTCGAGGGGCGGCGCGGGTCGCTGCACGCATTCCGCTTTCGCGACCCGTTCGACTACAAATCCTGCCTGGCGTCGGCCGTGCACTCCGCGACCGATCAACCCATTGGAACCGGCGACGGTATCAATCGCCGCTTTCCTTTGGCCAAACGCTACGGCTCAGGCGCGCAGAGTTATGATCGACCGATCCAGATGCCGGTTGCGGCCACGATCAAGGTGGCGGTGAACGGGACAAGTGTCCCAGTCACGGACTATGAGTTTGATTTCGTGACGAGTGAGATTGTCTTCGATCTTGGTTTTGCTCCACCATCTGGCGCGGCGGTCACCGCTGGCTACGAATTCGACGTGCCGGTGCGCTTCGACATGGAGCAACTATCGATCAGCTTGGCGGCCTTCACGGCAGGGCAGATTCCATCCATTCCACTGATCGAGGTGAGCCTGTGACGTTGTATCCGCCAGCGCTTGTCACTCATCTCCAACAGGACGTCACAACGGTCTGCCATTGCTGGAAGCTGACCCGCACGGACGGCATAGTCTTCGGCTTCACCGATCATGACCGACCGCTAACCGTCGATGGGCTGTTGTACAAACCTGACACCGGCCTTGTCGCAAGCGAGGCACGGCGAACGCTGGGTCTGGGTCTCGATACAGTCGACGTCGAGGGCGCTTTGTCTTCGCTGGAAATCGATGGCGAGGACATCTCCAGCGGCAAATATGACGGCGCGGTCATTGAGACCTTTCTGGTGAACTGGAAAAGCCCGAGCGATTTTGCACGGCTGCGGAAAAGCACGATCGCAAAGCTAACCTATGCGGACGGGCACTTTCTGGCCGAACTGCAAAGCGCGATGCGCGCGCTCGACAAGCCGAACGGCCGCCACATCATTCGCAATTGTGATGCGGAGCTGGGAGACGGACGCTGCAAAATGGCCCTGGCTGTACCGACCTTCACGGGAAGTGGAGCAGTATCCGGGCTCGCGCCGCCCGACGCAGTGGCGGTGACAGGGCTCAGCGCCTACGCCGACAATTGGTTCAGCCTGGGTCGATTGACCTGGACGAGCGGTGCGCTGGCGGGGATCGTCGAATTGGTCCGCGCGCACAGACGCGGCGATACGAGCCACCGGCTGGTGTTTCAAATGGAAGCCCGGCCCGCTCCGCAGGTCGGCGACACCTTTTCCATTGCCGCCGGCTGCGACAAGTTCTTTTCGACCTGCAAGGCCAAATTCGGCAACCGAGAGAATTTCCGCGGCTTCCCGCATTTGCCGGGAAATGATAGCGCCTACAGCTATGTCAGCGACGAAGGCGTGTTCGACGGCGGGCCGATCGTGCCATGACGCAACATGCGAGGACAACCGCCGAGGCAATCGTCGCTGAAACCCTGCGCTGGGTCGGCACGCCCTATCGCCATCAGGGAACGAGATGCGGCGTCGGCTGCGATTGTCTGGGTCTGGTGCGCGGCGTGTGGCGGTCCGTCTATGGCGCGGAACCGGAACTGCCGGGACCCTATGCACCCGATTGGGCCGAAACGGGCGGCAGCGATGCGCTATTATCGGCAGCACGCCGGCATTTTGTCGAGAAGGCCATGAAGGACATGACGCCCGGCGACCTCCTGTTGTTTCGGTGGCGGGTAGATATGCCAGCAAAACACGCGGGTATTCTCGTTTCGGCCGGTCGTTTCGCGCACGCTTATGAAGGCCATGCGGTGCTTCTGTCAGCGCTGGTTCCACAATGGCGGCGACGCATCGCCGGCGTCTTTGCCTTCCCTTTTTGAATCATTCTGGAAATTGAGACATGGCAACAATCTTGCTGCAGGCGGCGGGAGCTTTTCTCGGCGGCGCCCTAGGCTCGCTCGGCGGCGTGATCGGCGGCGCGGTCGGGGCGGTCGCTGGCTATTGGGTCGACCAGACCTTGATCAAGGGCACCCAGGCAATCGAAGGCCAGCGCTTGAGCGGCCAGCGCCCGTTTGGCGCCGAGGAAGGCATCCCGCTGCCGCGCGTCTACGGCGTCGTGCGTCAGGGCGGGGCGATGATCTGGGCGACGCGGTTTGAGGAGGAGAAGCGCACGACGCGGCGGGGCGGCAAGGGCGGCGGCACGAAGGTTACCGAATACAACTATTTCGCCAATGTGGCCTTCGCGGTGTGCGAAGGCGAAATCGCCGGCGTCAGGCGCATCTGGGCGGACGGTCGCGAGGTGGATCAGGATGAGATCCAGATGCGGGTCTACACCGGCAGCGAAACGCAGCAGCCCGACCCGCTGATCGAAGCCAAGCAGGGCAGCGGGAATGCGCCGGCCTATCGCGGCACCGCGTATGTGGTGTTCGAGCGCCTGGCTCTTGCGAATTACGGCAACCGCATTCCGCAGCTGCAGTTCGAGGTGCTGCGCCCGGTGAATCACGTTTGCGAACGCGTCCGGGCGGTCTGCCTGATCCCCGGGTCGACTGAATATGGCCTTGGTACTACGCTCGTCACGAAGACCGTTTCCGAAGGTGAAACGGTGGCGGTGAACCGGAACGTTCTGACCGCGCCGACCGACTTCCTGGCCTCCGTCGATGAATTGCAGTCTCTCTTCCCCAATCTGCAACATGTCGCTCTGGTCGTCACCTGGTTCGGCAACGATCTGCGCTGCGGTCATTGCACGGTGCGCCCCTGCGTGGTGGACAATGAGGAGACGCGCTTTTCCGAGCCCTGGGTAGCGTCCGGGGTTCCGCGGAGCGACGCGCCGGAAGTGTCGCTGCACGGCGGCTCGGCCGCCTATGGCGGATCGCCGAGCGACAAGACAGTCGTCGAGGCAATAGCCGAACTGCGCGCCCGGGGGCTGAAGGTGACGCTTTACCCGCTCATCATGATGGATGTGCCGAGCGGTAACGCGCTACCCGACCCCTATGGTGGAACCGGCCAGGCGGCCTATCCCTGGCGCGGACGCGTCACCGCGCAACCCGCGCCCGGCCAGCCTGGCACTGCCGACAAGACTGCCGCTGCGAGGGCGCAGATCGACGCCTTCTGCGGCCAGGCGCTGCCTGCCGATTTCGTCCCCGGGGACAACAGCGTCGAGTTTAGCGGTTCGCCGGATGATTGGGGCTATCGGCGCTTCATACTGCACTTCGCGACACTGGCCGAGATGGCTGGCGGGGTCGACGCATTTCTTCTGGGCGCTGAATTGCGCGGCCTCACCGGCTTGCGCGATGAGACCGGCGCATTTCCGTTTGTTGAGGCGCTCTGCGAATTGGCGGCACAGGTGCGGAGCATTCTGCGGCCGGAGAGCAAAATTACCTATGCCGCGGACTGGAGCGAATATTTCGGGCATCAGCCGCCGGATGGAAGCGGCGACGTCTGCTTTCACCTTGACGCGCTGTGGGCCCATCCTGCGATAGATGCGGTCGGGATCGACAACTATATGCCGCTGTCAGACTGGCGCGACGCCGACTATCGGGGCGGCAATCCTGACGGTTTCCAGACCCCGTACGAGCTTTCTGGCCTTCGCTCTGCGATTGCCACAGGCGAGGGGTACGACTGGCACTATGCCTCGATGGCCGACCGCGACGCCCGCAACCGGATGCCGATCACCGACGGGGCCTATGGCAAGCCATGGATGTTTCGCTACAAGGATATCCTTTCTTGGTGGTCCAATCCTCATTTCGACCGAAACGGCGGCGTCGAGTCCGTCTCTCCGACGGCCTGGCAGCCGCGCTCCAAGCCGATCTGGTTCACTGAGCTCGGCTGCCCCGCGATCGACAAAGGTCCGAACCAGCCAAACGTCTTTGCCGATCCGAAGTCGGCCGAGAATGGCGTTCCCTATTTCTCCAGCGGCGGCCGATCGGACCTCGCGACGATGCGCTTCCTGGAGGCCCATCTGACCTATTGGGATCCTGCCTCCGACACGTTTTCCGATGCCGGCAATCCGGTTTCGCCGGTGTATGGCGGCCGAATGGTCGATCCCGAGCGGATCTGGATATGGTCCTGGGATGCGCGTCCGTTTCCAGCCTTTCCCTTGCGGACCGACGAATGGTCCGACGGGAACAACTGGCAGGTTGGCCATTGGCTGAACGGCAGGGCGGCGGCCAGCCCGGTGGGCGAGGTGATCAATGCGGTTCTGGCCGATCACGGTCTCCCGGCCGCCGACGCAGTGCAGACAAGCAACAGCGTGACGGGCTATTCCGTTGACGAGCCGACCACCGCGCGGGCGGCGCTGGAACCAATCGTCGACCTGTTCGGGCTCAGCGTGAGGGACGAGCCGGACGGATTGATCGTGGCCGATGCGGGTGCGCGTAATGGAGCTCCGGCCCTGGTTTCGGATCTCGTTTGGGATGGCAAGGCGCCGGTGATCGCCACAACGCGCGGTTCGATCGACGATCTGCCGGTCGATTGCACGCTGGGTTTTCGCGATCCGATGCGCGAATTTCAGGCGGGATCGGTCGCCGCGCATCGTCTCGGGGCGACGGGCAGGCGCAAGGCGACCACGACCTTCCCCGGCACCATGGAAGCAGGGCAGGCTCAGGCGCTGCTTGACAACTGGTTGCAACGCCAATGGTTCGAGCGAGAGAGCGTCTGTTTCGCCGTGCCCGCAGTAGCGCCCGGCATTGTCCCCGGCGCGGTGGTCAGCTTGCCGGACATCGATGCGGAGCTGCTCGTCACGGACACGGAAGACGGTCTTGCGACCCGGGTGACGGCCCGCAAGGTGTCGAGTGGTCCCTCCGCCATCTGGCCGGCCCGTTCGGCTCCCGCCGAGCGCTATCGTCCGACATTTGCGGGGCGGCCTTTTCCTGTCGTGCTGGACCTGCCGTTGGCGCCGAGCCAGACCGCCGTCCATGAGCAGATGAGGATTGCGATCCTACAAAAACCGTGGCGGCCGCAAACCGTCTTTTCATCGCCGGCGGCGAACGGTTATGTCCAACGCGGCCTTGTCTCAAGGGAAGCGACTATCGGGCGGCTGACAAATGCGCTGTCGGCCGGAGTCGAAGGTCGCTTGGACCATTCCCGCACCATCGAAGTTGCTGTGCTTGCCGGCGAGATGGCAAGCGTGAGCCGCGCCCATTTCCTGAACGGCGCGAACGCCGCGGCGATTAGATCGACCGCCGGAAGTTGGGAGGTTATCCAGTTCGAAGTGGCGGAAGAGACCGCGCCTGACCTTTGGCTCCTATCGGGCTTGTTGCGGGCGCAACTCGGCACCGACGACGCAATGCTGGCCGGCGCTCCCGCCGGCGCGCTGTTCGTCTTGCTGGACGAGGCCGTCCCATCGATCGGGCTGCGGCCGAGTGAGGTTGGGCTTTCGTTGAACTGGCGGGTAGGCCCAACGGGCGTCGCATTTGTCGATACGCACTTCGTCACGCTGGCGGAGGCAGGCGGCATCCGCGCCAGACTGCCGCTCTCGCCTGTGCATCTGCGTGGCCGGTTCACCCCGGCTGGCGATCTGGAAATCTCCTGGATTCGGCGCGGTCGGATCGATGCCGACGACTGGGAGGGCGCTGACATTCCGCTCGGCGAGGAATTGGAATCGTACGAGATCGAGATCAGAGCGACGGGCGGCGCCCTCAAACGAACAGCGGCTGCGGCAGAACAGACCTGGATTTACTCGAACGCGGCAATCACTGCCGATTTTGGCTCCGCGCCGCCGCAGGTCGACGTGGCCGTCAGGCAGATCGGGACAGACGGGCCAGGCATCGCTCGCATCAAGCGCATGAACCTTTCTTGACATCGAATGGAGTTGAACATGATCGATACGAAACCATGGTATCTGTCGCGCACGATTTGGGCGTCGCTGGTCGCGATCGGATTGTCAGTCGCCGGCGCGCTCGGCATCAGCACCGCCGCGATCGACGGAACCGGCTTGACTGATGCGTTGTTGCAGGCGGCAACTGGCGTCGCGGCTCTTATCGCCCTCTATGGGCGGTTGAGCGCCAGTCGAAAGATCGGCTAGATTAGTCGCAAACACTGCCTTGAACGTTCATTCGGCGTTCAGGCGTGTCACGTTAGATGTGAATCATGGACAAGGTTCTCACTCAGATCAGGTCGACCGTGATCGCGCTGGCCGCCTCGGCGGTGGCACTGGGGCCTGCGGTTGGCGCACCGACTGTGGCGGAGCCAGCGTTTAAGTCTCCGGTTCAGAACGTCCAGGCCGATTGTTACGCGATCGGCCAGCAGGTCGCCGCGCAGAATGGCGGGCAACTGGCGCGGGCTTCCGCCTCCAACCGAGGCGGGCAGCAAGTTTGCGTGATTGTCGTGCTCGTTCCCGGCAAGGATGGCAAGCGGCCGCGCCGCGCCGAATTCGTCGTGCCTGCGAACTAAGGCGCGCGGCGTTGACCGAAATCCGTTTCAGGCGACCGGGGTGATTCGATGCGGGTATTGGTTGTCGAGGACGACAAGAACTTGAACCGCCAGATCGGCGATGCCCTCGTCGACGCAGGATACGTGGTCGACCGGGCGTTCGACGGCGAGGAAGGCCATTTTCTCGGCGACACCGAACCTTACGATGCGGTGGTGCTCGACATCGGCCTGCCGCAGATGGACGGCATCAGCGTGGTCGAGCGCTGGCGGCGCGACGGCCGCAAGATGCCGGTGCTGATGCTGACGGCGCGCGACCGCTGGAGCGACAAGGTAGCCGGCATCGATGCCGGCGCTGACGATTATGTGGCAAAGCCTTTTCACATCGAGGAGGTGCTGGCGCGCCTGCGCGCGCTCATCCGCCGTGCGGCCGGGCATGCATCGCCGGAATTGACCTGCGGGCCGGTACGGCTCGACACCAAGGCATCCAAGGCGGACGTCGACGGTGTGCCGCTGAAGCTGACCTCGCATGAATTTCGTCTGTTAGCCTATCTGATGCACCACATGGGCGAGGTGGTGTCGCGCACCGAACTGGTGGAACATCTCTACGATCAGGATTTCGACCGCGATTCAAACACTATCGAGGTGTTTGTCGGCCGGCTGCGCAAAAAGATGGGCATCGACATGATCGAGACCGTGCGCGGCATGGGCTATCGCATGCGCGAACCCCAGACCTGACGCGTTGCAGGCGGCGGCGTGACGGAAATCGCAAAGGTTTTCGGCTCCGGCATCGGCCCGCGCTCGCTTGCCTTTCGCGTCATCGGTTTCTCGACAATATGGGCCGTGCTGGCCCTGATCGTCATTTCCACTGTCATTTCGACCCTTTATCGCCAGACCAGCGAACGCGGCTTTGCCAGCCTGCTGAACGCGCATCTCTTCAATCTCATCAGTTCCGTCGGCGTGAATGAGACGGGCGTGCTGACAGGTTCACCCGACCTTGGCGACCTGCGCTTTTCCATCCCTGAATCTGGCTGGTATTGGTCCGTCGAACCTGTGTCGGGCGGCGTGAAAGGCCGGCTTCGATCTGGCTCGATGATCGGTGAAGTGTCCGCTCCGGCGGCCGATCAGGTTCCCTTCAGCAATGATTTCCGCCGCACCTATCAATCGACAGGCGAATCCGGCGAAGCACTAGAGGTCGTCGAGAGCGAATTCCAGCTCGATCAGCGTGGCCGCGTGGCGCGCTTTCGCGTGATGGGCAATCGCAGCGAACTGGAGGAAGAGATTTCCGTCTTCAACCGCCGGCTGTTTTCCTATCTGCTGGTGTTCGGCGTCGGCATGATCGCCATCAACGCGATTGCCATTCTGCTCGGTCTTCGGCCGCTCCGTGTTGTGCGCCAGGCGCTGGCAGAAGTGCGCGAGGGCACAGCCAAGCGGCTCGACGGCAAATTTCCCACTGAGATCCAGCCCTTAGCGAACGAAACCAACGCCTTGATCGAAAACAACCGGCGGATCGTCGAACGATCGCGGACCCAGGTCGGCAATCTCGCGCATTCGCTCAAGACGCCGCTGGCGGTCCTCTTCAACGAGGGCCGGACGCTCGGCGGGACAAAAGGGCGGCTGATCGAGGAGCAGGCGTCGGGCATGCAGCAGCAGGTCGAGCATTATCTGCAGCGCGCACGGGTTGCCGCGCAACGCGACAGCGTTGTTTATCGCACGCCGGTGGCGCCGCTGGTCGAGCGCGTGGGCCGCGTCGCCGAAAAGCTGAAGCCGGATTTGCGGATCAAGGTTTCGTCCGCGCCGAACCTCCTGTTCGCTGGCGAGCGCGAGGATCTGGAAGAAATCATCGGCAATCTGCTCGACAATGCGATGAAATGGGGCCGCAACCAGATCACCATCTCAGCCCGGGCTTTGTCTTCATCGGATGAAGAGACAAAACGTTTCGAGGTGTCGGTCGAGGACGACGGCCCCGGAATTCCGGAGGACAGGGCGCGCGAGGCGTTGCAGCGTGGCAAACGCCTCGATGAAACGAAGCCCGGCACGGGCCTCGGCCTGGCGATCGTGGCCGATCTGGTCAAGGAATATGGCGGGACCTTGCGGCTGGAAAAATCCCGCCTCGGCGGACTGCGCGCTTCCGTGGAATTGACAAGGGTGGAATAAGAGGGTGTTTGCGATTGAGCAGACGCCCAACTTCGGCCAAACCTTTGTTCTAACGGGGCAAAAGTGCCTGAGCGGCCGCAGGACGATCATGAAGTCAAGACCAGCGACGATTATTGCGATGTCCGGCCTGCTGGCCTTGTCCGGGTGTCTGACCACCGGCGGTGCAACGACGCCAACCAAACCGCCGCCGGTCGTCCGTGGCATGCAGGGTGGCCTAGTCGGCACATCAATCGGCAAGGATCTCGGTTCCGGCGATCGTCGCGCTGCGCTCGATGCCGAATACAAGGCCTTGGAGTATACGCCCGGCGGCCAGAGCGTGAGTTGGAAGGGCGAAGATTCCGGCACCTCTGGGCAAGTCGTGCCGGGCCAGCCTTACCGGGTCGGTACGCAGGACTGCCGCCAATACACCCACACGATCCTCTCCGGCGGCGCTAGCGAAAGTGCGCGCGGAACGGCTTGTCGCAATGCAAACGGCAGTTGGACGCCGCTGACGTGAGCATCTGACGATTTTGTGAATGGCCTTGCCCCACCAAATAGTCGCAGCGACGGGGCGTTGGATTTGGCCGATTGAGCCGGTATTGAGTTTGCCATGTTGTTCTGGCTTTCAGCCGCGCTTCTGACCATCGCAGCCTCCTTGGCCGTGCTGTGGCCGCTGGCGCGCGGCTCGTCCGTCAAGCTGGACACAGACAACGATCTGCGTGTCTACAAGGACCAACTCGCCGAGATTGATAGCGACGTCGCGCGCGGCGCCATCGCTACCGGCGAAGCGGAGCAGGCGCGCGCCGAAATTGGTCGCCGTATCGTGCGGCAGGCGTCCTCGACTTCGACCACATCGATCAGTCCGGCCAGCCGCGCTTTTCGTTTTGTGGCATTGGCCGCTGTTCTCTCGGTACCTGTGGTGAGTTGGGGCCTCTATGGCCTTATCGGCTCGCCCGACCTGCCTTCACAGCCGCTTGAGGCGCGCTTGCTGAAGTCGCCAGGTGAAAGCTCTCCCGACGAGCTGATCGCCCGCGCGGAAAGTCATCTGGCGAAAAACCCTGATGATGGCCGCGGCTGGGATGTACTTGCGCCGACTTATCTGCGGCTGGGCCGTTTCGACGATGCGAGCACCGCTTACCGCAATGCCATTCGGCTGGAGAGCGAAAGCGCGGCTCGGGTAGCCGGTCTGGCGGAAGCATTGACCATGGCCAATGGCGGAATCGTCTCGGCGGAAGCCGAGGCGACGTTCCACAAGGCACTGGCCCTCGATCCGAAGGCCGGAAAGGCTCGGTTTTTCCTTGCCATGGGTCTAGTGCAGGACGGCAAGAAGGCGGAGGCGCAGGCGGCCTGGGAGGCCATGCACGGCGACCAGGGGCTCGATCAGCAATGGCGGCGTGCCGCCGAATACGCGCTGGCGCAGCTTGCACAACAGGATGTGGCACAGACGGGCGGTCCGTCTCAGGAAGCCGTCGATCAGGCTGCCGCGATGTCGTCGCAGGATCGCGCCGCCATGATCGAGCAGATGGTGGCGGGCCTCGACCAGAAATTGCGCGACAATCCCGACGACCCGGAAGGATGGATCAAGCTCGTGCGTTCCTATCTGGTGCTTGGCAAACAGGATGAGGCGAAATCCGCCGTGAAACGCGCCATCGATGCGCTGGGCGGCGACACCGAAGGCGGTCGCAAGGTTGCAGCGTTCGCCGCCGATCAGGGAATGAGCGTCACCGAATGACCCGCAAGCAGAAACGATTGTCGGTGATCGCGGGCGGCCTTGCCTTTCTGGGTGCGGCCAGCGCCCTGACGTTCTACGCGCTTGGCCAGCGCGCCTCCTATTTCTACATGCCGACCGACTTGCAAACCGCCAAGGTGGAGCCCGGCCAGCGCATTCGCTTGGGCGGGCTGGTCGAAAAAGGCACGATCAAACGCGGCGACGGCGCGACGGTGTCGTTCGCCGTCACCGACAAAGAGAAATCCGTGCCGGTAACCTATACCGGTATCCTGCCCGACCTGTTCCGCGAGGAGCAGGGGGTAATCACCGAGGGCACATTCGAGCCGGACGGCGTCTTCAAGGCGGATTCTGTGCTGGCCAAGCATGACGAGAATTACATGCCGAAGGAAGTGGCCGAGAGCCTTAAGGAAAAGGGCGTCTGGCAGCCGGAGGCGACGAACTGATGGTCGAAGCCGGTCATTTCGCCTTGGTGCTTGCCTTTGCGCTGTCACTCGTCCAGTCGCTGGTGCCGCTCTATGGCGCACGGCGGAATGATCCGCGCTTGATGGCGGTGGCGGGGCCGGTGGCGCTCACCGGTTTCCTGCTGACCGTTTTCTCCTTCGCCATCCTGATTATGGCGATGGTCCAGTCGGATTTTTCTGTGGCCAATGTCTGGGAGAACTCCCATTCGCTGAAGCCATTGCTGTTCAAGGTCACCGGCGCATGGGGCAGTCATGAAGGCTCCATGCTTTTGTGGATTCTGATCCTGACGTTCTTCGGCGCGCTGGTGGCAGCTTTCGGCGCAAACCTGCCGGCGACACTGAAAGCCAATGTCATCGCTGTGCAGGGCTGGATCGGCGCGGCGTTTTTGCTGTTCGTGCTGACGACCTCGAACCCGTTCGCGCGCATCGATCCGGCGCCAATCGAGGGCAGGGACCTGAATCCGATCCTCCAAGACATTGGCCTGGCGGTGCATCCGCCGATGCTCTATCTCGGCTATGTCGGCTTCTCAATCTGCTTCTCATTCGCGGTCGCTGCCCTGATCGACGGGCGCATTGATGCTGCCTGGGCGCGCTGGGTGAGACCCTGGACCCTCGCCGCCTGGCTGTTCCTCACTGGCGGCATCGCGATGGGCTCATACTGGGCCTATTACGAGCTCGGCTGGGGTGGGTTCTGGTTCTGGGACCCGGTCGAAAACGCTTCGTTCATGCCGTGGCTCTCGGGCACCGCGCTGCTGCACTCGGCCGTGGTCATGGAGAAGCGGTCGGCATTGAAAATCTGGACGCTGCTGCTGGCGATCCTCACCTTCTCGCTCTCGCTGCTCGGCACTTTCCTTGTCCGCTCCGGCGTGCTGACCTCCGTGCACGCCTTCGCCACCGACCCCAGCCGCGGTGTTTTTATCCTGGCGATCCTGACGCTCTTCATCGGCGGCTCGCTGGCGCTATTTGCCTGGCGCGCGCCGTCGCTAAGCGCCGGCGGCCTGTTCCACCCGATTTCGCGCGAGGGCGCGCTGGTCCTGAACAACCTTTTCCTAACGACCGCCGCCGCCACCGTGCTGATCGGTACGCTTTATCCGCTGCTGGTCGAGGCCACCACCGGCGAGAAAATCTCAGTCGGCGCGCCGTTCTTCAATCTCACCTTCGGCCCTCTCATGTTGCCGCTGCTCGTGATCGTCCCGTTTGGCCCCATGCTCGCGTGGAAGCGCGGTGACGTCTTCGCCGCCGCGCAGAGGCTGATGTTTGCTTTCGGCGGGGCGCTATTGGCTGGCGCGATCGTACTTCTGTTCGTCGATGGCCGCGCTGTGTTCGCCGCGCTCGGCGTCGCGCTTGCCTTCTGGATGATCTTTGGCGCTGCCACCGACCTTGCGTTGAAGGCGGGCTTTGGCTCGCACACCCTGACCGTGGCGGCAAGACGCCTCGCCGGTCTGCCGCGATCGATGTTCGGCACGGCGCTGGCGCATGCGGGTTTGGGCGTGACGCTGCTCGGAATGGTCGGCACTCTGGGCTTCGGCACCGAGCATATCGGCACCATGAAGCCGGGCGAGGTGCTCAACCTGTCGGGCCGCAGCCTGCGTTTCGAACGCATTCATCCAGTCACCGGTCCGAATTTCTCCGAGCAACAGGGCATCTTTGCGTTGTTCGACGCGGCAGGCGCGCCGCGCGGCGAGATCGTCTCGGCCAAGCGCTTCTATCCCGTCCGCCAGATGGCGACGACGGAGGCCGGCATCCGTACGCTTGGTTTTAGCCAGCTCTACGTTTCGCTTGGCGATCCGACGAAGGATGGCGGCATCGTCGTGCACGCCTGGTGGAAGCCGCTAGTGACCCTGATCTGGCTTGGTGGCGTGGTGATGATGCTGGGCGGCGCGGTCTCGCTGACGGATCGCCGCTTGCGCGTCGGCGCTCCGACGGCGTCCAAGCGCCTGCGTCGGGTCGCGGAACCGGCGGTGTGAGAAACATG
Organism: Rhizobiaceae bacterium; assembly: GCA_050247155.1. Taxonomy (GTDB): domain Bacteria; phylum Pseudomonadota; class Alphaproteobacteria; order Rhizobiales; family Rhizobiaceae; genus Mesorhizobium_G. Next base: position 23,223 of record JBFWUS010000003.1, read on the forward strand.
CTTAAACGGCCAGGTTTGCGGGACAGCGCCCCCCTCTGTCCTGCCGGACCAGAGGGGGGCGCTGTCCCGCGACGTCTCAGGTTCGCTCTCGCGCTACTTGGCGCAATCGTCTTCGCGCATCCCGCCTTGGCCGTTCTCCCCGACGAAGTGCTGCCCGACCCAGCTTTGGAGGCGCGTGCCCGTACGATCTCGGCTGAACTGCGCTGCATGGTCTGCCAGAATCAGTCGATCGACGATTCAAACGCCGATCTTGCGCGCGATCTGCGCGTGCTGGTGCGCGAGCGTTTGACGGCTGGCGATACTGACGAACAGGTGATCGACTTCGTTGTCTCGCGCTACGGCGAATATGTGCTGCTGAAACCGCGCTTGAGCGCCCGCAACGCGCTGCTATGGGGCGCGCCATTTGTCATTCTGATTTGCGGTGTAGCCTTTGCCGTGATGCGCGGCCGTTCCCGACGGCAGGCGGAAGCACCGTTGTCAGCGGACGAAAAGGCGGCCCTGGAGCGGATACTCAAGGCGGATAGCTGATTTCCGGCTGTTCGGCGAAAACATTACAAACTTTTCATCTGGCGGAAATGCCGCCGTAATCCGCCCGTTTCTATCTCTTGGTCATAGGATGCAGCCTCCCGCGTCCAAGATGAGGAAACGACACAATGAGCACCAATTCCCAACCCTCTTCCAAAGGTCGCAGCCGCTTGATGGCCGCGGCCGCTTCGCTGGCCATTGCCGGCGCGATCGGCTTCGGCGCGGTTACCACTGGCACCGCGCCGGTGTTCGCCGAAGCCGTCAATGTTCAGGGCGCGGCCGTTCCGGGCTTCGCCGACGTCGTGCAGCAGGTTTCTCCCGCAGTCGTCAGCGTGCGTGTCAAGTCGCGCATCGAGCCGGCTTCCGACGATAGCGTTCAGATGTTCGGCGATCGCGACTGGCAGGATCTGCCGGACGGCCACCCGCTGAAGCGCTTCTTCCGCGAATTCCGCAGCGATGATGGCGGCCAGATGCGACCCTTCGATCGCCGTGGCGACAACCGCCGCTTTGGCCGCAATGACCGCGAGCGTCCGACCTCCCAGGGCTCTGGTTTCTTCATCTCCGAGGATGGCTATGTCGTCACCAACAATCACGTTGTCGAGAACGGCTCGTCCTTCACCGTCGTCACCGATGACGGCCGTGAGCTTGACGCCAAGCTGATCGGCGCCGATCCGCGCACAGACCTAGCTCTGCTCAAGGTCGAGGAAGGCGGCAAGTTCACCTATGTTGACTTCGCGGATGACGCCAAGGTGCGCGTCGGCGATTGGGTGGTGGCCGTCGGCAATCCGTTTGGCCTCGGCGGCACCGTCACGGCAGGCATCGTGTCGGCCCGGGGCCGCGATATCGGCGCTGGCCCCTATGACGACTTCATCCAGATCGACGCGGCCGTGAACCGCGGCAATTCGGGTGGTCCGGCTTTCAATCTCAACGGCCAGGTCGTCGGCATCAACACCGCCATCTTCTCGCCGGGCGGCGGCGGCAATGTCGGCATCGCCTTCGCCATTCCCGCATCGACCGCCAAGGAAGTCATCGGCGACCTGATGAAAGATGGCACCGTCGAGCGCGGCTGGCTGGGCGTGCAGATCCAACCCGTGACGCCGGAAATCGCCGATTCGCTCGGCCTCACCCCGGCCAAGGGCGCGCTCGTGTCGGAGGCGCAGGCCGACGGCCCGGCGTTGAAGGCCGGCATCAAGGCTGGCGATGTCATCACCTCCGTCGATGGCAAGGACGTCGCAGGCCCGAAGGAACTCGCGCGCCTCATCGCCGGCATCGATCCGGGCAAGGCGATTGACGTCGTCGTTTGGCGCGCCGGCAAGTCCGAGACCGTCAAGGTCGACCTTGGCGAACTGCCGGGCTCCGACAAGCAGGCTGCGATTGAGCAGCCGGGCGCGGTCGAGCCGGGAACGCTTGAGGATCTCGGCCTGACGGTGACCCGCGCCGAAGACGGCAAGGGCATCGTTGTGACCGATGTCGATCCGGACAGCGAGGCAGCCGATCGTGGTATCCAGGCTGGAGACGTCATCACCTCGATCAACTCGCTGGCGGTCAATGACACTGGCGATGTCGACAAGGCGATGGCCGATGCATCGAAAGCCGGCCGCAAGTCGGTTCTGGTGCAGGTCGAGCGCGACGATAATACCCGCTTCGTCGCCCTGCCGCTGGCCAAGGGCTAATGTGATCCTATCCGGTGGCGGCCTCCATCATCCCCGGACGTCGCGCCGGTTACGGTAGAGCCTCGCCCTTGTTTCAGTTCGGGTGAGGTTCGACCGGCGGCAGGCCCCATCTCCTGCCGCCGGAAATTTTGTATAAGAACGCCATGAAGATTCTGGTCATCGAAGACGACCGCGTCGCGGCCGACTACCTAGAGAAGGCGCTGGCCGAGCACGGCCACACCGCCCATACGGCTGGCGACGGCGAAACCGGATTTCTGCTCGCTTCTGACGGCGAATATGACGTGCTGATCGTCGACCGCATGCTGCCGCGCCGAGACGGTTTGTCGGTCATTGCCGGCCTGCGTTCGCGCGGCAACACGACACCGGTTTTGATTCTCTCCGCGCTGGGCGAGGTGGATGACCGCGTGACCGGCCTGCGCGCAGGCGGCGACGACTATCTCACCAAGCCCTATGCATTTTCCGAGCTTCTCGCGCGCATCGAAGTGTTGAACCGTCGTTCTTCGGCGCGCGAGGTCGAGACAGTCTACCGCGTCGGCGATCTCGAGCTCGACCGTCTGACCCATACGGTGCGCCGCGCAGGTAAGGACATCGTGCTGCAGCCGCGCGAGTTCCGTTTGCTGGAATATCTGATGCGCCATGGCGGCCAGGTCGTGACCCGCACCATGCTTTTGGAAAATGTCTGGGATTATCATTTCGATCCCCAGACGAACGTCATCGACGTTCATATCTCGCGCCTGCGCGGCAAGATCGAAAAGGGTTTCGAGACGCCTTTGCTGCACACAGTGCGCGGCGCCGGCTATATGCTGAAAGCCGCCTGATATGGCCCTTTCGCTGCCGGCGGCATTGAAGACGACGGCGGTCCGGCTTTCGGCTCTCTACTTGATCCTGTTCACCGCTTGCGCGCTGGCGCTGGTGTTCTACATGACGTCGGTTTCGGCGCGCATGCTTACCTCGCAGACGATGGACACTATTACAGACGAGGTCGGCGACCTCGCGCGCGCCTATCAGCGTGGCGGCCTAAAACTTCTGGTGCGCAACGTGACGGCGCGTTCACGCCAGCCGGGCGCCAACCTCTACCTGATCGCCGACAGCCAGGGTCGTATCCTGTCCGGCAATGTCGAGAGCCTTGAGCCGGGCGTGCTCGACGCGGAAGGCTGGACGGCGCGTCCCTTCTCCTATCGCCGTTTCGGCGAAGGCATCAACAACGCTGGCGAGGAGACGCTGACGCAGGTCGAGCCGAACACCGGCCATCAGGCCGTAGCGCTCGTCCTGCGGTTGCCTAACCAGATGACCGTGCTCGTTGGCCGCGATCTGCGCGAACCTGAAATACTGAGGGCGGTCGTTAGCCGCGCCCTGATGATCACGCTCGGCATGATGGGTCTTGGCGCTCTGCTGATCTGGTTCCTGGTCGGCCGCGCAGCGTTGAAGCGCATCGACAGCGTGTCGGCGGCCAGCAGCCGCATCATGGCCGGCGACCTGTCCGGCCGGCTTCCAGTGTCAGGCGCGGGTGACGAGTTCGACCGCTTGTCGGAGAATCTCAACGCTATGCTGGCCCGCATCGGCGAGCTGAACGACGGCCTGAAGCAGGTTTCGGACAACATCGCCCATGATCTCAAAACGCCGCTGACCCGTCTGCGCAACCGTGCCGAGGCTGTGCTGACCGGCAACCGCAAACCGGCCGAATATCGCGAGGCGCTGGAAGAGACGATCGCCGAATCGGATCACCTCATCAAAACCTTCAATGCCATCCTGATGATTTCGCGGCTCGAGGCCGGCTATTCCGCCGAACAGTTGCAGCAGGTGGACTTGAGCCAACTCGTCGACGATGTCGTCGAACTCTACGAGCCGGTTGCGGAAGAGGCAGGCGTAGTCTTGGCGGCCGAGAAGCCGACTTCCATCATCACGATCAACGGCAACCGCGAATTGCTGGCGCAGGCGCTGTCCAACATCGTCGACAATGCGATCAAATACAGCGCCGGCGCCCACGAGAAGCCGGCCGTCGGCGTGAGACTGGAACGGGCAGGGACAAACATCCGCCTGTGCGTTTCCGATAACGGTCCGGGCATACCGGAGGAGGCGGACCGCCAGCGCGCGACCGAACGCTTTGTTCGCCTCGAGAAAAGCCGCTCCCAGCCGGGCTCCGGCCTTGGCCTCAGCCTCGCCAAGGCGATCGTAAAGTATCATGGCGGCAGGCTTGACCTTGACTCTCTCGATCCGGGACTATCAGTGACGATGGTGTTTCTAGAGAAAGCCTGACAGCTCAAAGCGATATTGCTTGCAATATCGCATTGAGCTGCCCATATTGACCATGAGCATGAGATGGGTTCTCGATACGGCTACTGTCGTGGCGGCCATACGCAGCGACGCGGGCGCTTCTCGAAGGCTGCTCGTAGCCGGATTGGAGCGGCGAGTGAGACTGCTGGCGTCAGTTCCTTTGATGATCGAGTATCAAGCGGTGTTTTCCCGGCCAGAGCATCTGGAAGCCGCGGGCATATCGACAGCGGACGTTGATATGCTTCTTGACGCCCTATCTACGGTTATAACGCCTGTAAGACTTGCATTTCTCTGGCGCCCAGCAGCCAAGGACCCGGATGACGACATGGTGTTGGAAACGGCGGTGAATGGCCGAGCTGACGCCGTGGTCACGTTCAATGTAAGGGATTTTCACGGCGTCGCGAGTCGGTTCGGAATTGAGGTATTGTCGCCTGGCGTGGCGCTGACGCGGCTGGAGAATTGAAATGAGAAAGAGCAATTTCGCTTTGAGATTGCAGCCTTCGCTGCTGGATGAGGCCCGTAAGGTAGCCGAGATGGAAGGCGTGGCGCTCAATCAGCTCATCAACGTTGCGGTCGCTGAAAAGCTCTCCGCGCTGCGGACGGATGACTATTTCCGTGAGCGTGCTGAGCGCGGCGATGTCGGGAAGGCGCTGACGATTCTGGAGCGTGCAGGCAAAGGGGCGGCCCCGGTCAAGGGCGATGAATTGCCTGCTCGTCGCGGATGAGCACCAGGACCGTCCGACCCATGTGGCAGTTTGCGCCTGCGCGTCAGTTGACGCCGCTGGACGACGCCCAGGCAAACGCCGAGCTCGCGGATATCGCGGAAGAGGCACGCGAAGCGGAGCTGGACAGGCTCGACGCTGCGCTTGGCGAAGACAACGACGTGACGAAATTTTTCGGCGCGGTGTTCGAGCTTTCGGATTTCTTGCGCGACGCCGCCCGTCGCGACCCTGCCATTCTGGATCGCCTGCTGGATCAGACCGCCGAACGGCGATTGGCAGAAATCCTTGATGCCGTATCAAAGCTCGCTACCGCTGATGATGTGTCAGAAGCCGGCCTTATGGCCGATCTGCGCCGCCTGAAAGGCGAGGCGCATGTGCTGATCGCGCTGGCCGACCTCGCCGGCATTTTTGACGCGCGGGCCACCGTTCGCCGCCTGAGCGATCTGGCGGACGCGTGCACGTCGTGCGCGATCGATTTCCTGCTGCGCGATGCGAACCGACAGGGCAAGCTGAAGCTCCCTGATCCACAAAATCCCGCCGAGGGATCAGGCTGGATCGTGCTTGGCATGGGTAAGCTCGGGGCGCACGAGCTGAATTTCTCCTCCGACATCGACCTGATCGTCTTCTTCGATCCAGAAGCGCCGGCGATCATCGACCCGCTCGACGCTACTGATCTTTTTGCGCGCCTGACACGGCGGTTGGTGCGCATTCTGCAGGATCGCACTGAACACGGTTATGTCTTTCGCACCGACTTGCGGCTGCGGCCGGACCCCGGCTCGACGCCGCTCGCCATCCCAGTGCAGGCGGCTTTGCACTATTACGAGAGCCGCGGCCAGAACTGGGAGCGCGCGGCAATGATCAAGGCGCGACCCGTCGCCGGCGACATCAAGGCCGGCGAGGCGTTCCTAAAAGAGCTGCTTCCTTACGTCTGGCGCAAATATCTCGACTACGCGGCGATTGCCGACGTGCACTCGATTAAGCGTCAGATCCATGCGCACAAGGGGCATGGCGAGATTGCGGTGCGCGGCCACAATGTGAAACTCGGCCGCGGTGGCATTCGCGAGATCGAATTCTTCGTACAGACGCAGCAGTTGATCGCCGGCGGCCGGTTCCCGGAACTGCGCGGCCGCGAGACCGTCGACATGCTGGCGGTGCTCGCCTCGCGCGGCTGGATCACCGACGAGGCGCGCGACGCATTGATGAAGCAGTATTGGTTCCTGCGGCGCGTCGAGCACGCGATCCAGGTCATCGCCGACGAGCAGACACACACGCTCCCCGAGGACGATGAGGAGCTGGAGCGCGTCGCGCGCCTGCTCGGCTATAGGAACGAAGTGGATTTCGATAAGGAATTCCGGACCGCTTTGATGGAGGTCGAAGGGCACTACGCAGCGCTGTTTGAGACCGCGCCGAAACTCTCCTCGGGCGTCGGCAACCTCGTCTTCACCGGCGACGTCGATGACCCCGACACGTTGCAAACGCTGTCGTCACTCGGGTTCGAGCGGCCGAGCGATATCTGCCGCATCATCCGTACTTGGCATTTTGGCCGCTATCGTGCCACGCAGTCGGCCGAGGCGCGTGAGCGTTTGACGGAGCTGACGCCGGCGCTGTTGCAAGCGTTCGGCGACACCAAGCGCGCTGACGAGGCGCTGATCCGCTTCGACGAGTTCATCGCCGGGTTGCCCGCCGGCATCCAGCTTTTCTCTTTGTTGCAAAGCAACCCTGCGCTGCTCAAGCTGATCGCGACGATCATGGGCGCAGCCCCGCGCCTGGCGCAGATCATCACCCGCCGGCCGCACGTCTTCGACGGGCTGCTCGATCCGGCGTTGATGACCGACCTGCCGACCAAGGCCTATCTGTCGGCGCGTCTCTCGGCCTTCCTCGAAGGCATCACCGTCTACGAATTTGTGCTCGACCGCCTGCGCATCTTTGCTGCCGAGCAAAAGTTCCTGATCGGCGTGCGGCTGCTCGCCGGCTCCATTGACGCGGCCCGCGCGGGCAGGGCCTTTTCGGCGCTGGCCGATCTCACCATCGCCGCCGCGCTGGATGCCGTCGGCGCGGAGATCGCCGTCCGCCACGGCAAGGTGCCGGGCGGCCGGGTTGCTATCCTGGGCCTTGGCAAGCTCGGCAGCCGCGAATTGACCGCAGGCTCCGACGTCGACCTGATCCTGCTCTACGATCATGACGCCGACGGCGATGATTCCGACGGCGCAAAGCCGCTGGCGCCGTCGCACTATTATGCGCGCGTAACCCAGCGTCTGATCGCCGCCGTCTCCGCGCCGACTGCCGAGGGGGTGCTGTACGAGCTCGACCTGCGCCTGCGACCTTCCGGCAACAAGGGGCCGGTGGCGGTGCACATCGACGCCTTCCGCAAATATCAGGAACAGGAAGCCTGGACCTGGGAGCACATGGCCATGACGCGCGCGCGCACTGTCGCGGGCGATACTGATTTCTGCGCGGCGGTCGATGACGAGGTCGGCGCAATTGTTGGCCGTACGCGCGATGCGACCAAAATCTTCGCCGACGCGGTCGAGATGCGCAAAACCATCGAGACCGAAAAACCGCCAAAGGATCTGTGGGACCTGAAGCTCGCCAAGGGCGGTATCATCGATCTCGAATTCATCGCCCAGTGCGCTGCCCTAACGGCAAACGTGGATGTCGACGGCAGGGTGCCTAGTACGGCAGAAAACCTCGCCGCGCTGAGGCCCGGCTTTGCGGACGCCCAGACCAAAGCGGAACTGCTGGCTGCGCAGGCGCTCTATTCGACGCTGATGCAGATCATCCGCCTTTGTCTCACGGGCTCCTTCGATCGTGCGGACGTCCCGCCAGGCCTGAAGGATCTCCTGCTCAATGCGACGGATCTGCCGGACTTCGGCATTCTGGAAGCGCATGTAAAGGAAACCGAACGCACGGTGCGGCAGCACTTCGATGCGCTGATGAAGCGGAAGTAGGCGAATGCCCCGGCGTTGTTCCGCGCAGACCTAGGCGACCGCTTTGGCCACCATATCGGGATGCTGCCGGATCACGCGCACATAGGCGATCGCAAAATCCGGCGCCGTCACGCGCGCTTGTTCCCAGTCGCGCAACGTGCCGACCGGAACACGGAAACGAGTCGCGAACTCCGATTGGGATAGGCCGAGTTCACTTCGCGTCTGACGAACCAGCCGGGCCCGCTGGCCTCGGTCCATCGCTTCGACGGTTGCATCGAAATCTTCGGTATCCTCCGGGTCAGCAGCTAGAGTGATAGGATCGTTCCTCACCTTTGTTGCTCCTTCTCACGGACATGAAACGTGGCAGGTCATTGCGCCAGACGAAGATGCCCGTAAACAGCTTTTCTCCGACTCTTCCGACAACCTTGAACCGTTCTTCTCCATCGATTTCGCGGATCGATGGAATGATAAGATGGTTGCCATCCTCGAAAATCCGGTCGCCGAACGCGAGCGGCAGGTTGTGCTTCTCTCGGTTCAGCCGATCTTTCTCGGGATCAAATTGACCATCTGCAGCCATAGTATACGGAATCTCCGTATAGTCATCAAGATGTCTAGGCTACGCCGCCCTCGCCTGCACCGGTATCCGCACCGAAACGATCGTGCCTTTTCCTTCCTTCGACCGGATTTTCAGCGCGCCGCCATGCAGTTCGGCCAGCGAACGCGAGATGGCAAGACCGAGTCCTGAGCCCTGATGGCTGCGGGACAACTCGTTCTGCACTTGCTCGAACGGGCGACCGAGCTTCTTCAGCGCCGCTTTCGGAATGCCGCAGCCATTGTCTTCAATCGTGAGGTTGAGCGCGCCCGAGACGTTTTTCGCACGCACTAGAATCTTGCCGTTCTTGCAGGTGAATTTGACCGCGTTGGAAAGCAGGTTCATCACGATCTGCTTCATCGCTCGCCGGTCGGCCACAACCTTCATCGTGTCCGGTATCTTCGTCTCGACGGTGATGGACTTGGCCTCAGCCTGAACCGCGATAACGCGCACCGTCTCGCTGATCAACGGACACAAGTCGATTTCTTCGCGGTCGAGCGACACCTGGCCTGCCTCGATCTTCGACATGTCCAGAATGTCGTTGATGACGTTGAGCAGATGCTGGCCGCTCGAATGGATATCGCCGGAATATTCGACATAGCGGTCCGAGCCGAGCGGTCCAAAATGGGCATTCGCCATGATTTCGGAAAAGCCGATAATGGCATTGAGCGGCGTCCTCAGCTCATGCGACATGTTTGCCAGAAATTGCGATTTGGCCTGGCTGGCAGCCTCGGCACGCTCTGTCTCGCGCATGAACTTGCGGTTCAGCTCCTCGAGTTGCTCCGTCCGCTCGCCATCCAGTTTGCGTAGGATGTGCAGGTCGTGCAGGTTCGCCATCAGCCGGCGCTCGCCTTCGAGTAATTTTTCCTGGTGCTGTTTGAGCTGCGTGATATCCGCGCCAATCGCCACGACGCCGCCGTCCGGTGTTTTGAGTTCGTTGACCAGCAGCCAGCGCCCGTCCGCCAGTTGCCGCTCATAAGTCGCGCCGCCGCGCGGACCATTGGCGTTGGCAAGGCGCCTGTCGACTGTATACGGCAGCCTTTGTGCTTCGATCTGCTCCTTTGATGTTCCTGGCGCGACGTCGGCCACCGAAAGTCCGAGGTTCTTCTGAAACCGGTCATTGCAGAGCACGAGCTTGTTCTGCGCATCCCATAGTGCGAAGGATTCCGACAGGCATTCGACAGCCGCGCTCAGTCGCATATCCGACGTTGCTGATTTGAGCGCGAAGTTCTGTTGTTCGGTTACGTCGACGGCAATGCCGATCAGATGCAGGTCCGACGCGTGAGGATCCACGACCTGCGCCCTGGCGCGAACCCAGACCCATTGGCCGTCGGCGTGGCGCATGCGGAACACTTTGTCGATCTGGTCGGTTTCGCGCGCGGCGATGCGCTGCGCGAGCTCGAACAGATCCTGGTCATCCGGATGGACGATCGCGTCGACGTCGCCGAACGAAAGCATCGTATCGCGCGAGCGGTAACCCAACATCTCATACATGGAGCGCGACCAATACATGCGCCCGCGCGCCATGTCCCAGTCCCACAGCCCGCATCGCCCGCGAACCAGCGCAAGGTCGATACGCTGATGGGCCTCGACATAAATGCGGTCGGCTGCCGTAACACGCGCCGTCTGTTTGTAATAAGCATAGAGGATGATTAGCAGCACGCCTGCAGTCACGATGAACAACGTGGTGTTGAGCTTAACGCTACGCATCCATTCGCTGAAAATGGACGCTGTCGGCACGAGCGCCGCAGCCGAACGCGTTCCATCCGCGCGCGTCGCCATCGCCGCATACCAGGCCTCTCCGTCTATCTGGACGTCTACGGAGCCGGCGCCTTCGCCAAATGTGAACAGCGGCTCGGCGCCGTTCACGAGATGCCTCAGCGGCCGCCCGGTCCAGTCTTCCCGATTGGGGCTGGTGGCAGTCACCTGCATGTCCCCGTCAAGCAGGACAAGCACGTGATTGGCCGACATCATGCCGCGTTCGCGCATGGTGGCCAGCAGTGCTTCCGACTCGACCCAGCCCGCATCAGCGGATGTCGGCGCGGCGTCGGCAAGCCCGGCTGCGGCAAGGCTCAATATCGCCTTGGCGTTTCGCTCGGCTTCGTCATGCATGGCGAGCAGCGAAAGCACCCGGGCGGCCCCGACCACGACAAGGAAAGCAACAATCAGTGCTGGAATGGCTCGGCGTAAAAAAGGCTCGACCGCCAGAAGCCGTCCGAGCGCTACTCCCGAATTTCGAACGTCGGCCTTTGCTCTCGGCTTGCGTAAGCCAAAGAGTGTCCCGCCGGGCGCCCCCCACGCGTCCGCCTTTGCCATCGCTGGCCCCCGATTACCGCTTTTCGTTATTGGTGATTCGGCAACGCCGCACTTCCGAATCTGCGCTAAAGAATCAGCCGCGATTCGCCTTGTCTAGGGGTAGTTAAAAAAATCTTTACGAGGACGACGCTCTAGCCCAGCGTCCGCTCGACGATGTCGCGAACATCGACCGAAAGATCCCTGATGGACGCCAGCGATGACAGTGCCTCGCGTGCCTTGGCGCGCCGGCCCGGCTCCAACGAACGCCATGCGCGCAACGCTGTTGCAAGCCGTGCCGCCAGTCGCGAATTGTCTTTGTCGATTGCAGCCACCGTTTCCGCCAGAAATCGGTAGCCTGCTCCATCCGCTCGGTTGAATCCGACGAGGTTGGCAGTCGAAAACACGCCGATCAGCGAACGCACCCGATTGGGATTGCCGAACGAGAAAGCCGGATGGTTCGTCAGCGCCCGCACACGTTCCAGCGTGGTGGTGCGCGGCGTCGCTGCCTGAACGGAAAACCATTTGTCCATCACCAGAGCATTGTCGGCGAAGCGCCGTTCGAATGCGGCGAGCGCCAGCGAGGCTTGGCTCGAATCGGGGAAGCAATGCGCCAACATCGTGAGCGCCGCCATGCGGTCGGTCATGTTGGTAGCGCGGTCGAAATGCTCGGCGGCGAAGCCCTCGCCTCCGGGCACAGGGCTGAGAAATTCGAGCAAGGCGTTGACGAGCGCGCGCCGGCCTGCGCTAGCGGCGTCCGGCGAGAAGGGACCGTCCGTGCGCAGCGTCGCGTAGGTCGCAGCGAATTGAGTGCGATTGGCGGTGGCAATAGCCGCCAGCAGGTCGCGCCGCGCCGCGTGGATCATGTCGGGATCGATGTTTTCGCCGATTTCCCTTGCGATGTCCTGCTCGGACGGCACGGCCAATGCGAGCGCCCGAAACGCCATTTCCAGATTGTCGTTGACCGCCACCTCGCCGAACAGGCCAATCAGCTCCGGCGCAAAGCGCGGTTTGCGATTGGCTCTGTGCGCATTCGTGGCCGCGACGAGCGCGCTGGTCGTCAGCGCGTTAAGCGCCTCCCAGCGGTTGACGAGGTCGCTATCGTTGCGAGCAAGAAAAATGCTGTCGGACTGCTTGCGCGTTGAGACAAGGCTGACCGGCGCCGAAAATCCACGGTTGATCGACAAGGTCGGTTCCGCCGCCACACCGGAAAACCGCAATGTCTGGTGGCGTTTGCGGAGGTGAATGACATCTCTCTCGACGCCGCCGCCACTGACGCCATCGTAGCTCATGTCGTGTCCGTTGCGGCCAATCAGCCCGAAGCTGAGCGGGATGTGCAAGAGCCGCTTACGGCCTTCGAAACGGACAGTCGGCAAGATTTGCTCTAGTTCTACCTCGAACATCCTGGTTTTGGACACATAGTTGGTCGTGACATGCACCTGCGGCGTGCCGGGCTGGTGATACCAAAGCGCAAACTGCGACAGGTCTCGGCCTGATGCTTCCTCAAAACAGGTGAGAAAATTCTCGACAGTCGCGGCGTCGCCATCATGCTTCTTGAGGTAAAGATCCATGCCCGCGCGAAAAGTGTCGTCGCCGAGGATGGTGCGGATCATGCGCACGATCTCGGAGCCTTTTTCGTAGACCGTCGGCGTGTAGAAATTGTTGATCTCGCGATAGCGGCGCGGCCGCACCGGGTGCGCCAGCGGCCCCTGGTCCTCGGGAAACTGTTGGGCGCGCAAGGTGCGCACCTCTGCAATGCGCTTCACCGCGCGCGAGCGTTGGTCGGCGGAGAATTCATGGTCGCGGAAGACGGTCAGCCCTTCCTTCAGGCAAAGCTGGAACCAGTCGCGGCAAGTGATTCTGTTGCCTGTCCAGTTGTGGAAATACTCATGCGCGACGACCGCCTCGATCGCGGCGAAATCTGCGTCGGTCGCCGTTTCCCCATCGGCCAGGATCAGCTTGTCGTTGAAGATGTTGAGGCCCTTGTTCTCCATCGCGCCGATAATGAAATCCGACACGGCGACAATGTTGAACACTTCGAGATCGTACTCGCAGCCGAAGCGCTCTTCATCCCAGCGCATCGAACGCTTCAGCGCATCCATCGCATAAGTCGCGCGCGCTTCCTTGCCGTGCTCGATATGGATGCCGAGCGCTACCTTGCGGCCGGAGGCGGTGACGAAGCTGTCCGATACGGTGCCGAGATCGCCCGCGACCAGAGCGAACAGATAGGAGGGCTTCGGGAAGGGGTCATGCCACACAGCGAAATGCCGTCCGTCCGGCAGTTCGCCACGCTCGCCGGGATTGCCGTTGGACAGAAGTAGCGGCGCTGTCTTTGCGTTGGCCTCGACCCGGACCGTGTAGACCGACAGGATGTCAGGCCGATCGAGGAAATAGGTGATGCGCCGAAAGCCTTCGGCCTCGCATTGCGTGCAGTAGACGCCGTTCGACTGGTAGAGCCCCATCAACGCGGTGTTGGTCGACGGCGAAATCACCGTTTCGATCCGCAGGGAGAAACTCTCATCCTTGGGCGGTTTTTTCAGCACAAGCCGCTGCGGACTGGCTTCATAATCGGATGTCGCAGCCGGCCGACCATCGATCGCCAGCGACACAAGAACAATGCCGTCGCCATCGAGCACCAGCGGCGCGCTCTTCTTGGCATCTTCGGTGCGGCGGATCGTCAGCTCTGCTGTTACGCGCGTCTCGGTCGGATGGAGCACGAACGTCAGCTTCGTCTCGGGGATGAGATAGTCGCTTGGCCTATAATCTTCGAGGCGAACGACGTGGCCGGGTTCGGTGCTGGTGCTCATCCGTTTCGACTAGACCGGCTGAGCCAAGCGGGCAAGCGAATGCTAGCTAATGTTTGAGCACGCGAGTGCCGGGCGCTTGGCCCAACAAATCCAGGATAATGACCTTTACACCCGCTCACCACTCGACAAAACTTGTCCGGCCACTATCTGAGGCGTATCAGCCAACAAAATCCGCGGAGTAGGCATGACTGTCGTCACACCGAAGTTCGGCATGGGCGCGTCCGTTTTGCGTCTGGAAGACAATCGGTTCCTGCGCGGCGCCGGGCGCTATACCGACGATATCGCACCCGAAGGGTTGCTGCATGGCTATGTCCTGCGTTCGCCGATCGCAAAGGCCAGGATCAAAAGCATCACGGCCCATGCGGCGCGGGAAGCTCCTGGCGTGCATCTGGTGCTGACCGGCGCTGACGTCGCGCATTTGAAGCCGCTTCAGTCCGGCGTCATGCAGAAGCAGCCAGACGGCACGCGCGCGCCGACGCGGGACATTCCGATCCTGTGCCAGGACCAGGTGCAATATGTCGGCGATGCCGTGGCGTTCATCGTCGCCGACTCGCGCGCTCTGGCGCAGGACGCAGCCGAGTTCATCGAGGTCGACTACGAGGCTGACGATCCGGCGGCTGCAACCGCCACTGCGCTCGACGCCGACACGCCGCTCGTCTGGCCGGAACTCGGCACCAATCGCGCCTTGACCTATCATCTCGGCGACAAGACGAAGACAGAAGCCGCCTTTGCCAAGGCAGGCAACGTCTCGCGGGTCGCCTTCACCAACAACCGCCTCGTCTGCAACTACATGGAGCCGCGCTCGGCGATCGGCGAATGGCGCGCCGACGAGGATCGGTTCGTGCTGACCACGGGGTCGCAGGGCGTGCACTCGATGCAGTACATCGTGGCCGGCGTGCTGGGCGTGAAGAAAAATCAGCTTCGTGTCATCACACCTGATGTCGGCGGCGGCTTCGGTCCAAAAACCTTCGTCTATCGCGAGCATCCTTTGGTGCTGGAAGCCGCCAAACGGCTTGGTCGCCCGGTCAAATGGGCGGGTGATCGCACCGAGCATTTTTTGACTGACGCGCAGGGCCGCGACAATGTTGTCGAGGCCGAGATGGCGATGGACAAGGACGGCAAATTCCTTGGTCTGCGTGTCCATCTGACGGCGAATCTCGGTGCCTACATCTCGCAATACGGCCCGTTCATTCCCTGGATCGGCATCACCATGTCGACCGGCGTCTACGATCTGCCGGCGATCGATATTAACGTCACCGGCGTCTACACCAATACCTGCCCGGTCGACGCCTATCGCGGGGCAGGGCGCCCCGAAGCCGCCTTCCTGATCGAGAAGCTGGCCGATCAGTGTGCCCGCGACCTCGGTATTCCCACTCACGAAATCCGTCGCCGCAATTTCATCAAGCCAAGCCAGTTCCCGTACAACACGGCAACCGGCCGCATGTACGATGTCGGCGAGTTCGAGGGCCATCTCGATGCGGCGCTGAAAAACGCTGGTTGGCAAGATTTCGACAAGCGGCTTGCCGCCTCGAAGAAAAACGGCAGGATTCGCGGCATCGGCCTGGCCACCTATATCGAAGCCTGCGCCTTCGCGGGCTCCGAGCCGGCTCATGTCGAATTGAACAGTGACGGCACGGTCACGTTGCTCATCGGAACGCAGACGAACGGGCAGGGCCACGCCACCGCCTATGCGCAGTTCGTGTCCGAAAAGCTGAACATCCCGATCGAGCGCATCACCTTGCACCAGGGCGACACCGACCGTCTCGCCCGGGGTGGCGGCACGGGCGGTTCGCGTTCCATCCCGCTTGGCGGCGTCTCGGCCGCCCGCGCGGGCGAGGACCTCGCGAGCAAGATCAAGAAAGTCGCCGCCGACGAGTTGGAAGCCTCGGCGGCCGACATCGAACTGGTGGACGGAACCGCCCGCATCGTCGGCACCGACCGCAGCATGGATTTCGCCGCCATCGCCAAGGCGGCCAAGAATCCGGACGATTTGAAAGGGCAGGGCAATTTCGAGCAGAACGAAGCGACCTATCCGAACGGCACCCACATTTGCGAGGTCGAGATCGATCCGGACACCGGCGATGTCGCGGTTGTGAACTACACGATGGTCGACGACTACGGCGTCACGGTCAATCCGATCTTGCTGGCGGGGCAGGTGCACGGCGGCGTTGCACAAGGTCTCGGCCAGGCGCTGACGGAAAACACTGTCTATGGCGAGGACGGCCAGCTTCTGACCGCGAGCTTCATGGATTACGGCATGCCGCGCGCAGACGATCTGCCACATCTGAATTTCGAAACCCGGAACGTGCCATCAACCACCAATGCGCTCGGCATCAAGGGTGCGGGCGAAGCCGGCACCATCGGAGCGACGCCTGCCGTGCTGAATGCGGTGACGGATGCGCTCTACCGCGCTTACGGCGTCCAGCACATCGAGATGCCGGCGACGCCGCAGCGTGTGTGGCAGGCCATCCAGGAGGCGCGGGCCGGTTAGCCGAAACCGACGGACAGATATGGGGCGGGGACAAGGTTTTTGATACAAGCGGCGCGGGACCGGCCACTGACCGGGATCTCCCTGAAAGTCCTGTCGGTTGCCATTTTTGTCGCTATGTCGTCATTCATCAAGGCGGCAGGCGACGTGCCGGCTGGAGAGATAGTCTTTTTCCGCTCGTTCTTCGCATTGTTTCCGCTGCTGATCTTCATGGCGTGGAACGGTGATCTCTCGACTGCCTACAAGACCAATCGTCCCGGCAGCCATTTTGCCCGCGGCCTGGTCGGCACCACGGCGATGGGTCTTGGTTTCTTCGCGCTTACCCGCTTGCCGTTGCCTGAAGCGGTGACGTTGAACTACGCGCAGCCGCTCGCTGTCGTCATCTTCAGCGCGCTTTTTCTTCATGAAAAGGTGCGGATTTATCGTTGGAGCGCCGTGCTTGTCGGTCTGATCGGGGTTGTCATCGTGTCATGGCCGAAACTGACCCTGTTCAGTGGCGGCGCGTTTGGCGGGCGCGAATTTGCCGGCGTCGTCGCGGCGCTGTCGGCGGCCGCCGTGTCAGGCGTCGCCATGCTGCTGATCCGCAATCTAGTTACCACGGAAAAGAGCTCCACCATCGTCTTCTGGTTTTCGACCTCGGCCAGTCTTTTCGCCCTGTTGACGCTGCCGTTCGGCTGGATCTGGCCGAGCCCCATGCAAGCAACACTGCTCATCCTGGCCGGCATCTGTGGCGGTATCGCCCAGGTCTTGATGACAGAGGCTTATCGCTACGCCGAGGCTTCCACTGTCGCGCCGTTTGAATACAGTTCGCTCATTCTGAGCCTCATCATCGGCTATTGGGCATTTAATGACGTTCCGACCATCCATATGATCGTCGGCGGCGTCATCGTCGTTGGCTCGGGCATTTTCATCGTCTGGCGCGAACGCCAGCTCGGATTGCAGCGGGCCAGCGCGAAAAAGGTGTCGCCGCCGCAGTGATTATTTAGCCGATCAAGCTTGATTCGAGGTCCGTGCGCTCCAAATCAGTATGTATGCGCACGAGAATCCAATTTTCGAAGGGCGCAATTGGCCTTAGGCCGAAGGGACCAGTGGCAGCAGGGCCACACCTTCGCCAAATCACCCCCTTTTTGATTAACCGTCGAAAAATTTGCGGATTCTCATTCGTATCATTTTCGAGTATCTTCAAAAGAAAAGGGCAAAAGGGTGGGACATTCGAATCGGACGGAAGTCGATGGACTTTCGGCCGTGATCCCGAACCGGCGCGCAAAAGATAGGGCTCGGTCCACAGCCCTGACGCCGGTGTCTCCGATGCGGACCTTCTGGGGCCTGATGCGGGCCTACTGGTTCTCCGACCGGTGGAAGGAAGCGTGGGGCATCACCCTGCTTATCGCGGTGCTCATTGCCGCCGAAAGCAAGGTCGGCGTCTGGTTCGCCAAGGCGTCCGCCGAACTCGTCAGCGCCATCGCCTTTTTCCACGACCCGCGCAACCCCGATCCGGCTCCGTTGCTGTTCACCAGCGCGATCACGCTGATCGTGCTGGTCATCTTCAAGGAGATCGTCTTCGCCGGGTTCAAGCATCTGGTCTCGTCGACCCTGCACCGCCGCTGGCGTGCCTGGCTTGATCGCCAGTTCAACGATGCGCTGCTCGACCCGAACCACACGCATTTGCATCTCCAGCATCAAGGCCGCGACGGCAGCGGCACGCAGCGCCCGGCGCCCGACAACGTCGACCAGCGCATCCAGGAAGCCATCAAGGGCATGACTGGTGGCGCTATAGGGCTGGCCATGGGCATCTTCTCGGTCTGCTCTTCGCTTTATTTCTATGGCGGCGAGCTGATCGCCACCTCGACCGTCGTGCCCGGTCTCGAACAGTTCGGCATCTACGGCACTGCTGTTTTGGCCTTTGCGGCTGTCGCGCTCTATGTGCCGATCAACACCTGGCTGGCCGTCAACATCGGCAGGATCCTGCAGCGCCTCAATATCCGCATGCAGCAGGCGGAGGCGAGCTATCGCGGTGAGCTGACCGTGCTGCTGCGCAACAGCTTCACCGTCGCCGCGTCCGGCGGCGAGCGTGCGCAGCGCAAGATGCACGGCGAACTTTATTCCGGCATCGACCGTACCTGGGGCCGGCTCAACATCATCAACTCGATCTACGGCCCTTACGAGAAGATCTACAACTTCGTCGCACAACGCGCGGTGGCCTATGCGCCCGGGCTGCTCTCCTACATGAACGGCTCGATCGGCCTGAAATCCTACATCACCGGCGCGGAGCTGGTGAACCAGCTCATCTCGCAATGTTCGTGGTTCATCCACGTCATGCCTGAGATCGCTACGCTACGCGCCAATGCAAGACGCGTCACGGATCTGGCTAACGCCATTGAGGCGGTCCAGACGCCGACTGAATTCTACAAGCAGACCGGCCGCAACGATTTCCGCTTCTCGACCCAGAAGAGCGCCTTCGGCGTCACCGTTCGCTCGCTCGAACTGCATCATGAGGGCGATGCCGGTGTCGCGTTCCTGAAGGCCAGGAATCTCGGCTTCGGCCGTGGCGAATGGGTTTGCCTCATGGGGCCGTCAGGCTCCGGTAAGACGAGCCTGATGAAAGCGATAAATGGCCTATGGCCGCACGGGGCAGGGGAGATCGTGCTGCCCGAGGGCGTGCGCTCTTTCTATGCACCCCAGGACGTGAAGCTGCCGAGGCTGTCGCTGAAGCGCCTTGTCTGCTTGCCCGACACCGACGAACTACACACCGACGTCCGCGCGGCCAGTGCGCTGCACAAGGCCGGGCTTGGCGAGTTCATCGAATTCCTGGATTCCACCCATCGCGACGGCAAGGCCTGGGAAGACGTGCTGTCAGGCGGCCAGAAACAGAAATTGGTGCTCGCCCGCATCCTGCTGCACGCGCCGGGCCTGTTGTTCCTCGACGAAGCCACCAGCGCACTCGATCCAGCCTCGAAGATAGCCTTCCATCAGGCGATCAAGGACGAGTGCCCCAACACCACAATCGTCAGCATCATGCATGAGCCTCAGCCGCCCCGCGCCGCCGACGGATCCGAGTTTTATCATGCCGTCGTTCGTTTCGCTGATGGCGTCGCGACCAAGATGCCACTGCCGAAACGCGCGCCAACGGAACTCAAGGTCGTCGGCAACAGAAAGAAACCTATCGCCGACAATGGCAATTTTTCGATTTGAAAGCTGGCACGTCGCGCTTCAGTCGACGGTGCCATCGTGATTACCCCTGCGATCCGCTCTAAATGCCCTTACCCCTTCGGACAGGCCGCACCGTCTGCCACCCAGCGCCTGATCAGTTCGCCGAAAACCTCCTGCGAACCCGGGGCGGGTTCGCGCCCTGCGCCAGGGCTCCAGCCCCAGCCGACAAGGCTGTCTTCGGCCATATGCTCGACGATCTGGTCGAGCGTCTTGCCGCCATTGCGCGCCGGGTCCTTGATCTGCTCGCAGATCGCGCCGAGCGGCTTGCCGGCCCAGGCCATCTCGATCGGCGCAAGGTGCCACTGCTCATGGCCCGGAATGCTCTTCAGCGTCTCCGACTGGCCGACGACGTCGACATTGGCCGCGCCGTGGCAGGTGCCGCACATCATGCCCGGCAAGCCAATGTCGCTGTCGCCGCGCGCCACTGGCGGCTGGTGCGCCTGCATAGTCATGCCCTGCAACGGCGTGTCGCCGGCCGGGTGGCAGTTCACGCAGCGCGGATGCTGGATCACCTTGCCGGCCTCTTCGAACAGGGCGACCGCGCGTGCGTTCTTGTCGGCGATGCCGTCGAAGCTGGCAGGGTCCTTGAGACCATTCGATTCCTGGGCGAGTGCCGTGCCGCCAATCACCAAAAGACCGGTTAGAAGCGCGGCTGCAACACCCCTAACCCCTCCGCACAAGGGGGACGGGGACTTGGCGGCAATGATGACGGAATCCCCCTCCCCCTTGTGGGGAGGGGTCAGGGGTGGGGGTGTTTCCATCCCGGAGCTTGCAAGATTTACCCTCATGACGACGCCCCCGCGCTGACGATCGGCAACCGTCGCACCGCCTCGCCCGTCAGCCTGCGCCACGCATTGGCAACCGCTGGCCCGACCGGCGGCACGCCGGGTTCGCCGACGCCGGTCGGCGGCTCCGTCGAGGCGATCACCGACACCTCGACATGCGGCATCTCGTTGATGCGCAGCGAGCGGTAATCGTGGAAGTTGGACTGCACGATCTTGCCGCCGTCGCCCAGCGTGATCTCATCGAACAGCACCGCGCCCAGCCCGTAGCCGATACCGCCCTCCATCTGCGCAGCGATGACGTTGGGGTTGATCGCCACGCCGCAATCCGTCGCGCACCAGACGCTGTGCACGCGCGGCGTGCCGTCTTCCTGACGCGACAACTCAACCACCTGTGCGACATAGGTGCCAAAACTCTTGACCACCCCGACACCGCGCTCGCGGCCTTCCGGCACGGCGCTGCCCCATTTCGCCATTTCGGCGGCACGCTTCAGCACGCCTGCGAAACGCTGGTCGGTGATCAGCGCCAGACGCCCTTCGACAGGGTCCTTGCCCGCTATCTGCAACAGCTCGTCGACAAAAGTCTCTACCGCGAAGCCGGTATGCGTGTGGCCGACCGACCGCCACCAGAGCGGCGGCACGACAAGCTGCTCGTTATGCGCCTGCACGCGCAGGTTCGGGATGGCGTAGGGTAGGTTCGACGCGCCCTCAACCGACGTTTCGTCGAGGTCCGCCTTGCCCATGATCGACTGGCCGACGATGGTCTGGCTCCAGCCGACAATCTTGCCGTCTTTGTCGATGCCGCCCTTCAGCCGATGCACATACATCGGCCGATAGAAGCCCCCGCGCAAATCGTCCTCGCGCGTCCACAAATGCTTCAGCGGCCGCTTCCCGCCGCTCGCCTTGAACACTTCCGCCGCTTCGGTCATGTAAGGCGAACCGAACTGCGCCCGCCGGCCAAAGCTGCCGCCGGCGAGCTGCGTGTTGAGCCTCACTTTGCCGGGATCGAGACCCAGCACCTTCGCTGCCGCCATATGGTCGCCGCCTGGGAACTGCGCCCCGGTGTAGACGTCGACCGTACCGTCCTCTGCTGGCACGAAGGCGGCGTCGAGCGGCTCCATGGGAGCATGCGCAAGGAAGGGGAAGGCGATGTCGGCCTCCAGCGTTTTCACGCCGCCCGCCGCGAAGGCGTCATCGACATTGCCACTGTCGGTCGCACTCAGTCCCTTGACCCCTAGTTTCTCGGAGAAGGCCGCCGTCAGTTCGGTGGAAGACCGCGTCTCCGCCTTCGAAAGATCCCACTCGACCTTGAGCAGTTCGCGGCCTTTGAGCGCCGAATAGGTGTCGTTGGCATAGACAGCCACGCCGGAACTGACCTGTTTGACGTCCAACACTCCGGCGACCTTCCGCGTCTCGGCATCATCGAGTGATTTCACCGTCGCGCCAAAATGGTCGGGGTGTTTCACCACCGCCACCATCATATTGTCGGCCAGCACATCAAGCGTGAACACCGCCTTGCCGGTCGATTTCGCCTCGGTGTCCAGCTTCGGCAGATCCTTGCCGATCAACACGAAATCCTTGGGGTCTTTCAGCGCAGGCTTCTCCGGCGGTGTCTGCTTCGCCGCCTTGTCGGCCAGCGCGCCAAAACCGCTGGTCTTGCCCGAAGCCTTGTGGCTGATCACGCCGCGCGCCACCGCGATTTCGCCTGCCGGCACGCCCCATTCCTCAGCCGCCGCCGCCACCAGCATGGCACGCGCGGTCGCGCCGGCCTGCCGGTATTGCTCGTAGGAGTTGGCGATCGCCGTCGAGCCGCCCGTGCCCTGAACGCCGAACAGCAGGTTTGCGTAGACCTTGTCGTCGGCCGGCGAATGCACCGCCCGCATCTGCGACCAGTCGGCGTCGAGCTCTTCTGCCACCAGGGTGGCTAAGCCCGTAAACGGCCCCTGGCCGAATTCGATGTGCTTGGAGAGAATCGTCACGGTGTCGTCGGTGCCGACCTTGACGAAGGTGTTGATCGGCAAAAGGTCGGCCGTGCCGCCAGCCGGCACGCCTTGCGTTGCGGCCGCAAAACCCTTCGGCATGACGGCAAAGCCGATGACGAGACCGGAGCCGGCCAGAAATGCCCGACGCGAAGGGCGGAAATCATGATGTGTCATCGAAATCTCCCTCAGATCGTCGCCGCGGCGTCTTTGATCGCCTGCCGGATGCGGTGATAGGTGGCGCAGCGGCAGATATTGCCGGCCATCGCGCCGTCGATGTCCTCGTCCGTCGGCTTCGGCGTCAGTTGCAGCAGCGCCACGGCCGACATGATCTGGCCGGACTGGCAATAGCCGCATTGCGGAACGTCGATGGCCACCCAGGCCTTGTGCACGGCCTCGGCCTCAGCGCCTGCCAAGCCTTCGATCGTCACCACCTCGGAGCCTTCGATGCTGGAGATCGGCGTGATGCAGGAGCGTCTCGGCATGCCGTCGAGATGCACGGTACAGGCGCCGCACTGCGCGACGCCGCAGCCATATTTGGTGCCCGTCAGCTTTTCGAAATCGCGAATGACCCAGAGCAGCGGCGTGTCGGGATCGCCGTCAAAAGTCTTCTGTTGTCCGTTGAGGGTGAAAGTGACCATGGGAAGGGAGCCTCCGTTTCGCGTACCGCTCGAAGGCCATCAGACACCCGTCGTAACGAGGAGGTCAAGGACATGATTACACAATGCGGTGAAGTGAAATTAGACCCGCCCCCCGGTCAATTCTTGGGAGCTTTCGCAGTTCCATCCGCCATCGCCTTCACAAATGCTGCCGTCTCCTCGTCTGCTGGAAAGAAGCTCTCGATGGCGATCTCCGACAGCGTAATGTCGAGCGCCGTACCGAATACGGTGATCGTGCTGATGAAGGTCAGGATCGTCCCGCCCATGCGCAGCCTCAACGGGTGCGTGATTGCCGCCACGTCGGGATGCAGCGGCGTCGAGGTGCGCGGCCCCGACGGATAGCCAGACAATTCCTGTTCCAAGGCAACGAGCACTGGGTCGGCAGCCGCGTCGTTCTGGCGCTTCAGCCGCTCGATCAGATGCGTGCGCCATTCATGCAGATTAGCAATGCGCGGCGCCATTCCCTTCGGGTGCAGGCTCAGCCGCAGCACATTGATTGGCGGCGCAAGCAGGGACGTCTCCTCCACCCCCTCTAGAAAGGGTCCGATTGCAGCGTTCGCCTCGATGAGGTTCCAGTGCCGGTCAACGGCGATGGCAAGGTTCGGCTCGTGACCTTTGAGCATTTGCCGCACCGCCGTCATCGCCGGCGCCATGGCGGGGTCGCTGGTCTGCCGCTCGCTGAAGCTCGGCGCGAACCCCGCCGCCATCAAAAGCTGGTTGCGTTGCCTCAGCGGCACGTTCAGCCGATCGGCCAGATGCAGGACCATGTCGCGCGACGGCTTTGCCCGACCGCTTTCGACAAAACTCAGATGCCGCTGCGAAATCTCGGCCTCGCTCGCGAGGTCGAGCTGGCTCATGCGCCGCCTGACGCGCCAATCGCGCAAGAGATCGCCAACGGAGGATGGAGTAGGGGAGGGCGTGTTCAACATGGCCTCCAACATAAGGCGCAAGATAATCGACGCTATTACCTACGGCGTAATCGTGGGGCCGCGCAACCGACGGCATGATGTGTCCATTCCCGGCAAGGACCGTCGGGCCAAGAGAACCGAGAAGGAAAAATCATGTCGATCTCAGTCACCCCATTCCTGCGCAACGTGCTCAACATCGATGCTTTGGTCAGCGGCGCGGCGGCGCTTGGCATGATTATCGGAGCACGGTTCGTCGCGCCGCTCACTGGCCTACCCTCCAGCCTTCTGGTTGGCGCTGGGCTGGTGCTGGCGCCATGGGTCGCCCTGCTGGTGGTTCTCGCCCGCCGGCAGACCCTGTCACGCTTGACGATGATCGACGTCATCGCTGTCAACGCGCTCTGGGTCGCGGCCAGCTTCGGGCTGCTTGCGTCCGGCTATATCGCGCCGAACTGGCTCGGTATTGCATTTGTGTCCGCGCAGGCGCTCGCTGTTGCCATACTGGCCGAGCTGCAATTCATCGGCATGCGCCGCGCCAGCGCAGAGGAAGTGGCGTTGTGACGCCGAAAATCCAACCTCTCCCCTGGCCGGATGTCCAGGGGAGATATGTTCAACGGCGGGCAGCCTTCTCCAGCGCCGCAAGGTCGGGACGCCTGCCACCCCACGGCCGCGCCTTTTCCAACTGCCCGGCAAGGCTGAACAGTGTCGCCTCATCGCCGAAGCGCCCCGCGAACTGCATGCCGATCGGTAGGCCCGATCGGCTCCACGCCAGTGGTGCCGACATGGCGGGCTGGCCCGTCACATTGAACACCGCCGTCCATGGCATGAACTCGAATGTCACGTCTGCCAGTTGGCGCACCATACCCAGTCGCTTGAGCAGCCAGCCGCCGTTGATTGTACCCATCAAACCGATCAGCCGCTTTTCGGCCGCGGTCGGGTCCAATTCCCCGATGCGGATGGGCGGCCGCGCCAGGGTCGGCGTCATCAGCACGTCGCACGTTTCGAAGAACCGGCCTATGTCGCGCGCCGCCGCAAGCAGGCGCCTGGACGCTCGTGCATAGTCGACCGCGTTCAGCGCCGTGCCGAACAGGCCGAGACCGAAACTTTGCGGGTCGAAATCGCCGTGTTTCGGCTTCACGCCGGCCGCCTCCGCCGTCTCCTCGATATCGGCGCGCAGTTCCGCCGCCAGCACGGTCACGAAATCGAGCGAAAACTGGTCGCGGCTCACCGGCGGAGCAGCCTCGAACACCTCATGCCCAAGCTCCTCCAGCAGCTTGACCGATTGGCGAAAAGCGGCGCTTACCTCGGCATCGACACTTTTGCCCATCAGCGGCTTTTCGGAAACGGCGATGCGCAGCAATCCAGGATCGCGCTCGGCGCTATCGAGAAAACTGCCCGTCACCGGCGGCGCGTGATAGGGCGCGCCGACGTCCGGCCCGTGCGTGAGATCGAGCATCAGCGCGGCGTCGCGCACCGAGCGCGTCAGCACATGCTCGACGGCAAAGCCGCTCCAGGCCTGGCCGATCGTCGGTCCGATCGGCGTGCGGGCGCGCGTCGGCTTCAGGCCGAAGACGCCACAGCAGGAGGCGGGAATGCGGATCGAGCCGCCGCCATCACCACCGGACGCCATGGGTACGATCCGCGCGGCCACGGCCGCGCCTGCGCCGCCCGACGAGCCGCCGGGCGTGCGCTCGAGGTCCCACGGATTGCGCGCCGGTCCGAGCGTCAATGACTCCGTGTATGGCGTCAGTCCGAACTCCGGCGTGTTCGTCTTGCCGAAGATGATCAGTCCCGCGGCTTTGAACCGGCGGACGAGTTCGCTGTCCTGCGTTGCTGGCTGGTTCTTCCAGAAGCGGTTTCCAGCCGAGGTCGGCACGCCCTCGATCGTCGCCAGCAGGTCTTTGACAAGAAAGGGCACGCCGGCCAGACGCCCGTCTCCAAGCGGAGCAGCCGCCTGCCGCCTCGCCTGGTCGTACATCTGCGTGACGATGGCGTTGATCGGCGGATTGCGCGCCTCGGCCTTCCGAATGGCAGTTTCCAGCATCTCGGCCGAGCTCACGGCGCCCGATCGGATCAGCGCCGCAAGTCCGATGGCGTCCAGAGCGTCATATTCGTCAGGCGTCATCTCCCCCTCCGGATTGACGATTGCGTAGACGAAAATAAGCACGTCGTCGCAGCGCCAGGAAGCTGGCTCGGGACTGTCTCAACGTAAAGTACGTCAAGTGATGAGGCGCTTCTTGATTTCCAGAAAATCCCGCCAGGCAAGTTTCTTGTGGGCGGGGTTTCTCAACAGATATGCCGGGTGCAATGTCGGCATAGCCGGAATCTCGACCCCGGATAACGTTCGGTGCAGTTTCCAGGTGCCGCGCAGCCGCAAGATGCCGTCGGTCGCGTGCAGCAGTGTCTTGGCCGACGGCCCGCCCAGCGTCACCAATACTTTTGGATTGGCGAGTTCGATCTGCCGCTCGATGAACGGGCGGCAGATTTCCGTTTCGTGCGGCGTTGGCGTGCGGTTCCCCGGTGGCCGCCACGGGATGACGTTGGCGATATAGGCGCTTTTCCGGTCCCGCCCGATCGCGGCCAGGATACGGTCGAGCAATTGCCCGGACCGCCCGACGAAGGGCAGTCCTTCGATATCCTCGTCGCGGCCGGGAGCTTCGCCGACCAGCATCAGGTCCGCCTCCGGATTGCCATCGGCGAAGACGAGCTGCTTAGCCGTGAATTTCAGATTGCAGCCCTCGAATGCCTGCATCGCTGTGCGCAGTTCCTCGAGCGAGTTAGCCGCCGTCGCAAGCTCGCGCGCCAGCAGCACCTGTCCTTCATCCGGCACTACGGCCTGCATAGGCCGTGTGGCCGGAGGAGGCGGAGCAGGGGCGCTCATCTGTCGTTCTGGGCCAGGCCGGGCATTGGACGGCTTTTGTTCGGCCGCTGGCGCTGCCGTTCGCTGGG
This sequence comes from Rhizobiaceae bacterium, assembly GCA_050247155.1. Taxonomy (GTDB): domain Bacteria; phylum Pseudomonadota; class Alphaproteobacteria; order Rhizobiales; family Rhizobiaceae; genus Mesorhizobium_G. The sequence continues at coordinate 50,007 of JBFWUS010000003.1, forward strand.
GCGGGCGCTCCTGAAACCGGTCGATGCTTTGCTCTTCCAGCGGCTCGTCGACCCCGGCCTCGGCATAGAAGGCGAGCAACTCGACCAGTCTAATCTGTTCGTCGGCGGAGGCGATCATCATCGCACCTTTGGGGGCTGCCACTTGCAAATGCAAGTCGCCTGTCATGGTCAGGCAACCATATCCTGCGATGGTCGGCGATCTGGCTCAGCAATGGCTTGCAAGCTGACTGCGTGTCGGCCAACGTTACTAGTGGAACGAATTTGACATTTGCATCCCGCCCGACATCAAATGCCAGAGCAAATGTCAAATTCAAAAGTTCCACTAGAATCATATAGTTGCTAGTGGTCCCTTTGATCGCAACACTCGCTCGGGCCGGTTGTATCAAGGGATGCGAATGTTGCAATCGGACCACTAGAGGCAATAGGCTCGATGATCGGAGGGAAGTCATGCGCCTCAAGTCAGCTCTCGCCGCCTTGGCGCTTGTCGGCTTTGCAGGCGCAGCCACGGGCCAGTCGCTGAAGCCGGATCAGGTGATGAGTTCGGTCTCCGTCCAGACGATCAGCGAGCCGAACCCCGTTCTTGGCGCAGACGACCGGGTGCATCTTGCCTACGAGCTGCTCATCGCCAACACCAGCCATCTCTTCATAACCCTGGACAAGATCGAGGCCGTAGAGCCAGGCGGAAAAGTGCTGGGAACGCAGGACGGAAAGGTGCTCGCCGGTATGACAAGCGCCTTCAGTGGCACTGGCACAACGCTGGCGCCCGGTGCTTCCGCCGTCGTCCTTGTCGATTTGCCCTTTGCCAAGAACGACAAGCTTCCGCAAACGATCATGGCGCGGCTCACGGTCACGCGAGCCCTTGCGGGTCAGGACGGCAAGCCGACGCTCTATCCGCCCAGCGAGCCTCTTCCCAAGACGGTGGTTTTTACCGGCGCGACGACCGGCATCGGTAAGCCCGCGCGCGTCGTCGAACCGCCCCTGCGCGGCCCCGGCTGGATCGCGGTCAACGGCTGCTGCGATAGCATGACGTCGCACCGAGGTGCGATCATGGCCGTGAACGGCCAACTGCGGGTTCCGGAACGCTTTGCCATCGACTGGATCAAGGTCGATGCGGAGGGGCGCGTCTACACCGGCGACATGGCCAAGCTTGAAAGCTATGCCTATTACGGCGCGCCGATCCACGCCGTCGCCGACGGCACCGTCGTCAATCTCTACAACGAGGCCGACGAGCAGATTCCCGGCAAGATTTCCAGCATCACCACCGAAAATATCGGTGGCAACATGATGGTGATCGACATTGGCGACGGCGCCTATGCGTTCTATGCGCACATGCAGCGCGACAGTCTGAAATTCAAACTCGGCGACAAGGTAAAGACCGGCGATGTCGTCGGTTTACTGGGTAACACCGGCAACACTACCGCGCCGCACCTGCATTTCCACGTCATGGACGGCACATCTCCGCTCGACGCCAACAGTCTGCCTTATGTGTTCACGCGCTTTTCAACGCGTGGCGTGGTGCAGATGGACGACAGCAGCGACCCGATCGAGAAAGGCGACCCCGCCAAAGTCGTTGACGACGGCCGGACCGGCGAGCACGCGGATCAATTGCCGCTCAACAACCAGTTGGTCGACTTCGCCGATTGATCGGCGTCATGACGACGGTATGCGTGGATCCTGCACCAGGAAAAACTCCCAGCGCGGCGTAAAATCCGTCAGCGCGAACTCGAAATTCGCCGTCTCGCGCGGATCGACTTTGCCCTCGATGAAGCGCAGCCGGTCATAAGGCTCGAAATCCCGGCTGAACTGCCCGAAGGCCGTCGAGGTGATCCGGTCCGAATTTTCCTGCCGCTGATCGAACGACAGCCCGTCGCCGAACACGCTGGCATGGTGGAGAATTTCCTGCAATTCGAACTCGAACTCGATCCATGATTGCCCGCTGGCATTCACCACCACGAGCTTGAGGTAAAGCGCGCTGGTCGAGAGATCCCCGTTTGCCGCGCTATACCAGTCCATATCGCCTGCGCGCACGACCATGGTCACTGGGCTTGCCGAGTAGAGTTCTTCCTCGATGATGACCGGATCGTCGCGTGTCCCGCGTCCGCTGATCGCGCGGATCGTGAAGCCTCCCATCTCATCGGAGAAAGAGTAATTGCCGGCCTTCCAGACCTTTGGGCCGTCCGCCGGCTCGGTTGGCGCTATGCCAAAGGCAAAAGCGGTGAGCATGAAGAAAAGAAGGGCCGTCATAGCGCGCAGGGCGCTTGCCGCCGTCATGACAGGGCCTCGCCGTCCAAACTCCTCCATGCAGTGAGTATGGACTAGCCGAACGCTTTTGCACATCGAAAACGCGTGAGCACAATTGATGCAAATCCATAAATTGACGTTTACGTTAACGTAAGGTATTGGCGGTGACTCGATAATCTGCTGGTCGCGACGCCGCGCCGTTTGACGCCGCTGGCGGATCAGCTATGCAGGCATGAAATGGTGCACAGCCAGCCAATGGCCGGAACGGCCCAGCCAGTGCGGAGGACAGGATGAGCGAAGTCGAACGCGAAAGCATGGAATTCGACGTGGTGATCGTTGGCGCGGGCCCGGCCGGCCTTGCCGCTGCGATCCGGCTCAAGCAAGTCAATCCTGAACTTTCGGTCGTGGTGCTCGAAAAAGGCGGCGAGGTCGGCGCGCACATTCTTTCTGGCGCGGTTGTCGATCCGATCGGCATCGACCGTCTTCTGCCGGGCTGGCGAGACGAGGGTGATCACCCCTTCAAGACGAAGGTCACCGACGATCATTTTCTCGTTCTGGGTCCGGCGGGCTCTGTGCGGCTGCCGAATTTCCTGATGCCGCCGCTGATGAACAATCACGGCAACTACATCGTCTCGCTCGGCAATGTCTGCCGCTGGCTGGCGACAAAGGCCGAGGCGCTGGGCGTCGAGATCTATCCCGGCTTCGCCGCCGCCGGCTTGCTCTACAATGAGGCAGGGGCGGTGACTGGCGTCTATACCGGCGACATGGGCGTCGAGCGGGACGGCTCGCACGGGCCTGCCTTCGCGCCGGGCATGGCGCTGATGGGCAAATATGTGCTGATCGGGGAGGGGGTTCGCGGCTCGCTGGCAAAGCAGTTGATCCAGAAATTCAACCTTCAGGACGGTCGCGAGCCCGGCAAATTCGGCATCGGCTTGAAGGAGCTTTGGCAGGTCAAGCCGGAGAACCACAAGCCCGGCTTGGTGCAGCATTCGTTCGGCTGGCCGCTCGACATGAAGACCGGCGGCGGCTCCTTCCTCTATCACCTCGAAGACAATCTGGTTGCCGTCGGCTTCGTGCTCCACCTGAACTACAAAAACCCGTACCTCTCGCCCTTCGAGGAATTTCAGCGCTTCAAGACGCACCCGGCGATCCGCGGCACGTTCGAGGGCGGCAAGCGCCTTTCCTACGGCGCGCGCGCCATCACCGAGGGCGGCTGGCAGTCGGTGCCGAAATTGTCCTTCCCCGGCGGCGCGCTGATTGGCTGCTCGGCCGGCTTCGTCAACGTGCCGCGCATCAAGGGGTCGCACAATGCGGTGCTCTCCGGCATGCTGGCTGCCGAGCATGTCGCCGACGCCATTGCCGCCGGCCGTACCAACGACGAGCTCACAACTTATGAAAACGCCTGGCGCGCCACCGACATCGGCAAGGATCTGAAAAAAGTCCGCAATGTGAAGCCGCTGTGGTCGCGCTTCGGCACGATTGTCGGCATCGGCCTCGGTGGTCTCGACATGTGGCTGAACACGCTGTTCGGCTGGTCGCCGTTCGGCACGCTGAAACATAGCAAGACCGACGCCGCGTCGCTCGAACCCGCCGCCAATTTCACAAAAATCGACTATCCGAAACCGGACGGCGTGCTCACCTTCGATCGCCTCTCATCGGTGTTCCTGTCCTCGACCAACCACGAGGAAGACCAGCCGGTGCATCTTCAGGTCAAGGACATGGCTTTGCAGGTGAAGTCCGAGCATGACGTCTTCGCCGGCCCATCGACCCGCTATTGCCCCGCCGGCGTCTATGAATGGGTCGACAAGGACGGCAACGCCGCCGCCGACCCGAACGCCAAGGACGTGCGCTACGTCATCAACGCGCAAAACTGCGTCCACTGCAAAACCTGCGACATCAAGGACCCCAATCAAAACATCAACTGGGTCCCGCCGCAGGGCGGTGAAGGACCGGTCTATTCGAATATGTAGGGTGCGTCCTTCGAGGCTCGCCCATCATGGCTGGTGTATACAAATATAATGTCGTGCGGGCTCGCACCTCAGGATGAGGGACGTCGCGCCTGCACGGCCAATCGAGGCCAAGCCGCGTCCTCCCACGTAAACGCTGATGGTTGGCTGTTGCAGGCACGCCGTTCCTCATCCTGAGGTGCGAGCCCGCACGACAACGCAGAATGAACTGAACATTGAATGGGCGAGCCTCGAAAGACGCACCCCTAAGAGGCCCACCAAATCCTACCCATCCCGCCCAAACTTATACACCGTTGCCGGCGGGATGTTTCTCAATGTCCGCCCGATGCGCGTTGCCGTTAGTCCCAAATTATCCATCACCGGCTTCGGCACCGGGCAGCGTGGCCCATAGGTGAACTGGTAGAGCGCGCCACCGGGCTTGAGGTAGTGGAACGCGCCCTCGACGATGTGCTCCACCTTGCCTTGCTGCATGGAGAGCAACGGCAGACCGCTGACCACCGCCCCGACGGACCGGCCATCGAAAATCGCCGCTTGTTCCAGTTTTGCCGCATCCAGTTGCAGGATGCGAGCGCGCGGAAAACGCTGCTTCAGCATCGGCACGAATTCGTGACCGTATTCTATCAGTGTCAGGTCGGCTTCATCGACCCCACGCTCCAACAAAGCCTTGGTGAAGACGCCTGTTCCCGGCCCAAGCTCGATCACGGGTCCGGTGTCGTGACCAATTTCCAATGTCATCAGCCGCGCCAGAGAACGGCTGGACGGCGTCACCGAGGCGACCCTGAGCGGCGCCGAGATCCAAGATCTGAAAAAATGAAGACTGTCCGACCTGATATGCGAACGGCCCATGCGCTGGTTCCCTCGATTGCCGCCTGACGCGCGATCACGCCAAACTGACGGCAATCGCGGCCGAATCAAGGCCGCTTTGGCCGAAAGATCATCACGCCGCTAGCATCCGAAGCCCTTTAATTTGCTGGCAAAAGTCAGACCGCCTTATGATGGTAGCGCCATTCCTGCGTCTTGCCGCCATAGCCATAGGCCGCCGCGCGGACGTCCTGCACGTAGACGTAGCTTTCCTCGTGCAGGTTTCCCAACAATCTGGCAAAACCGTCGAAAGCTTCGGCCACATAGCGCGCCTTTTCGTCCTTGGTGTTGGTCTCGTCGGTGATCTTGATATCGAAATAGACGCTGGATTTGCCTTGGCTTGCCAGCGTGGCCCCACCGACGATCCAGTCGCGCGGGTCGACATAGTCGATCGCAATGGCCGTAACTTTTGGATCCTTTCCCAGGATACGGCTTGTCAGATCGAGAAGAAGGTCTCCAACGGCTTTTGTCATCTGGTCCGACCGTTGTCCGCTGATTTTCACGTTCAGGATGGGCATCTTTTTCTCCATTGGTTAGATATGCAACTATACGGTGCGCGGTCAGGCCGTTTTGCCGGCTATGGCCTTCGCTTGCTGCACGAAGGATGCAAACGCCGCTTCGCCCAAGATGGCCTTCAGTCGTTTGGTGACTTCGCCGCTCGCCTCATTCAATGGCGCTTTGAGGGGCAGGGCGTCGGGCGTCGGAAAAATTTCGCACTCGCGGCCGTCGCGCTTGGTCGCTCGGCGTTCAACCAGCCGCCGCGCTTCCAGCCCGTCGAGCGAACGCGTCGCGGTTGGCCGGGCCACCTTAAGCGCATCGGCCAACTCGCTTTGCAGCATGCCTGGCCTATCCAGCACCGCGCGCAACAAGAATGCTTGCGGCGCCGTGAGCTCGAATGGCTGGAACGCCTTGGCCCAAATCCGCTCGAGCTGACGCGCCAGCGCCGCCGTGTTGAAATAGATGCAATGATCGAACATGGCGGTATCATAGCACAGATAATTGTATATGCAACTAGATTGCTGGAACGGTGTTGGGCAAGCGTCGATTGAATCGCGGAATCCGATGTGCGATCCTCGCCGCTGGAGGAACGTGCATGGCGATGAAAATTACGCGGCTAGGTTTTGTGGCAACCGCTGCGCTCGCCGCCGCTACGACCATAGCTGCGGCCGAACAGGTCAAGGTCAACACCAAGACCTATACGATTGCCGGCGCAAATGGCGCGGAGCTCTATCAATCCATGGTCCGCCGCGGCCCGCGACACGGCTTCGTTTCCCGCGCCATTGCCCAGACGAGCTACACCGTGGAGTGGCAGGCCGAGGTGGTCGCAGCGGGCAGGTCATGCCGGGTTGTCCGCGCACTGCCCATTCTCAGCATCACCTACACCTATCCCCAGCCCAGCCGGCCGTTGTCGTCCGCGATGAGCCGGCGTTGGCAGCGCTTCATGGCCGGAGTGAAAAAACACGAACAAAGACACGGCTCGATCGCACGCGAGATGGTCCGCGCGGCCGAGACTGCGGTAAAGGGCCTGAAGATGGACAACGATCCCGGCTGCCGCAAGACGCGTGTTGAGGTGAAGAAGCGTGCCGACAAGATCTACGCCGGCTATGAAGCGCGACAGTTGAAATTCGATGCCGCGGAGCATCGCGACGGCGGCAATATCGACAAGCTTATCCTGTCGCTGGTCAAAGGCTGATTGCTGCTGAGCCCTCGGCACGTACCGTGACAGGCGCCGGCGGTTCGCCAGAGGCGGGTGCGAGCGCAAATTCCACAAGCAACGCCCAGTGGTCGGAGCCAACAGGCTCCAAAATCGTCAAGTTTCGTACCTCGACGCCGCCCTTGATGAGCACATGGTCGATCGGCAAGCCGAGAGGCCGCAGCGCGCGTGGCAACGCAAAGGGCAGCCAGCTGCGCTGGCCGCTTGTCGCTGGCTCCATGCCGGACATGAACATCACACGTTTGGCTGCGAAACTCCACGGCGTCGCGTTGAAGTCGCCTCCGAGGATCGCCGTTTCGCCGATCCGGGCGAGGGGGCCGGTCAGTTGGTCCAGCTGCCGCGCCTGATCGTAAGGCCAGGGCCACCCCAGATGGAGCGCCACGACATCGGCGGCAGCCCCTCCGAAGTTGACGCTTGTCAACACCATCGAACCGCGATCGAAACATCTCGGTTCCCTGCCTTCGACAAACGGCCGGCGCGACAGGATCGCTGAGCCGGTGCGGCGAACGCGGCAGTTGATCTGATAAGGATAGGCCGCCTTTAGCACCTCCAGCTTTGGCTCCCAAAGCGCGGAAACCTCGTCCAGGGTCACCACGTCGGGCCGCAGCCGGCCAATCAGCGACAACACCTGCTCCGGCGTGCGGTTGCTGTGGAAAAGGTTGAACTGCATCAACTTGTAAGTCGGCTGGTTCTCTGTCGTCGGCGCGGCTGCATGCACTGCGCCAAAGCCAGACAGTGACCCCGGCGGCAGAGTGGTTCCTGCCGCCGCAAGACCAAGAAGCACCGCGGCCGCCGCGTGCGTGCGGTTCACGGCAAAGATCAGCGGTATGCCGCTCAAGGCGAGCAGCATGCCCAGATGCGTGCGAAAGTGAGCAAAGGAATCGAAAAAGGGATGCCACCGCCCGAAAAAGCCGGCGATCAACGCCGTGGTGACGACGAATACGCAGGCAACCACGAGAAGCCTTAACGGCAAGGATGGGGGCTTTGGCATCGCCGTGCCACTGCAAAACAATTGCGGCCCATTGATGGAACGCGCCGGCCGTGCCACTGCTGCGGCCATGACTTGCCAGACCCGAACAATCCCGGCGCTTTGTATATGTCTGGCCGTGGCGGCGTCTCATTTGCCGGTCACCCCAGCCAGCGCTCAAAGCCAGCCGCCAGTCTCGGAATCCACCTATGCGGTTTCGGGTACGACCGGGCTTGAGCTCTATACCTCGATTTCGAAAAACGGTCCGAACGGTGGCGGACATGTCGCGCAGACGAAGTTCAAGCTGACCTGGAAGCGGCTCTTCGATGAGCGCGGCGGAAGCTGCTACCTGGTCCACGCCAAGCCGCAGCTTTCCATCACGCAGACATATCCGAAGCCGAAAAACCAGCTTTCAGCAGATATGCAGCGTCGCTGGGAGAAATTCATGCGTGCGGCGCGTGAGCATGAGCAGACCCACGCTCGCATGATTGCCGAAATGGTCCGCACGACCGAAGCCTCGCTCGCCGGCAGCTTTGAGGCGAACGACCGTACCTGCGCCAAGGTGAAAAAGTCGGTGGCGGCAAAGATCGACCAAGGCTACCAGGCCCATCGTGAACGCAGCCGCGCCTTCGACAAGCAGGAACTCAGCTTCGGCGGGCGCATGTTCGTCGTGCTCGAAGACCTCGTGAACGAACGGTAGCTACTGGAACGCCGTCTCCGAAAAACTGCGCAGCTTGCGCGAATGCAGCCGATCCATCGGCATTTCCGCCAGCTTCTCAATCGCGCGGATACCGATTTTGAGGTGTTGTGCCACCTGCCGCTTGTAGAAGTCGCTGGCCATGCCCGGCAGTTTCAACTCGCCATGCAGCGGCTTGTCGGAAACGCAGAGCAGCGTGCCATAGGGCACGCGGAAGCGGAAACCGTTGGCCGCGATCGTTGCCGACTCCATGTCGAGCGCGATGGCGCGGGACTGGGACAGGCGCTGCACCGGTCCGCGTTGGTCGCGTAGTTCCCAGTTGCGGTTGTCGATGGTGGCGACGGTGCCGGTGCGCATGATGCGCTTGAGCTCCCAGCCCGTCAGCCCGGTGACTTCCGCGACAGCCTCCTGCAGGGCAACCTGGATCTCGGCCAGCGGCGGGATAGGGATCCACACGGGCAGGTCGTCGTCCAGCACATGGTCCTCGCGCACATAGGCATGCGCCAGCACATAGTCGCCGAGCTGCTGCGTGTTGCGCAGCCCGGCGCAGTGACCCAGCATCAGCCAGGCATGCGGTCGCAGCACCGCGACGTGGTCGGTGATCGTCTTGGCGTTGGAGGGTCCGACGCCGATATTGACCATGGTGATGCCGCCATGCCCCGGCTTCTTCAGATGATAGGCCGGCATTTGCGGCATGCGCGGCGGTGTCGCGCCATATTCAGGCGATGTCTCTCCGGCTTTAGTTGTCAGGTTTCCCGGTTCGACGAATTCAGAATATCCGTCGCCGCCTGCCGCCATGAGATCGCGCGCGTGGATGCAAAACTCGTCAATGTAGAACTGGTAGTTGGTGAACAACACGAAATTCTGGAAATGCTCCGGCCCGGTCGCGGTGTAATGCGCCAGACGATGCAGCGAATAGTCGATGCGTTGCGCGGTGAAGGGCGCGAGTGGCCGCGATTCACCAGGCATGACCTCGAACGTGCCGTTGGCGATGTGGTCGTCGGTGCCGTCAAGGTCTGGCACGTCGAACAGGTCTCGGATCGGGCGGTCCAGCTTGTCGGCCACGGCGGCGTCGACATGTTGCCCTTCGAAGAAGGCGAAGTGGATGGGTATCGGCGTCTCGGACTCGCCGACCGTGACATGAACTCCATGGTTGCGGATGATCAGCCGCAATTGCTCGGTCAGGTAGGATTCGAACAGATCGGGTCGTGTGATCGTGGTCGAGAAATGGCCCGGCGTCGGCATATGCCCATAAGCCTGGCGGGAATCGATCTGCGAATAGGAAACCGTGGAGACCCCGATTTCCGGATAGAAGGCGCGATAGCGCGTGTCGGTCGGACCGCCGTCGGCCAGGCCCTGAAACGAGTCGCGCAAAAACTTGGTGTTGCGGCTGTAGAGCAGTTTCAGCGCCTCGACCGCCTTCTTGGCGTCAGTGAAGCTTTGGCGCTCGAATGGCTCGGGCCGGGAGATCGATTCGATGGCTGACGGGTAGATTCGCTTTTCCATGACCCATTATAGAGACTTGTCTCCGCTCTTGGGAGAGGGCCAGCCACCATGCCGCAGCGACAAGGCGGGTATGTGACAGTCAGACGCGCTGCAGGCTAAACAGCAGAACCAGCCCCATGCCGGTCTTCGCGGCGGCCGGAGCCTCAATGATATTTGCCTGGTCATTCGAAGCGTTGGGCACCGCCAACACCGGCGCGGCAAGCAGCATGCTGAACACTGCCACGCGCACGATGAGCGAGACGAGGTTGGCTGGCATTTGGACAAGGCGGTTCATGGGTCTGGCCTTTTCGGCGTTCTTGTTGACGATCAGCAGTCGAAACTCTGGATGAAGGCGCAGCGAAGCTGATGTGCGTTGGCTTGCGCCAGTCTCGGTCCGTCCGATCGGGCGACAAGGCTGGCGAAGAACATCCCGAACAGCGCTGTCAGCAGGCAGACGATGGTAAAGCGGCGTGCGAGCATTGGTCCCTTCTCCATTGCTATGGAGCCGACAATGCATGGCCGCGTCTGAACTGCCTCTGATGGCATCGTTCATCTGGCGTTCAATTTGGTTGACGAAGGACCGACCAAAAAGAAACGGGCCGGCAAGGCCGGCCCGCAAAACATTTCCTATGGCGCCGTGATCGTCGGCGCGGGAAGATGCTTACATCTTGCGCCAGGTTTGCGTCTTGCAGAACACCTTCAGCGCGCACCCGGTCATCTTGAGCGTCGAACCGCTCAAGCGCGCGGAGCCGGCATAGGTTTTGTCATCGGCCGGATCCGTGATCGTGCCGGCGTATTTGTTTCCGCCGGTCGATTTCAAACTGCCAATGCGCTTGCCGGCATATTTGCCGGTCTTCAGGACGATCGAAAACGATCCTCCGCCGGAAATGGCGGCGGTTTCGCCGCTTTGCGTCTTCCAATTGCCTTCGATCGGATCCGCATAGGCGGCGCCGGTGGCCAGCACGAGTGCTGCTAATGCCAGTGAAAGTCTACGCATCTGATTATTCCTCCCTGTCGAAGCGCCGGGCGGAGCCTTCTCGGCGCTCCATTGCCCCTAACGCAAAGGACGATAGTCGAAATCGAGGGTATGCAAAAGACGGTGCCGCTACGGAAGCGATATCGATTTTCGAGGCCAGGCAACGCCGACCGTTGCCAGCTAAACAAAACCTGTCCGAATCTATGGTTATCGAAGTATTTTCCGTTGTGATTGCGGCCCAGGCGCCATTTTCTTGAAACCTTCGGAATTCCGCCATCCGTTTGGTTAATCGAGCGCTAGATTTACCTCTCATTTGAACTTTATTGTCGCCAAATTAAGCAAGCGCTTTAACGGCGGATTCAAGCGGGCTCGTCATTCTCGGAAGCATCGAAGGGCAGCCGGCAACGGGACAAAAGGCGGCCTCGGGAGCAACAGGGGATAAGAAAATGGCGCGTTTTGAGATGCTTGAGACCGGAATTGGCGCGGCGGGCGCGGTGGCTGAGGCCGACATCCTGTTTGAACTGGGAATGATGTACGCCACCGGGCGCGACTGTGAACTCGACGTCGTGGCGGCCCATCAATGGTTCAACATCGCGGCGATCAAAGGCTCGAACCGCGCTGCCGAATTGCGAGCCGAACTGTCGACCGCGATGACGAAGCCGGAGATTGCCCAGGCGCTGCGGCAGGCGCGTGAGTGGATGACCAAGCACTAAGCAACGATCGGCGGCTGCTCCAACAGCCGGGATGAAAGGACCGACACTCGCCGAAGCGAGGCGGTTCCAAAAGAACAAGCGGCGAGCCAGGGGGCGGCAAACGTCGCGGAGGCGTCAAAAAACGAAGAGGCGGCCAGTGAACCGTCCGGTGCAACAAAAAGACCGCGTCCGGCTGATCCGGCGCGGTCTTTTTGATTCGTTTTGTCACGACGAAAGCGCCTGCCCGCCGGCTGCACGCGCGCGATTTTCCTGCCAATTGTGCAAAGCCTTGCGCAGTTGGCCATAAAACGGGGCGTCGACACATTTCTGACCCATTGCGCTAGCCATGTCCGCGACGGCCGGATGGGGATCCTGAGCGATTTGAAGGTGGACAAGAACTTGGCGAAATTGACTGGCTCGACGAAGGCGCAGAAACTCAACGACAACAACTCTACCGACAATGCCCGATCTACTGAGGAACCGACCGAGGCCGCCGAACCCGCGGTCGTGTTGGAGGCAAGCGATCAGCCGGTAGAGACCCAGGAAAAAGACGTCTTGCCAGAACCGGTCGCACCCATGTCTGATGCCGACAATCCGCCCGCTGACGTTTCCCCTGCGCGGAAGGTTTTCGATACTGCCGCCTTCGCGGATGTGGGATCGGCTTTCGGCCGCGATCTGAAAGCAAGTGTCGATGCGTTCGAGACTGCTGGCCGCAAATGGATGCAACTCGCCGATCAATTGCTGGACGCGCGCGTTGAACTCGATCGCCTTAAATCCGTCGAGGTCGAGCATGATCGCCTGGCAAAACTCTATGCCGGCGAGAAGGCCATGACCGCGAAGCTCGAATCCGATCTGCGCGACGCGACCTCCAGGCATGCGGAAGCAGCCGAGCGTGCGACAAAGTTCGAAGAGATTTGCGAAACCATCAAGGAACGAGCCTTCGAAATCCACACCGCGCTCCAGCAGACGCGGACCAATGAACAGAAGCTTCAGGGCGACCTGACGGCCGCTCAGTCCGAGTTGACGGAGCTGCGGCGCAACGCGCAGGAGGAGGCCGCAGCGCGGCTCAGCGCGGAAGACCAGGTCGCCAAGCTCCGCACCAACCTCGCGAAACTTGAGGCGGATGACGCGGCTACTCGTGAACGGGTGGCCAAGCTCGTCGAGGACAACAAGGCGATGGCTGGCCAGGTGCCTCAATTGCTTGCCGACCGCGACAACTGGCAGAAGCAGTTTTCTGCTTCGGAGCGCGAGAATACGCGCATGCAGTCCCAGCGCACGATCTCAAACGAGCGCATCGCCGACCTGGAAAGCGAGATCAAGACGCTCCGCGGCGACCTTGCCTCGCTGACCTCCGCTCACGCGGCGGCCATGACGAAGGTCTCGGCGCTGGAGCCGGAATCCGATCCAATAGAGGACGATCTTGATCTGGCGGCTTCACTGGACCGCGCGTTTTCATCCGACGAAGACAACGATTTTCAGCCGATCCGCAAGACAGCGGGTTGAGGCGGCTGGTCGAGGCAGGCTTCCGATGGCCTAACGTTTTTTTGTCTGACGAGGCATGGCGTTTTCAGCGCCGGCCCCTACAGTGGGCGCATCTCTGTTCCAGAGTTCGGGAGGATATCACCATGAAAATCAAAACCTTGTTGCAGGCAGCCTTGCTGAGCAGCGCGCTCGGCGTACCGGCGGCATTCGCGCAGGACATCAGCATCGCTGTGGTCGGGCCGATGACCGGTCAGCTCGCCAATATCGGTGACCAGTTCAAGCAGGGCGCGAACGCCGCCGCTGCCGCGATCAACGAAAAGGGCGGTGTAGCCGGCCGCAAGATCAACATCGTCATCGAAGACGACGTTTGCGATCCGAAGCAGGCCGTTTCGGTGGCGAACCGCATTGCCGGCGAAGGCATCAAGTTCGTCGATGGCCACGCCTGTTCCGGTTCGAGCATCCCGGCTTCGGCGGTCTATGCCGAGAACGGCATCTTGATGATGACGCCGGCCTCGTCCAATCCTGAGCTGACCGACGCTGCTGCTGAAAAAGGCTGGCCGACGATCATGCGGCTCTACACCCGCGATGACGGGCAGGGCGCTTTCATCGGCCCGTGGATCGCAAAGAAGTTCGCCGGCAAAAAGGTTGCCGTGCTGCACGACAAGAGCGCCTATGGTCAGGGTGTCGCCGACGTGGTCAAGGCCAAGATGAACGAAGGCGGCCTCACCGAAGTCTTCTACGACGCCATCAACGCCGGCGAGAAGGACTACAATGCCCTTGTCACCAAGCTGAAGGAGCTCGGCGTCGAAGTGCTCTATTTCGGCGGCTATCACCCCGAGGCGGGCCTCATCCTGCGCCAGGCTGGCGAACAAGGCTACAAGTTCCAGCTCATCATGCCGGACTCGATCGCCTCGCCGGAGTTCTGGCAGGTCGCCGGTCCGGCTGGCGAAGGCACGATGTTTGTCTTCCCGGCCGATCCGCAGGCTCGCCCGGAAGCCAAGGAAGCCGCTGAAAAGATCAAGGCCGGCGGCTTTTCGCCGGAAGGCTTCACCCTCTTCTCCTACGCCGTGGTGCAGGCGATCGCACAGGGCGTGGAGCGCGCCGGCTCGGATGACCCTGCCGCCGTCGTCGCCGCGCTGAAGGACGGCAAGCCGGTCAGCACCGTCGTCGGCGATGTCGTCTTCGATGAAAAGGGCGACATGAAGGATCCGAAGTACGACATCAACCAGTGGCACGACGGCAAGTACGCACCGATCGCTCAATAGGTGGATGAAATTCTCTGAGACCCGGATGGCCACGCCGAGCGCGTGGCCATTTTTCTTTGGGCGAAGGCGTGGAAGTTATGGCGCTTCTTCCACGAACTTCACCAGCACGGTGCCGTCCGTGACTTGCGCGCCTTGGCTGACGATCTCGTCGATGACGCCGTCATGCGAGGCGGCGATGGTGTGCTCCATCTTCATCGCCTCGAGAATGAGCAACGGCTGGCCCTTCTTCACCGCCTCGCCCTTGCCGGCCATCACCACTTTGGCGAGGCCGGGCATCGGCGCGCGCATGGACGATGCGCCGCCTTCCGCTTCGGCTGCCAGCGCGAACGGGTCGGACACGGTGAAGTTGAGCGCCTGGCCGCGATCGAACACGGTGACGTGGCTCGGCCAGCGGGCAAAACGGCTGCCGAAGCTGGGATGCTGCGGGGCGGTGTATTCGTGTACCTGGTCGCTGTTGGCAAGCAGCACGGCATAACGCCCGTTTTCGCGCGACGAGACCCGCGCCGTAATTTGGCTGTCGCCATGGCCGATCGTCACCGAGCGCGCCAGTGGGTGGTAGTGCGCGTAGCCAGCAAAACTGCTCCAGGGATCGTCGGACGCCGCAGCCTCGCCGACCCCGGATGCCACCAGCGCTGCCCGCCCGATCGTTTCGGCCGTTGCGGCATGCGGCGTTGTCAGAGCATCTTGTTTGCGGCCGATCAGGCCGGTGTCGACATCGCCGGAGGCGAAATCTTCATCTCGGCCAAGCGCCGCCAGGAACGCCGCGTTGGTGATCGAGCCGGCGATCTCGGTTTCCTCGACCGCATCGACCAGTGCATCGAGAGCCGCCTTCCGGTCGCCGGCATGGACAACGATCTTCGCGATCATCGGATCGTAATAGGGCGAGATCGCATCGCCGGCACGCACGCCGGTCTCGATACGCATTGCCGATCCCGCCGGCGCCTGCGTTGGAAACTGCAAATGATGCAGCGTGCCGATGGCGGGCAGAAAACCCTTGGTCGCGTCCTCGGCATAAAGCCGCGCCTCGAAGGCGTGGCCGTTCAGCTTTATCTCGTCTTGCGTCTTCGGCAGTTTTTCGCCCGACGCAACGCGCAACTGCCATTCGACCAGATCGACGCTGGTGATCATCTCGGTGACCGGGTGCTCGACCTGCAGCCGCGTGTTCATTTCCATGAACCAGAAGCGATCCGCCTTCAGGCCCTGCGAGGCATCGACGATGAACTCGATCGTGCCGGCGCCCGAATATTTGATCGCCTTGGCGGCCGTCACGGCAGCGCTCGTCATTGCCGCACGCATCGCCTCGGGCATGTCGGGGGCAGGGGCCTCCTCGATGACCTTTTGGTGGCGGCGCTGCGCCGAGCAGTCACGCTCGAACAGATGCACGGCGTTGCCGAAATTATCGCCGAACACCTGCACCTCGATGTGGCGCGGTTTCTCGACATATTTTTCGATTAGCACGGCGTCGTCGCCGAAAGCAGCCTTGGCCTCGCGCTTCGCCCCGGCGAGCGCCGCTTCGAACTCGTCCGGATCGTCGACGCGGCGCATGCCCTTGCCGCCGCCGCCGGCGCGCGCCTTGATCAGCACGGGATAGCCGATCTCCTTCGCCTTGCCGGCGAGAAGCACAATGCCCTGCTGGTCGCCATGATAGCCGGGCACGACCGGAACGCCGGCCTTTTCCATCAGGCGCTTGGCGGCGTCCTTCAGGCCCATGGCACGGATCGAATCTGCCGAAGGACCGATGAAAACGAGTCCCGCTTCAACGACTTGATCGACGAAGTTCGGATTTTCCGAGAGGAAGCCGTAACCCGGATGGATGGCTTGAGCGCCGGTCGCTTTCGCAGCCTCGATAATGCGATCGGCGCGTAGATAGCTTTCCGCCACCGGCGGCGGGCCGATATGCACGGCCTCGTCGGCCATCGCGACGTGGAGCGACTTGGCGTCGGCGTCCGAATAGACGGCGACCGTGGCGACGCCCAGCCGCCGGGCGGTGCGAATGACCCGGCAGGCGATTTCGCCGCGATTGGCGATCAGGATTTTCTGGAACATGCGGGCCTATTTCGTATTGCTGACCATGGAAAAATGCGCGCCTTGCGGGTCCATGCAATTGACCACCCATTGCCCGCCGGGCACCTCCATCGGCCCCATCGTGATCGTGCCGCCATTGTCTGTGCAGCGCTTGGCGGCCGCGTCGATGCCTTCGACGTTGAAATAGAAACCCCAATTGGCGACCGGCACGAAAGGCGGCTTGTTCATCATGCCGCCATTGTCGTTCCCGTCGACGGCATAGAGCTGATACGTGCCCATCTCGCCCATATCGACGGCCTGGCTCTTCGTCCAGCCATAGAGCTTGGAGTAAAAGTCGAAGGCAGCCTGCCAGTCTGTGCCCATATATTCACGCCAGCCGACCTGGCCGGGCGTCATCGGATCGGCCGGCGGCATGTCCGGCCCTTCCGGCTGAAGCAACATGTAGACCGCGCCCTGCGGATCGGCGACGACGCAAAAACTGCCGACGCCGGGGATCGGCGCCGGCGGACGATAGATTTGGCCACCGGCATCCTTGACCGCATTGGTATCGCCGTCGATGTCGCTGGACTTGATGTACCCCATCCATGCGGGCGGCGCGCCCATCGCGGCTGCCTCAGGCGGGATGGTCATCATACCGCCGACGCCGACGCCATTCGCCTCGACGACCAGGTAACGCATATCCTGGGCGGGGAATTCCTGCGTCGTCCAGCCGACGACTGCGGGATAGAATTTCTCCGCCGCGTCGAGGTCCGACGTCATCAGTTCGTACCAGAAAAAGGTCGTCGCCATGGCTTTCCTCCCGGATTTTTCCAGCCATCCTAGGCCGCTGGCCGTGACCGCGCAATGACGCTGCCATCATGTTCTACTGCGCCGCGATCACCTCGATCTCAAGCAGCCAGGCGTCATCGAAAATGCCGCAGATGATGACCGACATGGCGGGCCTGAGATCGCCGAGATAAGCCTGCCGGGCGGCGCGGTTCGGCAGGGCGTATTGCCGGTCGGAGAGGAAGACGTTGACCTTGACGATGTCGGCCTTGGTCATGCCGGCGGTGGCAAGCTGCGCGTCGATATTGGCCCAGACTTGAGCTGCCTGCGACGGAAAATCTGGCGGCACGCCGCCCGCCTTGTCGGCCGGGATCTGGCCGCTGACGAAGACCAGCCTCTTGTGATTTTCCAGCGCGACGACCTGTGAGTAACCGCCGAGCGGCAGCGGCACGTCGGGCGAGTTGAATTCCGTTCGTTTCATGTGAGCCTGTCCAGTTCCTTTCGATGGAGTTCGGCGCTTTCGGCCGAGAAGCAGCAGAAGACCACCTCTTTCGGCAGCGGCGATCGGGCAAGGAAATCGGCGACGGTCTTCACGGCGATTGTTGCCGCCTCATCTGCCGGAAACCGATAAATGCCGGTGGAGATCGCTGGAAAGGCGATCGTTTCCAGCTTGCGTTCGGCCGCAATATCCAGCGAACGGCGGTAGCAGGAGGCGAGCAGGTCGCGCTCGCTGTTGCCGCCGCCATTCCACACCGGCCCAACCGTGTGGATGACGAATTTCGCTGGCAAGCGATAGCCCTTGGTGATCTTGGCGTCGCCGGTCTTGCAGCCGTTGAGCATCCGGCATTCCATCACGAGCTCGGGTCCGGCCGCGCGATGGATCGCGCCATCCACCCCACCGCCGCCGAGCAGCGAGGTGTTGGCGGCATTGACGATGGCGTCGACGACCAGCTTCGTGATGTCGCCTTGGTGAACGGAAAGCCGTTCCCTCACACATTGCCTCCGGCGATGAAGTCGATCTTGCCCAGCGGCACGCCCTTGTGGCGCAGGATCGCATAGGCGGTCGTGGCGTGGAAATAGAAGTTCGGCAGCGCGAACTTTTGGACATAGTCGCGCGCGGTGAAGGTGAGGCTGCGCGGGCCGAATTTCAGCACCACCTCATTGTCTTCCTTGCCGTCGAAAGCGTCGGCGGGCACGGTTTCCAAAAAGTCGATGGTCGCCTTGATGCGCGCCTGCAGCTCGTCGAATGTCTGTTCGGTGTCGGCCATTGAGGGAGCCGTCAGGCCGCCGACCCGCGCCGCGACGAACTTCGCCGTGTCCGAGGCGCGCTGCACCTGCGCGGTGAGCGGATGCATGTCGGCGATCAACCGCGCGCCAATGAAATCTTCATGCGGAATGCCCTTTTCGTCTGCATAAGCGCGTGCCTTGTCGAGATGGAACGACATGTTGCGCAGTGCCCGGATGAAGGGTGGGATGCTGACATCATAAAGCGAAAGGGGCATTGAGAAAATCCGCAGGTTGGTGGGACGCCGGATGTGGGCTTGCCAGCCCGGGACGTCAATGCCGGCGACGGCGCTGTCAGCGAATTTCAGGCCGCGTTAAGCCAGGCCGGACGCCGCCAGGATTTCCGCGCCCGGCGTCACGTGTCCATGCGGGCCGAGATAGTGCGGGTAGATCGCCTTGTAGCCAAGCATCGTGGCGATTGGCGCGAGCAGCGTGGTCATCACCGACTGGACCCAGGCGGGCGGATGCGTGAAGGCGACCACATCGGCGAATTCGCGCGCGATGAGCACGCCTTGCAGTGGGTTGGGCCGCCCCTTCCTGTCGACCTTGCCGTCATTGGCCAGACCGAACAGCGTGCCGATCATCTGTTCGAAGCGGTCGCCGCGATCGCGCGGCGTGCCGGGTGCGGCGTCGATCTCGATCAGGATATGCGCATCCTCGTTCGGACTGGCGTTCCACCAGTCATGCGGCACGGTGGGCTGGGCGGTCACCGACTGGCCGGGCGTCAGCGTCATCGTCTTGCCGGCGATCTTGGCCTCCAGCCGGCCTTTCACCAGCGTGAATTTTTCGACGATCGTCGGATGCGTGTGTTCGCCTACCACCGCGCCGCCGGGCCTCAGCGTGAGGTAGACGACCGCCGGCCCGTCGCCGCGATCCTCCGAGCCGCGCAGCACCAGCGCGTGTTCGCCGGTGACCTTGTTTTCGTAGACGTCGCCGCAGCGGGACATGGAAGCGCCTGTAGGGGTTGTGTCGGGATACATTAGCACAGTCTCAAGCGGCTCACCCGGGGCAATTCACCTGCGTCGCCCATTGCGCCTTGACCCAGCCGCTGATGGTGCGTGTGCCGTCCTGATAGATGACCGGGCACCAGCGGTTCTCCCACGGCACGCTGGTCGGCGTGCATTCGCCGTCGAGCTGCATCAGGCCGGAGGCCTTCGCCGGCAGGCGGTCGAGCACCCGCGCCTTGGCCGATGCGCGCGAGCGGATGTAGAGATAATTGTCGGCCGGCACGTTGGTCACCTCGAGGCACTGACCGTCGGCAAAGGCGGGTGCTGCCTGTGCCAGCAGAGCCAGAGCAAGAACGAACAGCGCGATGCGGACCATGGTCTCCTCCCTCGATCCGAGGTGAGGATAGCGAAGTTGAGCGGGTTCGTCTCGCGTCCGATTTGCGGAAAGGGCGGGCTAGGCGGCGACCTGTCGGAACGACACCAGACGCTGTTTTCGTTCGTCCCAAAGCACGAGTTTGACGGCGCGAAAACTGTCCATGATCGTGATGCGGCCGATGTCGGCTAGTTCGGGGTGATCGCGCAGCACCTCCGGCAGCCGGTAGAACGGCACCCGGCTGGACAGATGATGCACATGATGGATGCCGATATTGCCGGTGAGCCACTGGAGGAATTTCGGCAGCTCGTAGTTCGAAGCGCCGTGCAGCGCCGACCGCTGGAAATCCCAGCTCGACGTGTCGGCCCAATGGGTGTCCTCGAACTGGTGCTGCACATAGAACAGCCAGATGCCGGCCGCTCCCGCCAGAACGACGATGGGCAGATGCACCAGCAGGAACGGCATGATGCCAGTCACAAAGATCATCGTCGCGAACAACGCCGCGATGGCGAGGTTGGTCAACATGGTGGAAAGCCAGGGCATGCCGGCGACCCGAAACGTTTCGAACGGCCAGCGGTGTTTCAGGATGAACAGGTAGACCGGGCCAATGCCGAACATCACCAGCGGGTGCCGGTAGAGCCGGTAGCTGAGACGCTGCCAGCGCGACGCCGCTTGATATTCCGCGACGGTGAGTGTTGCGATGTCGCCGACGCCGCGCTCGTCGAGATTACCGGCCGAGGCGTGATGCGTGGCGTGCGCGCCGCGCCAGTAGTCGTAGGGCGTCAGCGTCAGCACGCCAAGCGCCCGCCCGGTCCAGTCGTCCGCCTGGCGGATGGCGAAGAATGCGCCATGGCCGCAATCGTGCTGGATCATGAACAGGCGCAGCAGGAAGCCGGCGGCGGGGACGATCAGCACCAGGCCCCACCAGAAACCGTAACGCACCGAGACGACGGCCAGCACCCAGAGCGCCAGGAACGGCACCAGCGTGACGAAAAGTTCGAACGCGCTGCGGCGGCGGTCGGGCTGGCGATAGCGGTTGAGAATCTTGATCCACGGCTTGTCGGCGATGTCGGGTCGGCCCGTCTCCGTCGGCTGCACGTGAATGGTCATGAAGAAAACTCCGGCGGCGGCACGGTTGAGCGTTCAAGCGGAATCGTCTGGTGCCGCTGAGGTGCCGTCAGAGCCACCGCCACGCTTTGTCATGAGCCGGCGCAGTTGGCAATGGGGACGAAGAAGCGCCCGGAGTTATGCGCGCGAAAACGCTGCCGCCCAAGGCTTCGGGCAGCGGCAAATGCCTGAATTGGCCTGGTCGAACAGTCGTCAGGACGTGTCGGGGCAGCTCGGCGCGCATCGGGTGAGGCCGCGGGTTTCGGCCATGAGCCGGCGCTGAGTTTCGGCGGCGAATGCGGTTGTCAGAGCAGACAGGAGCCGGTCCAGACCAGCCTGACAAAAAATGCGCCCTTGCGCGAACGCCAGCGCCGCGAGACTGTCCAGCACGGCGGCCAGCACCCGGAAGGTCAAGGCAAGTCGCAGCGCGTCTTCGGCGCGCTCGCCGCTATAGGCGGCAACCGGCAGCGTCGTCGTCACGCCAAGGTCGTGCGCGGTCTCGAGGACGAATGTCCGCGCGATGGTTTCGGCCGGACGCAAGGCCCAGAGCACGAGGCAGAGAATTGGCCGCGACCGCAGGCTGGCGCGCTCGGCCAGATCGGCCAAGGCAAGCAGCACCGTGATGATGCGGTACACGACTTTCCAGCTCTTCTCAGTCTCCCTGTCCCAGCCCATTGCGGCTCCTTTCGGCCTGGGATTGTCCTCCGGGTAGAAAAGGGGTGGACGAAAAAATCATGTTTGGTTGGAGGAACTTTGAAAAGGCAATGAGAAACAAGGAGATGGGGAGGGAGGGGTGGAAAGGCCGCAGAGTTAATTCGGCGCTTTTGAGTTCGCGCCTGCCTTCTCCCCTTGTGGGGTGAGGAGCGGTTTGCGACGCAAACGAAAAGCCCTCAAATGGGCTTTTCGAGTGAACGAACTCACGAGGCCATGGCCGAGGGTCTGTCGGAAGAAGCGAGACGACGTTTGGCCCTCCGCTATGGTGCCGGGCGTTCGACGCCTACGAAAGGTCCATTGGACCTTTCATCTCGCCTACGGCGAACCGGCTGTCTCACCCCACAGGGGAGAAGGCAGAGACGGCGGCGTCGCGCTACTTGAGAACAGTTCCACATGCATGTCAGTCACGTAGGCCGGTCTCGTTGCCCAAGTCATTGCGCCCGCAATATCTTTTCCATGGTCTTGCCCTTGGCCAGTTCGTCGATCAGCTTGTCGAGGTAGCGGATCTCGCGCATGAGCGGATCCTCAATCTCCTCGACGCGCACGCCGCAGACCACGCCTTTGATCAGGGCGCGCGATGGGTTCGGCGCGGGCGCCTGCGCGAAGAAGGTTTCGAAGTCGGTGCGGTTTTCCAGCACGGCGTCGAGGCCGGGCTGGTCATATCCCGTCAGCCAGCTGATGATCTCGTCCAACTCGGCACGCGTGCGTCCCTTCTTCTCCGCCTTCGCCACGTAGTGCGGATAGACGCTGGCGAAGCTGATTGTGTAGATGCGGTGTTTTGGCATCATGGCTATTCCGAAAACAGCTCGGCATGCGTGCCGGCCCGCACGAAGACGACCAAGCCGGTCTTGCCGCTGTCGTCAAGCTTGTAGGCAAGCAGAAAATCACCGCCGATATGGCATTCGCGGTGGCCGACCCAATCGCCCTTCAACGGGTGGTCCAGCCATTCCGGTCCAAGCGGCCCGTCATTCGCTATGAGCAGAAGCATGGCCTCTTTGAGGCGGTGCATGTCGTAGCGGCCGGAACGCGACAGCCGCTCCCAATCCTTGGCGAAGGATTTGGAATAGCTGGCTGCGCGCGGTGGAGGCGCACGCCTATCTTGTGCCGGTCTTTTCAAGCTCGGCAAACAGTTCTTCAGCCGTCGCGAAGCGGGCGCGATGCTGCGCCGCTATCTCGTCAGCCTCCGCCATAGCTGCTCGGGTTTCGGCATTGGGCACCTTGAGTTCAAGTGGGAATGCCTGCTCGGCAATCACGCGCTTGAGGAATAGGCGCACTGCATCGGAGACCGAAAGACCCATGGCGTTCAGCGCCTCGGTCGCCTGTTCCTTCGTGTCATCGTCAATACGGACGTGAAGCATGGATGTGCGAGCGTTCATGGACGGAATATGTATCGCAAATGAGAGACGCCGACAAGATTTAACTAACGTTGCAAGCTCACTTGACCACGTAACTTTTTTCCTGCACGAACGTGATAGGAAAAAGTTACGCGGAGATTCGCCGTGGCGGCTATTATCTATCAAGAAGACCAAGAATGCGATCGTCGTCTTTCTCAGTATTTTAATTCGACGAAGGCCCAGTGGGTGGAAGTCGTGAAGGCCATGGTCGCGGCTCGCGGATCGTGCACCAGCCATAATCCCAAGGCCTCCCCGGGCTTTCTTGCTTGGGATGCGGGCATTACCAGAATGCGCCAGATTTTTTGTCGTGAAGGGTGGGAAACCGGCGACGATAACGGTGTCGAGTTGATCGTCAACCGCGACTTCCGGCGCAAGGTGACGGTTATGAATGCTGACAAAGGTGTCTGCGACCCTAGCCGTTCGCCCCGGAACCGTACGGAAAAGGGCCCGGCAGCAGAGAAGATCACGGACCTGAACAGTCAACTGGACCTCTTCCGCCGCGAACACCCTCGCGAGATCAGGCCCGATGCATATGATCTCTGGCAACTCTGTGTTTTCGACGACGGCAAAGAAGTTCGCGCAGAATTGTCACGTCCAATCGAATTTAAAGGTGGCTTTTACATTGGCTACAGCGAACGCATTTGGATTCTTCGTCCGAGTGAGTGGGAGCGAATCGCGATTGAAACTCCGTCCGACGACAGCAGCGGACAGGATTTCGATATCACGGTCCGCCGGAAGTAGTTTGCCATGCTTACACCCATACGGCTCAGCCTCGCTCGAAAAAGGAGAGGGCTGACGAAAAAGGGATTCGCGGAAGCGTTGGGCGTGACCCCTCACACCGTGCTTCGGTACGAGAGCGGTGAAATCTCGCCGCCGCCGGAGATGATCGAACGTATTGCTCATATCCTCGATTTCCCAGAGAGCTTCTTCCGCTCACCCGATGTCGACGAAGTCGTCGCCGAAGCGGCCAGCTTCCGCAGTCTAACTGCAATGACGGCCAAGAATCGGGACGCTGCCCTTGCGGCCGGCACGCTCGCCTACATTATGTCCGATTGGGTCGATGAGAATTTTAGCCTTCCAGACCCCGAACTGGTCGATCTCAAGGGTGAAACTCCAGAGATGGCGGCGCGCTCACTTCGGCAGGTGTGGGGCCTTGGCGAACAGCCGCTAAAGAACACTGTGCACCTTTTGGAGGCGAAGGGCATCCGCGTCTTCTCATTGGCCGAGAATACTCGAACCGTAGACGCCTTCTCTGTTTGGCGGGGGGAGCGCCCATTCGTGTTCCTCAATATGATGAAGACCGCCGAGCACAGCCGCTTTGATGCTGCGCATGAGCTAGGGCATCTCGTTTTGCACAAGCATGGTGGGCCGAACGGCCGGAAGGCGGAGGACGAGGCAAATCGGTTTGCCTCGTCCTTCCTGATGCCGGCGGCGGATATCCTGGCCCGAATCCCCCGGGTACACACGCTCAACCAGATTGTGGAAGTGAAGAAGCGGTGGTCCGTTTCCGTGATGGCCATGATCTACCGACTTCACACACTTAAGATCATCTCCGATTGGCAATACCGCATGTTCTGCATACAGGCATCTGATCTCGGCTATCGGACGTCTGAGCCCTTCGGCATTCCGAGAGAGCAATCACTCGTATGGCACAAGGTGTTAACGGCTCTGTGGAGTGAGCGGATTACAAAGGATCAAATCGCCAGTCGGCTTATGATTCCGAAGGAGGAAATTGAGAATCTATTGTTTGGTCTGACAAATCGGCTGGACAACGAACGACCATCGGGAAAGCCTGGCCTGAGATTGATCGATAAATGAGCCTCACATCCTAAACACCCCAAATTTCGTCTCCTCAACCTCCCGGTTCAACGCCGCGCTCAAGCTCAGCGCCAGCACCTCGCGGCTTTTCGCCGGGTCGATGATCCCGTCGTCCCAGAGCCGGGCGCTGGAGTAGAGCGGGTGGCCTTCGCGTTCGTATTTCTCCAGCGTCGGGCGTTTGAACTCGGCCTCTTCCTCCGCTGACCACGAACCGCCCCTGCGCTCGATGTTCTCACGGCGGACTTGGGCGAGGACCATCGCCGCCTGTTCGCCGCCCATCACGGAGATGCGTGCGTTGGGCCACATCCACAGGAACCGGGGCGAATAGGCGCGGCCGCACATGCCGTAATTGCCGGCGCCGAACGAGCCGCCGATGATCATGGTGAGCTTTGGCACGCGCGCGGTGGCGACTGCGGTGACCAGCTTCGCGCCATCCTTGGCGATGCCACCGGCCTCATATTTGCGGCCGACCATGAAGCCGGTGATGTTCTGCAGGAAGATCAGCGGGATCTTCCGCTGGCAGCACAGCTCGATGAAATGCGCGCCTTTCAGCGCGCTTTCGGAAAACAGCACGCCATTGTTGGCGATGATGCCCACCGGCATGCCGGCCAGATGCGCGAAGCCGGTGACCAGCGTCGTGCCGTAATTCTGCTTGAACTCGTCAAGCTCGGAGCCGTCGACGATGCGCGCGATCACCTCGCGCACGTCGTAGGGCTGGCGCAGGTCGGTCGGCACGATGCCGTAGATGTCTTCGGCGGGATGAAGAGGTTGGAGAGGTTTCTTGAGATCGAGCCCTATCGCCTTCTTGCGATTCAGGTTTTTGACGATGCGGCGTGTGATGGCGAGCGCATGCTCGTCGTTGAGCGCATAATGGTCGGCAACGCCGGACTGGCGCGTGTGGACTTCCGCGCCGCCAAGGTCTTCGGCCGAGACTTCCTCGCCGGTGGCCGCTTTGACCAGCGGCGGGCCGCCGAGGAAGATGGTCGCCTGCTTGCGCACCATGATCGATTCGTCCGACATCGCCGGCACATAGGCGCCTCCGGCCGTGCAGGAACCCATGACGCAGGCGATCTGCGGAATGCCCTGCGCCGACATGTTGGCCTGGTTGAAGAAGATGCGGCCAAAATGCTCGCGGTCGGGAAACACCTCGTCCTGGTTGGGCAGGTTCGCGCCACCCGAGTCGACCAGATAGACGCAGGGCAGATTGTTTTGGCTAGCGATTTCCTGCGCGCGCAGATGCTTCTTCACGGTCAGCGGGTAATAGGTGCCGCCCTTCACGGTGGCGTCGTTGACCACCACCATCACCTCGCGGCCCTCGACGCGGCCGATGCCGGCGATCATGCCGGCGGCGGCGATGTTGTCGTCATACATGCCATAGGCGGCGAACTGGCCGACCTCCAGGAAGGGCGAGCCGGGATCAAGAAGCTGAGCGAGGCGATCGCGGGGCAGGAGCTTTCCGCGGCTGACATGGCGCTGGCGCGATTCCTCCGAGCCGCCGCGCTCGACGGCGGCGGCGCGCACCGAAATGTCGTTGACGAGTTCGCGCATGCGCTCGGTGTTGGCGCGGAAGGCGTCAGACGCCGTGGAGACCTGGGACTGGATGACGGGCATGCGCGAAAACTCCCTCCGGCGCTCTTGAGAATGGCGCTTGGATCGAGGTGTAGCAGCATGGTTGGACGGGCCGCTAGCCCCGATTTGGCAGCGCCAACAATCCGCCGCAATCGGAGCGCTTGAAGCGCGCCCCGAACAACCACGTTTGACCACAAGGAGACCAGCCGTGAACCCGCATCCGAGATCGACACATTCCGTGCCGACGCTCCGATTGCGCTCGGCTGAGATTATTTCCTTGAGGTTGAACGACAATGGCACGTTCGTTGATCAAGCGTCGGCAGGAGGCCGAACGCGAAAGGCTTGAAGCCTATCAGGCGACGCTCAGGCGGGTTTCGCGCGCCGAGCGTCCGGCACCCGACTTCGACAAGGCGCTGAAGGAAGCCAAGAAGGGTTTTGAAGGCGAGATCGTTCGCGATTGCGCGTCGTGGCGGCCCAGGCTCAAGACCCGCGACGCCAACCGCTTGCGGCTTGCCGCCGCGCGGCACCTCTTTGCGCGCTATCCCGCGCCCGCGCATCTCGAAGCCGTGTGGCTTGAGAGCGAGGGACAGGAGGCGGAGGAGACGAAGCTGCGCAAGCGCTGGTACATCACGGTGGCCGGCGGCGGTTCGCTTTACAAGGCTCAGGGCTGGCTCTCCCGCAAGGAGGTGCACTGGTTCCTGAACCCGCCGGGCGAACTTGGCTTCGCGCAGGCCTTCTGGGTGGCGATCGCGCGGACCTACACCGACGGTCTCGGCGTGGCGCTGCGGATCGGGCGTTCGAAGCTGGCGCGGACGGCGCGCGGCGACCTCGCCTTCTGGCGTGAGGTTGCGCGGTTCTTCTGCGCCAACCAGACCACGCTGGAGGCCATGGACGACCTTTGCGACTACCTGGCCGCCGCCTTTCGGCGCGACCGGCACTACAGCTTGAAGGGCCGCACATTGGCCTCGCTCAACCGGGCGATGGCCGAGTGGCACCGCGAGCTGCAGGCGATCGAGCGCATCGAGGCAGCGCAGCGGCGGGCCGAACAGGGGAGGGCGCGGGCCAACGGCCAGGCGACGACGCCGGATACCGGGCGTTGGGCGGGTTCGACGCTGCTCGACTGGTCGTGGAAGCCTTCCGCCAGGGAGGCGGCGAACCGGCGCGAGGAGTTCGTGGTGTCTCAGTTGAGCACCGCCGCCGAACTCGTCGCCGAGTCCAGCGCCATGCGGCACTGCGTGTCGAGCTATGCCGCGAAGTGCATCGCCGGGCACGCCTCGATCTGGTCGATGCGCCGGCGCGTTCCGGGAAAGGTGGACCGGTTGCTGACAATCGAACTCGACCGGCAGCACCGGGCCGTGCAGGTGCGCGGTTTCGCCAACCGGCTGGCTAGCGCCGACGAGAAGCAGGTTCTCGGACGCTGGGCCAAGGCGCGCGGGATCATCCTGCCCGCATACTGAAATGCTCGCGCCGGTGGAAACGCCGGCGCGGGAGTTCCCGGCTCAGGTCGCCTCGAGCACCATGTTGAGCGGTGTCTGGGCCGCCAGCCGGACATGGGTGAAGCCGCCCGACCTGATGACCTCGGTCAATCGTTTCTTGCCGGCCTGGGCTCCAAGAGCCAGTCCGGTTTCCTGCGCCAGCGAGGTGGGGACGCAGATCATGGTCGATGCCGAATAATACAAGCGGCCGACCGGATTGATGTTGTCCTCAAGCCTGTCGCCGGCCGCCGGCTCGACGACCATCCAGGTGCCGCCCGGCCTGAGCGCTTTCCTGATGTGACCCGCTGCCGCCTCGGGATCGCCCATGTCGTGCAGGCAGTCGAAGCAGGTGATCAGATCGAAATCGAGGCCCGCGAAGTCCCGGGCGCGTCCAACCTCGAAACGCAGGTTTGTCAATCCGTGCGCCCGCGCATGCGCGGTGGCGGCAGCAATCGACGCGGGATGGAAATCATAGCCGATGAAGCGGGAAGCCGGGAACGCCTGCGCCATCAGCACGGTGGAGAGTCCGTGTCCGCAGCCAATGTCGGCAACGGCGGCGCCGCCATTCAACCGGTCGACAATGCCATCCAGCGCAGGCAGCCAGTCCTGCACCAGGGCGTTGACGTAACCCGGGCGGAACAGGCGCGCCACGGCGCAGAACATGCAGCCGGCCTGGTCGCCCCATGCCACCCCGCGCCCGGTCTTGAACGCCAACTGCACCTTGGTCTGGTTCTCGACCATAGCCGCCGCGGTGTCGAATGCGCCGATCAGATTGGCGGGGCTGTCCGGTTCGGCAAAGATCAATGCCTGTTCCGGCGTCAGCGAGAAGCGGCCCCCCTCGTAACGCACGTAGCCCGAAGCAGCCTGGGCCGACAGCCATTCGCGCACATAGCGCGGCGCACAGCCGGCGGCGGCGGCCAATTCGTCGGCATTGGCAGGCCCAATCTCCTTCAGTGCCTTGTAGAGACCGAGCGTGTCGCCCATTCGAACCAGCGGAACGCTGACCGCGCCGCCAAGATCACCAAGCACGCGGCCGACAAGTTCGTTGAGAACGGTTTCGTCAGGTTGCGTCATGTTGGAATTCCTCCTTGCTTCGGGGCGGCCGTGGCCGCGTTGCCCGAGCAAGCATGGTTTGCACAGCGTCAGTCCGCATGAGGCGCTGGTCCCGACCATGGAGGAAAAATATTTGGGACCAGGGACAGATGTCCCGCAATGATGGGTAGAAAAGCGGACGGCCCGGCTTGGGGGTCGTGGCTATCGGGACAACGCCATGACGATAGCCTGTGAACGGCTATGCACGCCGAGCTTGCTGAAGATCGCGGATAGCTGGTTGCGAATGGTCTTCACGCTCTTGCCGAGCCGTTCGGCGATCGCGCGGTTGTCGAGCCCTTCCGCGACAAGCTCCAAGACGGCAGTCTCGGCGGGGGTGAGCGCGGCTTCGCGTATCGGAGACTGCCTCACGGGTTGGTCTTGGCCCAAAAAGGTCGTCAGCTCGGCGTGAAACATGGCCCATGCGGGCTCGTCCGGAAGCAGCACATGGTTCTTGCTTTCAAGCGGGACGAAGCGCGCGCCCGGGATCGCGGCAGCCAGCTTGCGGCCTTCATTGAACGGCACGCGCGTGTCACCCCGGCAATGCGCAATGAGCGTCGGGACCTGCAATTTCCCGGCACGATCGAGCACGTCGATCCCCTGCATGTTCCAGAGCAATTGCGCCGCGACTTCAGGCGTCGCCGTCATCCGTTCGAGATCGCCCCACCAGCGGTGCTGCTCGGGCGTCCCGTCTGGTATGAACAGATTGGTGAAGAACTGGCAGAACGCCGGATTCTCGCGGCCCCAACCAATGCGAACGAAATTGACCAGCGTCTCGGCCTCCAGCCGCTCGGCTTCCGTCTGAGCCCGCACCCGTCCGCCTTGGCCATAGGCGTTCAGCAGAACAAGGTGCGACACGCGCTCGGGATGCCGCAGCGCAAACTCGATGCCGAGCGCGCCGCCTTGCGACAGGCCGAGCAAGACAAAACGCGGCTCAGGGATCGACGCTGCTACGGCGTCAAGGTCAGCGTGCCATGCCTCGATCGACAGGTCCGCGACATGGCGATCGGACAGGCCGCAGCCGCGCGGGTCGTAGCGCACAAACCGGTTTCGCGACGACAGCGCTTGCAGCCAGGGCCGCCAGACGGGGCTTTCGAGATCGTAATCAACATGGCTGAGCCAATGAGCGGCTCGCAGAATGACCGGACCGCTGCCGCACGACGCAACGGCAATCCGCGCGCCGTCGGCCGACTGACAGAAGCGTATGCTCTGGTTCAGCTTCATTGCCGGATGATACCGCAGTGGCCGGTCAGGCGACAGGCCGGTATCACGGGGCGTGCGAGGTCAGCCTGCGAAGACGGAGGAAGGTAGCGATCTGAGTGTCTGAATCAAAAGTCATCATGCCGGGCTGCAAATGGCGCTTTTCTGCGCTTCGGTGCTCACGTACTTCATGTACGCTCCGCTCCGATGCTCGAAAATCACTATTTTCGCCACGGCCTGACGATTTTTGATTCAGACACTGAAAGACATTGGCTGGGAGTTTGTGGCGATGAGGGTGAGGACGGCGGCGCGGGATTTCCCGCCCAATCCTGCTTAGCGGATCAACTCGACCTTGCAGCCCATGTCGAATTCCGTCCAGGCCTTGTCCGCCGTGACGGCGGTGCGCCCGGATAGAATGGCCGTGGCAAGGCAGGCTCGGTCGCCGAGCGACAACACGCCCTTCGGCGCTTTGCGACGAAGCTGGCCGGCGAGGATTGCTTGTTCCTCGCTGAACGGAACTACCTCGATATTGCAAGACACGACAATGTCGATCCCGTCAGCTTCGGGAAGGTTCTGCTCGATACATTTCGTGATAACCTCTCCCAAATTCACCGAACTGATCCAAGCGTCTTGCGCGAGCGCCAAGGCCCGCTGCTCGCCCGCTTCGCTGCGGATGATCGCCAGAATGACGGATGAATCGAGGATTGCCTTCATCTTTCAATCCAGCGGCGGTAGCCCGTGAGCCAGCCTCCATTCGTCTGCCTCTTCGGCCTCCTTGCGGGCCTCCTCCCGGCGATCCCTGATCAACTCCTCGACGATATCGACTCCGGGCGGGATTACAGCGCGCGCATGCGCTTGAACGCGCCGAATAGCGACCCGCGGCGAAACGATACGAAATTCCCCGTTGACCACTTCCGCTGTTACCCTGTCGCCAGGCTTGACCAGCATGGCGGCGCGCATCTCGGCAGGAATGACGATGCGACCGGCCTGATCGATTTTCAGACGGGTGTAAGCAACCGACTGAAGATTTGACTCGGTCGCGTCGTAGGTTGATTGCGAAGTTTCAGAAAAGCCTGACCCTGCCATGGCCATTTTCCCGTCTATGCCAATTCCACTCAGTTTGGCATATCGTGGAAAAAATGGCAAAATGTCACCCCTCCGCCATCATCTCCCGGCCGATCAGCCAGCGGCGGATTTCGCTCGTCCCCGCGCCGATCTCGTAGAGTTTGGCGTCGCGCAGCAGTCGGCCGGCCGGAAATTCGTTGACATAGCCGTTGCCGCCCAGAAGCTGGATCGCGTCGAGCGCCATCAGTGTCGCCTTTTCGGCGGCGAAGAGGATGCAGCCGGCGGCGTCCTTGCGGGTCGTCTCCTTGCGGTCGCAGGCGCTGGCGACGGCATAGACATAGGCGCGGCAGGCGTTCATCGTCGTGTACATGTCGGCCAGCTTGCCCTGCACGAGCTGGAACTCGCCGATCGCCTTGCCGAACTGCTTGCGTTCGTGGACATAGGGCATCGCCACGTCCATGCAGGCCGCCATGATGCCGAGCGGACCGCCGGCCAGAACCGTGCGCTCGTAGTCGAGGCCGGACATCAGCACCTCGACGCCTTTTCCTTCCTCGTGCAGCACGTTCTCGAACGGAACCTCGACATTCTCGAACACCAGCTCGCCCGTGTTGGAGCCGCGCATGCCGAGCTTGTCCAGTTTTTGGGCGACCGAAAAGCCGGGGGAGGAGGTTTCCAGCACAAAGGCGGTGATGCCGCGCGAATGTTTTTCGGGATCGGTCTTGGCGTAAACCACCAACGTGGCGGCGTCGGGGCCGTTGGTGATCCACATTTTTGTGCCGTTCAGGATGTAGCGGTCGTTGCGCTTTTCGGCGCGCAGGCGCAGCGACACGACATCCGAGCCGGAACCGCTCTCCGACATGGCGAGTGCGCCGACATCTTCGCCCGAACACAGGCCGGGCAGATATTTTTCCTTCTGCGCGGTCGTGCCCCAGCGATTGATCTGGTTGACGCAGAGATTGGAATGCGCGCCGTAGGAGAGACCGACCGAAGCGGATGCCCGCGAGATTTCTTCCATCGCCACGACATGGGCGAGATAGCCCATGCCTGAGCCGCCGAAATCAGGATCGGCGGTGATGCCGAGCAGGCCGAGCTCGCCAAGCTCTTTCCACAGATGCGCTGGGAATTCGTTCTTCAGATCGGTCTCGGCTGCGATCGGCGCGATGCGCTCACTGGCGAAGCGGCGCACCATGTCGCGCAGCGCCTCGACCTCGTCGCCGAGCGGAAAATTCAGGCCGTTGGTGTACATGTTCGTTTCCTCGCCTTGTTGTTTTAGTGCTTTGATTGCCGGGTGACGGCGGTCGCGCCGACCAGCCGCAATGTCATCTTGAGATAGGTGTCGGTGACTTCCTCGACCGACAGCCGCTCGTCGGGGCGGAACCAGACTATCACCCCAGTGATCATCTGGATGATCGCCATCGCGGTGAGGCCGACATCGTCGATGTCGAAGGCGCCGCTGTCGGCGCCGTCGCGCAGGATCTGGCGCAGGTTCTTCTCATAGGCGGTGCGCAACCTGAGGATTGCCGTCAGCCGTTCAGGCGACAGCGAACGAAGCTCCATATTGGAGACATGCGTGGAGTGCCGACGCATGATGTGGAAGCCGACGTGATGGCGCACGAAGGCGGCCAATCGTTCGGCCGCATCGCCTTCCACGGGCTCCGCGTCCTGCCATCCGGCGCTCAACTTCTCCATGTGCTCAAGCAACAGGGATTGAAGCAGGTCTTCCTTGGTCGGGTAATAGCGATAGAGCGCCGCCGCCTGGACCCCCACTTCGGCGGCGAGCTGGCGCATGGACACGGCTTCGTAGCCATGACGCGCCATCAGCGACAGCGCCGCTTCGCGCACCGCCGCATCTGTCTTTTCGCCATGTGAACCGGTGGTGCGGGCCATTCAAATGCCTTCGATGTCGTTCGGGCGTATTAATAAAACAAACGTTCATTTAATTCAAGCGTTCGATCGAAATTTCGCGCCTGGCGTCCGTGCTGTTGTGGGGGCATCGCGCTCGCCGATTTACTTGACTCAGTCCACAAAATATAATGGACTGAGTCCATTAAATGGAGAAACGTAATGCTTGATCGCAGTGCGGTGATCGCCAGCATGCGGCGGTTCAATCGCTTCTATACGCGCCAGATCGGCTTGCTGGCCGAGACGCTGACCCAAAGCCAGTTTACGCTGACGGAAGCGCGCGTGCTCTTCGAGTTGGGCCATCGGGCCGCCTTGGCGAGCGACGCCGGCGCGGGCATGCACCACTTTCTCACCTCGTCGCTGCAACTCGACATAGGACCCGCGGCGTCCGAGATCGCCACTGATCTACGTGTCGACCCCGCCTATCTGGCACGCCTCCTGCGAAAATTCGGCGATCTGGGCCTGACGGAAAGTAGACAGGATCCAGGCGATGGCCGCCGGCGCATTCTATCCCTGACGGAGAAGGGCAAGCGGACCCTGGGCGAACTGCAGGCAAAAGCCGATGAGGAAGTCGGCCAGATGATAGCGGGACTGGACGATTTGCAGGCCGGCGAATTGGGTGGCGCCCTCGACAAGGTGGAACGACTGTTGGGCAATCATGCCGCATCGGCCGCCATTCGCTTGCGCCCGCATCGCATCGGCGATGTCGGCTGGGTGATCGAGAAGCAGTCGCGCCTCTATGCCGACGAGTATGGCTGGAACGAAGAGTATGAGGCGCTGGTCTGCGAAATCGGCGGCCGCTTCCTGCGCGATTTCGTGCCGGGCAAGGAATTCTGCTGGATCGCCGAGCGCGACGGCGAACGGCTGGGAGCCGTGTTTCTCGTGCGCCGCACGCAAGAGGAGGCGCAACTGCGCATGCTGCATGTGGAAGCGTCGGCGCGTGGGCAAGGGGTTGGCAGCAGGCTGGTGGCCGAATGCATCGAAACTGCCCGTCGCGTCGGCTACCGGCGGATGTTGTTATGGACAAATGACGTTCTGACGAGCGCCCGCCACATCTACGAGCGCGCCGGTTTTACCCTGATAGAGCAGGAAGGACACCACAGCTTCGGGCACGACCTGCATGGGCAAACGTGGGCGCTTGATCTGAGCAAGCCGTGAGCCATTCGTTTCATTCCACGATAGGGCCGGGCTAGCCCGCCGAAAGCAACTCTCGCAGCACCCGCCAGGCCTTATCCGCCTCGCGCTGGTTGGCGTCGTGGCCGGCGACGGTGATCAGCGCTTTCCAAAGCGTCCAGGCGCGGCCGCGCGCCCAGGTTTCCTCGTCCAGGTTCAGCGCATCGCGGAAGGCGGCGCGGCTCTCGCCAGAGAAAAAAGTCCAGGTGATGGCGAGGTCGCAGGCCGGATCGCCGATGCCGGACGTGCCGAAGTCGATGACGCCACAAAGGCAACCATTCTCGACCAGCAAATTGCCCCAGGCGATATCGCCATGAAACCAGACAGGCGAGCAGTTCCATGAAGAAGCCAGAGCGTCGTCCCAGATGGATGTCGCGGATTCGACGTCTATATTGCCGGCGAGTGTCGTAAGCGCATCGCGGGTTTCTTGGTCGTAGACTTTCAGTGGTCCGCCGCGCCAGAAATTATGCTGGCCGGGCAGAGGACCGCCCGCAGCATCGGCTTTGCGCAAGGCGTTCAGAAAGCCGGCCAGATCGCGGGCGAACGTGACGAGGTTGTCGATGCGATCTTCGTTTGCCGGCTCGCCCGGCAGCCAGTCATAGACCGACCAAGCAAAAAAATAACTCTGGCCGGGTTCGCCTTTGGCGAGTGGCGTGGGGATCGGTAGCGGGAGTTGCGGCGCGAGTTTCGGTAGCCATTCCTGCTCCTTCTCAACTTGCAACGTGTATGACGCCGCGCTCGGCAGCCGCACCATCATGTCGCTGCCGAGCCGAAAGGTGCGATTGTCCCAGCCGCCGGGAACAATCGGTTCGACGGGCAGGTGCGCCCAATGCGGGAACTGGGTCTGCACCAAACGGCGGACAAGATCGGCGTCGATTGGTGGGACAGGCGGGGTCGTCATGATAGCAATCTGCGGTAGCGGTCAGCCCCCGCGCGCCTCAGCCAACGCCTTGGGCAGCTCTTCTGCAAAAATGTCGAGCTCGTGATCGAGGCCAACACCGATGCGGACACAGCGGTCGAGCCCCGGCGCCATCGGCTTGCGCACGAAGACATCGCGCTTCAGAAGGCCCTGCAGTACTTTCAGCGCAAACGCGCCGTCCGCGCCGCAATCCAGCGTCACGAAATTGGTTGAAGACGGGATCGGCTTCAACCCGTTGGCGCGGCCGATCCCGGCGATGCGGTCGCGTCCGGCCGCGATCTTGCCGACGACCTCAGTGAGATAGGCTTGGTCGGCAAGAGCGGCGAGGCCGGCGACCTGCGCCATCTTGTTGACGCCATAATGGGTGCGGATCTTCTCGAATTCGGTGATCACGGCTGCATCCCCGATCGCATAACCGCAGCGTATGCCGGCCAGCCCATAAGCCTTGGAGAAGGTGCGCAGCCGCAGGACATTGGAGCGAGTGAGATCGATAGGCGGCAGCCGGTCGAGCGGCGCAGTTTCGCCATAGGCCTCGTCCAGCACGAGCATTGTTGTTTCAGGGAGCTGCTCGATGAAGCGTTGGACCTCGTCGGCCTCCCAGAAGGTGCCCATTGGATTGTCGGGATTGGACAGATAGACCAACGTCGCGTTCTCGCGGCGCACGGCATCGAGCAGGCCTTGCAGGCTTTCGCGGTCGTTCTCGTAGGGTGCGGCGACAAGCCGACCGCCGGCGCCCGCGACATAAAAATTGAAGGTCGGATAGGCGCCGAGCGAGGTGACCACCGGCGCGCCGATCTCAGTGTACATTTTGACGATCAGCGCCAGCAGGCCGTCGATGCCTTCGCCGATGACGACATTGCCGATGCCGACATTGCAATGCGCGGCGATGGTCTGGCGCAGCTCAAAATTGTCCGGGTCGCAGTATTTCCACATCTGCGGAGCGGCCGCCGCCATGGCGGCGATGACGGACGGCGCGGGGCCAAAACAGCTTTCATTGGCGCCGATGCGCGCCCGGAACGGTTTTCCCCGTGTCCGCTCCTGGTTTTCCGGGCCGACGAACGGAACTGTCGCGGGCAAAGCCCGGATCGTGGCAGTGGGGGAAGGGCGCATGATCGATCCTTCGGCTGGTCTCGCCGACTGGTACACGAAAATCGCCGGTGATTGCCACCGGCGAAAGTACAGACTTGGATGTCGTGAGCAACGCAGATACACGGGCGCCAGCCAAAGCGTGCCCGGTGACGCATCGGAGAGCGGCGTGGATGGCTGGGCGCTTCGACGCGCGCCCTTCCGCTGGGCGTTTGACCCTGAACGTTGTTGGAGGGCTAATTTGCGATGGCGGGCCACGAACGTGGGAGATGGGCACTACAGTTTCGTTGTTCCACTGGACGACGACACGCAGCTGCACAAAACTGCGTTGCCGTTCGATCGTCCAACTTGATCAGGGCATGCGATCCCGGACGATCACCTTCGGCACGGGCGCCGCAGAGAGAGCGACGTATCCAGTCAAGCAAGTCGGCAGGTCCGGATGTGGCTGGTGGGAGTGACATGTTGAATATGAAGAATCCGCCCCATTCGTTCGGCGATTCCTGGGGAGAGCTTGCGAGGCGACCTTTCACGACGCCATAGGTAAGTCGAGCACAGCCTCAAAGCCCTGTGTCCCGCTTCGCAATTCCAGCCCGCCTCCCGCCGCGGCGATGACACCGGCGGCAATGGCGATCCCCAACCCCTCACCGGGCATGCGCTCATCCAGTCGACGCCCGCGCCTGGCGATTTCCGCGAGACTTTCCTCGGGTACCCCCAGACCGTCGTCGGTGATCGTGATTCGGACACGGCCGCGTTCCGCCAGGGCTTCGATCGCGACTTCGGTGGAAGCGTGGCGCGCGGCATTCTCGGCGAGCGCACCCAGCGCCTCGACCAGATCGACCGGATCAATTGCCGCGGTGAGGCCATCGGATACGGCGATGCGCCAGCGGAGTTTCTGGCCGTCCGGGGTGCGGCCCAGCACGGCATGGATGCGTGCAACGGTCGCTGCGACATCAGCGCTGGCGCTGCCGACGATTGCGGCGACGCGCGCGCGTGCGAGTTCGCGCTCCACATGGGCGCGCATCGTGTCCGCGATCTCCTCGATAGCCGCGGCCGCGCGTGTTTCGCCACCTTGACGCAAGCGTTCCGCCTCGCCGAGCAGCGCCTGAAGCGGCGTCTTCAGCCCATGGGCGAGATCGCCGGCGCGGCTGCGGGCGCGGGCTATGTCGGTCTCGCGGGCGGCCAGCAGCGCGTCGATCTCGCCCGCCAGGGGGAGCATCTCGTCCGGCCATGCCTCGCCCATACGTGTTGCTCGTCCCCTGCGCAGTGCCGCCACGCGCTCGCGGATGCGCTTGAGCGGCCTCAGCCCATAGGCGAGCTGGGCGACCTGCGCGGCGACGAGGGCGAGCGCCAGCACGGCCAGATAGGGCGCAAGGTCGGCGATGAAGGCCGTGCGTGCCGCGACAAGCTCCGCGCGGTCCATGGCCACGGCCGCGCGCGCCTGGCCGCCGCCGAGCCTTGCCGGCAGCGTCACGACGCGCTCAAGCGCCAGCAGCCTTGCGTCTCCCGGGCCTGCGATCGCGTCGAGGCGTGCCTGCCCATCGGCGGGGCGGTCGCCGGGCAGGTTCAACGCCTGATCCCACAGGGAACGGGAGCGAAGCATCTGCCCGCCCGCCTCGATCTGCCAGTAGAGCCCGCCGTAGGGACGCGAGAAACGCGGGTCGGCGGGCGGCGTGGCAACCGCGAGCCCGTCCCGACCCATGACGAGGCCGGCGAGCGCCTGGTCGAGCTGGACCTGCATCTCGGCCGCGGCGCGCCGCTCGACATGCTCGCCGAAGAGAAGGGAGAGCGCGAAGCCCGCCGCGCCGAGGGCGACGACGACGGCGCCCGCGCCGATCAGCACGAGCCGCAGGCGCAGCGACATGCCGTTCACGATATACCGTTCACCGGGGCGTTCCCTCGAAGAAATAGCCGAAGCCGCGCCTCGTG
The DNA here is from genome assembly GCA_050247155.1 of Rhizobiaceae bacterium. GTDB lineage: Bacteria > Pseudomonadota > Alphaproteobacteria > Rhizobiales > Rhizobiaceae > Mesorhizobium_G. Next base: position 88,185 of record JBFWUS010000003.1, read on the forward strand.
CCGATGACGCCGTCGCCGAGCTTGCGCCTGAGCCGCGCGATCACGGCCTCCAGCGCATTGGCCTCGCGGTCGTCGTCGCCGTAGAGATGGTCCAGGAGTTCGCCGGCCGGGACGACGCGGGCGCGGTTGAGGATGAGATAGGCGAGCGCGCGCCATTCGAGCGCGGTGAGGTTCACCGGCGCACCTCCACGCGCAACGCTCATGCGGTTCAGGTCGACCACGATGTCGCCGAATTCCTGCAGCGCGGTGCCGAGGCCGCCGGCGCGCCGCATCAGGGCGCGGGCGCGCGCCAGCAGCTCCTCCATGCGGAAGGGCTTCGGCAGATAGTCGTCCGCGCCTGCCTCGATACCTTCGACGCGCTCCTGCCATGAGCCGCGCGCCGTCAGGACCAGCACCGGCATGTTGCGGCCCGCGGCCCGCCATCGCTTGAGCACGGACAGCCCGTCCATGCGCGGAAGCCCGAGATCGAGCACGACGAGGTCGAAATCCTCCGTGTCACCCAGAAACCAGGCAGTTTCGCCGTCGGCGGCGCGATCCACCCGCAAGCCAGCGCCTTCGAGCGCTGCGGCGACGTCGCGGGCGATACGGTCGTCATCCTCGACGGCGAGCGCGCGCATCAGTCGTCGTTAAAGTCGCGGTCGAGAATGGTGCCCGTTGCGGCGCCTATCGAGAGCTCCACCAGTCTCCCGTCGCGCGACACCGCCTCCACCTCGTAGACGTAGCGGCCATCGTCGCGGTCGAGGTCGATCTCGATGATGCGGCCGCCCACCTCTTGCTCCACGACCGCGAGGATGCGGGAGAGCGGCAGGATCTCGCCGCGCGCCAGCGCCTCGCGGGCGCGGTCGTGGTCATCGTCCGCCAGAGCGGGCGCGGCGAGGAGGAGGGCGAGGACGACGAGCATATGACGCATTGGTGCAGTCTATCCTAGCCGAACTGACAGAACGCTGACAGGGGCCGCGGGCGGCGTGTCAGGCAAGGGCAGGCATAGAGGCTGTGTCAACGCGGCAGGATCGAGCCGCACAGAAGCAAACGGAGAACATCATGCGCAACATCCATTCAACTGTCGTTATCGCCGGCTTCGCCGCCCTCCTTGTCGCCGCGGGCGTCGCTTCCGCCCAGACCGCCAGGTCCGACGATTCCAGAAACGCGCCCCCCGCCGGCTGGTTGAGCGTGAACGAGATCGCCGCGAAGATGGAAGGGCGGGGCTATCGTGTGCTCGAGGTCGAGATCGATGACGGCGCCTATGAGGTCAAGGCGGTCGACACCAACGGCATGCGTGTCGAGGCCGATCTCGATCCGTCGACCGGTGAGCCGTTCCGCGGCTGGAAGCAAGACGACTAGAAACGTCAGGAACGCATTCGGGGGCGCGGTGTCGCACGACCTTCATCGCGCCCCCCGCAAAAGCTTCAATCCCCATTCGGACGGGGCTCGATAGATAGACGCGTTCCGCCATTGTTCTTTGCCGCCATCACTCGGCTACGGACACGGCCCAGCGGGGGTAGAGCGCCTCCACTTTTATGTCATCTGCAGCCGGAGAGGGCTTTATCGTAGTTTGGCGCAACACGGCATGGCGGAGAGGAAGGGATTCGAACCCTCGAGAAGCTTTTGACCTCTACTCCCTTAGCAGGGGAGCGCCTTCGACCACTCGGCCACCTCTCCGTCCGCGCCCTGCTAGCGCGCGAAGGCGAGGAAAACAAGGCGTTTTCGGACGCAGGCTTGCTGGGGCGGCCGGGAATGCTCATCCGCTGTTCAAATCAAGGCCGGGAGAGCGGCTGTTCGATTCGCTGTGAGTCGGCCTCCGCCCGCCAAAAGGGCCGGGAAGCCGGTTGTCGCGCGGGGAAACGGCTTGCGATTCCATCTCCAAAGACATTGAAAGGCGCGACGAACGGTTATCGTGCGCAGCCAGTTTCACCCAAACTTGGCTTTCGAGATATCGATGGTTACCGGTTCATGAACAAGCTGGGCGAAAACGTGTCGTTTGTGCAACAGCAGCATGGCAACACCTGTTCAGCCCCTTTCCAATCGCTTCATCCTTGTTGCTCTGGCCGGCGGGTTCGGTAAATGTCGATTCCGAAGAAGGGGCGTTCACGCATCTTTTTCAGCATGTGGGGATGGGGCAGGGAACGCTGTCCTTCAGCAAATAAAAGACCCAGACCCGTTTTTTAACTTTTGACTGGAGGTCAGAAAATGAACATCAAGAGCCTTCTTCTTGGCTCCGCTGCGGCTCTGGTCGCAGTTTCTGGCGCCCGTGCGGCCGACGCAGTTGAAGTCGTCGCCGAGCCGGAGCCGATGGAATACGTTCGCATTTGCGATACCTATGGCACGGGTTTCTACTATATCCCGGGCACCGAGACCTGCTTGCGCGTCGGCGGCTATGTCCGTTACGACATCGGCGCTGGCGATCTGTTCGGCGTCAACAACGGCCTGGACAAGGAAGACTTGGCGAACGGCGTCAACAACACCAACGACACCTACTACAAGCGCGCCCGCGCTTCGCTGATCCTCGACGCCCGCAACGAGACCGAACTCGGCACCCTGCGCGGCTTCATTCAGATCCATGGCAACTTTAATGCCGGCCGGGTTGGTCGCGATCTCGCAGGCGTTGACGTCACGACGACCGACACAGCGTTTGACGTTGCTCACGCCTACATCGAACTCGGCGGCTTCCGTATCGGTAAGACTGACTCGCTGTTCTCGACCTTCACCGACTATGCCGGCGGCGTGATCAACGACGATTTCGCGGTTCCGTATGGTCCATTCGACACCCACCAGATCGTCTACACCTTCGACGCTGGCAGCGGCTTCACCGCCTCGGTCGGCCTTGAAGAAGGTGCAGGTGCCCTGTACACGATCGACTCTTACGTGCCGCACGTTGTGGCTGGCGTCGGCTACGCCGGCGGCTGGGGCAGCGTGAAGGTTGTCGGCGGTTACGACTCGGTGTGGGAAGAGTTCGCTGTCAAGGCTCGCTTGGACGTCAAGGCTTCCGAGACCATCTCGCTCTTCGTGATGGGCGGCTACAAGTCGGATGCTGACAAGCCGAACTTCTACGGCCAGTGGGCTGGCGACTGGGCGATCTGGGGCGGCGCAACTGCCCAGGTCTCCGAGAAGGCTGCTGTGAACGTTCAGCTCGCTTACGACGACGGCGACAACTTCTCGGCCGTTGCCAACGTCGCTTACGAGCTCGTTCCGGGCCTGCGCATCACGCCGGAAATCGCCTATGGCGATAACCTGGACGATGATGAAGACGGCGAGTTCGGCGGCTTCCTGCGCTTCCAGCGCAATTTCTAATCGACCAAAAGTCGGTTGAAGAAAAACCCGGCGGGCAACCGCTGGGTTTTTTGCGTTCAGGGTAGCGAGATAGGGAATAGGGAATAGGGAATAGGGAATAGGTGCCCCTCTTCGCCGCTTGCTACTGCTCGGTCGCTTTCGTTTCCGCCCGGTCAAAGAAAGCGGCAATCTGGAACGGCAGGTCGCCCGTTTCCAGGAACGGCGCATGGCCCTGGCCAGCGACTGTGATCGCCTCAAAGTTGGGATGACGGCTAGCCATCTCTTCGACGGTTTTCGCCGACAGCAAAAGTGAGTTCTCGCCGCGGATCGCAAGCACCGGAATGCCCGACAAGGCGCCGAACTGTGGCCAGAGGTCCGGAAGTGGCTTGCTAAGGTCGGTCGCCATCAGGCCGTTGAGCAGCGCAGTGTCGAAGTCGGGGATTAGCGTTGCACCGGCCTCGCGATAGATTGCGCGGGCCATCCGCTCCCAATCGGAGTCGCTCAGGCTGGGAAAGGCTGCGCCATGGGCCAGCTTTTGCGTAGCTGCGGCCTCTGCGAAACTGGCCGGACGAGGAGCTTTGCCGAGATAGTTCTTCAGATGTTGAAGCCCGGCCGCTTCCAGCACCGGCCCAATATCGTTCAACACAGCCGCTGCAAGGATTTCTGGCCTGAGAACAGCGAGGACATGGACGATGAGGCCGCCGCGTGACGTGCCGATGAAGGCCGCACGGGTGATTCCCAACTGATCCAGGCCGGTCAGGATGTCGTTGGCTTCGATGCCGATATCGTATTTTTTCCAGTCCGGGTCATAGGCGGACTGACCGCGGCCCCGGTAATCGAAGATAATAACCTGGCGCGGCGTCTTTGCGTCGCGCGAGAGATAAAGCGCCAGTTCGTGGAAATCGCGGGCGTTGCGTGTCAAGCCGGGAAGGCAGACGACCGGCAGATGGCCCGACAAATCACCGCCATAGATCTGGGCATGAAGCCGCAAGCCATCGGCGGATTGGTAGAAGAAGTCCTCGTAACCCTTTTGTACAGCCACGAAATGTCTCCGTTGTTCGCAACAGCACTATGGCTGGCGAAGATGGATGGTCAAACGGGAAATTTGCTGGCGAACCAGTCAGGTCCGCCCGTGACGAAGGTCGTCCACGATATCGTAGCGGCCAGTGATGCGCATTTTGTACACTTCGTAATTCTCCATCACACGCTGCACATATGACCGCGTTTCGGAAAACGGGATGCGTTCGATCCAGTCGACGACAGCTTCGACACTTTTGCCGCGCGGATCGCCATAGCGCTTGATCCATTGGTCGGCACGGCGCGGTCCGGCGTTATAGCCCGCGAAGGTCAAGATATAGGAGCCGTCGAAACGAGCCAGCTGTTGGCCGAGAAACGCGGCCCCCAGCGTGGCATTGTAGCCAGGGTCGGTTGTGAGTTTTTCTTGTGAATAGGCGAGGCCGTTCTGTTTCGCCACTTGTTGCGCCGTGCCGGGCATCAGTTGCAACAGGCCGCGGGCACCCGCGCGCGACACGGCGCCGACGTTGAATTCACTCTCCTGACGCGCGATCGCATAAGCCAGCGCCTTGCCGGAACCGGAAATATTGGCCTCGGACGGGATTGCGCCGAGAGGATGCGACAGCGCGCCGATGTCGATGCCGCGTTGGGCGGCGATCTTGCCGACTTTCAGCGCCAGATAATGATTGCCGCGCTTCTCGGCCATGACGGCAAGCAGCGCCAGTTCGCCGGGACTGGTGATTTGATCGGCCAGTTCGAGGTAGAGCGTGTCGGAAAGCTGCGGATAGCCGGCAGCCTGAAGCCGCTCGACTGCGCGAACGGCCTCGCGCTGCGGAAAGCTGGCGCGATCGGCGTCGTTCGGCTCGGGATAGGTGACATTGAGCGTCGAACGGCCGAGTTTCGCGGCGGCCAATTGACCGTAGAATGTCGTGCCGTACGCGGCCGCCTTCTCATAGTAGCCGGTAGCTCCGTCTTCGTGGCTGGCGTCGGCCGAGCGTCCGAGCCAATAATAGGCGCGCGACCGCGAGATCGGCCCTTCAGCGACTTCGGCGATGCGCGCAAAATGGATCGCGGCCGTCTTCGGATCGCCAAGCGAGCGCAACGCGTACCAGCCGGCGTGAAACTCCGCATCTGCGGCGTTGGTGGCGCTTTCGGCGGCATGGCCGGCGGCGACCTGATAGGCAAGCTTTGCTTGGCCGGCGTCGAGAAGCTGGCGCGACAGCAGCCGGCGCTCGACCCACCATGCGTCGGCATCAACCAGTGCGGTTTGATCTTTCGGCGCCTGGGCCATAAGTTTTGCAGCTTCGGTGAGACGCTTCTGTTTGCGCAGGAATTGCGCCTCGGCGAACAGACAACCTGCCGAGCGCTGCTCTTGCGGCACGGCATCCAGAAGCTTGGCGGCTTTCGGGTCGTTGCGCAGGACGGCCGACCAGGCTGTGGCGAGCGCCTCGGCATTGGCCAATTTGGCGATCCGCCCGGCTGATTTGGCGCGCTCGGAATAGAGCATCCGCTCCATGCGGAAACGATGATCTTCCACTGGAACGATCGCGCCGAATTCGGTGATGATTGCGGTTTCGTCGGCTGCGTCCAGCTTTGCGGTGCGCCAGAGGCTAGAAAGCGCCTTGCGCGCGCCATCGATGTTGCCGAGCGCAACCTGCGAACGGGCAAGAATGATCGCGCCCTCGGGCGTTTGCGGCGCAAGTTCGCCGAAGGCGCGCAAAACAGCCTCGGGAGCCGGCGATTCCTTCAACAAGGCGCGCTCGCTGTTGCGGCGCAGGATTTCCATGCCGGGCCAGCCCGGCAGATCGCGCGCCGTGCGGGCAATCTCGGCGCTCGGCACCTCGTTGCCACCTTTCAGCGCGATGGCCCAGGCGAGGATATGCCGGTCCAGGCTGTTCGCTGGCAGGCTGTCGCGCAGCGCCCGGGCCTCGTCGATGCGTTTTGCGCCCAGTGCAGCCAGCCCGTTGGCTAAGGTGACCAAGGACTTGTCGTTGGCGAAGGTGGGATTTGGCGGGGCCGGAGGCGCTGCGGTGGTGGTGTCGGGGGGCTGCAAGGTGCTGAGCGCTACGCCATCGCCGACCCAGGCGAACGCCGAAACGGCCGCCGCGAGGGCCGTGGCGAGCGCATAGACCGGCAATCTGTTGTTGCGACGAGAAGCTGTCATGCGCGGTCACATCTAGTGATGCTGTGGCGCAAAACTAAGGCCGCCGCGTGAAGGTCGGGTAAAGGAAAGGTTACCGGCGAGCGACAGCCGGGAAATACGCGCTGGCCTATGGTGCTATCTAGCTGTTTCCGCTAGAACCCCGCGGATTTTGCGGCCAAGCTGCAAATCTCGCGAATGAAACTCAAGGAGTTCCGACAACATGCTGAGAGGCTCGCTCACCGCGCTGGTTACGCCTTTTGAAAAGGGCGGCGCGTTCGACGAGAAAGCCTTTCGGGCGTTCGTCGACTGGCAGATCCAGGAAGGAACGAATGGTCTGGTGCCTGTCGGCACCACTGGCGAGTCTCCGACGCTTTCGCATGACGAGCATCATCGCGTGGTGAAGACCTGCATCGAAGCCGCGAAGGGCAGGGTGCCGGTGGTCGCAGGCGCCGGCTCCAACAATACGGACGAAGCAGTGAGCCTGGCCCAGCATGCCGAGAAGGCCGGCGCCGACGCCGTGCTGGTGGTGACACCTTATTATAACAAGCCGACCCAGCGCGGGCTTTACCTGCACTTCGCCACCGTCGCCAAGGCGACGAAGCTGCCGATCATCATCTACAACATCCCGCCGCGCTCGGTGATCGACATGATGCCCGAGACGATGGGCAGATTGGCCAATGATTTCAAGAACATTGTCGGTGTGAAGGACGCTACCGGCAAGGTCGAGCGTGTGTCCGAGCAGCGCATGACCTGTGGCAAGGATTTTGTTCAGCTTTCCGGCGAGGATGCTTCGGCGCTGGGTTTCAACGCCCATGGCGGTGTCGGCTGCATCTCGGTGACGTCGAACGTCGCGCCGCGTCTCTGCGCCGAGTTTCAGGAAGCGACGCTGGCCAACGACAAGGACAAGGCGCTGGAATTGCAGGACCGCCTGATGCCGCTGCACAAGGCGATCTTCATCGAGGCGGGCGTGACCGGTTCGAAGTATGCGCTGTCCAGGCTTGGCAAGCTGGAGAATGTCGTGCGCTCACCGTTGATCACCATCGAGGAGTCGACGGCCCAGAAAATCGACGCTGCGATGAAGCATGCGGGGCTGATGAACTGAGAGCTTGGCTCTCCTATCTGTAAGCCATGGCAGCCCCCCAGCGTAAATCAGACCCTAACAACAAGATCGCCGCGGAGAACCGCAAGGCGCGCTTCAACTATGAGGTGCTCGACACGCTCGAGGCCGGCTTGGTGCTGACCGGCACCGAGGTGAAGTCGCTGCGCGGCGGCCATGCCAACATCCAGGAGAGCTACGCGTCGCTGGAAGGCGGTGAGATCTGGCTGATCAATTCCTATCTGCCGGAATATCTGCAGGGCAACCGGTACAATCACGAGCCGCGTCGCAGGCGCAAGCTTCTGCTCTCCAAGCGCGAAATGGCGAAGCTGGGGCAGGCCGTCGAACGCGATGGCATGACCATGGTGCCGCTGAAAATCTATTTCAACGACCGGGGTAGGGCTAAGCTTCTGCTCGCCGTCGCGCGCGGTAAGAAACTGCACGACAAGCGCGAGACGGAAAAGCAACGCGATTGGGCGCGCGAAAAAGGCCGGCTGCTGAAGGATCGCGGGTAGGCAAACCGCTATTGCGGCAACAACCTCAATCGGCTGTTGCGATTTTGATCAGCGCCCCCTCACCCGGCCCTGCGGGCCACCCTCTCCCCGCTGGGGAGAGGAGGGCGGCGGCGATCTTGGCTCCCTCTTCTCCCCAGCGGGGAGAGGGTGGCCCGCAGGGCCGGGTGAGGGGGCGTTTGTGACAGGCTCCACGTCCACGCCCTTCTATACGTTCTCAAGCCTCGATCTTTCCCGCGACTTGCACCTTTGGATTGCGGAACCCCATGGCGACCCACGCGGCGAAGAGCTTAGCGTAGAAGGATACAGTGTGTGTCTTCAGGTTGGGGATATCACCAGGCAGGCTTGAAGCGTCCGTCAGGTCGCCGGTCATGGTCCTGAGCTCCGGTTTTGGCCGCGAGTCTTCTGGCCACAGATGCAGGTAGACGCTCAGCCAATGCGCGCCCTTCATTTCGAGGAAAACCGGCGTGTTGCAGCAGGTCGCGACGACGCGGCGCGAGCCCGCATCGGCGGTCAGCCGGAACTCCTTCAGATATTCCTGGCCGGACAAGATGCGGACCCGATCCTTTCGGTATTCGGCGCTCGGTGTCGCCTGATAGCGGGTCAGCATGTTTTTACTCCCCGGCAGGGCCGAGAGCCGATTGGCCGCCGCCCGGCAACTGCTGCATAGGCATTCGGACACGATCATCGGTGTTCCATGCACCTCAAGCTGCGTCTTCCCGCAAGCGCATCCGATTGTTCTAGCCTCGATCATTGAGCATTCTCCTCGGCAGCGTGAAACAAATGCCGGATGTACCGGTCGAGATGATCGAGGCTTTCACGCGCCAGTTCGGGATCGTTGCCCGCCTTCGCCAGCACGAAAGCCCCCTGGATGACGGTCTGCGTGTGCCGCGCGAGGCTTGTCGCGGTCCAGCCCGCGTCGATGCCACGCTCGCGTCGCGCGGTCTCTATATCGGCTTCAAGCGTTGCCGCGTGCCCAAAAATGCTGCGTGCGCAGGCATCGCGGATGTCGGGGTAGGTGGCATAAACTTCCTGCGCCAGCGTGCCGACCAGGCAGGTGAATTCGGCAATGCGGCCGGCGATAATTGCTTTGCGGAAGGCGATATACGCCAAAACCCGATCCAGCGCATCGGACGGTTCGTGATAGGGAGCGGCTCCGAAGAACTGCGTGGTCGACTCGGTCCAGAAATCGGCCGCCGCGACGCCGAGAGCCTCCTTGCCGGCGAAATGATGGAAAAACGCGCCCTTGGTGACATCGGCCGTCCGACAAAGCTCATCTACCGACGTGGCCGCAAAACCCTGCTCGCGGATGACGTCTCGTGCGGCCTCAAGGATGCGGAGGCGTGCGTTGCCGCGTTCGGGTGAAAGTTTGGTCGGTCGTGACATTCCACATACATACCGAACGGTCGGTATGTGTCAAGTCAAAGATCATTCGCGCGGGAAGGTAGATTTCATTTTCGGGTGAGGGCGTGGGCGCGCGTAAGCCGTTTCCCGGCGGAGACACCCGGCAACGTGATGGAAATTTGCACGATCGAGCCGCGAATTCGGGGCAAAATCAGGCCAGTATGCGCGGTACCGGAATCAGTTTGTGAGCGGTTATGGCGGCATCGAACCGACGCAGGATTTGGCTGTTTGCGCTTGGCGCAGGCAGTTTCGCGTTATTGATGGGAGTATTCGCTCTGACCTACTTCCGCGCTTACTCGCCCGACCGCGCTGCCTATCCCGTGCGAGGCATCGACGTCTCCCATCACCAGAAGGAGATCGACTGGCGGCGCGTTGCGGCGGATGACGTTTCTTTCGCCATCATCAAGGCGACGGAAGGCGGCGACTGGGTGGACCGGCTGTTCGCCAAGAACCTAAGTGAGGCGAGGGCGGCCGGATTGGCTGTCGGCGCTTATCATTTCTATCGTTTCTGCCGACCACCGGCTGATCAGGCGAAAAATTTCATCGACGCCGTGCCGCGCGATAGGCCGCTTCTGCCGCCGGTGGTCGACATCGAATTCCATGGCAACTGTGAGCGCCGGCCCACCATCGAGGAGATGCACGCGGAACTGGCCGAATTCCTGGGACCGGTGGAAACCGCGTTTGGCAAGCCCGCGATCATCTACCTGATCGGCGAGGCCGAAGAGATGTATTCCGGCGCCATGCCTGATCGGCAGCGCTGGGTGCGCGCCATCGTCCAACATCCCGGCCACGAGAACTGGATCTACTGGCAGTTTCACAATCGCGGTCGGGTCGACGGGATCGAGGGCGATGTCGATCTCAACGTGCTGCAAGGCGGCGAAAGCGTTCTTCGTTCGCTCATCGGGGAATAGGATGAGGATGAGGCTGACGTCGACAAAACAAACGCGCCGGCGGAGGGTGCCGGCGCGTTCGCTTTTGGCAGTCTCGCCTGGGGTGTTAGGCGGCCCGCCGTTCCTGCCGTCCGTGGTTGGCCACAACACGACGATCAGGCTGAGATGATTCTGGCGCGGGCGGCATCGCGCGGCTATGGCGCCTTGCAACTTGAGTTACGGAGAATCCCTCCCTCAACGCAATCTAGCATCTGTTTGACCCGGTCAGGGCCGCCTTGGCGGCCCTGTTATCCGTTTGCCTGTCAGCCTATAGCGGCTTGCAGGGAGCCGCGCCGACCGCCGCCTTGCGGTCGTCGACGTCGGGCAGGAAGGTGTCGCTGAAGACCTCGGCGACGGCCGGCTGCCGCGCCAGTTTGCGCGTCTCGGCGGTGAGCTTCAGCAGCGCCTCCATGCGGTTCGCATCGATGCCGCCGACACCGCTGGCCAGCGTCGCCTTTCCACCCATGTCCTCTACCACGGTATCGACAAGCCGGCCGCGTTCGACTGCCGGAATACGCTTGGGATCGCGCTTCACGAGGGCCTCGATCGCGGCATCGGGATCGCATGCGGACGCCAGCACGCCACGATTGATCGCGCGGAGGAAACCCTTCACCACGTCCGGGTCGTCCTTGGCGAGCGTCTGCGAGGTCATCACCACACTGCCGTACAATTCAGGCACGACATGCGGGTACTGGAGAAACCGCACTTCCGACGCCACGTCCTGGCCGGCGGATCGAACCGCGGCCGACACGGTCGAGTAGTAGCCGAATAGCGCGTCGGCCCGGCCTTCCTTGATCTCGCCAAGAAGCGTCTTCCAGTCGCCATCATTGCCGACAACAGTCACCGATTGCCGATCGATGCCGGCCTTGCTGGCATATTGTTCGAACGTGTTCAGGCCGACATCGGTCGGGTGACCGGTGATCGTCAGCTTCTCCAGATCCTTCGGCTCCTTGACCTTGGAACCGGTCGGCACGACGACAACCGATGGCGAGCGGTCCATCAGCATGTAGACGCCGACAGGCGACGTCTTCGGATCGGCGGCCGCCCGCTCGACGATCGCTTGGAAATCACCATAGCCGAAGTCATAACCTTCCGTCGCCATGCGGCCGGCCGCGGTGAACGCGCCCTTGCCATCGACGAACTCTACCTCGAGGCCTTCATCGCGGAAATAGCCGCGATCGTCCGCCAGGATGAACCACGCATTGGCGCCGGAAAAACCGGAGTTCAGCAGGAATTTCACCTTGCGCATCGTCTGGCCGGTCTCCGCCGCGGGCTTCGCCTCCTGGGCGTGCAGACTGGTTGTGGCGGTAGCCATCAGCGCGGCCGCAAACAGGGCTTGCAGTACAGTTTTCATGATCGTTCCTCCCTCTCGCCTTTACTGCTTCTTCGCCAGCGGCTTCGCCCGCTCTTCGAGCGGCGGCAGGAAGGCGCGGGTGAAAATCTGCTCGGGCTTCGGCGTATGCGGCAGACGGCAGGCCTCGACCATCAGGTCGATCGAACGGCTGATCCGCTTGTCGTCGACATCACCAATGCCGATTACCGCACCTTCGGGATGCGCCATCTCGACTTCCAGGGTGCCCATCATGCGCGGGCCGTCGACCTCGCGCTTGAACTTGGGCGCCATCTTCTCCACCGCGTTCAGGGCTGCTTCTGGATCCTTCAGCGTCTCGACGATGCCGCGATTGACGGCGGCGACCAGCCCCTTCACCGCTTCGGGATTCTTGGCGATGAAATCCGGGCTCATCATCAGCGCATTGCCGTAGAGTTCCGGGATCAGATCCCGGTATTCGAGGAAATGCAGCTTCTCGCGTCCGTCGATGTCAATGCCCTTCAGCGCCGCGATGATCGTATGGACGAAGCCGAACACACCGTCGACATTGCCGTCGACGACATCCTTCGCGTTGATCGCCATCGAGGCGTTGGAGCGCAGGATATGGATGCTATCGGGATCGAGGCCGCCGACCTTCGCATAGGGCGGGAAGGCCTCGAGCGCCGCGTCGATCGGATGGCCGATGATCACCTTGCCCTTCAGATCTTTGACGTCCTTGATTGGCCCGTCCTTGCGCACGGCGATGGTCAGCGGCGTGGTGTTGAAGGCCACATGTACAGCGGTCGGGCAGTTCTGCGGCCGCAGGCCTGCAAGCTTGATCAGCGCCGATACATCGCCATAGCATCCATCATAGCCTTGCAGGGTAGCCAGGGTAACCGAGGACGCGGCGCCGTCTCCCGCGTCGAACTGGATTTCCAGACCTGCATCCTTGAAATAGCCGCGCTCGTTGGCAAGGCAGAAGAAGGCGTGGGGGCCGGCGATTCCCGAATTCAACAGGATCTTGACCTTTCGCAGGTCGGCGCCAGTCGCGGCCGTCTGGGCAAGCGCCTGCGATACTGGGGTGGCGAGGGTTGCGGCGGCGCCCAATGCGCTCAACATGCCGCGTCGTGTCAGTTCCATGATCGTATCCTCCGATGGAAGGGAAATTGAACACTTGTCTGCGAGGCAAGATCATCGGGGCGCATTGCGCCCCGATGATGGGTCAGGTCGGTCAGGCGGCCTGCCGGTCCTTCCGTCCATAGTTTCCGACGAACCAGATGATCAGGATAAAGGTGAGCGCTTCGACTGCGGACACCAGCCAAAGGCCATGGCTCATGACGCCGGTGGTGTCCTTCAGGTAGCCCATCAGGTAAGGTGCGCCGAAGCCGGCAAGGTTAGCCACCGAATTGATCAGCGCGATGCCCACGGCTGCCGCCGAGCCCGCCAAGAAGTGGTTTGGCATCTGCCAGAACACCGGGATGGCGGACATAGTGCCGACGACGGCGAGAGCCAGTGCGGCAAGTGCGAGCACGGCGTTGCCGGGGATAGCGAAGCCCAAGACCGCCAGGCCGATGGCGCCGGCAAGTGCCGCCAGACCAGTGTGATAACGCACTTCCTTGGTCCGGTCGGAATGGATGCCGTTGAGGATCATGCCTGCCGCGCCGCAGAGGTAGATCGCCGCCATGATCCAGCCGACGGTGGCCGGGCTGGTGAAGCCGAGTTCACGCACCGCGGACGGGCCGAAGAAGGTGAGCGTCGAGTTCGCCATGATGATGCAGAAATAGATGGCGATGAATTTCCAGACGGTTGGGTTCTTCAGCGACTTCATCACGCTGTGTTCGCGATGGCCGAGGGCCTTCTGGTCGCGCTCGATGTCTTCAATGAGCAGCTTCTTTTCGCCGTCGCTCAACCAATGCGCCTGATGCGGCTTGTCGGTCAGATAATAGAGCGTGATGAAGCCCATGATGACCGATGGGATGCCTTCGATCAGGAAAACCCACTGCCAGCCCGACCAGCCATTCACGCCGCCGAGCTGCGTCATGATCGTGCCGGCGAGCGGGCCGCCGATGACGCCGGCGAAAGCGGATGCCGACATGAACAGGCCAAACGCCTTGGCGCGGCGCAGCGACGGGTACCAATAGGTGAGGTAGAGGATGATGCCCGGATAGAAGCCGGCCTCGAACACGCCCAAAAGGAAACGCAGCGTGTAGAACTGCCAGGGCTGCGTCACGAACATGGTCAGGATGCAGATGATGCCCCAGCCGATGGTGATGCGTGCGATGGTGCGCTTTGCGCCGATCTTTTCGAGCAGCATATTGCTCGGCACTTCGAAGAAGAAATAGCCGAGGAAGAAGATGCCAGCGCCGAGGCCATAGACCGTCTCGCTGAACTGCAGGTCCTGCAACATGGTCAGCTTGGCGAAGCCGACATTGACCCGGTCGATCCAGGCCAGCACCCACAGAAACATCAAAAAGGGAATCAGGCGCCAAGTTACCTTGCGGTAGACGCCTTCGAGTTGGTGGGAATTGGAGGTGGGCACAGTGCCTACCTGATCCGCTAAGGCTGCCGACGACATTGTTAATTACCTCCCATGTCCGTCCGATGTCTTGTTAAATCTCCTCCCGGTCGGTCAGGCCGCCGGTGCGAATATCGTCTCCCGGTCGCTCTCGACGAGCGCATCCAGCCGGTAGCGGCTGATATTGCCGATCTGCCGCAGCGCCTCCGTGCGCTCCGTTTCGCTGTCTCGCTCAAGCCGATGACGGAACTCGGCGAAAATGCCGGCCTTGGTGTAGTGGCGGACGCAAACGATGAACGGAAAGCCGTGGCGGGAACGGTACCGACGGTTCAGATCGTCGATCTCGGCGACCTCGGCGGGCGTAAGCCGGTCGAGTCCGGCCGTTCCCTGTTCGACAGTCGACTCCTCGGTCATGACGCCTTGCTTGGCTTCGCGTCCGGCAAGATCGGGATGAGCGCACAAGAACTCCTGCCGCGAGAGCGGGTCTTGGCGCTGAACGATTTCCAGCATGGCTGCATGCAGAGCCGAAACGTCCGCGAACGGCCGGCGCTGCCACGCCTGGTTGGCCACCCAGGGCGAGTTCTCGAAGACGCGGCCGAGATAGCCGACGAATTCGCTGCGGCCCATCTGGTTGATCGTGTCGAGGTTGAGCATTGTCGGTCCCGAGACTGCATTTTTCTGCATAAACGGTGCGGGAGAGGGCCGTTTTGGTCAACGCGGCCCAGCAAATAGCCAATATTAGAAAATCGAATAATGGTATGATGGTCGTGCGATCATGGATCGACGGGGGGCAGGCTATGTCCAAGGAAGATGCTGTCGATGCCCATCTGCTGCGCGCGTTCTGCGCCTTGATGGCTGAGGGCAGCGTCACCCGCGCGGCTGTCCGGCTGGAACAGTCGCAGCCGGCGGTCAGCCTTGCGCTTGGCAAGCTGCGAGAAATCTTCTCCGACCAGTTGCTGGTCCGCGGGCGCGACGGCATGGTGCCGACTGAACGGGCGCTTGCGCTGCTGCCGCGCGCGCAGACGCTGCTCGCCGATATCGAGGGATTGGTGGATGCCACCGCGCCGTTCGATGCGTCATCGAGCAATCACAGCTTCACCATTGCCTCGCCGGATTATCTCGCGCCTGTGTTCCATGCCGAGATCGTCAGCGCGGTGCGCCGGGAGGCGCCGGGGGTCAGCCTCGTCATCCGCGCGCTTGGTCCGGATTTCGATTTCGAAAGTGCACTGGCGCGGGGCGAGGTCGACATCGTCATCGGCAACTGGCCGTCGCCGCCCAACTATCTGCGCCGTTCGATCCTGTTGCAGGACGACATCGTCTGCCTCATGAGCCAAGCGCATCCGCTCGCCGGCGGCGATTTCACCGATGCGGCCTATCTCGCCGCGTCGCACATCGTGCCGGTCACCTATTCGGTGGCGCATCGCGGCGTAGTCGAGACGCATCTTTCCGGCATGCGGGCGAGCCGGGCGCGAACCGTGGCGCTGTCCTATTTCGGCGCGGCGCCTTATATGCTGCTGCAATCGGATCTGATCTTTTCGACCAGCCGGCATTTCGCCGCCTATTTTGCCGGGTTTCTGCCGCTGGTGATCCGCGAGTCGCCGATCGCCTTTCCGGCGATGACTTTCTACCAACTCTGGCATGACCGTACGCATCATTCGCCGATGCATCGCTGGCTGAGAGAGCTGGTGATGCGGGCGCGAAGCAGCCTGTCCGCTTGACTCTATGCCCGCAGAAAGTCCGCTACCGAGTTGAAAATATTGACGAACATCTCTTCCGTCAAAACACCTGTGTTGGTGTTGTAGCGCGAGCAGTGGTAGCTCGGGAACACGGAGAGACCCGCAATATCGTAACGGGCTCCATGCTTGAAAGGATGCGCGGCCAGTCGAACTCCAAGCGCCTTGATGGTTGACTGATGCGCGATCGCGCCCAGCGTGACGACCGCCTTGAGATCGGGAAAGCTGCCTATCGTCAGCGTCAGAAACTGCCGGCAGGTGTTGATCTCGACGGGCAGCGGCTTGTTTTCAGGCGGCACGCAACGGACCGCATTGGTGATCGCCGTGCCGATGAGCTCAAGCCCGTCATCGGGGCGTGCCTGGAACTGCCCGCGCGCGAAACCGAAATGGCCCAGCGTCCGGTAAAGCAGGTCGCCGGCATAGTCGCCGGTGAAAGGGCGGCCTGTGCGGTTCGCGCCGCGCAGGCCCGGCCCTAAGCCAACAATCAGCAGGCGGACGGCATTGCGTCCTTCGGGAGGCAGGAAGGTGGGGACAGGACCGTTAAACCAGTCTCGCTCGCGCGTCCGCCAACCGGCGATGAAATCATGCAGGCGAGGGCACAGCGGGCAATCATAGTCAGGCTCCGTCGATAGGACGGTGGGCGACATTGGAGCCACCGCTCAATAGTCTTCGTCGGGCTCGACAGGATCGGGACGGCGCACCGGTCGCTCGGAGGGATCGCGGCCGACTTCCGCCTTCAGGCTGGTCAGGTCGATGAAATGGTCGGCCTGCCGGCGCAGATCGTCTGAGATCATCGGAGGCTGTGAGGCCATGGTGGAGACGACGCTGACCTTGCGGCCCTTGCGCTGCAAGGCTTCAACCAGCGTGCGGAAGTCGCCGTCGCCAGAGAAAATCACGAAATGATCGACCGTTTCGGCAAGTTCCAGGGCATCGACGGTCAGTTCGATGTCCATGTTGCCCTTGATCTTGCGCCGGCCGCTGGCATCGGTGAATTCCTTGGCTGGCTTGGTCACCACCTTATAGCCATTGTAGTCGAGCCAATCGATCAGCGGGCGGATCGACGAATACTCCTGATCTTCCAGCAACGCGGTATAGTAGTAGGCGCGCAGCAGGTAGCCGCGCTTCTGGAAACTGGTCAGCAGCTTGCGGTAGTCGATGTCGAAGCCGAGTGAACGCGAGGTGGCGTAAAGATTGGCGCCGTCGATAAACAAGGCGATCTTTTCGCGGGGATCAAACACGGCGGGCAATCCTTTCAGGCAATAAGTCTTGATTTCGCAATGCGGCTAAAATGGCGTGATTTGGTCGATGTTCCAAGCCGTACCAATTCACGAATATGCGACCGTGCGTCACAATCGGCAGGACCAGCCGGCAAATCTTGCACCGTGGCAGTGGTGCTGGCCCGCCGCGGCGGGCTTTCTGCTTGAACTTTGGCCGTCTTGACAGTATGTAGCCGCCAGTTTCCCGTTATCACTGCGCATTGAAAGGGGCGTTCCATGGCCCGCGTCACCGTTGAAGATTGCATCGACAAGGTCGACAATCGTTTTGAACTCGTTCTTCTGGCCGGCCACCGCGCACGCCAAATCTCCCAGGGCGCACAGATCACCGTGCCGCGCGACAACGACAAGAACCCGGTCGTGGCGCTACGCGAAATCGCCGACGAGACGCTCTCGCCGGGCGACCTGAAGGAAGACCTGATTCACTCGCTACAGAAACACGTCGAAGTCGACGAGCCGGAAGCGCCCGCCGCGCCCGAGATCGCCGACCAGACGAACACCGCCGTCGCCGCCGACACTGCCGACGACGAGGACAACGTGACCTTCGACCGCATGAGCGAGGAAGAACTGCTCGCCGGCATCGAAGGATTGGTTCCGCCGGAAAAGAACGACGACTACTGAGCCACTTGAGGGCTTCCGCGCCCGCTCGTTACTGACTATTTCTATCATGCGTCGCAGCTCGCTGCGGCGCATGATTTATTTTGAAAGCCCGAGACTTAGACCATGATGCGTCAATACGAGCTTGTCGAGCGCGTGCAGCGCTACAAGCCGGACGTCAACGAGGCCTTGCTGAACAAGGCCTATGTCTATGCCATGCAGAAGCATGGCCACCAGACGCGCGCCTCGGGCGACCCGTATTTCTCGCATCCGCTGGAAGTCGCGGCGATCCTGACCGACATGCGCATGGACGAGGCGACGATCGCCGTGGCCCTGCTGCACGATACGATCGAGGACACCAGCGCGACGCGGCAGGAGATCGACGAACTGTTCGGCCCCGATTTGGGCAAGCTCGTCGAGGGCCTGACCAAGCTGAAGAAGCTCGATCTGGTTTCCAAGAAGGCGGAGCAGGCAGAGAACCTGCGCAAGCTGCTGCTGGCAATTTCCGAAGACGTGCGCGTCCTCCTGGTCAAGTTGGCCGACCGCCTGCACAACATGCGCACGCTTGACCACATGCGCCAGGACAAGCGCGTGCGCATCGCCGAAGAGACTATGGACATCTATGCGCCGCTGGCCGGCCGCATGGGCATGCAGGGCATGCGCGAGGAGTTGGAAGACCTTTCCTTCAAGACTATCAACCCCGATGCCTACCGTACCGTCTCGGAGCGGCTAGCGGGCCTTCTGGCGCGCAACAAGGGCGTCATCGGCGAGATTGAGCAGGCACTTTCGGCCCTGTTCGCCAAGCACTCCATCAGTGCTTCGGTAAAAGGCCGGCAGAAGAAGCCATGGTCCGTCTTTCGCAAGATGGAGGCCAAGGCGCTGTCTTTCGAGCAGCTTTCCGACATCTTCGGCTTTCGCGTCATGGTGGAGAAGGTCGAGCATTGTTACACGGCGCTGGGCGCTGTTCACACGACCTGGTCTATGGTGCCGGGGCGCTTCAAGGATTACATCTCGACGCCGAAGCAGAACGACTACCGCTCGATCCACACTACGATCGTCGGGCCGTCGCGGCAGCGCATCGAACTGCAGATTCGCACCCGCGAGATGAACGACATCGCCGAATACGGCGTGGCAGCCCACGCCCTCTACAAGGATAATGTTCCGCCGAACGGCAATGGAGCGGCGCATCAGGTCTCGAAGGAGACCAATGCTTATGCCTGGTTGCGGCGGACGATCGAGCAGCTTTCGGAAGGCGACAACCCGGAAGACTTTCTCGAGAACACCAAGCTGGAGCTGTTCCAGGACCAGGTCTTCTGCTTTACGCCCAAGGGCATGCTGATCGCGCTGCCGCGCGGGGCGACGCCGATCGATTTTGCCTATGCCGTGCACACCAATGTCGGCGACACATGCGTCGGCGCGCGTGTGAACGGCCGAACCATGCCGCTGATGACGGAACTCAAGAACGGCGATGAGGTGGAGATCATCCGCTCGAAGGCGCAGGTGCCGCCGGCGGCCTGGGAGCAGGTGGTGGTCACCGGCAAGGCGCGCGCCGCTATCCGCCGCGCCACCAAGAACGCCATTCGCAAGCAATATTCGGGTCTTGGCGTGCGTATCCTCGAACGCGCCTTCGAACGCTCCGGCAAGACCTTCGAGAAGGAGAAACTCGCCAAGGTGCTGCATCGTCTGGCGCGCAAGGATGTCGACGACGTACTGGCGGCCGTCGGGCGCGGCGAGGTGAGTTCGGTCGATGTGATGCGGGCGGTCTATCCCGATTTCAAGGAAGAACGCATCGGGCCGCCAGCGCCGAAGCCGCGCGAGGAGGGCTGGTTCAACCTGCGCAACGCTGCCGGCATGCTGTTCAAACTGCCCGGCCGCAGCCAGAAGCGCCAGGTCGTGGAGGCTACCAAAAGCCAAGCGGCCGCCCAGGGCGGGGCCGTGCCGATCCGCGGCGTGCGCGGCGATCTGCCGGTAAAATTTGCGCCGGAAGGGGCGGTGCCGGGCGACCGCATCGTCGGCATCGTGCAGCCCGGATCTGGTATTACCATCTATCCGATCCAGTCGCCGTCGCTCACGGCCTTCGACGACCAGCCTGAACGCTGGATCGATGTGCGCTGGGATATCGACGAGGAAAAGAAAGAGCGCTTTCCGGCCCGCGTCATGGTGACGGCGATCAACGCGCCGGGCTCACTGGCCGAAATCGCGCAAATCATCGCCGCCAACGACGCCAATATCCATACGCTCTCGATGGGACGTACGGCGCCGGACTTCACGGAAATGACGTTTGACCTTGAAGTCTGGCACCTGAAGCATTTGAACCAGCTTTTGCAGCAGCTTCGCGACTCGCCGAGCGTCAGCGAGGCAAAGCGTGTCAATGGTTAGCCACAGTTGAATCGAGATCGCATGAATACCGCCCAAGTGCTTGATGTGTTTCGCGAAGCCGGCGCCGTGCTGGAAGGACATTTCATCCTGACCTCTGGCCTGCGTAGCCCCGTCTTCCTGCAAAAGGCGCGTGTGTTCATGCATGCCGACAAGACGGAGAAGCTTTGCAAGGCGCTCGCCGACAAGATCCGCGCCGAGGTGCCAGGCAGGATCGACTATGTCGTCGGACCGGCGGTCGGGGGACTGATCCCGGCCTATGAGACGTCACGTCATCTCGGCGTGCCGGCGATCTGGGTCGAGCGGGAACAGGGCGTGTTCCGCCTGCGCCGTTTCGAGATGGAAAAGGGCGCGCGAGTGGTGATCGTCGAGGACATCGTCACCACCGGCCTGTCGATCCGCGAAACGATCGAATGCCTGCGCGATCTGGGCGCGGAGGTGCTGGCGGCCGCCTGCATCATCGACCGCTCCGCCGGCAAGACGGATGTCGGCGTGCCGCTGATCGCGCTGGCCGAATATGAGGTGCCGGCCTATTCGGCGGATCAGTTGCCGCCCGAGCTTGCCGCCATCCCGCCGGTGAAGCCGGGTAGCCGGAATATCTGATGATCATCGGCCTCGGCTCCGATCTCATCGACATCCGCCGCATCGAGCGGTCCCTGGAGCGGCATGGTGAGCGCTTTATCCAGCGCATTTTCACCGATGTCGAACGCCAGAGGTCGGAGCGCAGGGCAGGGCGGGCGGCATCCTATGCAAAACGATTCGCCGCCAAGGAAGCCTGCGCCAAGGCGCTGGGCAGCGGCATATCGGAAGGGGTGTTCTGGCGAGATATGGGTGTGGTTAACCTCCCAAGCGGCAAACCAACCATGGCGCTTACCGGCGGCGCTGCCACGCGGCTGGAGAAGCTCCTTCCGGCCGGTCACAAGGCGGTCCTGCACCTGACGATCACCGACGATTTTCCGCTGGCGCAAGCCTTTGTGATCATCGAGGCGTTGCCAGTTGACATCAATGACTTCATTGGTCTGCTCGCCGGTAAGACATCAAAGGTTGCAACGCTCGAGGAGATAGACGAGGCGATAAGAGCCGGTTGGGCAGGTCAAATCCCAAATGACTAGTCGAACCGTGCGGCGTTAGCACCCGTTCAAAACATTGCCCCTAGCCGCCCGAACCCGTATATCAGCGCGGCACTAACCGAGGACAACATGAGCGTGGCGGAAAAAACCGAGAAGAAAGCCGGCGGCCTGGGCGAGACCGTCAGTGTGATTTTCCAGGCGCTGATCCTCGCGCTGGTGATCCGCACGCTGTTTTTCCAGCCTTTTTCCATTCCCTCCGGCTCGATGCGCCCAACTTTGCTCGAAGGCGACTATCTGTTCGTGACCAAGTGGGCCTATGGCTATTCGCGTCACTCGCTGCCGTTTTCGCCGCCGATCTTTTCCGGCCGAATCTGGGGTTCGCCACCCGAGAGAGGCGACGTGGTGGTCTTCAAGTTTCCGCCTAACCCCTCGATCGACTACATCAAGCGCGTGATCGGCCTGCCGGGCGACCGCATCCAGATGAAGGCCGGCCAGCTTTTCATCAATGGCGAGGCTGTGCCGCGCGAGAAGGTCGGCCAGATTACGAACAGGGATGTCACTGAGGTTGACCAGCCGGTGGACGTCTATCGCGAGACGCTGCCGAACGGCGTGAGCTACGACACGCTCGACCTGACGCCGAACGGCATTGGCGACGACACGCGCGAATTCGTCGTGCCCGACGGACACTACTTCATGATGGGCGACAATCGCGACAATTCCAGCGACAGCCGCTTCCAGGTCGGCTTCGTGCCGGACGAGAACCTGGTTGGCCGCGCCAACATCATCTTCTTCTCGATTGCCGGTGGCGCAAGCCCGCTGGAACTGTGGAAGTGGCCGACCGAGATCAGGCCGACGCGCTTCTTCAACATGGTTCGCTGATGGCGTCGCCGCGACTGTCCGGCGATGCGCTGGCGCTCGCCTTGGCGCCGATCACCGGACATTTGTTCATCGATCACAAGCGCCTGCAGCGCGCGCTGACCCATGGCAGCGCGCGCGCCCAGAATGCCGGCGCCGATTATGAGCGCTTCGAGTTCCTCGGCGACCGTGTGCTCGGTCTGATAGTCGCGCATATGCTGTTCGAGGCCTATCCAGCGGCGCCTGAAGGCGAATTGTCGGTACGGCTGAATGCGCTGGTGAATGCCGACGCATTGGCCTCCATTGCAGAAGAGATTGGCCTGCCGGCGCTGGTTCATGCCGGCTCGGAGATCCGCACTATGGCGGGACGCAAGCGCGTCAATCTGCGGGCTGACTCGCTGGAGGCTTTGATCGCGGCGCTCTACCTCGATGGTGGCATGGAAGCCGCCCGCGCCTTCATTTACCGCTATTGGCGGCCGCGCGCCGATGCGGTCGATCTGATGCGTCGCGATGCCAAGACCGTGCTCCAGGAATGGGCGCATCAGGCCGTTCAGGCTACGCCGACTTATGCGATCGAGAATCGCGATGGCCCGGACCATGATCCGATCTTCACGGTGCGGGTTTCGGTGGGGTCTCTGGAATCCTGCGTCGGTAGCGGCCGTTCCAAACGAGAAGCGGAGCAGACGGCCGCGGAAATGTTCCTGATCCGGGAAGGCGTCTGGCGGACGAGCGAATGACTATTGGATACCGGATACCCCCACCCCTAACCCCTCCTCACAAGGGGGATGGGAACTTGGCGGCAACGCTGGCGGAATCCCCCTCCCCCTTGTGGGGAGGGGTTAGGGGTCGGGGTATGCGATGACTGCCATATCGACCGAGGGCGACCGAATGGCCACCACCCGCTCGGGCTTCGTGGCTCTTATCGGCGCGCCGAACGCCGGTAAGTCGACGCTGGTGAACCAGCTTGTCGGCGCCAAGGTCTCGATCGTCACGCACAAGGTGCAGACGACGCGGGCGATCGTGCGCGGCATTGCAACGCACGACAACGCGCAGATCGTGTTCGTCGATACGCCGGGCATTTTCCGGCCACGCCGGCGGCTGGACAAGGCAATGGTGACGACTGCCTGGGGCGGCGCGAAAGATGCCGACATCGTTCTCGTGCTGATCGACGCCGAGCGCGGCATCAAGGGCGACGCCGAGGCGCTGCTGGGCAGCCTTGAGGGCGTAAAACAGCCGAAAATACTCGTGCTGAACAAGGTCGACCGAGTGAAGCCGGAGATCCTTCTAAAACTGACGGCGGACGCCAATGCAAAGGCTACGTTTGAACGCACCTTCATGATTTCGGCGTTGACCGGCTCCGGCTGCAAGGACCTGCTGGATTTTCTGGCGGAGCGTCTGCCGGAAGGGCCGTGGTATTATCCGGAAGACCAGATTTCCGACCTGCCGATGCGCCAGCTCGCCGCCGAAATCACGCGCGAAAAGCTCTATCTGAGGCTACATCAGGAACTGCCTTATTCCTCCACCGTCGAGACGGAAAAATGGGAGGAATTGCAGAACGGTTCGGTGCGCATCGAGCAGGTGATCTATGTCGAGCGTGATAGCCAGAAGGGCATCGTGCTGGGCGAGAAGGGGGCGACAATCAAGGCGATCGGGGCTGCGGCCCGTAAGGAAATCGGCGAGATTCTCGAGCAGAAGGTGCACCTCTTCCTCTTCGTGAAGGTGCGCGAGAACTGGGGAGACGACCCCGAGCGCTATCGCGAGATGGGGCTGGAGTTTCCGGGCTGAGGAATTCTTAGGAAGGACTGCCCATGGTCACGATGACCGTCGAACTTCGTAATGTCGAAGGCACCGAAGCCGCGTTGGGCTGGGCAGGCAGCCACACGGTTGTCGTCGACCGTCCCGAGGGCAAGGCCGGTGGCCAGGGCCTTGGCTTCAACGGCGGCCAGTTGCTGGCGATGGCGATCGGCGGGTGCTTTTGCAACGACCTGCGCTATTCCGCGCATGCCATGGGCGTCCAGCTTGGCAAGATCGCGGTCAGCGTCACGCTTGAGATGGTCGGCGAGCCGCTTCTGGCGTCCTCGGCCTCCATGGCCGTGTCGTGCGATACGCTGGATGGGTCTGATCCAACGGTGGTGATCGAGCGGGCCAAGGAAATTTCCATGGTCGCCAATTCGCTGCGGCGCGGCATTCCGGTTCAGATTGATACTCCACAGGGCTGACGCAGCGTCCACGGCTGCCACAATCGCTGCCCCTTGCCTTGCGAGCAAATGGCGTGAGACTCTGCGGCTATGGAATGGCGTGACGAGGGAATCATCCTGGGTGTTCGCCGGCATGGCGAGACCAGCGCCATTCTGGAGGTGATGACGCGCGCGCATGGGCGGCATCTCGGCCTGGTGCGCGGCGGCCGTTCGCGCAAGCAGCAACCGGTGCTGCAGGCGGGCAACCGGGTCGACCTGATCTGGCGTGCACGGCTGGATGAACATCTGGGCACTTTCCAAGCCGAACCCTTGGCCATGCATGCCGCGCGCCTGATGGGCAGCGCTGCCGGCGTGTTCGGCTTGCAGACCCTGGCGGCGCATCTGCGCCTTCTGCCGGAGCGCGATCCGCATGCCGGCCTGTTCGAGACGCTGGCCATCATCCTTGACCACCTTGACGATCCGGAAGTCGCCGGCGAATTGATCGTGCGGTTCGAACTGCTGGTGCTGGAAGAACTCGGCTTCGGGCTCGACCTGACAGAGTGCGCGGCGACAGGCGCGCGCCAGGAACTGGTCTTTGTTTCGCCGAAGTCGGGCAGGGCGGTATCGCGGGCGGCCGGGCGGCCGTGGCAGGACAAGATGCTGGCGCTGCCGGCCTTCCTTGTCGAGGCGACGCCGCTGCGCGCCGACCTGCCGGCCATCGAAAACGCCTTCCGGCTAACCGGCTTCTTTTTCGCCCGGCATGTCTATGAAACGCGCGGGCTGGCCGAGCCCGAAGCGCGGGCCGGTTTTCTCAACGCATTGCGCCGAGCCTATGCCGGGCGCCCTACCAACGGAGACACCGCCGCATGAGCGAAGTCGAGCTTTTCCCGGGCTATGTTTCGAAACTCGGCCTTGGCACGATCCCGCATGAGGATCTGGCGCATTATTCGGGACTGGAACTGCTCCAGCGCATCATCGACCAGAAATATCCCGCACCGCCGATCGCCGCGACATTAAATTTTGGCCTGACAGAGGTCGGGCCGGGCAGAGCGGTGTTTCGCGGCGTGCCGAACGAGAATCATCTGAACCCGCTCGGCAGCATTCACGGTGGCTGGGCGGCGACCTTGATGGACTCAGCGCTCGCTTGCGCCGTGCAGACACTGTTGGAAAAGGGCGAGGGCTACACGACCGTCGAATTCAAGGTGAACCTGACACGGCCAATCTTGCCGAAGACCGGCGAGGTGGTCTGCGAAGGCAAGGTTGCGCATAAGGGCCGCACGCTGGCTGTTTCCGAGGCGACCCTCAAGGACAAGGACGGCAAGTTGCTGGCGTTCGGCACCGAGACCTGCACGATCTTTCCGGCGGAAAGGCTGGCGAAATAGGCCCTACTCCGCCGGCATCAGCTTCACGCGCTGCACGGGTGCTTCCTTGATCGGCCAGTGCACGATGGCGGCGAAGACACCAAGCGCTGCACCGAGCCACCACACGGGATCGTAGGAACCGAGGCGGTCATAAAGATAGCCGCCGAGCCAGACGCCGAGGAACGAGCCGATCTGGTGCGACAGGAAAACGATGCCACCCAGCATGCCGAGATGGCGCGTGCCGAACATGATGGCGACCAGCGCGTTTGTGGGGGGAACGGTCGACAGCCACAGCAGCCCCATGATCACCGCGAAGCCGATCACTGTGACCGGCGTCTGCGGCAACAGCAGGAAGGCAGCGATGAGGATGGCGCGCGAGAGATAGTTCAGCGCCAGCAGATAAGGCTTCGAGTAGCGTTGGCCGAGATAGCCTGACGCCAACGAGCCGATGATGTTGAAAAAGCCGATCGCCGACATGGCGATGACCGCATATTTCGCGTCGATGCCGATGTCGCGGATGTAGGGCGGGAAGTGCACCGTCACGAAGGCCAGCTGGAAACCGCAGACGAAAAAGCCAGTCGTGAGAAGCAGATAGCTGCGGTGGCTGAAGGCTTCGCGCAACGCCTGACCGACGGTCTGCTCAAAATCGTCCAGTTTGACCACTGCGGTCTTGGCATTGCCCACCAGAGGAATGCCCAGGATCGGAATGACCAGCATTGCGATCGCCATGTAGACCAGCGCATCCGACCAGCCATAGGCCGAGATCAGGCCCTGGCCCAGCGGCGCGAAGATGAACATGCCGGCCGAACCAGCCGCGGTGCCGAGGCCGAAGACGAAGCTGCGGCTTTCGGCTGGAACATTGCGGGCGAAGGCCGACAGCACGATCGTGAATGAACCGGCCGCGACGCCAAGGCCGATGAGCACGCCGCCGCTGATGTAGAGCATGGACGGGGAGTCGGCGTTCGCCATCAGGAAGAGGCCCAACGCATAAAGCACACCGCTCAAGAGCAGCATGCGCCAGGTGCCGAACTTATCCGCCATGGCTCCGAAGATCGGCTGTCCGATGCCCCAGGCAAGGTTCTGGATCGCCATGGCGAGACCGAATGTCGTGCGATCCCAACCCTTTTCAGCCAGCATGGGGATCTGGAAAAATCCCATAGCCGAGCGAGGGCCAAACGTCATCATGGCGATCAGGCAGCCGCAGATGATGATCAGCCAGGGTAGTTGGACCGCCGGGGCCGCTGACGCCTGCCTTACGCTCATGGAATATCTCCGAGATTTCGCAACAAATACGGGAAATGCGCGTCCAACAAAAGTGAATAGATCGCGGGTGTTCCTTCAATTCGTTTGATGTATCGCAGGTTGGAAGAAAACGTCTCGATCGCGCGTTTGTGCGGCAGAAGCTATCGGTAGCCGGTTGAGCCGTATGCCGGGCGGGACTAGAAGAAATGGAGAGTATGGCGCCAAGCGGGCATGGACGATCGGCAGACAGCAATTCTGGCGGAGATACCGCGCATGCGGCGCTATGCGCGCGCCTTGCTGCGCGATTCCGACATGGCCGACGATCTGGTCCAGGACAGCCTTGAGCGGGCGCTGAGCCGGCTCGAGAACTGGCGGTCCGGCGAAAGCCCGCGGCGGTGGCTGTTTACGATCATGCACCATCTTTTTGTCGATCAGTTTCGGCGATCGAAGCGGCGTGGCGAAACCGCCATGCTGCCACTCGACAACACCGAAGCTTTGTCGCAGCCGGCCGTGCAATTCGGTCATGCCGCCAATGGCGAAGTGCTGAACGCACTCCAGCAGATCGGCGAGGACCGCCGCGCCGCCTTGCTGCTGGTCGCTGTCGAAGGTTTTTCTTATGCCGAAGCGGCGCAGATGTTGGATATACCGGCAGGTACGGTCATGTCGCGCGTGTCGCGCGGCCGCGAAGAACTGCGTGCAGTGATGGATGACGCGCATCGCCGCAGGGCCATCAGGGTGGTCGAGACATGACCACGCGCGGCTATTCCGAACGCGATATCCACCTGGCGCTGGATGGCGAGTTGCCGGCGGACGATCGGCAGGGGTTCGATCGCTGGCTCGATGCGCATCCGGATATGAGAGCGCTGGAGCAGCGTTTCACTGACAACCGTGAGCAGTTGAAAGCTGGTCTGGACCCGATCCTCGACGAGCCTGTTCCGGAAAGGCTGTCGCGCCTCGTCGCGGCGTCGGATAAGATGCCTGCCAGCGGCAACCGGGTCTTGCGCTATGCCGCTGCTGCGGCGGCGCTGCTGGCGGTGGGCGGGCTTGCCGGCTATTTTGCCGCGCCGCGATTGAATTCCAATACGCCGGCGCTGGTACAGATGGCGGACAGCGCCATCGATGCGCACAATATCTATTCGAACGAAAAGCTGCATGTGGTCGAGGTCGGGGCCGATCAGCGCGACCATCTGCAAGGTTGGCTGTCGAAGCGCGTCGGCGTGAAGCTGATCGCACCGGACCTGAAGAACCAGGGCTTTGAGCTGATCGGCGGGCGGCTGCTGCCGTCGGGCAAGAAGACGGCTGCGCAATTCATGTATCAGGACGCAACCGGCAACCGCGTTTCGCTCTATGTCACGCGCGACGAGACCGGGGCGGATACCGGCTATCGTGTGCTGGAAGAAAACGGCTCGCGCGCCATCTATTGGCTCGACGGCGGTTATGGCTGCGCGGTGGCGGGCGCCGCGCCCGAAAAGCTGTTGTCGGCGATAGCCGACGCGACCTATTCGCAATTGCTGGCCGGCGACAAAAGCTGACGAAGGTCACAGTAGACTCTCGCTTTTGTTGGCGACTGGCGAAATCTGCACGGCAGTTGCCCTTCTCCCGTTCTTACGGGGAGAAGGTGCCGGCAGGTGGATGAGGGGCGGCGCGAACATTTGTAACGGCTCGCATCTTCTCCAACTCGCTGAATCGGCGCGTGAACGAGCGTTCGGCCGTGTTGGCGGCGAAGGGCGCGAGATCCAACGTATCGGCCGAAAAGCCGCGCGGTCTTCCGAAGAATTTCGCTGCTTCGGCTGTGGAAAAGCCGGCAAGCTCCGTCGCTTCGAAATAGGCGGCGATCTGATCGGCGCGCTTGATGTCGCTGACAAGGCGTTCCGGCAATTGGGACGGCAGGCCGAAGCGAAGATGCACCGCCGCCTGGAGCCTGGTTTCGATCACTTTGTAGGCTCCGCCAATCACGGCCTTGAAGGGCGAGATCATGTCACCGATGACATATTCCGGCGCATCGTGCAGCAGTGCGGCAAGCAGTGCGTCGGGATGCGCGCTTGGCACAAGGCGGGAAAAGATCGTCTCGACCAGCATGGAATGTTGCGCCACCGAAAAGGCGTGGTTGCCGGATGTCTGGCCGTTCCAGCGCGCGACGCGAGCCAGCCCGTGCGCGATGTCGGCGATCTCGATATCGAGCGGCGAGGGGCTGAGCAGATCGAGCCGCCGGCCCGACAACATGCGCTGCCAGGCGCGCGGCGGCGCACCGGTCTTGTCTGGCATCACACGCCCTCGGCCCGGTCTTGCGGGAAGGTGAATTTCGCCCAGTCGGGAATGGCGAGTCCGACAGGCACGGCTCCGCCGACGATCGGCTGGCCCGAGTCCATCGCCGCTTTGACCTTGTCGATGCGCGCGATCGCCAAGCCGCGCGAGCCGACGGTCGTGCCGAGTGTTCCGACCGACCGGCCGTCGGCCATCAGTTCGGCTCCGGCAGCCGGCAGCGGGCCGGCGCCGGTGGCGATGAGCACACGACGGCGGGCGGTACCGCGATGCTGCATGCGCGAGACAACCTCCTGGCCGATATAGCAGCCCTTACCGAAGCCGACGCCATTCATCTGGTCGAGCAGCACGTCGTGCGGGAAAGCGTCACCCAATTCGTAGTCGCTGCCGCTCTCGGCGATGCCGTGCTCGATGCGCAGCTTATCCCAGGCGGTGCGGTCGGCTGTACCAGATACGGCCGGACCGTAGAAGCGCGCCACATCCAGCTCCTTCGGGAATCGCGTATCCGCCATGGTGTTTGAATCAGGCGATGAATTTCCTGATTCGATGTTTGAGCTTGCACCGCTATCTGCCCAGCGCACCGACACTTTACGATCGTCATCGGCCGAAATCTCGACCTTGGCGCGCAGCCGGTAAAGCATCAGCCGGCGGGCAAAGTCGGGGATGACGTCGCACCGGCAATCGAGCGCGAGCCGCTGATCGCCATCGCGGAAAACAAGAAAATCGAACAGTATCTTGCCCTGTGGTGAGAGCAGTGCGCCGGGCTTCGCTTCGCCTGCTTTCAGAGCGTCGAGATCGGTCGTGATGATGTTCTGCAAAAAATGCTCTGCATCGAGCCCGGCAAGGGTGATCAGCGCGCGGTCTTCGAGCTGGACTGTAGGCATGGCGACGTACCGAGCTTGCAAACGGGGCGACCATTACGTAAGGCGCGGGCACTTCGCGGGCAAGAGCCAGATCGGGAGAGTGGCATGGCGGCAACCTACGACCTCATCCTGAAGGGCGGCACGGTCGTCAACCATGACGGCGTGAGCCAACGCGACGTCGGTGTAAATAGCGGCCGCATCGCGGCCATCGGCGATTTGATGCAGGCGTCCGCGGACCAGACAATCGATTGCCGTGGGCTGCATGTACTCCCCGGTGTCGTGGATAGCCAGGTGCATTTCCGCGAGCCGGGACTGGAGCACAAGGAAGACCTTCAGACAGGATCGCTGGCGGCGGTGCTCGGAGGCGTCACGGCGGTGTTCGAAATGCCGAACACCAAGCCGCTGACCACCAGCGAGGAGACCCTTGCCGACAAGGTGCATCGCGCAACCGGCCGCATGCATTGCGACTTTGCCTTCTGGGTCGGCGGCACGCGCGACAATGCCAAGGAGGTCGGCGAGTTGGAGCGCCTGCCGGGCGCGGCCGGCATCAAAGTGTTCATGGGTTCGTCGACGGGCGACCTGCTCGTGGAAGACGATGACGGCGTGTTCTCGATTTTGAAGAACACGCGCCGCCGCGCCGCCTTTCATTCCGAGGACGAGTTCCGGCTGCGCGAGCGGCTCGGTGAACGCGTCGAAGGAGACCCGTCCTCCCATCCGGTTTGGCGCGACGAGATCGCCGCTCTGCAATGTACTGAACGTCTGGTGTCGGTCGCGCGGCGGGCGCGAGCACGCATCCACGTGCTGCATATTTCCACCGCCGAGGAAATTGAGTTCCTCGCCGGGCAAAAGGATGTCGCGACCTGTGAGGCGACGCCGCATCACCTCACCCTGTCGGCAGACGACTATGCGACGCTTGGAACATTGATCCAGATGAACCCGCCGGTGCGCGCGGCGCGCCATCGCGACGGCATCTGGCAAGGCATCGGCCAGGGTATCGTCGATGTACTGGGCTCCGACCATGCGCCGCACACGCTGGAGGAGAAGGCAAAGCCTTATCCGGCATCGCCGTCCGGCATGACTGGCGTACAGACGCTGGTGCCGATCATGCTCGATCATGTGAATGCCGGGCGGCTGTCGATCGAGCGCTTCGTCGATCTTGCCAGCCATGGCCCGAACCGCATTTTTGGGACGGCGCGCAAGGGCCGCATCGCGGTTGGCTACGATGCGGATTTCACTGTGGTCGACCTGAAGCGCGTTGAAACGATCACCAACGCTCAGGCCGGCTCAAAGGCCGGCTGGACGCCATATGACGGGCGGCAGGTCATCGGCTGGCCGGTCGGCACGATCGTGCGCGGACTGCAGGTCATGTGGGAAGGCCAGCTGGTGACGCCGGCGCAGGGCAGGGTGGTGGAGTTCCAGGAGAGCCTCGCGGCCTGACGTATCTTGCAAACGATATGCATCCAATATATATTCTATACATAAAAGAGCGTCATGGAAATTGATTGGAGCCCAGTCAAGAACGACGAATTGAAGGCCCGACACGGATTTGGTTTCGAGCGTGTTCTTGTCGCCCTGTCCGAAGGAGCGTTGCTGGATGAACGGTCGCATCCAAGCGAGCGATATGCGCATCAGCGGCAGCTTGTGGTCGACATAGACGGCTATGTCTGGATCGTTCCGTTCGTGACTGACGGCACGCGAGCCTTCTTCAAGACCATGTTTCCGAGCCGCAAGGACAAGAAGAAATATCTGGGAGATTGAGATGGACCAGACAAGGACGGCTATGACCGACGAGGAAGAGCGTGATCTGATCGAAAGTTCCGAACGCGGCGAGTGGGTATCGGTCGGCAATATCGAACGTCGACGTGCGCTTTGGCAGGAGGCCGCCAAAGCCGCCTTGGACGGCAAGCGTCAACGAATTTCCATATCGATCCCTGAACGCGACCTTGCCAGGCTGAAGGCGCGGGCCGCCGAGGAGGGGATGCCTTATCAGACGCTGATCAATTCGATCCTACACAAATATGTCAGCAGTTGAGGGAGCCCGCTGGGAGCTACGAGGCCGACCCTAGAGCGATATGAGGTTAGATTGAACCATCGCCGGCAGAATGGTTCAATCTAACCTCATATCGCTCTAACTCCGATCAGCTCTCCTTTACTCCCCCGTGACGAAAAACGCCCACTCGCCCGCGGGCGTGATGCCGAGACGGTAGAAGATATAGCTGTTGAAGGTCACCATCTCCTCGTAGTCGCCGGCGGTGATGATCTTGTAGAGCTCGACCCGCTGGCGCGGATTGAGCTTGTCAAGCGCCAGGCCGAAGAAATAGGGCCAGACATAAATATCTTCCTTCGTGCCGGCATTGAGGTGGACGTAGCCCGCTTCAAGGACCTCTTCCATGATGGCGAGAATCTCGCGGCCCTCACCGTCACCGGACGCGGCTTTCAGGAAGGCAATCGGGTCATCCGGCGTTTCGCTCAGCGACAGTTGCGGCGCGCGGCTGCCTGTGCCGACTAGCGGCCTGAGCTTTTCGATATCGCCGCTCTTGCTGGCTTCGATCAAAAGGTTACGCATCCGCCGCACGGGTTCAGGCAATTTTTCCACGTCGTATTCGACCGGCGGCGGCGGCGCATCGGGGTCGACATCGGGGCGCGCGATGCCGGCCTCTTCGCCGGGCGTGACGTTTGGATTCACGCCGGGCAGGGCATCATCCTGTGGCGTGTCCGGCTCGGGTTCCGTCGCCTCGTCGGCGTCTGGCACCGCAGGTGACATCGGATCGGGCAGCGGGATTTCCGGCTTCGTTTCGGCGGGAGGCGTCGCCTGCTTGTCGTCCGTCGCCGGAGCCTGACCGGAAGGAGCCGGAAGTTCCTCCCGCTTGATTTCGCTGAGTGCCCACGCCTGATTTGCGGAAACCATGAGCGGCGTCATCAGGAGGGCTGCCGTCACCAGGCAATGGACGACCGGTTTGACGGCTGAAGCAGGTTGGCGTGCGCCAGAAATCATTCCAGGGAGACTCCGCATCGACCCAAAGGCCATAGGGGATTGCGGATGGTCAATCAATTCAAAGCAATGTCAGAACGACTGCAAGGCGACCGCTTTTTAAACGCCTAGTGGCGCGTGCGCACCGGCTCGAAATCGCCTTCGAGAATGCTCTGTCGCATCTTGTCGAGTAACGCCAGCGTCGCTGGCTCGCCAGCGGTGCGCAGGCTCTCAGCGAGTGCGGTTGTCAGCGCGGCTTCGGCGACAATCTCCGGTTCGATGCCGGCGGACAGTGTTTCCGCCCAGGCTTCGGCGTGGCTTTCCACCGCCGTCAGGCGCTTTTCCTCGCGCACCAGGGCGTCGATATCCGTGACGCTGTGCTCAAAGCTCATTTTCCACCCTTTCAAGCCCCGCGGCCGAGCCGCATTTTAGCTTTCCCTTTAAGGTCCCATTAATTTCCTAGCACAGCGAAGTGGCACATGTGCGCCACAATGGTGAAAAAGTTAACGGGCTACTAATTCCCATAGCGGCTGGCGATTTCGCTGGAGATTGTTTCGCCTTCCTTGGTGTAGCGATTGATCGCCTCGACCGCCGACGACGTGCACACCGTGTAGGTGGTCTGAAAGGATCGATAGCCGCGGTTGAAACTGGCGATAAATTTTGCTCGTCGCTCGGCGTCGGGATTTTCTGAAGCTAGCAGCTTTTCCATCTCGTCGCGCCAACTCGTGCCGGCTTCGCCGCAGAGATTGCGCAGGAAGTGCAACGATCCCAGAATCTCGGCGAGGCGGTACAGTCCGCTGTCGAACGGCGCCTCCGCCGCACGCGCCGGCGAAACGGCCATCAAAGCCGCGACTATCGCTGAAACCACCCGCATAGGTCTTTTGTAAGCACGCAATTTGTCGGCGTGAAGGCGTGAGGTGGCGAATGGTTCGAACTCGACCGGCCAAGAAGCATCAGGTGGAATCAGCCAGCGTCCCGCGCTGCCGCGATCAGCTCCAGCGCGATCTTGTCCGTCGAGTCCGTCGTGGGCAGGCTCATGATTTGGGCCTCGTCGAAGAACGCGGCTTCCTCGGCATCGTCTGCCGGAAACGGCTCACCCTCGACAGAGCCGGCGACAAAGACATGCAACTCATAGCCCGGCGCGCCTTCGCGCGGCGACGGGGGAATGTTCACGACCAGCAACGGCTTGAGGTCGTGGGCAATCACTCCCGTCTCTTCCAGCAGTTCGCGGCGTGCTGCTTCTTCCAACGTTTCGCCCGGCTCCACGCGGCCGCCGGGGAAGGCGTAAAGGCCCTTTGAGGGGCTGCGGCCGCGCTTGACGAGCAGCACCTTGCCGTCCCGCACGGCGGCAACGGACACGGCGGGGATGATGAGGGGAGGCTGTTCGGTCACGGGCTGCTTTTGGCTGAATCGCTGAAACCTACTATATGCGGCCACGAAGAGACGAGAGCCAGCAAAGACAATGTGCGGACGTTTCGCCCTGCTTCCCACGCCCGACGAGGTGGCCGAGGTTTTCGGCGTGATCGACCTCGAGGACTTTCCACCGCGCTACAACATAGCGCCGACGCAACCGATCCTGATCGTGACGGCCGGGCATCCGCGCGAACCGGGCTCCAACCTGCCCGAGCGGCGCTCGCTGCTGGTGCGCTGGGGTTTCATCCCGTACTGGGCAAAGGATCCCAAAAAGCTGCCGCTGATGATCAATGCCCGATCGGAGGAAGCGATCGAAAAGCCAGCGTTCCGTGCGGCGATGCGCCATCGGCGCGTGCTGGTGCCGACCTCCGGTTTCTACGAATGGAAAAAGCTCGGCCCGAAGGAAAGGCAGCCCTACTGGGTGCGACCCAGGAATGGCGGCGTGATCGCGTTCGCTGGGCTGATGGAGACCTGGCACGAGCCGGGCGGTTCCGAGATGGACACCGCCGCCATTCTGACCACAGCCGCGAACGACGATCTGAGGCCGATCCACGAGCGCATGCCGGTGGTGATCCGCCAGCAGGATTTCTCCCGCTGGCTGGACTGCCGCAATCAGGAGCCGCGCGACGTTGCCGACCTGCTGCACCCGGTCGAGCCCGGTTTCTTTGAGGCGATCCCGGTGTCGGACAAGGTCAACTCTTATCAGAATATGGGACCGGAAGTGATCGAGCCGGCGCCGGCCACAAAGCGGCCGGAACAGCCGCCGCCGTCGAAACAGGCCGAAAGGCCGTCAGATCAACTCGATCTTTTCTGAAACCTTCAGACGGCCTTGGAGGCGGTCTTCTTGGCCGGCTTGCGCATGCACACCAGAGCAGCGGCGACAGCAGCCGGGCCGACAGGCCGATAATGCTTGGTCAAAGCGGCGTATTGAGCGCGGGCTCGGTCGGCTTCGCTCTTGATGATGGATGGCATTTTCTCTTCCCTGGTGCGTTTCATGTCGGCAGCGCCGATCCTGTTCAATTGGGACCAAATCGTGACGTAACGGCACTTTAGCCGCCAAACTGGGCAATTTCATGTATATACATGTTTAATAAAATGTTATTGGGCAGGTGGTTTCGGGGCAGCACGGAAAGACGCCCGCGCGATGTCGCTTGACGGCAACAGGGGCCTCGTCCATAAGCTCGCCCCATGAAAACGCCTTTTGCCATTATCGGCATTTGCATTATCGGCTAGCGCTCGCGCTGGTCAGGTCGTTTTCGCCTTCTCGTTCACCGGACAGGACAAACGCCCAGGCCAGCAGGCCAGGGGAGATTTATGTCCGACGTGAAGCTCAGGCTCTACAACACGCTGACGCGGTCGAAGGAGGTTTTTGACCCGATCGACCCAAAAAACGTGCGCATGTATGTCTGCGGACCGACGGTCTATGATTTCGCCCATATCGGCAATGCGCGCCCGGCGATCGTGTTCGACGTGCTGTTCCGCCTGCTGCGCCACGTCTATGGCGAAGAGCACGTGACCTATGTGCGCAACATCACTGACGTCGACGACAAGATCAACGCCCGCGCCTTGCGTGACTTTGGCGAAGAGATCGAGGCTGGAACGCTGACGCTGAACCAGGCGATCCGAAAAGTCACCGAGAAGACCGACAACCAATACCAGAAGGACGTAACGGCGCTCGGCTGCTTGCCGCCGACTTTTCAGCCGCGCGCAACGGAATTCGTCCAGCGCGACGATGGCAAGACCGACATGATCGGCTTGATTCAAAGCCTGATCGAACGCGGCCATGCCTATGAAGCCGCAGGTGAAGTGTTGTTCGACACCGCGTCGATGAAAGACTACGGCCAGCTTTCGAAACGTCCCCTCGACGAACAGATCGCCGGCGCGCGCGTCGAGGTCGACCGGCACAAGAAGAACCCCGGCGACTTCGTGCTCTGGAAGCTGTCGTCACCGGAGGAGCCGGGTTGGGATTCGCCTTGGGGTAGAGGCCGGCCGGGGTGGCACATCGAGTGCTCGGCGATGAGCGCCGCCTATCTCGGCGAAGTGTTCGACATCCATGGCGGCGGGCTGGACCTGATCTTCCCACACCACGAGAATGAAATCGCGCAGTCACGTTGCGCGTTCGGCCATGACGTCATGGCGAACTACTGGATGCACAACGGGTTCCTGCAGGTGGAAGGACAAAAAATGTCCAAGAGCCTGGGGAATTTTTTCTCGATCCATGAGCTGCTGGAGACGGAAAGCTTCGGCGGACGCAAATGGCCCGGCGAGGTTCTGAGGCTGGCCATGCTGATGACGCATTACCGCGAGCCGATTGATTTTAGTGTGAGGCGGTTGGAGGAGGCGGCGATTACCCTTCTTCGTCTCTTTCGCAAGATCAAGAAATTTGAACTCGCGATGATGTCGGATGACGCGGAGCTTCTGGAGATTCCGGCCGGCAACGACAGCTTGGTTGATGCCAGTATCTCAGAAGCCTTGGCAGATGATCTGAACGTCGGGGCGACCATCTCGATCATGCAGAAGCTTAATGTCGATAATCAGGTTGACGCTGCGCTCAGGCTGATTGGCATCGATTGGCGTTCTTATGTTCGGAGAGAAAAGGCAGAGCTTGCTGAAAGATGGAATGAGCGCGACGTTGAAATTAGGCGGCATACATCTGGATTCACCTACGAAGGTCCCGAAATCG
Organism: Rhizobiaceae bacterium; assembly: GCA_050247155.1. Lineage (GTDB taxonomy): Bacteria > Pseudomonadota > Alphaproteobacteria > Rhizobiales > Rhizobiaceae > Mesorhizobium_G. Next base: position 125,251 of record JBFWUS010000003.1, read on the forward strand.
CTTCGAGCCACAAGAGCGTTTCGATCGATGATATGATCGCGGAGCGTCTCACCTTCATCCGCGAAAAGAACTGGGCCGAGGCCGACCGCATTCGCGACGAACTCCTGGCGCAAGGTATCCAGCTCAAGGACGGGAAAGACCCCGCCACGGGCGAACGCGTGACGACGTGGGAGGTGAAGCGGTGAGGGCGGAGCGGGGCAGCTTCGGCGGCGGTGGTGCTGTTGCACCGACCCCCCTCTGTCCTGCCGGACATCTCCCCCTCAAGGGGGGAGATCACGCGCGTGGCCGACGGCGCACTTCCTGCAATATCGAAGATTGGCGAAACCATCGCGGACGGCTGATCTCCCCCCTTGAGGGGGAGATGTCCGACAGGACAGAGGGGGGTTGGCGAAGGTGGCCTAGCCGTCCGAGATGGAGGGCGGCTGGATGAAATCGAGCCATCATCCGGTTCCGACAGCCAACCGGCGCAACGCGCGCAAAATGCGCAAGTCGATGACAGAAGCCGAACTGAAGCTCTGGACCGAGTTGCGCGCGCATCGTTTGATGGGCCTCTCGTTTCGACGCCAAATGCCTATCGCCGGTTACATTGTCGATTTTGCGTGCCCGTCTCAAAAGATGATTGTGGAAGTCGATGGTTCACAGCATGCGAATTCGGAGCGAGACAGGATTAGGGACGAGGCGCTGACCTCGCTCGGCTGGTCCATCCTCCGCTTCTGGAACGACGACGTGCTTCGCGATATCGAAGGTGTGTGCCAGCATATCGTCATCGTAGCGGGCCTGAATGCGCCCGACGCCCCGATGCCGACGCCGTTTAGGGAGGAACTCCGTCCATGATCGACCACACCGGCTGTGCAGTCGCTAACTGGCAAAAATCCAAGGCGTTTTACGATGCGGCGCTCGCGCCGCTCGGCGGGTCGCTGCTCTATATAGTTCCGGAGCAATTCACCGGCGGCAAGAAGGTTGGCGGCTACGGCCGCGAGCGTCCCGTCTGGTGGCTACATGAGGGCGGCGAAGCCGGACCCGGTCGGCACGTGGCCTTCACCGCGCGCAGCCGCGCCGAGGTCGATGCGTTCTACGCCGAGGCGATGAAAGCCGGCGGGCGCGACAATGGCCCGCCCGGACCGCGGCCGCATTATCACGAGAACTATTACGGCGCGTTCGTGTTCGATCCCGACGGCAACAATATCGAGGCGGTATGCCATGCGCCGGAGGCTTGAGTTGGGCGAATTTACCCCCACCCCTAACCCCTCCCCTCAAGGGGGAGGGGAACACGGGAACGTCGACGCCAAGTCCCCCTCCCCCTTGAGGGGAGGGGTTAGGGGTGGGCGTAGCTTGCTCGGAAGAGAATATCGATGAGCCTCGACAACCGGCCTCTCTACACCGGCGGGTGCCAGTGCGGCGCGGTGCGTTTTCGTGTCGAAGGCGCGTTGGCTGATGCGTCGGTCTGCCATTGCCGCATGTGCCAGAAGGCGGCCGGGAACTTTTACCTGCCGCTGGTTTCGGTGAAGGGCGCGAAGCTCAGCTGGACGCGTGGCGAGCCGAAAAAATTCCGCTCCTCCAGCCATGTCGAACGCGGATTCTGCGGCGAATGCGGCACGCCGTTGACTTTCGAGGCGCCGGACGGAATTGCGCTCGCCATCGGCGCATTCGATCATCCCGAGGAAATCGCGCCGACCGTGCAATGGGGCACGGAAGCGAAACTCCCTTATGTCGACGATATGCCGCGCCTGCCTGGGTACGACACGCTGGAGGATGAAGAGGCTGGCGGCTATCTGCATGAACTCAAATCTTTCCAACACCCCGATCACGACACCGAAACCTGGCCTTCGGAGAAAACGACATGAGCGAGACTTTTCGAACCGGCGGCTGCCAGTGCGGCGCGGTGCGCTTCCGCATTCGCGGCGAGCTCGGGCGCGCCTCGATCTGCCATTGCCGCATGTGCCAGAAACAGTTCGGCTCGTTCTTCGGGGCGCTTGTTTCCGCGCCGAAAGACGGTGTCGAGTGGGTGCGTGAAGAGCCAAGCTATTTCCAGTCGTCGATCAACATCGACCGCGGCTTTTGTGCACGCTGCGGCACACCTCTAACCTACCGCCAGCCGGACGGGCTGGAGATTGCCATCGGCGCGTTCGACGACCGGTCCGACCTGGAGCCGCAGATCCAGGTCAACCACCAGTTCCGGCTGCCCTGGGTCGACAAGATTTTCGACAAGCCCGTCCACAACGACGCGAATTATTACACACGGCAGGAGCAGATTGTTTCCTTCCAGCACCCCGACCACGAGGTTGAAAACTGGCCGGCGCACGGGTTGCGGGTATGACAGCCTTGCGGACCTTTTATCCCGAGATCGAGCCGTTCGAGACCGGCATGCTGGATGTAGGCGACGGCCATACGATCTATTGGGAGCGTGTTGGCACCAAGGGCGCCAAGCCGGCGGTGTTCCTGCACGGCGGCCCGGGCGGCGGCATCTCGCCGAAGCAGCGGCGGGTGTTCGACCCAAAACTTTATGACGTCATCCTGTTCGACCAGCGCGGCTGTGGGAAGTCGACGCCTTACGCCTCGCTGGACGACAATACGACCTGGCATCTGGTGTCCGATATCGAACGGCTGCGCGAAATGGCCGGCTTCGACAAATGGCTGGTGTTCGGTGGTTCGTGGGGCTCGACGCTGGCGCTGGCCTATGCCGAAACGCATCCCGAACGGGTGAGTGAGCTGGTCGTGCGCGGCATCTATACGCTGACCAAGGCTGAGCTCGACTGGTATTATCAGTTCGGCGTCTCGGAGATGTTCCCGGACAAGTGGGAGCGTTTTTGCGCGCCGATCCCGGTGGCCGAGCGCGGCAACATGATGGCATCCTATCGCAAGCGGCTGACCGGCACGGACCGACAAGCGCAGATCGAGGCGGCGGTTGCCTGGAGCAGTTGGGAGGGGCAGACGATCACGCTGCTACCGGAACCCGAGACGAGTGCCAAGTTCGGAGAGGATAAGTTCGCCCTGGCCTTCGCGCGCATCGAGAACCATTTTTTCACCCATGGCGGCTGGTTCGAGGAGGGACAGCTGATCCGCGACGCCGGCAAGCTGGCGGATATTCCCGGCGTCATCGTCCACGGGCGTTACGACATGCCGTGCCCGGCGAAATATGCGTGGGCGCTGCACAAAGCCTGGCCGAAAGCCGAGTTTTTCCTCATCGAAGGGGCAGGCCACGCCTTTTCGGAGCCGGGCATATTGGACCGGCTGATCTATGCGACGAACAAGTTTGCGGGGAAGGTGGGATGAATTCGTCGATGGACATCTCGGCGGGACAGCGCCCCCCTCTGTCCTGTCGGACATCTCCCCCACAAGGGGGGAGATCGCGCGCTCCGTCTTTCGCGTTTCTCCTGCAACGCTGGCGATTGGCGAAAGCCGAGCGGCCGGCTGATCTCCCCCCTTGTGGGGGAGATGTCCGGCAGGACAGAGGGGGGCGCTGTCCCGCCATATGAGCCAGCTTATGAGCAAGCAAAGAATATTTCTCTTCGACACCACGCTCCGCGATGGCCAGCAGACGCCGGGCATCGACTTTTCCGTCGAGGACAAGATCGCCATCGCCAAACTGCTGGACGCGTTTGGCGTGGATTATGTCGAGGGCGGCTATCCCGGCGCCAACCCTACCGACACGGCTTTCTTTGCCGAGAAGCGCACGCACAATTCAAAATTCGTCGCCTTCGGCATGACCAAGCGCGCTGGCGTTTCGGCCTCCAACGACCCAGGCCTCAACGCACTCACGCAATCCAATTCCGATGCGATCTGTTTCGTGGCGAAAAGCTGGGATTACCACGTCAAGGTCGCGCTCGGTTGCACCAACGAGGAAAACCTCGACAACATCCGCGAGTCCGTTGCCGCGGCCGTGAAGGCCGGCAAGGAAGCGATGGTCGACTGCGAACACTTCTTCGACGGCTACAAGGCGAACCCTGACTATGCGCTGGCCTGCGCGAGGACCGCGCTTGATGCCGGCGCGCGCTGGGTGGTGCTATGCGACACCAATGGCGGCACGCTGCCGTCCGAAGTGCGCGAGATCGTTGGCAAGGTGATCGCGGCCGGCGTGCCGGGCGACAATCTCGGCATCCACGCGCATGACGACACCGGCCAGGCGGTGGCGAATTCGCTGGCCGCGGTGGAGGCAGGCGTGCGCCAGATCCAGGGCACACTGAACGGCATCGGCGAGCGCTGCGGCAACGCCAATCTGATCTCAATCATCCCGACGCTGGCGCTGAAGCCGGCTTTCGAGAAATGCTACGACATCGGCATTGCGAAGGAACAACTGACAGGCATTTCGCGCCTATCGCGCGCTTTCGACGAGTTGCTGAACCGCGCGCCGGAACCGCAGGCGCCTTATGTCGGGGCCTCGGCCATCGCCACCAAGGCGGGCCTCCACGCCTCGGCCATCGTCAATGAACCGAAGACCGACG
>JBFWUS010000004.1:0-116449 GCA_050247155.1 Rhizobiaceae bacterium
GAAAGAACAAGCACATTTCGGAATCCACTCAGCATGCCATAACGTCTTTATAAAGTTGATGAAGGTTTCGAACTTCCTGCTCCCAGGAGAATTGCCCAACCACTAGGCGCCGGCCGTTGCGACCTAGGCGCTCAGCCAAGCTCGTATCCTGCACGAGGCGGTTGACCGCCTCTCCTACGGCCCGCGGGTTAGAGGTGTCAACATTGATGCCGACCTCATGCTCTTCGTTGAAGGCCGGCCACTCACCAAAATTCGGCATGATCACGGGCATGCCGTGGACGAGGAACTCAAAAAGCTTCACGGCATGAGCCAAATGGTACTGGCCGAGATTCTCATAAAGAATGAGACCAATCGACGCCTGCGCATAGACGGCTGGCAGTTCCACGAATGGCAGCCTTGACAGATAGTCAACCGAACCCCAGCCGGGCTCTCGCTGCGCCGCAGCGAGCAATGCCGGCGCGATCTGGCCGGCCAGCAGAAGACGATGGCCATCGAGCACGTATGGCATCGCCCGAACCATATTCAAGAGACCGCGTTCGACGGACATCGTGCCGGCATACAGAAGGTGCGGCCGTCGGGTCAGCGGACCGGGTTCAGACACTTCGGTCACCGAGACGAAATTTCTGGTCAGCGCGACCCGTCGTGCATCCGGCTGATAACGATCGCGCATATATGTCTGCGGGACGCTTATTCCGTCGAACCGGCGAATGGCGAATCGCTCGAACTTGTCGAATACGACACTGACAGGTTTGCGCAGAATCGGCGGTATCCAGGCGCGCAAAGCTATCTGCTGCGCGACGATCTCATGGATGTCGTAGATGACCACTTTTCCGAATGCTCTTAGGGCAAGACCGACGGGTATCAATTCTGGATCGTGAAAATGATAGATGTCCGCCTGCTCTCTTAGCGCCTTTCTCAGAATCGACCATGGAGACAGAAGCATCCGGCCGGCGCGCGAGCGCTTCGGAATTGGTACAATCTTGATACCCGATACCGATTCGACGCGCTTATGATTTGCAATCACGGCCACCTCAAAATCGTTGCCGTGGGTATATCTTGCTTCCTTGTAGAATATTCTATGATCTAAAGCTTCATGTCCTGATGACATATGAACTATCTTGACCATCGCGTAATGCCTCTAGCTCAAGCGATATCAAGGGCGATCGGATCGGGGCGGCCATCGCGAACGCAAACGCCGCCCAGGTCCTCGTCACCTTTGCCATCCGCGACAACTGGAAATGTCGGGTGGCCAGCACGCGCAAGACCTCTGCACATTTGGACAAAAATTCGCGTGTGATATCGCGGATAAGCGGACGTGAGATGTGCGATGTGGGCCACGATAAACAGTCTCTGCAGGTGCGGTGTTCCGCGTGATGTTGTAGAAGCAGCCCCGTCGTGTCCGCTCGACCACGTTCCGGTTACCCGGCACCCCGCATGAACGCAACCCGCGCACCCAAAAATCAGGGACTGTGGTCTGCCGCGACGATGAGGCGATACGTCCAAGGCATTGGCGAGACATCATGATCAAGAGTCGGCTTAACCGAACCCGTGCCGCAAGCTTTTTTGTCGGCGCAACCTTGTTTTGGCTGGTTGCCTTTTTTCTTCACAAGGCTGGTTTCATTTATATCTATACACAGGACCACCAGGCCCAATTCCGCTTGTTCAACGAAGCGATGACGCGCGCTCAAGGCGACATCCGCCAGTTCGAAGAAGTACTTCGGAGTGCTCGGAAGACATACGAGCAGGCGCTGGCCGAGGGGCGACTTGCGTCGTTAGAAGGGGGACGTCTGATTCGCGTTGAAGAGGCCTTGCCGAACTATTACGGCGAATTCGCCAAACCACTTATGGATCGGACAAATACGTTCTTCTATTTGATCAAAAAAGGAACTGGTTACAAGTTTCTTTTAAATGCAGATATTTGTCCGGCTGTGGCTCTTACTCGCCCTGATCTGATCGATGCTAGACGTGGTCGGTATTCACCTTTTTGCCGTTATTTTGGAATCTGGAATCCTGATGGCGCAGGCCTCTAGCCATGGCGATTGCATCAGAGGATGGTTGCCTATAGAACCGCCCGGACTGAATCAGGAGACCAGTTGTGCAGAGACCCTATCTTCTAGCCCTCGCCGCGATCCTCGCAACCCCTGCCTTCGGCGCCGATGAAACCGAAACCGTGGGCGGCTGGCAAATTACGACAAAATCTGCCGAGGGCGCTGCGCTGAACCCGACTTGCGTCATGGTTTCTCCAGCCGGACCGACGCGCTTGCGGATCGAAAATATCCAGGCCCCCGATGCCAAGGATCACGGCGCAGGTAGCATTACGGTCATCTTTAATGATCGTGTTGTCGATGCAAAGACGCAACCCTTGGAGGGCCTGACTTTCAACGTTACGCGACGCGTCAACTGGGGACCGGTGACGGGTGAGTGGAAAGAATACCAAGCCGGTGGCTATGTTTCGGCTGTGGTGACGAACGATGTCGACAAAATGCTCAAGCCGCTCGTCCAGGGATCGCAGATTTCCTTTGAGTTGAATGGCCAGCCCTATTCGGTATCCCTCAAGGGCTCCACGCAAGCAGCATTTGCATTTGAGCGCTGCCTACAGAAGGTCAAGTTGACGCAATAGGTCTCGGCGCGGCAGCGCTGACGTTACGCACTCCTGTCTGGCGCCGTCTGGCGCCAGAGTAGGCCGCAATGATGAGACCCCAGCCGATAGCTGGTGTAGGCCAAAAGATCGGCTTGGCCGCGACAAGCAGAATCATCGAACTAACTGTCATATAGAACGCCATTCGCCAGAGACTGGTTGTCGTCCTGGCAAAGGCCTGTCGCGCTGCCATCGCCACCGCAATGACGTTGGGCGTCAGGTAAAGAATAAAACCAACCAGCCCGAACGAAACCCACGCGGACAGGATCGAGTGCGCGTACGCTCCTCCTTGCTCGCTTTCTTCGACGGGCACATTAAAATGACTTCCGAACTCGCCGGCGATGGGGTGTGCTTCGATCGTCGCCCAGGCATATTCCGAGAACATTTGGCGCGCCTGCCACGAAGTCGAGTCCTCCAGATCCAGCAATTGAAGTTGGCGCGAATCCTGGATGGCGGCGAGTATGCTTTCGCGCCAGAAAAGCAGAGCGAGTGCGCCGATCACGATGCAAGGGACGATGGTCTTTAGTCCGCTCGGACGCAAGAACAGCCTGATCAGTTCGTATCCGCCAAAAGCCAACGTCATGGCCGCGAGTTCGGAGCGCGCGCCAACGATGAACAAAAAGCCGAGGGCGAGTACAATCAGCACGACTCTGGCGAAACCGTCCCGGAAGCCGGCAATCAGCACCGCCGCAGACAGCGCTACAGATCGAGCCAATCCTTGATAGACGCTCTGCTCCGGATCGTCGGAAAACTTGGTAGTGCTACCGTCAAAATTGACCAAGGCTATGATGAAACAGGCGATGATGGCGAGCCAGAGGGCTCTCCGGAAGGCGCGATCGTCCACGTCCAGGAATAGGCCGATCATGATCAGCACAATCCAGTTCATATAAGTGATGACAACTTGAACTATTGCGCCGGGCGGAACGTCGGGCGCTAGCATCCATGTGCCCAGCGTCCAGAGGCCGCACCAAGCCATCATGACGAACAGGCAGGTGGAAAAAACCGGCGTACTGAAGACTTTGCGGGACGCGGGAAGCAGAGCGGCAACAAAAAGCAGCAGAGCGGCGACCGAGGCTTCGGCAAAGAGGTTGATTGAGAGCGGTGTCAAACCCTTAAGCAGGGCTGCCTGCCATAAGAAGAATCCCGGAAACAGTACCAAGAATGAAAGCTGAGCGATCCGACGTCCCAGCCAGTCTTTTGCTTTGTCGCGCTCCGCACTCATGCAGCTCAATCGAATCCCTGAATCGGCACGCTAACCTTGGAGGCCAAGCGGCCGAACTACCGCTGCAACTCAATGAAGAATTCCTGATCCTTCGGCATCAGCAATTGTGAATTGTGCCAGAGCAGCGTGAAATCGCCGCCATATTTCAGCGCTCGACGCTTGAGTTGCGTCATCACATCGAAAGCCTCGGCCGAATGGCCAAGCCCGAGATAGGTCTTCGCGGTGACGGAGCACTCCATCAGAACCAGCGGCGCCTGGCGCAATCGCAGCGGCGCGCGGCGGCGCCAACTCCACATCGGGAAAGGATGCGCGGTTCCATAACGAAAGCCGGGCCGATCGGCAAACGAGCCGGTCGTGTCATACGTGAATCCAGCCGCGTCGAGGTGGTCTGGCGTCTCCGCTGAATCCCAACGCAAATAATGTTGACGATTTCCCGGCACGTCGGCTGGCAAACCCGCTTTCTCGCAAGCGGAAGCCAACAGAGCCCGCTCCGACGCCAGCCGTTCGGGATCCCTGAATGTGCTGTAACTTCCGTGCATGCCGACCTCATGTCCACGATCGGCAAGCTTGCGTATGAGTTTGAGAACACGCGGCTCATCGATCTCATATGTGCCGTCAATGGCGCCTGCGGGGTGGTCGGGGATAAAATAGAAGGCGGCCCTGCGGCCCTGCTTCTCGACCACGTCCATATACCAATCGAAATTGTAATATGGGTCGAAACGGAGATCGCCGCGGCGATGCGCCGAGAAATTCCGTCCGCGACGGACCGCGAGACCCGGATCACGCCGTTTCCCCAGGTCGCCGGCGATTGAGCGCAGGAGCGCCCGCGGGCTGGTGCCGACCCTATCGAAAGGCTCATCGACATCGCAACTAACCTTCAATTCGCCTTGCCGCCTGGAACGCTCAAGTCCCGACCAAAGGCGTTTCATCATCACCCAAAGCACCTCGACATATTCATCGACGATCGGCCGGCCAAGAAATCCTTCCTGCCACGCCAGCGAGGCGACGGCGGGAAAGCGGTCATGAATGTCGCGTTCGCCCGAAACAGTTTCCTCAAATCGCGACAGCATGAAGAAGATGGCGCCGAAAATATCGACCCCACAATGAATTGCGTCCGGGGCAAGTTGGAGTTCATCGCTGCCGAAGATGAGCGGCAACGGCCCTTCCAGGTCGGCCTCGGGCAAGTGCCGAGCGAGGTCCCATTCCTTGAGTGGGCGAGATGGCATCTGCTCACGCCAAAGTGCCGGGTCGCCATCGATCCCAGGAAAGTTTGACGACATCGAAAGACGCTTCGAACCGTCGTCAATGACAACGGTTGAGGTTTCTGGTCCAGGAAGCAGTTCATACCGAAGGCCGAGCATTTCACCCAGGACGATGCCGGCGACCCAGTTCAACGGGCCGCTGCGCGACGCCGGTACGGTGATGCGAATCATCGTCTTGTCCTCACGACCGACGAAAGCCCCATCAGCCCATGCAAGATAAAGGAAGGGGTCTTCTGAATATTGAAATAGGGGGTCTGTTGCGCACCGAAAGCGCGGAAAAAACGTTCGACAGGTTCGATCATCGAGCCTTCGAAATCGAAGCGGCGCGTGACCGTGGCGGCAAACTCGATCGCCCGCCACATGCACAGGCTCATGGCCCCGCTATTGCGAACCGCGGGATCGCCGCCGCCCATCAGATAATAGGCGCTGTCGTCGGTCCAGACGATGTAGGCGCCGGCGTGCTGCCGGCCTTCCGGATCGCGTGCGATGAATATTCTTCTGCAGCCACGATCAGCGCAGGCGGTGTCGATGCGCTGCACGTAGTCTCTCGAATAAGGAGGCTTGCGCCCCTGACGCTTGAACGTCAAATCGCTCAGATCGAGAAATTCCTTGAGCGTGCCATCCGCGACGCCAATGGACATCCTGTTCTCAGCGCGACGGATCTCTCTCCGAATGTTGTCGCGTAGCCCGCCCCACAAATCTTGGGATGCCGTCAGCCCTTCCAGCGAGTATGTATATCGGGTCGTTTGTGCGAAGCCGCGCCAGTAAAAAGGCAGCCAGTTGGTAACGTTCGGGCTCCAATTCTGCCGATAATGGTCGTGGGGAGGCAGCCCGTCGATCAGCTCGTTCATCAGATCTTTCTGCCGCGCATAGTCGTTTGCCGACTTTGCGCCCGTGGGTCTCAGCCAAGGCCCAAGAAAGGGCGTCAGCTTCGGCTGGGTCAGAATGCGAAACCCCCGCACGCGCTTGGGCAGGAACGGCAACGCGGCATGGATTTCGTCGCCTTTCTTCGCCAGAACAACGTCCCACGCATCGCCACACGTCGCATCGAGCCACCAGGCACGCAAGAACAGCGGCAAACTGGCTTCTGTATCGGAAAGCTTGCGATAGGCAGCCTTGCGATCCATCAGGCTGATCGCTTCCTCAAAAGGACGTGGTAGCGATACTCATAATACCTGGAGCTGACGATTTCGGCTGACAGATCAAGCCTTTTGGCTGCCATGAGCCAGAAACGAGGCAACTGACCATAGCCCATTCCCTTGCCGCGGAGCGTCGCGAAATCCCGCGATAGAAAACCCCCGGCGAGTTGAGCTCCGATACCTACTCTCCTGAACGCGTGATAGGCTGACCGGAACCGATCGTTGAGGCCGCGCTCCGCGGACGCACCCAACGGAATCTGGTAGCGAATTCCGTATGGCATCAACAGAAACTTGATTGGATCTATGCAGTCAAAAAGAAAAAATGAACGCGCATGCTGGTTCGCTTGGAAGAGCTCCAGGAGAGACCCTGTGTCCGACGCATCGAGATATTGGTTGAGTGCGCCCGTGGTCAGCCAAACGGCCTGAGAGCAGCCGGGCAAGAAAACCCGAAAATCCGCCTCTTGAAGTTGGATGCCTTTCCCATCGAGCCGGCTGCCAGCCTGTTCGAGCATCGACGCTGAATAGTCTATGCCCTGGCGAACATCGATCTCGTCAGACAGAAAGTACAACAGTTCGCCCGCGCCACACCCCAAATCGACTGCACCGGCGGCTCTCTCCTGCGCTGTCAGCAAAGATGCATGCTCGGCCGCTTTGCGCGCATAAAAAGCGTCGCCATCCGACCGATGCAAGCTGCTCGTCTGCTGTTTCCAGAATGCTTTTGCATCGGCGCTACTCATAGGCTTTATGTATCCTCAAATGGACTGCGAACAGCACCGCATGGCCCAGGAAAAATGAGAAAGACGACAAGGCCACCGCGGAGATGAAGCCCCACTCCAGATATGCCGCGAGGGCAATCGAAAGCACAACCAGCGCAAGTCGGATACCGTCCGCCACGAGTTGCACGTGTTGCTTGTCGAAGACCACAAGATGGTTCGTTGGTGAAAACAACATTCCACCCAGAAATTGAGGCGTCATGGCCAGTAGCGCATACCCAGCTCCAGACCACTCAGCCTCGCCGAATATCCTGCCGACATAAAGCGGTCCGAGCATGCAAACGAACGCGATCGGAATGCAGGCCAGCAATAGTCGCCTGGTTGTCTTCTTATAGAGCCCGGCCAGTTCACGCACCTGTTTCGCGCGCGCGAGTTCGGCCGCCTGAGCCCAGAAACTTTGCCCCAGGGCCGATGTCAGGGCGCCAGCCGGCGCTCCCACCAGGCGCTGCATTAGTGCATACCAGCCGACTTCGTGCGCCTGATAATAGTGAGCCAGGACGAGCAACGGGGCGCTTAGACTTGCAGCATTGACGACAGCGACAAGCGTCGACCAAGTCGCGCTGCGACCGTGCTTCGCGCAGGCGGCACGCATCGATCGCCGTGAAACCCGTTTCAAAGCGAAAAGGAACGACAAGCCCGCCTGACGCAGCAAGGTGCCGACACCCAACCAATTCGCGGCTACCGTCGCGCCTACCAGTCCTAACGATCCCAAATTTGCGGTTCCCGCTGCCAGGCTGACGGCGGAATTGCCGACACTTTGGAGCACGGTTGCTTTGCTGACTGCAGACAAATCTGCCTGACGCACAAACCACCCGCTCAGCGTCTGACGCATGCCGGCAGCAGCCAGGGCGATCGGGATCAGGAACGCGATCCAGCCAATGTCCTTGAGCGGAGTCGCGTCAAAGACGCGTTGCGGCAGGACCGTCAATACAATGGCGACAAGAGCGCAAACGCAGGCGAGCACAAGCAAGCTCAATGCGGCGAGGCTTGCCGACATCCGGATCGTGCGCGCATTAGGCAGCATCCAATCGAGTCGCCAGGTGGCGAATGATGCGAGCAAACCTACCGTCGCCGTGAAGACGCCTAGCACGGCGTAGTCGGCCGGCATGAAAAGACGGGTCAACAAAGGCGCCAAGGCAATTGGCAACGCCATCGCTATGATGTTGGCTCGGGCGATCTTGAGGAAGTTCCGGCGGAACTGCGATCCTGTCGATGCCGAAAGCCAGTTCCGAAGCTTCATCGACTCAGCCCGGATCATCGGAGGTGCCGGAAGGGCGACCTCGTCGAGAGCATCTAGCACACATCAAACGCCTCAAGCCCCGACGAGATTGTCCGCCACCTGGCGATATTTTCCGCGCGTATCGACCAAAAGCCGGGAGTGCTTGAGGATCATGTCGTAGTCCAGCTTCGAATGATCCGTCAGCAAAACGACGCAATCGTAAGACGCCAGGGTTTCCGGCGTCAGCGGCACGGATTCGAGGTCGAACCGGTGTTCGCGCATCTTTGGGAAAACCGGTACAAAAGGGTCCGAATAGTCGACCTTCGCGCCACGATCGCGCAAAAGCTCCATCACAAATACCGCCGGCGACTCACGCATATCGTCCACATCGCGCTTGTAGGCGATGCCGAGCGCAAGAATGCGCGCATTTTTCAGTGATTTCTCGCGTTCGTTCAGGGCTGCCACGATCTTGCCGACGACCCAATTCGGCATGTCTCGATTGATCTCGCCGGCCAGTTCGATGAAGTGGGTGTTGAGGCCGTACTCGCGCGCCTTCCAGGTCAGGTAGAAAGGGTCAATCGGGATGCAATGGCCGCCGATGCCCGGCCCCGGATAATAGGCCGTGAAGCCGAACGGCTTGGTCTTGGCGGCGTCGACCACCTCAAAGATGTCGATGCCCATCTTGTCGGCGATCATCTTCATCTCGTTGACGAGACCGATGTTGACGGAGCGCTGGATGTTTTCCAGCAGCTTGGTTAACTCGGCCGCCTTGGTGGAACTCACCGGCACCAATCGGTCGATAACTTGACCGTAGAGCGCCTTTGCCACCTCGAGGCAAGATGCAGTATGGCCGCCGCAGACTTTCGGTATCGTGCGCGTTGTAAAGTCGGGATTGCCCGGGTCTTCGCGTTCGGGCGAATAGATAAGAAAATAGTCGGTTCCGACGTTGAAGCCACGTGCGGCGATCCGCGGCAGCAATTCCTCTTCGGTCGTTCCGGGATAGGTAGTGCTTTCCAGCGACATAACCTGTCCGGCCACAAGGTGCGGCAGCAGCGAGTCGACTGTGTCGGTGACGAATGTCAGGTCCGGCTCGCGGTGCTTATTCAGCGGTGTCGGGACACATAGGATCAGCGCGTCGACATCAGATGCCTTGCTGAAGTCGGTCGTTGGTTCGAAGCCGGCGCCGATCGCCCTGGAAACACGATCCGGCGTTATGTGATCGATGTAACTCCTGCCTTCCAGCAGCGCGGCCACCTTCGCATTGTCAATGTCGAAGCCAACCACGGAATAGCCCACTTCGCTAAAGCGGAGGACAAGCGGCAGGCCGACATAGCCTAAGCCAACGATGCCGATTTTGGCGTCGCGACTCTTCAGCCGCGCCAGCAATCGGTCACGCATATCAACTTGTTGCTGCAATAGATCACTCCCGGAAAGCCAACGGCATCATGGCGCAATTCTGGCGCGCCCGATTGAGGTTCTGCTCGAGACCTCGCAAAGGACTAAAATCCGTTGCAGAGTCTGATGATGCCCGTCCGCCCGGCCAGGCTTTAAGACTACGCGTCCTGAACCTGTACTGGCGCTCGTTTAGCCAAGCGAAATGCAATTTGCAACACTTGCCGTTTTCGGCGGATTCAGCCGCGCGCTGGCCTCGTCTGAGTCTCGATTCGTGACAGATCTAAGCGTTTGGATCGCGACGCGTGGCCTTGTCTGCCGAATCGCCGGCGGCGGAAAGCGAATTCAGCCACAAGATGAACAGACAATAGGAAAACACCTTTAGATCGTGGCCGAAACCGATGTTCGTCAACGCTGCGATAGAGGTGAAGCAAACCCAAATCAGCGCAACCGTGCGCCAGCGCGCCGCGGCGTGCCTAGCGGCGATCAGCGGTGCGGCGAGCAAAGCCAGAAATGCCAGAAGACCCGCGATCCCGTTCGCCACGGCCTCCGTGAGGTATGCGTTGTGGAGATGCGTGAAGGGCAGGTTCAGGTTGCCGATATTTCCGACAAGCTGCATGACATTTTGTCGTCCGTAACCGACGAGCGGAGCCTGCAAGAAGGCCTGGAGCCCGGCACTCAGCATGACCCATCGCGTCGCCAAGTTGACGTCCGCGTTGGTCGCGGCCGGGTCGTTGGCAAAGTCGAAGAGTGCTTGGAATCTGCCGAAAAAGCCGGCGACGCCCACTGTCGAATCAAGGAAGACATAGGCGACGACGGCGGCACACAGCAGCAGATAGAGGCGAAAACTCAGTTGCAACATGCTTTCGGAATGTCTTGCGAGCCATATGGCCAGCACGACGGACAGGATCAGTATCACGCCGACCGTCGGACCGCGGCCCGCGGAAAGAAACAGCGACAATAGACCCATGATGGCGCCGAACGACAAAAGCCATCGATCGAGGCCACGGCTCGATAGTGCGAGATATGCACCGGCTAGGGTCCATGCACCGGTCAGATAAGCCATCATCAAAGGATTGCCGGTCAGCGCTTCGGCGCGGATGCGTCCCAGCATACTGACTTCAACCGCCGCAGCCGCCCCGCTCAAAATGCAGCCCACCGCTATCGATCGCGTGACCCAAGCGTCCCAATAAGGTTGGTGAAAATAACGCAGCACCGGCAAAACGGGCAAGACGGCGACAAAGCCGAAGCTGCTCAGGGCGCTTGCAAAGCCGAGGTCAGGATGGGGCGCGAGCACCCCTCGTATCAGTCCGACCAGGAAGTAGAAAATGGCTATGGCTGCGATCCATACCTCCGCCCGAGTCAGCGGGAAAAACCTGGCAGGATCGAGCACCAAATAGGCCAAGGCCACGACGACACCGCCGAGGATCACGAAGCTGATTGTCGACCCGAGCACCGGCATCAATGCAAAGCAGACGCTGAGCGTAATGGCCCATCGCAGGCCGACTGAAGCGTCACTGCGATGAAGTTTGGTCCAGAAAAATGCTGAAAGTGACATGCCCTTCGAAGCTATCGCGGCCACTGCGGTTCGGCCAGAGCGAGATGAGGTTAGGTTGAACCATTCTGCCGGCGATGGTTTGGGGCAAGACCGAGGATTTCGGTGAAGGTCGGACTGGTTGTCCGGCCAAGACGGAGGCCGACGGGATTGGCCCAAACCATCGCCGGCAGAATGGTTCAACCTAACCTCATCTCGCTCTCGGGCGCATCAAGCCACGCTGGAGGCCATAGCGGGGGCCAGTGCGTTGCCTCCCAATCCGGCATGTGCGAGAAGGCGCGCAATCCGTTTCCCCTCCAAGCCGAGACTGCCTGACATGTCCATTCAATTCATCGATCTCGCCGCGCAGCAGGCGCGTTTGCGCTCCAAGCTCGACGTGGCGATCGCCCGGGTGCTCGACGAAGGCCAGTACATCATGGGTCCGGACGTCGCCCGCTTCGAGAAGCAGCTTTCAGCCTTCTGCGGAGCAAAACACACGCTCTCCTGCGCCAACGGCACCGATGCTCTCCAGCTCGCGCTGATAGCGCTGAAGGTCGGCGCGGGCGATGCGGTGTTCGTTCCGTCCTTCACCTTCGCGGCGACCGCGGAAGTTGTGCCGCTGGTCAACGCGATACCGGTGTTCGTCGATGTTTTGCCCGACACCTTCAACATGGACCCGGAGAGCCTGAAGCGCGCCATCGTTCACGCCAAGGATGAAGGGCTGCGCCCTGCCTGCGTCATCCCGGTCGACCTGTTCGGCCTGTCGGCGGACTACGACGCGATCATCCCGATCGCCCGCGAGAACGGCATGTCGGTCATCGGCGACAGCGCGCAAGGGTTCGGCGCGGACTATCATGGCCGGCGCACCGGCTCGATCGCTGACATCAGCACCACCTCGTTCTTTCCGGCCAAGCCGCTCGGCTGCTATGGCGATGGCGGCGCGATCTTCACCGACGATGACGAGTTGGCGAGGCTGATCGATTCTCTGCGCGTGCACGGCAAGGGCGAGCACAAATATCAGAACACGCGCATCGGCGTGAACTCGCGCCTCGACACGCTTCAGGCGGCGATTCTGATCGAGAAGCTCGCCGTCTACGAGGAAGAGATCGAGGCGCGTCAGGTGGTGGCCGAGCGCTACAACAATGCTTTGTCGAACCGTTTCGAGACGCCTTACATCCCCGACGGGCTGAAAAGCGTCTGGGCGCAATATACGCTCAAGCTGGCGTCGGCCGCCGAGCGAGACGCCCTGCAGGCAAAGGCCAAGGCCGCGGGCGTGCCGACCGTCGTCTATTACCCGCTGCCGCTGCACAAGCAGGAAGCCTACAGCGGCTATCCGGGTGACCCGACCGGCTTGAAGGTCAGCGAGGATCTTGCCACGCGGGTGCTCAGCCTGCCGATGCACCCGTACCTGACCGCCGACGTCCAGGAGCGCATCAGGGACGCGTTGTTGGCCTGATCGCCGGAAAACTTTTCTTCCTCGGCCACGGACCATGCGACCTTGGCCCAATGCGCCCGGGTTGGCTTCCGGCTAGAACGGGGCTAGCAGGGCGCATACCGACGCCCATGTGAGGAGATGGACATGCTGGACCAGCCGCCCCTGAGCAATTTGCAGGCCCGCGACATCGATTCGGTCCTGCATCCCTACACGCCGATCCATAAGCTCAAGACCAATGGTCCGCTGGTCATCAGTCACGGCAAGGGTGTCTACGTCTACGACACGCAGGGACGTGGCTATATCGAGGGCATGTCAGGTCTGTGGTGCGCCGGTCTCGGTTTCGGCGAGGAAGAGCTGATCGACGCGGCGACCGAGCAGCTCCGTTCCCTGCCCTACTATCATCTGTTCGGCGCCAAGGGCACCGAGTCGGCGATCGAGCTGGCGGAGAAGCTGAAAGAGATCGCGCCCGTGCCGATCTCGAAAGTGTTCTTCACGTCGTCCGGCTCGGAGGCTAACGACACCCAGGTCAAGTTCGCCTGGTACATGAACAACGCGCTCGGTCGGCCGAACAAGAAGAAGATCATCTCCCGCGTGAAGGCCTATCATGGCGTGACGATCATGTCGGCCTCGCTGACCGGCTTGCCCTACAACCACATCGGCTGGGACCTGCCGGTCGACCGCGTGCTGCATACCGACTGCCCGCATTATTACCGCTTCGGCCAGGAGGGCGAGAGCGAAGCCGAGTTCGTGACGCGCATCGTTCAATCCTTACGCGATCTGATCGACCGCGAAGGGCCGGACACAATCGCTGCCTTCATCGCCGAGCCTGTGATGGGCGCCGGCGGCGTCATCGTTCCGCCCAAGGGCTATTACGAGGCGATCCAGGCCGTGCTCGACGAGCACGACGTCATCATGATCGACGACGAGGTGATCAACGGTTTCGGCCGCACCGGCAACTGGTGGGGCTGCCAGACGCTCGGCATGACGCCGAAGACGATTTCCGCCGCCAAGCAGCTCACCGCCGCTTACGCGCCGCTCGGCGCGGTCATGGTGCCGGAGGATATCTACCAAGCCTATGTCGACCATTCGGAAAAGATCGGCACATTCGGCCACGGCTTTACCTATGGCGGACATCCGCTCGGCTGCGCTCTGGGTGTCAAGGCCATCGAGATCTACCAGAAGCGTGACATTCTGGGCCATGTGCGCAAGCTTGCGCCTTTGTTCGCCGCGCGATTGGAAAAGCTTCGCGACCACCCGTTGGTGGGGGAGCCTCGCGCCTGCGGCCTCGTCGGCGCGGTCGAACTGGTGGCAGATAAGAAAACCAAACGTCCGTTCGATCCGAAACAGGGCG
The DNA here is from genome assembly GCA_050247155.1 of Rhizobiaceae bacterium. Classification (GTDB taxonomy): domain Bacteria; phylum Pseudomonadota; class Alphaproteobacteria; order Rhizobiales; family Rhizobiaceae; genus Mesorhizobium_G. Next base: position 13,966 of record JBFWUS010000004.1, read on the forward strand.
TCGGCCCGGCTACGGCCAAATTTTGCGAAGGCCAGGGCGCGATCCTGCGCGCCATCGGCGATTCCATCGCTTTCTGCCCGCCGATGATCATCACCGAGGCCGAACTGAACGAACTCTTCGACCGCTTTGAGAAAGCGATCGACGAGGCCGAAGCCTGGGTAACGAAGGAAAAACTGGGCACGGTCGCCTGAGTGTGCTGCAGGCTATGATTTCACGTTAGCGAACCTTAAGCGCCCCCTCACCCGGCCCTTCGGGCCACCCTCTCCCCGCTTGGGAGAAGAAGCCGGCGGCGACGTTGTCCCTCCTCTCCCCAGCGGGGAGAGGGTGGCCCGAAGGGCCGGGTGAGGGGGCGTCTAAATATTTCGTGAGCCTGCGTGTTTCCCTGGAGCTTCCCGTCTATCTGGCAAACTTCCGCGCACCCGCCACACACAAGATCACCGCCAGTGTAACGCCCAGCATTGCCGGCGTCACGGCTTCGCCGAGCAGCCAGGCGGCAAGCGCCAGTCCGAAAAACGGCTGCAGAAGCTGCAACTGACCGACGGCCGCAATGCCGCCCTGCGCCAGGCCGCGATACCAGAACACGAAGCCAATCAGCATGCTGAACAGCGAAACATAGGCGAGACCAACCCAGGCGTCCGGTCCGATGCCCGCAAACGATGGCGGTGCGTAAACCAGTGTCAGCGCCAGCATGATCGGAAGCGAGAACACCAGCGCCCAGGAGATGACCTGCCAGCCGCCCAGTGTCCGCGACAGTTTTCCACCTTCGGCATAACCCAGCCCGCAGACGATAACCGCCGCCAGCATCAACAGGTCGCCGGCCGCCGACGCCGTAAGGCCTTGCGCGAGCGCAAAGCCCACCACCAAGGCGCTGCCGAGCGCCGAAAACACCCAGAATGCCGGCTTCGGCCGCTCGCCGCCACGCAGCACGCCAAACGTCGCCGTCGCCAGCGGCAGCAGGCCGATGAAGACGATCGAATGCGCCGAGGTGACGTGCTGGAGGGCCAGCGCGGTCAACAAGGGAAACCCGACGACGCACCCCAGCGCCACGATCAGAAGCGAACCGAGGTCGCGGCGCGTTGGCTGTGGTTGTCTAAGCACCAGCAGCAGGGAAAGCCCAAGCGCCCCTGCGATTGCCGCGCGGGCGACCGTCAGGAAGATCGGATCGAACTGCATAACTGCTACGCGCGTCGCGGGCAGCGAGCCGCTGAAGATTACCACGCCGATCAGGCCGTTCAGCCATCCCGTCATTGTCCGGTCCATCAGGGAATCCTTTCGATTTTTCGATCCTCCTATCCTCTGAGTAGCTGGCGCTGCCAGCTACAGTTCGATACAGTTTTGCAAAACTGTTAGGGGATCGGAAGCAGTACAGATGACGGAGCAGGCGGCCCCAGGCGGCACACGAACGGAGATGGTCATGACGACGATCCACCGCCGCATCGCGGCGCGCAGCCTTGCGCCGGGGGCCAAGCTGCCGTCGATCCGCAAACTGGCTGCGTCGCTCAACCTGTCGCCATCGACCGTCGTCGAAGCCTATGAGCGGCTGGTCGCGGAGGGAGCGATCCATTCGCGGCCAGGTTCCGGCTTCTACGTCGTCAACCAGTCCGTGCCGCTGTCGCTTGCCGATATCGGGCCCAAGGTCGACCGCGCCGTCGATCCCTTCTGGGTCTCCCGTCAATCGTTGGAGGCGAATGACGAGGTGCTTAAGCCCGGCTGCGGCTGGCTTCCACCAAACTGGCAGCCGGAGGACAGCATTCGGAAAGCGCTGCGCGCCCTCTCGCGCGCCAGCGGCGCTGTTCTTGCCGACTATGGCTCGCCGCTTGGTCTGCCGGCGCTGCGCCAATTGCTGGCGCGGCGCCTGGCGGAGCGCAGCATCGATTGCCCGCCCGACCAGATTTTGCTGACCGAGTCCGGCACCCAGGCCATGGACCTCGTCTGCCGCTTCCTGCTCGAACCCGGTGACACGGTGCTCGTTGACGACCCGTGCTATTTCAATTTTCAGGCGCTGCTGCGCGCGCATCGCGTCAAGATAGTCAGCACGCCCTACACACCGTCTGGTCCAGACGTGGAAAGGTTCGCGGCGGTTGTCGCCGAACATCGGCCCCGGCTCTACATCACCAATTCCGCGATCCACAATCCGACGGGTGCTGTGCTCTCTCCAGTGACTGCGCACCGGGTGCTGAAACTCGCCGAGCAATTTTCGCTGACCATCGTCGAGGACGACATTTTCGCCGATTTCGAGCAAACGCCGGCACCGCGCCTTGCCGCTTTCGATGGGTTGGAGCGCGTTATCTCGATCGGCAGCTTCTCCAAGACGCTGTCTGCCTCGGCGCGATGCGGCTACATCGAAGCCCGGCCGGACTGGATCGAAGGTTTGATCGATCTCAAGATCGCCTGCTCGTTCAGCGCGGGGCAACTCAACGCAGCACTGGTGCTGTCGGTACTCAGCGACGGCGGCTACCGGAAGCACATGGAAGCGCTGCACACCAGACTTGCCGCCACGATGTCCAACGTAGCCTCGAAGCTAAAAACCATCGGCGTCGAGCCGTGGCACATGCCGCAGGCCGGCATGATGTTGTGGTGCCGCCTTCCCGACGGCATCGACGCCGCCGAACTCGCCCGCGCGGCGCTCGCCGACAATGTCGTGCTCGCGCCGGGCAATGTTTTCAGCATCTCGCAATCAGCCGGCGGCTTCATGCGCTTCAACGTGTCCCAGATGCGCGACGAACGGATATTCGACGTACTGGGTAGATCGCTTAGACGGCTCAGATCTTCACCAGCATCGCCGTGACATACATGAACGCCGCACCCACCCCCAGCCCCGCAAGCACGGGCGCGCTCAGCAATGTCGACGTTCCGCGCCCATCCCGCCCGGCCAGATAAAGACCGACCTCGACGATCACCTGCAGGATCGCGCCGGCCCCGATCGCCAGCGCCAGCGCCGACCATTGCGGCGCATAAGCCAGGCTGCCGATCCACATGCCCACCACCGCCGGACCACCGGCAATCAGCGCCAGCCCGATAAAGCTCCACAGCGGCGGACGCTCCTTCAGAACCGGCGCGGCGATGCCGATGCCTTCGGTGATGTTGTGCAGGGTGAAGCCGAGCACCAGGAACGTACCGAGGCCGGCCGCACCGGCGGCAAAGGCCGCGCCGATCGCCAGCCCCTCGCCCAGATTGTGCAGGCCTATGCCGATGGCGATGTAGACCGCCAGCGCCAGCCCGGTCGGGCGGCCCTCGCGCCGGCCGATGCCCATCAAGAGCAGGAAGCTCGCGGCAGCCGCCAGCACCACCATCGCTGGTCCCTGGAACAGCGCGGCCGACTCGCCGGCAAACTCCAGCGCATCCTCAAACGTGTCCACCAGCAGGAAGCCAAGCAGGCCGATCGTCATCGCCAGCAGAAAGTCCATGGTCGAGGGGCCAGCGCCGCGCAGCGCCGGATAACACATCAGCCCGACCGCCACCGGCAGGATGCCGACAAACGCGCCCAAAATCGCCTGCATGACCAGATTGTTCGACGTCGCGACCGGCGTCGGCACCGCCACCGCGATCTCGTGGTCGAAGGTCGCTCCGGTGGAAGTGACGAAGGTGGCGTGATGCGTTTCGCCCAATACCCAAGGGAAGGGAATCGCGATCCAGACCACGTCGCCACGCTCGATCGAACCGGCGGGATCTTGCGTGAATTGCCAGTAGGCGGCGTCGACCTGCACCTGCGCGATCGTCATCGGCTCGGAGCCGCCTGCCCGGACAAGGAATTTCAGCCCGTCGCTGTTGAGCACCGTGCGTTCGACCGTCAGGTTCTCGACCGGCGGCGCGCCGTTGTTGAAACCGGCAAGCGGGTTGGAGGCGATCAGCCACCACACGGCGGCTGCGATCACGGCGAGAGGCAAGGCGAGCCAGAGCAGGCGCCCTCGCCCCGCCTCGCCGGTCCGTGAAGGCAACATGCTCACGTCGACGCGCTCGTTCATGACGTTTGGTCCTGCACGTCGAACATGCCCATCCAGCCAAGCTCGGTGAATTCCGACTGGTGCGCGTGGAACATGTAGAGCCCGGGCTCGTGGTCACGGAAATGGAACTCCAAGATGCCGCGCTGCGCCTGGCACTGCATGATCAGATCAACCGTCTTCAAGGTCGGGGTCAGCGTCGTGCCCTGGTCGAAATAGTCAAAGAAGTTCGCATGCAGGTGGAACGAGTTGATCGGGTCGAACTCGGTCACGTTGACCAGATAGATACGCACCGGCCGCGCGCGGTCCACCTTGATCGGCTTCTTGGCGTAACAATGGGCGATCGTGTTGCAGGCATAAAATTCGTTCTCACCGTCGAAGCTGGTGTCGAAGGCGTTCATCACCATCGCCATTTCCTGCCATTCGCCGTTCTCCGGCGTGCCCATCAGGCGCGAGCGTGCGACATCGGCCATGTCGGGGTGCTTTTCCGGATCCGGATCGATCACGAACAACCCGTACATGCCCTTGTGGATATGCCGGGCCAGCGGCAGCGCGTGGCAATGATAGAGGTGGCAACCAAAGGGCTTTGCGTCGAACTCGTAGACGAACTCCTCGCCAGGCCCGATCACCCCTGCCCCCGGTACGCCATCCATGCGCGCGGCATGAATCCCGTGGAAATGCATGGAATGCGGATGAGAGCCCTCGTTCTGGAACATAATGCGCAGCCGGTCGCCCTCCTTAGCCCGCAGCGCTGGACCGGGCACGCGGCCGTTGAAAGTCCAGGCGGGGAACATCACGCCCGGCGCGATTTCGATCTCCTTGTCTTCCGCCGTCACCCGGAAGGTGCGCAAGGTGCGGCCATCCGGCAAGGTCGACGTCTCGCCCGTGTCCCAGTCGGTCAGCATCGCGGTCGGATCAAAGCCGTTCTTCGCGTCGTCGACCTCGCCCACGGTGATCATCGCGCCATGCGCGGTCATGTGGTCGTGGGCCGCGCCATGCGTCGCCTTGCTGGCAGGGGCAGCCGGCATGGTGTGGTCCTCATGCCCGGCCTGCCCGGCTGCATTTTTGGCGGTCAGCGCAGCTCCGCCCGCCGCGAGCAAGCCGGCACCCAAAAATCCACGACGACTGAGATCGAACGGCAACCAGCGGCGCATTCGGCATTTTCCCATTAGCAATGACAATCAAGAAAAGCACAATGCCATAAATATAGCAATGGCTATGTTTTACCAAACGGCCCACAACGGGCTTGGGAAGGCGATTTTTGCTCTGTCGAGATTGCGGCGGCCGATGGTCATTCACTCTGGCTTCAACGAGTCCGAGCCGGTGACGGAAACAAATCCACGCGAAAGCGAACTTCACCAGGCCAGGGAAATCGTTGGAAAGATTCCTAGCGAGCGCGTATGAGAGATAGCCGTGGCTAAGTTTTAGAGCCGGCGAGACAAAATTCGACACGACGAGCGAGCAACGACGTGGATGCTTCCAGACCAGACCCCAGCAACGCCGGCGAGGCAGAGGCCCGCGTCGAAAGTTTTCGCCAGACGCGTCACAACCGCCGCACCGAGCTCGTCGAAGATTATGTCGAGCTGATCGCGGAACTGATTGATGCACATGGCGAGGCGCGACAGGTCGATATTGCGCAACAACTCGGCGTCGCCCAGCCGACAGCGGCCAAGATGCTCAAGCGTCTCGCGACAGACGGACTGATCCAGCAAAAACCCTATCGCGGTGTATTCCTGACGACCGAAGGCCGCGACCTCGCCGAGATGAGCCGCGAACGCCACCGGATCGTCGAAGCCTTTCTGTGCGCTCTGGGCATCAGCCCTGAAACCGCACGGATCGATGCCGAGGGCATCGAACATCACGTCAGCGCCGAGACGCTGGAGGCTTTCAAAGCGTTTGTGGAGAAATCGGAATAGGTTCGCGCCAATAGTCCAAGCCGTCCTCTCGCAGCACTCGGTCCCTTCCGCAGGGCCATGTGAATGAGCCCTCGCAAGAGTTGCAAGACCCGCGTGCTCATGCTACCGCTATATTTTGATATTTATAGGATTATCAAAATATGGAAGAGCATCAGGCGCTTGCCGCGTTCAGCGCGCTCGCACAGGGAACGCGGCTGCGCATCTTGCGTATGCTGGTCGTCGCCGGCCCTGAAGGATTGGCCGCCGGGACGATTGCCGAGAAGGCTGGGGTCTCGGCGTCAAATGTCAGCTTCCATGTCAAGGAACTGGAGCGGGCCGGCATCGTCAGTTCGCGGCGGGACGCGCGCTCAATCATCTATGCGGCGGAATACACGACCCTGAGCGGTCTCATCCGCTTTCTCATGGAAGATTGCTGTGGCGGCCATCCGGAAATCTGCATGCCGACTGTGGCAGCCGCGTCGTGCTGCAGCCCTGTCGAGGAGATCACACAATGACGGATCACAGTTACAATGTCCTGTTTCTATGCACCGGCAACACAGCGCGTTCGGTGCTTGCCGAGAGCATCTTGCGCAAAGACGGCGCCGGTCGTTTCAACGCCTTTTCGGCGGGAAGCCAGCCCAAGGGCACGGTCAATCCTTTCGCCTTGAAGGTGCTGGCCGCCATGGATTATCCGACCGAGGGGTTTCGCTCCAAATCCTGGGACGAATACGCGGTTGCCGGCGCTCCGGTGATGGATTTCGTTTTCACGGTTTGCGACAGCGCCGCCGGAGAAGCGTGTCCGGTTTGGCCCGGCAACCCGATGACGGCGCATTGGGGTATCGAAGACCCGGCAGCCATCGAGGGGTCCGATATCGACAAGGAGCGCGCCTTCTCGACCGCATTTCGTTACATGAAGAACCGGATTGGCGCGTTCCTCGACCTGCCGGCGGCGACCGTAGACCGCATGGCACTGGAGCGGCATTTGCGAACGATCGGCGCAAGCGAGGGCGCAACAAAGCTCTCAATGAAACCGACCGTCGACGACGCCGTCCCCCATCAATCCTGATGCCGCAATCGCTGTAGTTCGCATGCCTGCAACATTCGACATGCCACGACGACTTGCCGCCGAGACATTGGGCACAGGTCTGCTGGTTGCCGCCGTCGTCGGCTCCGGCATCATGGCCGATTCTCTGACCAATGACGTTGCGCTGGCCTTGCTGGCCAACACGATCGCGACCGCCGCAGCGCTCGTGGTGCTCATCACGACGTTGGGATCGATTTCGGGAGCGCATTTCAACCCGGCGGTATCACTTGTCATGGCCATGCGCCGCGACCTGACCTGGCATGAGTTCGCATTCTATCTTTGCGCCCAGATTGGCGGCGGCATTGCTGGCGCAATGCTTGCACACGCGATGTTCGACCTTCCCTTGCTCGACCCATCGCAGACGACGCGAACCGGGAGCGCACAATGGCTGTCGGAGGGCGTGGCCGCTTTCGGCCTTATCTTTGTGATCCTCGCGAGTCTCCACTTCGCACGAAGCTCAGTCGCATGGATGGTCGGCCTTTATATATCTGCCGCTTACTGGTTCACGGCCTCAACATCGTTCGCAAATCCTGCCGTTGCGATTGCGCGATCTTTGACCAATACTTTTTCCGGCATCCGGCCGATCGACCTGCCAGGCTTCATCGTCGCCGAAATTGCGGGTGCAGTTCTTGCCGCATTTTTCTGCGCATGGCTGTTACGCCCGCGAACGGGGACTGGATAGATTTCCGGTGTTAGTTGGGCGAACGGCCCAATGTCACCATCTGTCAGCTTCATTTTCGATTTTTTCGTCCACACCCTGCACCGTCGCTCGATAATTTCCGCGTGCCCGACAGGAGACGGCGATGGACCAGAATGCGGAGATCGAGACAGAGAGTGACGTGCTGAAGCGCATCGTGGCGCTGCTGTTTTCGCTCGCCGGACTGGCCGAGCGCGCATCCGTCCGGTCCTATCCCGTTCGCTGCCTCGTTCTGTGGCTTTTGCGCCCGACCGAGGTCGTTGTGCGGGACTGGCTGGTGGCGGACGGTTGGGAAGAACCGCAAACGGCGGAAAGCGCGGTCCTGCACCGCAACAGCCGAGCTGAGGCGATGCATCTTGCCCGCAGCTTGCGCGCGCTCGCTCACCTGCTGAGGTGCGAACTCCGTCTGGCGGAAAAGTTTGCCCGCCGGCTGACACGCGGCCTAGGGCAATCGCTTGGAGACTATACCCCCACCCGTCCCTTCGGGACCCCGTCCCCACAAGGGGGAGGGGCATTCGCCGGCGTTGCCGCCAAGTCCCCCTCCCCGTTGTGGGGACGGGGTCCCGAAGGGACGGGTGGGGGTATTCCAACAATCGGCCTTTCATGGGATTCCCCTGGGCGCTGCTTCGGCTCCGAGGCCGCGCCACGCCTCGATACGTCCTGATGTCCTGTCCTCTGCGGCTGGCGAAGCTAAATTCTAGCCTGCGCTGGACCGCAAAATGTCCGGAGCGTGGCAACGAATGACGATGCATCCAGCGAGCGCCATACTTGCAATTCATTCCCACGCAATGACATTGGGGACCATGACGACTCCCGCCGTCCCGACACGCCTGCAACCTGCCGTACCGAAAAAGCGGCGGATCTCAGTCTCGGCGATTCTCGCGATCAGCTTCGGCATCCTTATCTTTTTCTCCGTCGGCAGCGTGCTGGCGCTGTCTGTCGGGGCGAACTATCGCAATACGGTCGACTTGCTGGGCGCACGCGCCGGCCTTTTGATCGACGCCATGGAGGACCAGCTTCGCGGCCACATGACGCGAGCCGAAAAGGCAGTCGACGGCTTGGCCCACCTCTACGACGAAGGCGGCTTCGACATTGACGACAGCGGTCGTATGACCGCTGCGCTGTCCGGCGCCTTGGAAGCTGTGCCGGAGGCCACCGGCATGTTGATCTTCGAGGATGATCTGACCCACCGTGGCGTCGTGCGGGGCGACAGTGAGCACAACCGGCCGGACGCGCTGCAGGTCATAAAACCGGAACCAGAAAAATCGGCGGATGTGATTGCCGCCATCAAGGCGCGCGCTCAAGTCGAAGGCCTGCAGTGGGGTTCGTTCGTGGCGAACGAATTCGGCCTCTTCGCCAATGTCTCGATGCCTTTGGCGCGCAATGGAATCCGGCAGGGTTTTGTCGTGGCCCCAGTCGAACTTCGCACGCTTTCGAGTTTCACGGAGGATCTGTCGCGACGCTTCGGAACCACGGCGTTCATCCTCGACGGCGACAACAAGGTGCTCGCCCACCCTATCCTGGCGGACGCGAACGCCAGCAAAGCAAAGCCGTTGGAACCACTCGCCTCCTTCAGTGATCCGGTTCTGGCCAAATTCAGCAGTCGGCAGCCTTTTGAGCTCTTCGAGGAAGACCCGGTCGCGAATGTCGAAGTTTCCGAAATTCGCGTCGAAACACCCGATGGTCCGCGATCCTATGTTGCGATGACGCGCAAGATCGCCGGCTACTCGGATCAGCTCTGGATGATCGGCGCCTATTTCGAGAGCCGCGAGCTTAGTGCGGAATTGAGGCGAGCTACCCTCTCGGGCCTGATCGGTCTCGGCGCGCTTGGCGCGGCAATCATCGCTGCAATCCTGCTCGGCAAGCGCTTGTCACGACCCGTTCAGGCCATAGCCGGCCATGCCAGGCAGGTCGCCGATTTCGACCTGGACAATATTCAGCCCCTGCCCCGCAGTCGTGTTCGTGAGCTGGATGACCAGGCGTCGGCCTTCAATGCCATGCTGATCGGCCTGCGCGCCTTTTCGACCTACATTCCCCGCTCGCTGGTGGCCAAGCTGGTGCGCAGCGGTGAGGTTGGCATCGCGGAACCGCGAGAAGCGCTGGTGACCGTCATGTTTACCGACATCGCGTCCTTCACGACTCTGTCCGAGCGCATGGATGCCTCCGAGACGACGAAGCTGCTGAACCACCATTTTGCCATTCTGTGCCGGGCCGTCGACCAGCATGGCGGGACGGTCGACAAGTTCCTCGGCGACGGCATGATGGCGTTCTTCGGCGCGCCGGATCGGCTCGAGAGGCACGCAGAGTGCGCGGTGCTGGCGGCTATCCAGATCCGCGACGAGTTGGCGGCGGACAATGCCCGCGCCAAGCAGGAAGGACGGGAGCCGCTGGTGGTGCGGATCGGTATTCACACCGGCCCCGTAACCGTGGGGAATATCGGCGCCTCGGATCGCGTCAACTATACGATCATCGGCGATACGGTGAATGTGAGCCAACGCCTCCAGGGACTCGGCAAGACGGTGGCGGCCGGCCAGGAGACGTCGATCGTGATTTCGAGCGAAACCGCTTCCGAACTTGACGCGGGTTTCGAACTGATTTCGGCCGGAGAACACTTCTTGCGCGGTCGCGACGAGCCGACGGAGGTGTTTCTCGTCAAAGGGCGACGACCCTATGCGATCCAGCAACGAAAGCTTGCGGGTTGAGCCAAGCCGACCCCGGGTCTGGCAGGAGCCACGGAACGGCAGCGCAGCCCTCGCGTTGAGGACTTTTGAGGAGACCGTCATGGATCAATACGCAAACGCCTCCCCAGGCTTTCGCGACCACCCCGAACATACGATCAGCGTGGAGCCGTTCGGTGGCGTCGTGGTAGTCACCTTTGGCGAGGCTATCATCGCATCATCGAAAGAGGCGCTGGAGCTCAAAGAGACGAACCATGCGCCCGTCTTCTATATCCCTTTCAAAGACGTCTATTTCGACTTCCTCAACCCGAGCCAGACCAAAACGCATTGCCCTTTCAAAGGCGACGCGTCGCACTGGAACGCTTCGGCCTCAGGCGAGGCGATGAAGGATGTGATGTGGGCTTATCTGTCGCCGTTCGACGAAATGATCGCCATCAAAGATCACGCGGCGTTCTATCCGAGCAAAGTCAGGATCGATGCAACGCCGCTGGCCACCGGTCCCGGCGAAACCGCGCGACACCTACTGACGGAATAACGATCGTAGCAGATCTTACGACCGTTTCCTTATTTTCTCGGCCGCGAAAGACAGAGCGAGCGCGATCATGGCCACAAGGATCGCGGAGAACGCAATCACAAGAAGTTCGAAGCGGGAGACAAGCGGCTGGCGAACCCGAAATGCGTCTGAAGCGGCCGAATAAAGGTGCTGATAGCGCCCGAGCGTCTCGGCACTGAGCTGGCCGTAAAGCCTGTTCGCAACGTCGGCATAATCGCGCAGCCGCTTGAGCATATCCTCGATCGTCAGCGATGAGGTCACGCCGTTGCGAAGATAGAAGTCGACGCCGGCCGGCTGTTCGCCCTCGGGCATGGTGATCGAGTGTATATCCTCAGCCACGCGCAGGCGTTCCGCGATCCGCTGGGTGATGTCGACATAGTCCTTGTACTTGGTCAGCACTTCCGGAAGCTGTTTGTCCAGCAATCCGATAAAATAGCTCCGCTGGGCCTCATCGACAGGAGGACGTTCGGGCGCATCCTGGCCGGGCATACCGCCGAACCGATCAATATATTCCTTGATCCAGGCTATTTCCTCGTCCGTGTCGGCCGCGCTCTTTTGCAGCGACACTGTCTCTTCGAGCAGCTTCTGGCGGAATTCGGTGTCGCCACCCTTTTGGCTCAGCTCGATAATGCGATCAAGAAACGCATCGCCGAACTGCGGGATAACCGTTGCGGAGGTCGGCGGAAATTGTCCGCCACCGCCACCGCCGGGTTGGGCAGGCGCGCCAACGGGAGCGCCGGCGACGAGGCCCTGATAATTCTTGTTGGCGGTTTCCAGCACCTGCGCCTTGCTGGCGAGCGTCTGCTTTTCGCGCTGCAATTCCTCAAGGCGCGAGCGATAGTAAAGGTTCACAACGTCCGGGTTTTTGGCGATGCCCAAAGAGAGCACCGGAGCGGTCAGTTGCTTCAACGTGTAGTCTTCAAGGTCTGTCAGAAGCCTGCCCACATCGCGCGCCGACAGATTGGTCTCCGGGTCTCGCGCGGCATTGCCGAAGGGCCGCGATTGGATTTGCTCGACATTGTCGCGAATGAGCCTGCCGCGCTGGCGCAAGAGATCGAGCGCGATCAGATAATCGAGATTTGCCAGTTCGTTTTCATCGAAAAGCCGATCCGAATAAAGATTGAGCGGGGTGCCTAGGCCGGACACGCCTTGGCTGGCCGGCGCAGCGGGCCAATTGGTCGGTATCTCAGCGAGTTGGATCGTGGCCCGGTCAAGCATGGACTTGAGGGTCGATGTCGTCGTTCCCGTTTCGGGATCCTCCAGCGTGTTGCCACCCGGACGGGAGGACACATCGTCCACGAACTCACGCAGCCTCGCGATGTTTTGCCGGATGATCCTGATTGCGCTTAGCTTTTCGAGGCCGACGAAACTTTCATCCGAGAAGACATTGGATGGCAGCGGCGTGATCTGGACGCCCAGGACGCCTCGCGTCTCAATGGCGGTCCGTTCCCACTCCTGGACGATGCGTTCCAGAACGGTAGCAACTTTTGCCTGAGGCAGGCCAAATCCCTGGTCCGTATAACGAAGCGCGGCGTAGCGGCGTGTCGCGGCGGACAATTCCTGATTCAAACCCTCCTGAGCTTCGCTCAACTCCGCAACGGTCGCTTTCCGAGCGTCGATTTTTTCGTAGCGATCGAGGATCAGGCGACGGTCCGGCGAAAAGGGGGATACGTAGATGGATGATTGGAACTGCTGAAGCGACAGGCCGAACTCTCCCAAATCTTCGGCCTGATACACCGCCGTCAGCACCCCCGGGGCAACGATGTCGCTGAGGGCAAATGGCGTGCCGTTGGGGTATTTGTTCTCCTCTCGCCCATCGAAGCGGAATTCGATGATGTATTCCGTAAGATTATTGTTCTGGGTTACGCGCAGCGTCAGCGCCACCACACCCGCCAGAAAAGCGCCGAGAAGAAGCCCGCCGACGATAACGATCCGCCTGATCCACAGCCAGCGCAACATGTCGCCCATGACGTCGTTTGGTTGGTCCGCCTCCTCCTCCTGCTCGAATCGGAAGTGGGCGGAGCGGGCATCATCATTCATTCGGAAATTCCACAAGTTCCGCTAACGGAAATCGACACTGGAGATGGCGCGCGCATCCATCAATCTCAGCGGGGCACCGACGGTCTAGACGAACTACCCCCCAATGGCAACGCCTGGATGCCTACCCGTCAACGGCGAATCGCAGGTCAGAGCTTGGGACCAAATTGGGGCCAATCAACGGCCAGACGCCTTCTGCCGCGCCTGGGCCGCCGCCAAACGCGCAATCGGCACGCGGAACGGCGAGCAGGACACGTAGTCCAGACCGACTTCCTCGCAGAAACTGATCGAAGCAGGGTCGCCGCCATGTTCGCCGCAGATGCCGAGCTTGATGCCCGGCCGCGCCTTGCGGCCTTTTTCAGCAGCGATTCGCACCAGTTCGCCGACGCCGTCGACATCGAGCGACACGAACGGATCCTGATCGATGATCCCCTTCTGGCGATAGGTTTCGAGGAAGGTGGAGGCGTCGTCGCGCGAAATCCCGAAGGTCGTCTGCGTCAGGTCGTTGGTGCCGAAGGAGAAGAATTCGGCCGCCTCGGCAATGACATGCGCGCGGATGGCGGCGCGCGGCAGCTCGATCATCGTGCCTGTCAGATATTCGATCTTGGAACCCGTTTCTTCCATGACCGCCTGGGCGACCTGGTCAATCCGCGCCTTCACGTAGTCGAGCTCCTTCAGGATGCCGACCAGCGGCACCATGATTTCCGGCACGACCGGGCTGCCCGTCTTCTTGCCAGCCTCAACGGCTGCCTCGAAAATCGCGCGGGCCTGCATCTCCGCGATCTCGGGATACGACACAGCCAGGCGGCAGCCACGATGGCCGAGCATTGGATTGAATTCGTGTAGCGCGTCGGTGCGCAGCCGCAGCTTTTCAGCTGAGACATTCATCGCCTTGGCGACCTCGGCAACCTCGTCTTCCGTTTTCGGAAGGAACTCGTGCAGCGGCGGGTCGAGCAGCCGGATCGTTACCGGCAGGCCAGCCATGATCTCGAACAGTTCGAGGAAGTCGGCGCGCTGCATCGGCAGCAATTTTGCCAAGGCCGCACGGCGATCTTTCTCGGTGTCGGCCAAAATCATCTCGCGCATGGCAATGATGCGGGCGCCTTCGAAGAACATGTGCTCGGTGCGGCAAAGGCCGATGCCTTCCGCGCCGAACGACCGCGCCATGCGGGCGTCTGCTGGCGTCTCGGCATTAGTGCGCACCTTCATGCGGCGGGTCGCATCCGCCCACTTCATGATGGCGGCGAAATCGCCCGACAGCTCCGGCTGGAGCATGGCGACAGCGCCGTCGAGCACCTGACCGTTCGAGCCGTCGATGGTGACGATATCGCCCTTTTTGAAGGCCTTTCCGAGCGCCAGAAGCGTGCCGGTCTTGTAGTCGACACGGATGGAACCCGCACCGGAAACGCAGGGCTTGCCCATACCGCGCGCCACGACGGCGGCGTGGCTGGTCATCCCGCCGCGCGTCGTCAGGATGCCCTCCGACGCATGCATGCCGTGGATATCCTCGGGGCTTGTCTCGACGCGAACGAGGATCACCTTGCGCCCCTGCGCCTTGGCGTCCTCGGCATCGTCCGAGGTGAACACGATTTCGCCCGTCGCCGCGCCAGGCGAGGCCGGCAGGCCAACGCCGATGACGTTGCGCTTGGCCGCCGGATCGATCGTCGGGTGCAAAAGCTGGTCGAGCGATGCCGGGTCGATGCGCAGCACGGCCTCCTGCTCGGTGATCAGCCCTTCCGCAGCCATCTCGACCGCGATCTTCAGCGCCGCCTTGGCCGTGCGCTTGCCCGACCGGGTCTGAAGCATCCACAGCTTGCCGCGCTCGATCGTAAATTCGAGATCCTGCATGTCGCGGTAGTGCTTTTCCAGCTTGGTCGAAATGTCGACGAATGCCTGGAACGCCTCCGGCATCAGCTTCTGCAAGGACGGCTTGTCCGAGCCCGCGGCAATGCGGGCCTGCTCAGTGATGTTCTGCGGCGTGCGGATGCCGGCAACGACATCCTCGCCCTGCGCATTCACCAGGAACTCGCCATATAGCTTCTTTTCGCCGGTCGAGGGATTGCGCGTGAAGGCAACGCCGGTTGCAGACGTGTCGCCCATATTGCCGAACACCATCGCCTGAACGTTGACCGCCGTGCCCCAGCTTTCTGGGATGTCGTGCAGGCGGCGGTAGGTGATCGCGCGGTGGTTCATCCAGGATGAGAAGACCGCGCCGACGGCGCCCCAAAGCTGCTCCTTCGGGCTTTGTGGAAAGGATGAACCAAGCTCGTCCTCGATCTTTGCCTTGTAAAGCAGGATTATCGCCTGCCAGTCGGTCGCCGACAGCTCCGTGTCGAGTTCGACGCCGCGCTTTGCCTTTTCGTCTTCCAGAATTTCGTCAAAGACCTCGTGGTCGACGCCAAGCACGACGTCCGAATACATCTGAATGAAACGGCGATAGCTGTCATAGGCGAAGCGCGGATCGCCGGAATCGACAGCCAGAGCCTCGACCGTTTCGTCGTTGAGGCCAAGATTGAGCACTGTATCCATCATGCCTGGCATTGATGCCCGTGCGCCTGAACGCACCGACACCAGAAGCAGTTTTTCAGGATCGCCAAAACGCCGGCCGGCGATTTTCGCGATATGGTCCAGCGCCTTGTCGACCTGCGCTTCCAATTCGGCCGGATAGGCTTTTCCGTTGGCATAATACCAATTGCAGGCGTCGGTCGTGATGGTGAAGCCAGGCGGCACCGGCAGGCCGAGGCTGCACATCTCGGCGAGATTCGCGCCCTTGCCGCCGAGAAGGTTTTTGTCCTTGGCGCTGCCCTCGGCCGCTCCGTCGCCGAAGGTGTAGACCCACTTGGCCATGCGGTTCTCCTCTCGCGGATACGCCCACCCTCCTGGACGCCCGTCACTAAGCCGACCGATAAAATGCTGCGTTGCGAAAGGCAACCGGCACAATCGCTGGCGACGGCATAGAATCGATTAGACTTCCCGAGCCAGAGATTGGCGCATATTTCTCGACGATTGTCATGACGAGGCCTCGAAACGCCGTATTGGGCAAGAGCGACAGGCTTGCAGTTGGCCCGGAGCTATTGTAGAACATATCAAGAACGATTGAGGCCGATTATGAAAGTAACGGGTAAGCTGGACTATATCGAATTCGCGGCCACCGGCGGCACGCTAGACAACGTGAAGGCATTTTACGCCTCGGTCTTCGGCTGGTCGTTCACCGATTATGGGCCGACATATGCCGCGTTCGATGAAGGCTTAGACGGCGGCTTCCAGGCCGATGCAGCGGAAGCAGCAGGCAAGCCATTGCCAATTCTCTATTCGGAAGACCTTGAATCGACCCTCGCCGCGGTAGATGCGGCCGGCGCAGAGATCAAGGCGCCAATCTTTTCCTTCCCCGGCGGGCGTCGGTTTCATTTCATCGATCCGGCGGGCAATGAACTGGCGGTCTGGAGCGACAAGGAATAGGTCCGCTTCCGGCTAACTGGCGCCGAAGACATTGGCGATTTATGGCTTTTGCGGCGATTGTGCTTTCGCCATTCTCTCCCTATAAGGCGGCACTTCCGACTCTTCGGTCGGTCCGTTGGGGCGTCGCCAAGCGGTAAGGCATCGGTTTTTGGTACCGACATTCCCAGGTTCGAATCCTGGCGCCCCAGCCAAATTTTCCGCAAGTAACTGTTTTCGCTGCCTTTTCTTTCCAGGAATTTTGGTCCCGAAGCGGGTGTTACACACCGCTGATACATTTGCTGCGGGGGATTAGATCGTGGCTGTGACTTTTCGTGGAATGAGGACCCCGTTTGAGGCGTGATTTTCGTCCAAGCGGGACCCCTTAACGTGGGGTCATCAAAATGCCTCCGGTTTGATCGGAGGCATTTGTGTTTTGGATGTTGGTGGTGGAGACGATTGCAAAGATACGTCGACTGTCGCTGGTGCAGGGGAAGTCGATCAAGGCGATCTGCCGGGAGCTTAGGATTTCCCGGAAGGTGGTGCGCAAGGTTCTGCGATCGGACGAGACCGAGTTTCGCTACGAACGCAAGCACCAGCCGTTTCCCCGTATGGGGGTCTGGCGTGAGAAGCTGGATCTGCTGCTGTCGGTAAACGCGGCCAAGCCGCAGCGGGAGCGTCTGACGCTGATCCGGGTCTACGAGGAGCTTCGCGGCCTCGGCTATGACGGCAGCTACAGTTCGGTGTGGCGTCATGCTCGGGATTGGGAAGAGCAACGTGGCAGCGCCGCGGCCGAAGCCTACATTCCACTGAGCTTTGCGCCAGGCGAGGCTTACCAGTTCGACCGGAGCCACGAGATCGTTCTGCTCGACGGCGTGACGGTGACCGTGAAGGTGGCGCACATGCGGCTTTGCCACAGCCGCATGTTCTTCGTTCGGGCCTATCCGCGCGAGACGCAGGAGATGGTGTTCGACGCCCATGACCGGGCGTTCGCCTTCTTCCGCGGCGCCTGCACGCGCGGCATCTATGATAATATGAAGACGGCGGTGGACGCGATCTTCATCGGCAGGGATCGCCGCTACAACCGCCGCTTCCTGCAGATGTGCGGGCATTACCTTGTCGAGCCGGAGGCTTGCACGCCGGCATCCGGTTGGGAGAAGGGTCAGGTCGAGAACCAGGTCGGGCTGGTGCGCGAGCGCTTCTTCACGCCGAGGCTGCGCTTCAAGACGCTGGAGGATCTGAACGGCTGGCTAGCCGACAAATGCGTCGCCTACGCCAAGGCCCATCACCATCCCGAGCAGGGCGATCGGACAGTCTGGGAGGCGTTCGAGGAGGAGCGCGCCAGCTTCATTCCCTATGCCGGGCGCTTCGATGGCTTCCACAGCATTCCCGCATCAGTGTCGAAGACCTGCACTGTGCGCTTCGACAACAACAAATACTCGGTGCTGTCGAGCGCGGTCGGCCGGCCAACCGAGATCCATGCCTATGCCGATCGGATCGTCATCCGCCAGGATGGCGCGGTCGTCGGCGAACATGTCCGCTGCTTCGGCCGCAACGGAAGTGATCTACGATCCCTGGCACTATGTGCCGGTGCTGGCCCGCAAGCCGGGCGGATTGCGCAATGGCGCGCCATTCCGGGGTTGGGTCCTGCCATCAGCCATCGAGAAGGTGCGCCGCAAACTCAAGGCTGCCGATGACGGCGATCGCGTTCGGCGATCCTCGCCGCCGCGAAAAACGGCATCCGCAAGGTGGTCCTCACCTCGTCGGTCGTCACGCTGCCCTCTACCATAGTCGAATGCTGGCCGCACCGTGTGGCTTAACAGGATCCAACAGAACCCACCTATGACTCCGGCGGGAAAACAGGATCTGCCGAAGCGAAGGCCTTCAGCACATTTGCGGTCACACGCGAGAGGTCATTGTCGCAGCTTTTCCAGGCCAAGGCGCCGCCATAGGCAATGGATCCGACCGAAAAGACGCAGCCTCCGCCGTCGACCGGAAAGACGACCATGTCGGCTCGGACGAGGTCGGGCCGTTGCTCGCCGCCCAGATCGGGCAGCATGAGGGTCATGTCCTCGATCACCACTTGGTATTCGTTGCCGAGTCCGGTGGACGTCGCGAGCACAAATGCATGCTCGGGGCTTCCTAGCGCCTGGTCGTACCGGTCGATTTCATCAGCGACCGCGCCGCCCAGGACATGCCCCTGGTCACCGATGACCTCGCTGGCGACGCCCTCGAAAAACCTGCTGGCAGGAGAATCGTAACTCGCCTCCAACCGGCGATACCCGCATCCCTTCGAGAATCCTTCCGAGGAGAAACCGATGCCGACGATCTTGTTTGGCGCCCTCCCGCGCGTCCGCCATATGCCGCCCGCCTCGGCGGTGGCGACGTGGGTACGCTCGCCGTAGGGTGCGTCCCAGCAGCGCGTGCCGGTGTTGTCGCGTCGCACTTCGATGACCCACGGCTGGCCCGGAAAGCGACTGGTGACCCAGTAAAACCCGTTTCCGCCGAGATACATGAGCCGGCCGCCGTTGCCCAGATAGCCTTCCAGCACATCGAGGCCGGACCGGCTCCAGTATTCCGGGTGGGACCCCGTGACGACGACGTTGTAGCGATCCAGCAGCGCTCGCCCGTCACGCTCCAGATCTTCATCGGTCGCCACGTGGTAGTCGATCCCGACGTGCTCCAGCCACTCGAGAATGTACATGTCGACAGGATAGTGCCGATGAGACCCCGTAAGCCAGTTGACGGCGTTCGGCCGGACGTTGAAAAGCGGCCGTCGCCGGCTCGAGTAACGCACGGGAGATCCGTCGGAGTGCCGGTCATAGCAGGATCGCCCGGGCTCACGATGCTCGAAAAGATACTGCTCATCCTCTGGGACCACCTTTTCGTGCGCCATCACGGCGGAAAAATCGAGCGCAGCCAGATGGTCGTTGGCGTAGGCCAGATATGTGTTCGTCGGGATCAGGAACAGTATCGGGGCGCGCGATTGCGCTTCCCCTTTCACAAACAGCGGATAGTAATTGACACTCGCCGGGCTCTTCAGCCGAACCAGGTAGACGCCACTCCTCAGGTCGTTCGGCAGCGCAAATTCAAGGTCATAGGACCACCCGGCATCGACCATATCGTCATCGTGAAACTGCAGGGCGCAGTAATGGCCCGGAACCTCAGTGAAAGAGTCGCTCCGGCCATCCCAGTTACGGCCCGTGACCCCCCGTTCAGCGCCGTTGACGATGCGGCCCGCCTTGCCCTTCAAGCCGCGTGGAGAAATGACTGCCGACGCAAAATCCTTGTCCAGCTCCCAGCAGGCCCAGGGTTGCGTCGCACATGCGCGACCCTCATGAAGCGTGGCGATGTCCTTGTCTGAAAGTGGGGCCAGATAGAGCGACGGGGTATCAATCTTGCCGTTGTAGCAGCAACGAGGCGAACCCGCCTCGTCGACACCCGACGTGGCCAGCATCAGGGTGCTAGCGCCGGACGCGCCGACGGCCATCTCGGCCTCGGCGCGTCGCCGCGCTTTGACCTTTCCATCAAGCCTGCGGATATCCAAGGTAGCCTTGCCGTTTCCAACGCTTGCCACGACTGAGTACCAGTGTCCGGAGACGATTGCGCCCGGCAAGGACGCAAGCAGTGTGGAGCCGGATCTCAGATGGAGCGCCGCTTCCTGAATGAAGAGGGACAGGTCGCCGAGCGACCAGATGACCTGATCGGATTGCCGTTGCGCCGCTGTCGGAAACACCCAGCAATGCACGCTGACGACGTTAGAATCTACTGCCTGCGGCAACGGCAATTCCGCATATGATCCGATGATCGTGGATTTGGGCGAGACCGCGACAGCCTTGTCCAATATCGAACTGAGCTTGACGAACAGCCCCGCGTTGTTCTCACCTTTGCCCGGGCCGGATTGCAGGCGAACAAAACTCGCGTGGACCGTTGGATGAGATGTGCCGATCGCCATGCGGACGACATCGCCGGGGGAACGCGACCACTCCTCGAAATAGGCTTGAATATCCACGTGTTTACCCTCCCCTTCAATGGCGGATCGTGATGTCTCTAAAAGTTTGTTCAGGTTTGAGCGCCAGGACGGCTCTCAGATCTGGCGGAGCCAGTTATTCCATCGCGGATCATCGAAGAGTTTCCGCGCTCGCGCATATTTCCAGATGCCGTATTTCTGGTAGTCGAAATCCCAGTTCGACATTTGCCGCTGCTGGACGGCCCATGATCCCCATTTCATGTCGGCGACCGCACGGGCTACCCAGACCCGGGCAATCAGGTCCTGACGGACCGTCCCGTAATACTGCTCGATCATTTCCAGCGTGGTTTCTTCGTCGACGAAGACCTCACCGAGGAATACGCCGATTTCATAGGCCCGCTCGTTGTTCGAGGCGAACTCGAAATCGATCAGCTTCATGTCGGTGATCTGGTCGTCGGCGGATATCTCGACCATAAAGTTTCCCGGCATCGGATCATTGTGGCAGGGAGCCAGATCGAGCCCGGATGCAGTGAAGGCAGCCTTGGCTCGCCGGTACTGGTAAGACAGCCACTCGAAGTCACTCGGTCGAATGGCGCCGAGGGCGTCGCCTTGCTCGATGTGTTCGTCCGTCATGGCGAACACGTCCTTGGTGACCGGCAAGCGGTCGCACGCATTGAATTGCCGATAAAGATCAATGGCCGAGGCTAGAAAGTCCTTGCGGGCAAAGTCGGCATTCGTCGAGGCGCGGTATCCCTGCAGGAATTCGATGATCTCGGCTCCTTTGTCGAAGCTGAAGAATTCGACCCTGGGCGCGATACCGATGGCATGAGCCTTCGATGCAGCTTCATTCGACAATTTGCGGTCAACGAAGTTTTCGGACCCGACGCCGAAGACCTTGAGGAAATAGTCCGCGCCGTCATGGCGAACGAGCCAGTTGGAATTGAGGAGCCCTCCCACCAATGGACGCTTCGTCACCTTGGCCGTATCCCAACCCGGCACGGCGGCGATGGCGTCGTCGACTTGCTTTGTCGTCGCGGCTGCAGACATTTTGTGCCCCCCGTTCAGGCCATCCGGCGCAAGCGATCCGCAGCGATGGAACTTTGCGATGTCATTTCAAAGCGCATCATGCGCCAGCAAGCGTATTTGGCGAATTCGAGCGTTGTCCGCAGCGATGACGCGGCCATGGCGAAGGCGACGAGGCCCCAGCGCAGATCATCAAGGATTCCGTAGACCATGGCCCGTTGAAACAGGGCCTCATCGAAGAAGCCTGTCCACTCCACAAAGCCGTCGCGCGCCTCGGCTTCGCGGTCGAACAGCTCCGTGAGATGGCATCCGATGTCTTCATGTGGGTCGGCATTCGCCGCCAGATCGTAGTCCAGAAGTCGAACGGCGTTGCCCGGGCCAACCATGATGTTCGCGGTATTGCCGTCACGATGACAGGGAACACGCTCGATCTTCAACCGGGACATCGCCTGTTGCGCCCGGTCAGCAAATTCGAGAAATGCGCCGATGTTCGTCGGCAGATTTGCTTTGTTCGCAATGCATGCGGCGTGAGCCGTCCGGATTTCGCCGAAGATGTCGGCGTCGCGGGGCAGCCTTGGCCCGGCCTGAAAACGCTTCTTCGCAGAAACGATTCCTTTGCGAAGATCGGCCGCCGAGCTGTCGTGAAGGCCTCCGGCTCGCCAGCCATCGCCCAGATGTTCCATCGCCAAAAGGCCGTCCTGCTCCCAGGACTGCAGAACGCGCGGCCCGACACCGGCATCACCGGCCAGCTTGGCGGCGGCAATGGCCAAGTCCGGATCGACATAGTGAGCGATGTCTGAATGATAGTGCTTGTAGATTTCGGATTTGTCGCCCCTGCGCGCGAGCCAGATATCCGCCTCGATCCCTCTCCAGGCCGGCGAAGCGAGCACGGTGAACGGGCTTTCAAAACTGTCCAATGGGCCGCCGAGACGGGTCTCGGCGCGGGCGCGGACAACAGCTTGGCGATCTGCAACGACCATGGTCTTGTCCCCTCAAGCCAGGTTTCGCGGCTGAAGCGGCCATTGGCGCGCCGCAGCGCCGCCGGGCCAAAGCTCGGCTTCCAGCGCGGCCGCAAGCCGGCACAGCCGCACATCGTCGAACCGGCGTCCCACCAATTGTATGCCAACCGGCAGCGCTCGCGGGTCCAACCCGCCGCAGATAGACACCGCCGGATGGCCCGACTGGTTGAACATCGCAGTGAACGTGCAGTGCCGAAGCGGCATTGTCGGGTCCACCCCTCTTTCCTCGGCGGGGAAGTTGACCACGGGCATCACCGGCGTCAGCAGGAAATCGACATCGTCGAACAGAGTATTCGTCCGCGCGACGCCATGCGCCACGCCTGCTTCGAATTGCGCGATCCGATCGCCCGACCAATCGCGGGCTTCCTCGAACCATTCGAACAACTGCCGAGGTGTATGCTGACGCAATTCCTCGGCCGCTCCGCGATGTTCGCGCCACCCGCGAAGCTTGAACATGTCGTCGATCGCCAGGTACGCATCGAAATCATATGGAGGTGCAGCAGGCGTCACGGCTCCAACGAGCCTGGATACGGCTTGCTCCGCGCGCGCCAGCACATCGAGCACGGCTGTCTCTACCGCTGGGCCGAACCCGAAATCGCGATAGACGGCAATCCGGGCATGGTTGAAGCTTTCGGACGGTTCCGTGATCGGCAGAGAGAAGCGGTCATCGCGATGCAGTCCGCCGAGGATGCGCAGGTAAGGCTCGAGATCGGCCGCATGCCGCGTCATAGGTCCGGCCGATCGTATGTCGGAGGCAGGTGTGTGCGCAATCATGCCTTGTGTCGGTTTCAACGCCGCCAGGCCGCAATGGCTGGCGGGCAGGCGCACCGAGCCGGCGATGTCCGAGCCCACAGACATCATGCCGATGCCAGCGGCAAGCGAAGCGCCGGCGCCGGCACTCGACCCGCCGGTGTTCCAGGCAAGACCCCAGGGGTTACGTACGATGCCATGGAACGAACTGACACCTGATCCGCTCAAGCCGAAGTCGGGCATCGTGCATTTGCCGATGATGATCGCGCCCGCGGCTTTCAGGCGTTCAGCCGGCGGCGCGTCTGTAACGCCGACAACGCCATCTCCGTGGATACGCGAGCCATGATGCCAGCGCATGCCAACGGCATGCACCGAATCCTTGATGGTCACCAAGACGCCGTCCAGCGGGCCGGAGGGCCGGCCATCGCCATATCGCTGGCTAGCGGCTTTGGCCACGGCAAGGCTCTCGTCGGCCCGAACGTCGTACAGGGCATTGATGTCGCCATTCACACGATCGATCTGGCGAAGCGTGAGTTCCGTGACGTCGACCGGATCGAGCTTGCCGGCCCGGAAACCTTGCACCAACTCCTCGAGGGTGAGCCGCGATAATTCGTTGAAGTCCATCACACCCTCCGTCAGCCCTTGCGGGTCCGAAGCACATCCAGCCCTGCGGCGAGGACGAGAACGAGACCGGTAATCATCAGGCTGGCTTCGGTCGGCACGTTCATCAGAATGAGGCCGTTCGACAGCATGCCAAGCAGCCAGACTCCCAAGGCAACGCGCAGCAGGGATCCCCTGCCCCCGGTAAACGGCACGCCACCCAGCAGAACGGCCGTGAGTACGCTCAGTTCGACGCGATGCCCAATGTCCCCGAAGGCGCAGAGTTGATTCGGGCGATCGTCATGAGGCCGGCCAGCGCAGCACCCAGCCCGACCGCTCCGTAAAGCAGCATCACAGTCAGCTTGACACGAATGCCAACCAGATAGGCCGCCCGTTCATTGACCCCGATGGCGACGGTGTGGCGGCCGAGAGGAGTCCGCGCCATCACGAACAGGCCAACGATCAGCACTGACAGCATGATCCAGGTCAGGATCGGCAATCCGGACAATCGCCCGTAGCCGATGAAGGTGAATGCCTCGGGAAAGCCGAAAAGCGGCGTTGGGGACAGCCATTGCGCCAACCCTCGCATCAAGGTCAGGGCGCCCAACGTGACAATGATGGGCGACATCGAGAGGAAGCCGACCAGGAAACCGTTCGCCAGTCCTATCGCCAATCCCACGGCCAAGGTGAACACCACCGTTCCGGCGACGCCAAATTCGGGAAAGCTCAATCCGGCGACAACGCCGGCGAGGCCGACCATCGAGCCCACGCTGAGATCGACCTTTCCTGCCATCAGAAGGATGGCAAACGGTATGGAGATCGTCATCAGCGACGCGATCTGCACGGAGATGCTGATCCAATTGTTGAAGCTCAAGAACACCGGCGACTGGAAACAGAAATAGAAAGCCAGGAGCGCGATTGCCCCCGGCAGCGCCGCCGCAGAAAAGGCTGCCCCGGTATTTATGTTGCCGGTCCTGGGCGTGGAAGGCGTAGCGTTCGCTTGCGACATGGTCCTACTCCGAGGCTGCAGCGGCTTGCGGCCGCGGCGCGCCAATCACTGCCTTGCTCTGATGAGCGAGTTGTACGATCTGGTCTTCATGGATTTCGCCATCGAGCAGTGCGATCTGCTGCCCATGAGCGAGGATGAGCACACGATCCGAGACGGCCACGATCTCCGCCGGGTCGGATGACGCCACCAGCACTGCCCCGCCGCTTTCGGCGAACTGGAACAGGAGACGATAAAGATCTTCGCGCGCGCCGATATCGACGCCCTGCGTCGGCTCGTCGAGCAACAGGACGCGGGTCCCGAGATTCGGCAGCAACCATCGGCCTATCACCAGCTTCTGAGCGTTGCCGCCGCTGAACCGGTTCCCGGCCAAATTGGGTTTTTTTGGCACAAGGTTCAACGCCTCGGCGGCCTGATCGAAAAGCACCTTCTGGCTCGCGCGTTTGCGCGCGATCCCCGCATAGTGCGGCATGAGCAGATTCTCGATCGCCGACAAATCGCCGAAAAGGCTTTGTTCGTTCCGATCGGAGGCAACCAGCGCAACCCCTTTGGCGAGCGCGGCGCTCGGCCCGCTCGGCTGGACGGCATCGCCCGCCAGTTCATAGGTGCCACCCAGCTTATTCCGAGCCCCGACCAGGCTTTCAACCAGGTCAGTCCGGCCCGATCCCAACAAACCGTACAAGCCGACAATCTCGCCTTGCCGCAGATCGAGAGTGATCCGCCCGGTGAACTCTGAACGATAATCCCGCAAGCTGATGACTGAGGGGCCCAGGTTTCCCCGGCTTCGCGCATTGCCACTCCGGGCCAGCCTCGGAGCGATCGCGCGCGCAATCTCCTCGACAGGGGCTTCCGAGGTTGGCCTTGTCCAGATAACCGCGCCGTCGCGCAGAATGGTCACCACATCGGCGATTTCGGCAATCTCGTCGAGGAGGTGCGTCACATAGACGATGGCCAGTCCTTCCTGCTTTGCCAACTGACGCACGACATTGTGCAAGGCCTCCATTTCCCGATCCGAGAGTGCAGCCGTCGGCTCGTCGAGGATCAGCACTTTCGGATGCAGATGCAGGGCCCGGGCAATCTCGACGATCTGCCGTTCGCCGATGCTGAGCTTTTCGAGCGGCGTTTTCGGGTCGATCGATGACCCCAGGCGGGCCAGGAGCTGCCGCGCTTCGCCGGCCTGGGCCGCCTGATCGACCATGCCCCATTTCTTGATCTCGTTGCCCAGAAAAATGTTGTCGGCAACGTTCAGTCCTTCGATGACCTGAAAATGCTGATAGATGATCCCGATGCCCTTCTGGATCGCCAGCCGTGGCGTAAGGTGAGCAAAGCTTTCGCCATTGAGAACGATCTCGCCCGCGCTCGGGGTGACCGCCCCGGACAAACAACCCAGCAGCGTGGACTTGCCGGCTCCGTTCGCGCCGATAAATGCGTGGACTTCGCCCGCGCGAAATACCAGGTCGACGCCCTTCAGCACCTCGATCGGGCCGTAGGACTTGTGTAATCTGGAAATCTTGACGATCTCAGACGTCATCGCTTTGCTCGGGCAAATGGTGCGGGCAACAAGCCCGCACCAAAGAAGCATTACTTTTCGGAGTAGTTGGCGATCAGCTTATCAAGTTGAGCCTGATCAGCCTTGCTGGCCAGCACCGTCGGCGTGTAGGCGAAGCTTGGTCCATCTCCGGTGACGGCATTGAGCGCCAGATCCACAATATTCGCGCCCAGCTCGTTGATCAGAATGGCGGCGCTGGCCTTGTAGGCCTTGCCTTCATTGACGGCCGAGAGCCCTTCGAGCGACCCGTCCTGGCCGCCTATGAAGAAGTCGCTGGGAGAAATGCCGGCAACTGTCACCGCACGGTTCGCACCGACGGCGGCGTCGTCATTCAGCCCGATGACGATATCGAGATCGGGATGCTGCTTCAGCACCGTTTCGGTGATGGTCAGCCCCGACGCCTGATCGGCGGAATCCTGCTTGGCGACAATCTCGATTCCAGCTTCGGCGAACAGCTTTTCGACTTCGGTCCAGCGTGGCGCCAGGGACGGCAAGCCGGACAGGGTCGTCACCAGGGCCTTCGGATGCTCGACCTTGTTGGTCTTGACCCAGTCAACAGCCGCCTTGCCAATAATCTGACCCGACTGCGCATGGTCGAAGCCGACATAGCCGTCCGAACCTTCCATCGTGCCGAGATAGGTGAGCCATTTGATGTTTTGGGCCTGCGCCTGCGCCTGGAAGGGCTTGAGCGCGTTTTCGTCAATCGGCGTGACGACGATGGCGTCCACGCCAAGCGTGATCCATCCCTGCACCGCGTTGATCTGCTGCTCCAGATTGTTCGCCTGGGTATTGTCGTGCATGACGGTGACGCAGCCGAGTTCGGCAGCCCGCTTGTCGGCGAAGTGGCGAACCTGCTTCACGATCGCCGCTTCGGACACGGAATGGCTGTAGGCAATCTTAAAAGTCTTGCCACTGTCGCAAGCCTTATTGCCGCCGGCGCGGACCTCCTCAAGCGTAACCGTTGACGGGTCATTCTGCGCCGCCGCTGCCTGATTCAAGCAGAGTGCGGTGAAGCAGGCAAGCGCTGCCATAGCCTTCTTTGTGTAGGACGTCGAAATCATGATGGCACCCTCCCATGGGCCAGTTGGATTGGGCTGAACGATGCTGTTCAGCGGTTTGGTGAACTACTTTGACGCGCGGCCTTTGATTGCCTTGAGTTTCGAGGTGATTGTGTCGCGGGCCAGCTTCATATCCTCGGGCGTTCCGGACATGAATATCCGGCCCGTAGCGCCCATCATCTGCACATCGTTGATCGTGGCGCGCGGCGCCGCCTTTTCGGCTTCATTGGCGGCAACGCAGGCAAACAGCGCCGGCGCCATCTCGTAGATGAGAAGAGCGACGCCAGGTACGAGGATCGAGGCGTCGCGCGATCGGTTCAGGATGATTGCATGCTGGTCCGACAGATGCTCAATGATGTCATGATAAAGGATCTCCGGCGTAAGCTGATCCGTTGCCTTCGCGCCAATTCCTTTCAGAATCGCGTTGCCCGCGGCTTCCAGGGCAGTCGTGTCATCGGCGTGGAGCTCAAGCAAGCCGAACTGCCGCTCGGTATAGAGTATGCCCGGCTCCATGTCCGGCGCAGCCTTGAGCGCAAGGTCTGTGATGCGATGGATCGCCAGCGCCGGTGAAACTTCGATGATCAGCGAATGCTGCCCACGAAAGGGCGGATACCCCCGGGCCCGTGTGGGCGAGGAAAGATACGCCGCAAACTGAGGCTGAAGATCCTCTATGGGAAGATAGACACGAAGTTCGGTCATACCCCAGTCCTTTCGTAGGGAACTGCCGCAGAGACAGTCAGGCTTTGACCGCGTCGAAATGCTTGCCCAAATCCGGGTGTGGACGTGCGATCACATGGACAGCCGTCACTTCGCCGACCTGACCGGCTGCTTCGGCGCCGGCCTCCGTGGCGGCCTTCACCGCGCCGACGTCGCCACGCACCACGACCGACACCAGGCCGCCGCCGACCTCGTTGCGGGCGATGATCTCGACATTTGCCGCCTTGACCATGGCGTCAGCCGCGGAGAGCGCAGGCACGTAGCCCTTGGTTTCGATCATTCCGATTGCAAGATTTGCCATTTGAGGGACTCCCTTATTTACGTTTCGTGGATTGTTCGTCGATTGAACCGATGATCAGCGCATCAATTGGCGCGGACCTTTCGGGGAAGTAGGCGGCCGCCACTGAGCCTTGAGTGACCAGAACGGCCTCGCCATCCGCGCAGCCGAGCGGATCGAAGGCGATGAGCTTTGCGCCGGCCTCGGTTTCCACTTCGAGCAGCGCCCCAGTCGGCAGCGTGCCGATATGGCGCGTGGACCAGAGCCTGCCGCTGACGCGCGCTCTAATCATGTCGCACTCCTTTCGATCCTAATGCCGCGGCGACGGGCTTCGTCGCCGGCAAGCGGGGTAAGTCTGCTCTGCCTGCCGACCCGCAGCCGCGTTTGGCCTTCGACCACGGCAGCGATGTCGCGCTCGGTAATCAACGACTTCATCAACTCGGGCACCGGCGCCGGCACGGTGGTGACCAGCATCGTCGGCGCTGCCTGGACCGGCGCGGTGGCCTGCCGCGTGATCGGAACGGACGCCTGCGACACGGCCGGCGCAGGCGCGGGAACGAAACGCAGCCGTCCTTCATGCAGCGCTGCGGCAAATGCGGGGTCGGAGGCGCGCCGCAGCACGAACAGCGCAAACTCCGTAAGTTCAGCCGGCGAACCGGCGCGGACATGTTCCTCCTGCACGGCGCCGCGCATTTCCGCACGCAGCGCGGCGATCTCCTCCGACAGAAGCTCGCGAAGGAGGGCGCGGAGGTCGGCCATCAACGCGCTCCCGCCTCGCGCAGCGCCCGCTCGGCGGCGTCGCGCGCGTTGCGCACATCGGCCTCGGTTCCCGCCAGATAGAGCCGTCCGTTGGCGCCGATCATGCGCATGTCGATGACCTTGATGTCGGCTTCCTTCTCGGCCTCGTTGCAGGCGAGGATCGCATAGGCGGCGGGCTGGCATTCCAGCAGATAGATGCTTTCACCACCCAGCACCATCGAACCGGTCTTGTTGCGGTTCATCAGAAACGCATGCTGGTCGTCGACCCGCGTCACGATCTTGGAGGCGAAGATTTTCGGCTTCTCGGCGTCCTCGCGCTTCTTGCCCATCGCGGTAAGCGCCGCCTCGGCTCCCGCCCGCACCTCGGCGGTCGAATAGGCGTGAAACTGCAGCGTGCCGAACTGACGCTCGACCACGAGGAAGCCTGCCCGCACCTCGGCGCTCTTGAGCACCGTGTCGGTCAGCGCCTCGATATCGAGGCCGGGCGCAATCTCGACGATCTGCGCAGCCATGCGGGCGCGCGGCAAGGTGCCACGCATCCATGTGGCGGTATAAGCCAACGTCTGGGGCTGAAGCTGGTCGATGAAGATGAAAGCTCGGAGATCGGTCACGACTGGCCCCTGGTCAGTTCACGGAGTTCCTGCAGGATCAACTGGCGCAAGAGATCGCGGTCGACGCCGCCGTCCTGCGCCGGCTCGGGCGCAGGCGACACGACAGACTCGCGTGCGTCTGGTCCGGCCGACGGCGCGCGTACCGCGCTGAAATCACCGAAGGGCACCGCAGCGTCGCTGTTCCAGGCAAGCCGCGTCCAATGGACCAGGTGCTGAGGCCCGATATTCTCCCCGACCGAAGAGCGGCCGAAATAGCCCGTTCCGATCATGAAGGACGGCGCCAGATGAGTGGCGAAGCCCGCAGCCCCTTGCGAGCATGGCGCATTGACGACGACGCGGTAGACCGACAGGGTCGAGGCGAAGTCCATCGCGCGCTGCGGATTTTCTCCGTGGAACGCTGCGGAATGACCGGCGCCAGTCATGCGCAGGATCATCTGAGCGGTGCCGATCGCCCGCTCGAAGCTCTCGACGGAGACAGAGGCCAGGACGGGGCAGAGCTTTTCCTTGGTCAGCGGCTCTTCGAGACCGACATGCTCGACAGGGGCGATAAGCGCCTTGGTCGAAGGCACGACCCGAATCCCAACCTGCTGGGCGATCCAGACAGCACTTTTGCCGACGGCTGCGGTGTTCAAATGACCGTGTGGAAAAAGCCAATCGCGCAGCTTCGCGACCTCGGTCTCCGAGCAGATATGCCCACCCGCGGCCCGCAATCCGCGCTCGAGCCGTTGGCGGTTCTCGTCCAACGCGATCAGCACGCTTTCGTTCGTGCAGAGAGCGGAATTGTCGAAGGCCTTGCTGCTCACGATCCGCTGGGCTGCCGCGTTCTGGTCGGCGCTGGGGTCGACATAGACGGGTGCGTTGCCAGGCCCGACGCCGATCGCCGGATTGCCCGAGGAATAGGCCGCCCGCACCATCGCACTACCGCCCGTCGCCAGGATCACCTGTACGTTGGGTGAGGCCATCAGCGCCTGCACCAGTGGAACAGACGGTTCTTCGATGCACTGGATTAGCCCCGCGGGGGCGCCCGCGGCCACGGCAGCGGCTTCCAGCCGCTCGGCGGCGTCGCGGCAGCATTCTTTCGCCATCGGATGGGGGCTGAAAATCACGGCATTGCGGCTCAGCACTGCCAGGATGGTCTTGTAATACAGCGTCGAGACCGGATTCGTGGCGGGCGTCAGCGCCAGGATCACGCCGGCTGGCTTCGGGATCTCCACCATCTTGCGTTCGCTGTCGACGCGGGGATCGACCAGGTTCATTTCGGCGTAGAAATCCACCAAGGGATGGGTCGAAAGCTCGTTCTTCAGCCTCTTGTGTTCGACCACACCCATGCCGCTCTCACGCACCGCCCATTCGGCATAGGTCTGCGCTGCCTGGTGTGCCGCTTCGGCGACACTACGGGCGATCTTCATGACCGCCGCTCGATCGTAGCGGGCATAGGTGCGTACAGCCCAGCCGGCCCTGTCGAGCTTCATCCGCGCTATGGCTAACGCCCGGTCCGGCACGGCAAGGCGCGGCGCGTCTTCGTGAGGTAGCATATGCTTTCCTTTTCCCCGGATCAGG
The DNA here is from genome assembly GCA_050247155.1 of Rhizobiaceae bacterium. Lineage (GTDB taxonomy): Bacteria > Pseudomonadota > Alphaproteobacteria > Rhizobiales > Rhizobiaceae > Mesorhizobium_G. The sequence goes on from JBFWUS010000004.1 coordinate 45,185, forward strand.
CGGCGCGGCGCGAGGTACGCAGAAGACTGCGCGCACGCGGCATCGCGGCTTCCAGCCGGTCGACGATTTCCTGACAGGTGATCGAATCCAGCAGCAAGCCCGGCTTGAACTGCAACACCCGCTTGTCGAGCGAAGAGAAGATCGCCCAGACTCCGTGTTCATACAGCGCGCGCGAGACGGCGACGGCGCCCTCTGGATGGTCGAACTCCAGGCCCAGGATCACGCCTCGCTGGCGTATACCTACAAAGATGTCGGAGTTCGCCGCCATGATCGCGGTCAGGGCGCGGCGGAAATAGTCGGCGACGGAATGCACATTGGCCACGACTTCCGGGCGCTGGAGCATGTCAATAACCTGGTGGGCGACGACGCAGCCCAGTTCGGAACCGCCTGACGTGGAGATGTGCGCGGCGCCGTCTTCGTGCTGCCAGGCGCCGCATTGTTCGGTCACGACGCAGGCGGATATCGGGTAGATGCCGCCGCCCAGGCCCTTGCCGGTGACGAACATGTCCGGCGACAGGCCATAAGATTGCCAGCCCCACATGACGCCGGTCCGCATCAGGCCGGTCTGCACCTCATCGGCGATGTAGAGGGTGCCATACCGGCGGCAGAGCTCCTGACAGTCTTTGAGATAGCCGTCATTCGGCAATGGGAATCCGTAGGTGGCCGGGATCGTCTCGATGATAAAGGCAGCGACGTCGCGACCGCGCAGCACGCGTTCCAGCGCGTCGACGTCATTAAACGGAACCTGGATGAATTCCTCAGGCCGGTCCGCCAGAAACAGCTTGGAAAACCGCTCGTCGCCGGTGGCGACCGACAGGCCGGAATGGCCATGGTAGCCTTTGATGATCGACACGATCTTGCGGCGCTTCGTGGTATGCCGGGCAGTTTTCAGAGCGATTTCCACGGCCTCGGCACCGCCGGCACCGAATATCGCATATTTCATTCCGGGCGCGGTCTTGACCAGCTTTTCGGCGAAGGCTGCGCGCGCAACTGACGGGAACCAGTGATTTCCCATGTCGAAATAATCGAGCGCCGACTTCAGCGTGGCGACGAGTTCCGGATTGCGGTGACCGAAATTGTAAGTCCCGCCATTGAGGTGGAGATCAATCAACCTCCGCCCTGACATGTCGTACAGGAAATAGCCTTCCCGCCGGTCGATCACCAAGTCGATCCCGGCATCGCGCCAGAATTTGGTTTTGCCTGGATTCCAATACTCGATCGCCTTGTCGAGTAACTCGGCCTTCGAATCGAACTTGAAAAATCCATAATCGAACAAGGCACACCTCCATCTGCCTCCAACCTGACATTCTTCTTTCCGGTATGCAACAAAAAAATGTTGGATGTCGGGCATTTTATGATAGCTTGTCACCTGAGATCCAATTTGCAAACCTGTGACTGTGGTCAACTCGGTGTGGGAAATGCGACTGTGAGAACCGCCAAATCGCGCAAGGAATTGCGCCACGACCAGATATTGTCCGCACTGGAGGCCAATCCGGCCTTGCGGGTGAATCAATTGGCCGAAGAACTGGGAGTTTCGGCCGAAACTGTTCGGCGCGACCTTACCGAACTCGATCAAATGGGCCGGCTGAACCGCACCTACGGCGGGGCGGTCAGCGCAGCTAACCGTTTCGAGCCCGCGCTGAATGAACGTCTCCTGCTGAACATATCGGAGCGACGGGCGATCGCCCGTGCCGCGGTCGATCGCTACGCAAGGGAGGAGGCCTTGCTCTTGGGCGGCGGCGCCACCATGGTGCAATTCGCAAGGACGCTGCGCGAAATCGGGCATCGGCTAACGGTCGTCACGCCCGCCTACCCGATCGCGGCGGAGCTGGCGGGCAACCCCCTGATCGAGGTGATGCTGCTGCCCGGCATCTTCGAGCAGCAGGAAGGGATGGTTTGCGGCCCCGAGACCATTCGCGCTCTCGACCGATATCGCGCGCCGACAGCAATCATAGGGGCTTCGGGGCTGAACCCCGACGGCGTCTCCGAAGCCATGCTGGGCGTCGGCGAGGTTTATACCGCAATGCTTCGCAATGCCGACCAGGGGGTCGTGCTTGCCGATCATGGCAAATTTGGCAAGCGCGCGCTGGTCTTGCTGTCTGGCTGGACCCCCCGCATGTCGCTGATCACCGATCGCGAACCCGACCCGGCATTGATGTCGGCGCTGACCGAGGGCGGATCGTTCCTGGAGATTGCCGCTCAAGGCTGACCTGGCGGCGCTCGCTGCCTGCGGCCCCGACACAAATGCGGGATCGGTTTGCCGCGCGAGCGGGAACTGGGTCGCCGACCCTCAACCGGAAAGAAGGATATGACAGCAGAACGTTACTACCATCCGCCCATTGCGAATGTTCGCCGCATTCTCAAGGAAGGCACCTTCAACGCGCGTGATGCCGGCGGTTATCCCCTTGCGAATGGCGGGTGGCTGCTCGAAAGACGCTTCTACCGATCGGATGCCTTGAATGCGCTCACTCCCGCTGACATGCAGGAGTTTTCGCGCCTTGGGGTGCGTACGGTCATCGACCTGCGGGACGTGCGCGAGGCCGATGGCGCGCCCGACAAGATCGATCGACGCATGGTGCGGTATGAACGTATCCCGATCTTCGAGGACAGGCTTTTCGAACGCGACTTCAGGACGTTTCCTGGCCTTTCGGCACTCTATCGGCTGATCTTGGACGAACACGTCCATCAACTGGTGCGGGTCATGGAGATCCTGAGCGAAGCGAGCGAGGAACCGGTCCTTGTGCATTGCACGGCAGGCAAGGATCGAACGGGCCTTTTGGTGGCGCTGGTGCATGCGACCATAGGCCTCGAACAGGAAAGGATGCTTGACGACTACGGCGCCAGTGAAAAGATTCTCGGCAGTAAGTTCGAGGATCGCGTCCGTAACCTCTATCGCCAGATGGCGGTTCCCCCTGAAATTCTGGGGGACGCACCGCGCCATGCGCCCCCGTCATACCTTGCGGATACGCTTGAGAGCATGCGTTCAAAGGGCGGCTCCATTCAAGGATTTCTGGCAGATAACGGGTTTGGCTTCGCCAAACAGGAGCTCCTGGTCCGGAATCTGGCCAAACCAATGGCCGCGCCAGGTCATGACCGGGTAGCGTGATGGCGAACAAGCGAAACCCGCAAAGTCGCCAGCGAAGGCGCCCAGGGTCGCCGATTACCGGCCTTCTTCCCCTGCACTGAAATCAAACCGATCGAAATGGTCGTTCAACAGCGAGACCACGGACCATGGACACGCGTGACAGGAATATTGAAATCTATCGTCGCCACGCCGTCGCGGCGCTGAAGCATTACGACCTGCCGGCCGGGGCAATGCCGCGCCTGATCAGCCTATCCGAAAACGCAACCTTCATCGTCGAAGGAGAGCGGCCCTTCGGAATCCTGCGCATATATTTGACGAATGCGAAGCGGCAAGCGTCCGTTCGTTCGGAACTCGCATGGATCGAAGCCCTGCGCCGGGATGCCGCGGTTGATACGCCCGAAGTGCTCCCGACCCGAAACGGCGGCTCGATGGCGTGCTTTGCGGTCGATGGGACGCAGCGTGTTTGCGCGATGTTCGAATATGTTCCGGGCGGCGAATTGAGCGATCACGACACGCAGTCCTACAGTGTGGTCGGAAGGATCGCCGCGCAACTCCATCAGCATGGGAAGAATTGGAAGCGGCCGACGGGCTTCGTTCGCAGAACCTGGGATCTTGATACAATCCTTGGAAAGGACGCCGAATGGGGTGATTGGCGGGCAGGACCTGGGCTCGACTTGGACAGCCGGATTCTGTTGGAAAGGACCGAGCAGCGCATTCGCCAACGTCTCGGCGCATATCCGGTTTCCGCCGATCGGGGTGGTCTTGTTCACTGCGATTTGCGGGCCGCCAATCTGATGATCGACCCGGACGGCCGCATTTGGGTCATTGATTTCGACGACTGCGGCGCAAGCTGGTTTCTGTGGGACCTATGTTCCAGCACGACGTTCATCGAGCATCTGCCGAAAGTCGATGACATCGTCCAGGCCTGGCTGACCGGGTATCAGCAGATTCGGCAACTCGCCGAGGAGGACATTCGCGCAATACCCGACCTCGTCATGCTTCGTCGACTTCATATCTTCGCCTGGCTTGGTTCTCATCCCGAGTCCGATCTGACTGGCGCGCTGAAGCACGCATACTGCGCCGCCACATGCCAGGTTGCGCGGCAGTATCTCGACGAGAGATTCCTTGCTGACATCCACAGGCCAGGCAATTAGGCGGGGTATTACGTTCTCCTCGCCTGCGAAGGCCCGCAGAGTATCGACCTAGTCATCCAATGCAGTACTCGGGGCTCCTTGCCTGCGTGGCGCTGAGTGGGGCGAAGCCTATATCGAGACCCAACTCGCTCCGGAACTCAAGCCGGGCGACGTCGTCATTCTCGACAATGTTGCCTTCCACAAAAGCCAGCGGGCGGCCGAACTGGTGCGGCTACACTGGCAGCTTTGCTAACCTTGAGCGTCTTCTGGGAGCTTGGCGACGCGCCGAAAGAGAACAGGCCGACGACATTCCGCCTCCCGCGTTGAATCTGGAGCCGATTCGGGATCCGGAAACCGGTCATGTGATCTAGCCGGTGATTGCAGCGGCACTATGCATCAAGCCAAGAGCCCTGCTAACCGAACGGCAGGCAAGGAAGGTCGAGGGCCTGAAGCAGGGATCTGACGCTTTCACCATGATGAGACGCCTGGCCATGCGCTTCAACGGCAAACTTCGCGGCAAGAAATCGGTACCAATGGATACGTGGATCGATGACGCAATCGACTCCGAGCTAATTCCGATCATGCGGTTCGCCCGCGTCCTACGCAGAGACATCGATGCGGTCAACAACGCCATCGAATTGCCTTGGAGCAATGGGCAAGCTGAAGGACAGATCAACCGGCTCAAGACGCTCAAACGCGCTATGTACGGTAGAGCTGCCCGAGAACTGGTGAGGGCGCGAACGCTGCCGCCGCGCCCGTGCCAACGCGCCGTGGGACGAAAGCTTGCCTTCACAAGACACAGGTGCGACAGACTGGCCAAAGCCCGAAAGACGGTTCGCCATGCCCGTGATTGACCAGATCGCCCAGTTTGCCAACGATCTCACCACGATACGCCGGGATTTCCATCAGCATCCGGAACTTGGGTTCGAGGAACATCGCACTTCGCAGCGAGTGGCCGAACTGCTGGAGGGCTGGGGCATCACCGTCGCGCGTGGGATCGGTGGAACCGGTGTGGTGGGCGTGATCGAGGGAGCACGGCCCGGACGCTCCATCGGGCTGCGGGCCGACATGGACGCCCTGCCGATGGAGGAACTCACAAACCTGCCCTATGCGTCGAAGAACCCCGGCGTGTTTCACGGCTGCGGCCATGACGGACACACCACCATGCTGCTCGGCGCGGCGCGCTATCTCGCCGGGACGCGCGACTTCGCGGGGCGCGCGGTGCTGATCTTCCAGCCCGCCGAGGAAGGGCTCGGTGGTGCGAGGGCCATGCTGCGGGACCGACTGTTCGAGCGCTTCCCTTGCGACGAACTCTACGGCATGCACAATTCGCCCTATCAAGGGCATTCCCAACTGACGATCCGGCCGGGCAAGGCGCAGGCCGGTGCGAGCTTCTTCGACATCACCCTGCACGGCCGTGGCAGCCATGGGGCGATGCCGCAAGCCAGCCGCGATCCGATCGCCATCGGCTCGGGCCTGGTGAAGGAAATGCAGGAAATCGTCTCGCGCAATAGCGACCCGACCCATGCCACCGTCGTCTCCGTCACCCAGTTCCATGCCGGCTCCGCCTATAATGTCATTCCGGAGACCGCCGTGTTGCGCGGCACGTTCCGTTATTTCGACGAAACGGACGGCGCCATGATCGAAACGCGCATACGTAAGCTCTGCGCCGGCTTCGCGCTGGCTCACGAGATCGAGATCACCGCCGATATCCGTAACGTCTTCGACGTTCTCTCGAACGATCCCGAGCGGGTGGACAACCTCATCGAGGTCGCGCGCGACATCATCGGCGAAAAGGCGCAGCCGAACGCGGATCTGACGATGGGATCGGAGGATATGGCCGACCTCCTTCGCGTCGTGCCCGGAGCGTTCTTCAATCTGGGCCATGACGGCACCGTGCCGCTGCACAATCCCGGATTTATTTTCGACGACACGATCCTGCCCGTCGGCGCCAGCCTGTTGGCCCGACTGGTCGAGATGCGTGGCGGCGCCTGAGGCGATTTCGCCCACAAAAACAGTCTCTTGACCTAACGGCACCCGCCCCTCCGGCCCCCGGCCTTGGAGATGGCGAAGCTTTGCGGTCTTACCTTACGGAAGTATGCGCCGCCCTGGGCGGCGAATGCCGTGCATTTTTTCGCTTGACTTCAAGGCAATCCATCCTCTAGTTCCATTAATCGGAACTTAAGTTCCATTTAATGGAACGACGGGAGGAGCAATGTCGGTCCTGCAAAATGCCGCGGACGTGCTGAGATGTTTCGGCACGGAGTGCCCCGACCTCACCGTCTCCGACGTTGTGAAGCGACTTGGCATGCCCAAGGCCAACGCCTCCCGCCTGCTCAAGGCCATGCGGGAAGCCAACATGTTGGAGACGATCGGCGACTCCCACCGGCACCGGCCGGGCCGCCTGATGCTTGACCTCGCGGCTGCCTACCGTCGCTCCTCGATGCTGATCGGCCGCGCCAGCGAAGTGGTGGCGGAAGCCAGCAATACATTCGGCCACACCGGATACATCTCGGTGCGGGACGGCCGGGAGGTGACGGCCGTCGTCGACTTCCAGGGCACCAACGCGCTTCGCGTCGTCAGCAACATCGGCCGGCGGCTGCCCGCCCACCTCAGCGCGACCGGCCGCACGCTGCTGGCTCGGCTCGGCGAAGAAGAAGTGCTTGCGCTTTATGCGGGCCACGGCGCACTGGCCGACCTGCCCGCGCAACTCTCAACGGTACGGCACCAAGGGTTCGCCCATTCGAGCCAGGAGGCGACGCCGGGCGTCGATGCGATCGCGATCGCCGTCGCGGACCCCCTCACCTACGAGGCCGTCAGCCTCTGCATCGTCTACCCGCATGCCCTTGTCGATACCCAAGGCCGCAACGAGATGATCGCTGCCCTCGCGACGGGTGCAGCCCGCATTGCCGCAGACCTAGGCGACAGCGCATTCGTCGCTCCCCGGATTTGAAGAAAAGGACGTCAAGGAATGAGCGATCTGACCAACCGCTGGCGCGTAGGCTTCGATATCGGTGGGACCTTCACCGACTTCGTGCTCTACGACCGCAAGAACCACTCCGTAACGCTGCACAAGCGGCTGACCACGCCTCACGACCCTTCCCAGGCCGCGCTGCTTGGCCTGCAGGAACTGCTTGACCTGCAGAACATCAGCCATAGGGATGTCGGCGAGATCGTTCACGGCACCACGCTGGTCACCAACGCCGTCATCGAGCGCAAAGGCGCGCCGGTCGGGCTGATCACGACCCGCGGCTTCCGCGACCTGCTCGAAATGGGAACGGAGCAGCGCTACGACATCTATGATCTGTTCGTCTCGTTCCCCGACCCGATGGTCAGCCGTGACCTGCGCCTCGAGGTCGGCGAGCGCATGACGGCGGCCGGCGACGTGGAAACGCCGCTTGACGAGGCGGAGGTCCTGCTCGCGGCGAAGGCGCTGGTCGCCCAAGGCTGCGAAGCCGTGGCCATCGCCTTCATCCACTCCTACGCCAATGCTGCGCATGAGCGCCGCGCCGCCAACATCATCCGCGCCGCCTTTCCCGAACTCTCGATTTCGCTGTCGAGCGAGGTTGTGGCCGAAATGGGCGAATATCAGCGCACGGTCACCACCTGCGCCAACGCCTTCGTGCAGCCTTTGATGCACCGCTACCTGACCAAATTGGAACGGTCCCTGCGCAGTGCCGGTTTCACCGGTTCGCTGCGGCTCATGCACTCCGCCGGCGGGCTTATGTCGCTGGAGACCGCGCGCGACTTTCCGATCCGGCTCCTGGAAAGCGGCCCGGCGGGTGGCGGGCTGGCGACCGCGCTGTTTGGCCAGGTCGCCGGGCTTTCGGACGTCATCTCCTTCGACATGGGCGGCACCACCGCCAAGGCCTGCATGATCGAGAACGGCCGCGCTGAAATCTCGCCGATGATGGAGGCCGCGCGCGTCCACCGCTTCGTCAAGGGCTCCGGCCTGCCGATCAAGGCGCCGGTGATCGAGATGATCGAGATCGGCGCCGGCGGCGGCTCGATCGCCGCCATCGACGACGTCGGCCTGCTGAAGGTCGGCCCGCATTCCGCCAGTTCCGATCCCGGTCCGGCCTGCTACGGCATGGGCGGCAAGCAGCCGACGGTCACCGACGCAAATCTGACGCTCGGCTATTACGACCCCGATTTCTTCCTCGGCGGCCGCATGAAACTCGACCTCGCCGCCGCCCGCGCCGCGATTGCGCGCGTAGCGGCGCCGCTGGGGCTGTCGATCGAAGTGGCCGCGCTCGGCATCCATAAGGTCGTCGTCGAGAGCATGGCGTCGGCTGCGCGCGTCCACCTCGTGGAACGGGGCAAGGATCCGCGCGAATACTCAATGGTCGGCTTCGGCGGCGCCGGTCCGGCCCATGCGGTCGACGTGGCGCGCGCCATGGGCATCGGCTCCGTTCTGATCCCCCCGGCATCGGGCGCGGCCTCCGCGCTCGGCTTCCTCGCCGCACCGCTGTCCTTCGAGGGCGTGCGTTCGCTGCGCGTGGAATTGAAGCCAGGTTTCGATGCCGAGGCGGTTAACACGCTGCTGACGGATCTCGAGAACGAGGGACGCCACCATCTCACCCGCTCGGGCATCGAGGCGAAGGACACTGTGGTCGAGCGCAGCGCGGACATGCGGCTTGTCGGCCAGATGCACGACATCAGCGTGCCGCTGCCCGCAACGACGCTCGGCGAAGCCGACCTGCCGGCGATCCGCGAGGCCTTTGTTCGCGCCTATTCGGCTCGCTATGCTGAGCCTTTCGAGGGCGCGCGCTTCGAGTCGGTCAACTTCCGCGTCCGCGTCGCCGGCCCCACGCCACAACTTTCGCTGACGGGTGCAACAGGCGGCGGCGATGCCGCCAACCGCGTCAAGGGTCACCGCACCTGCTGGTTCGACGAAGGCGAGTTCAAGACTGCCGTGTATGATCGCTATGCGCTGCGGACCGGTGACAACATCCCCGGACCAGCCATCATCGAGGAGCGGGAATCCACCACCGTCATCGGTCCGTCGGACAGCGTGACGATCGACGCCGGCCAGAATCTTTGCGTCCAGGTGGGCGCACTCAAGGCTGTTGACGCCGTCGTCACCGCGGAGATGTCGCGGGCCGAAGCGGTGGCGCGTATCAAGGGCGATCCGATCGGCCTCGAGATCATGTGGTCGCGCCTCGTCAACGTCGTCGAGGAGATGTGGCTGACCGTGTGCAGGACCGCCTTCTCGCTGGTCATTGCCGAGGCGCAGGACTTTGCCTGCGAACTCCTCGACAAGGATGGCGAGACGCTGGCCCATAGCCCGCGGGCCATGCCGGTCTTCAACCTGACGCTTCCGCGTGCCGTAAAGGCGCTGCTGGCGCGTTACCCAGCGCAGACGCTCAAGCCCGGCGACGTGCTGATCACTAACGACCCCTGGCTCTGTGCCGGCCACCTCTTCGACATCGCTATCGTCACGCCGGCGTTCCGCAACGGCCAGCTTGTCGGCCTGATGGGCACGGTCGGCCACGTCTCGGATATCGGCGGCACCAAGGACTCGCTTCATGCCCGCGAAATCTACGAGGAAGGGCTGCAGATCCCGCCAATGAAGATCTTCGAGGCGGGCAAGCCCAACGAGACTTTGATCCAGCTCATCCGCCAGAATGTCCGCAACGGCGAACAGGTTCTCGGCGACATCTTCTCCTTTGTCGCGGCCAACGCGCTGGGCGCCGAGCGTCTCGAAGCCTTCATGCACGATTACGGAATGCATGACCTGGGCGCGCTGGCAGAAGTCGTGCAAGGTCTGTCCGAAAAGGCCATGCGCGACGCGATCCGGGCGCTGCCCGATGGCGAATACCGCTCTGTCATCACCAACAACCCGCTAGGCGAGAAGATCAGCTATCCGGTTCTCGTGAAGGTCGAAGGCGATACCATCACCGTCGATTTCGATGGCGCCCCGCCGCAATTGCCACAGGGCGGCCTGAACTCCACGCTGAACTACACGGCGGCGCATGCGACCTACCCGCTGAAGTGCATGCTCACACCGACGGTGCGAGGCAATGCCGGATGCTATCGACCGTTCACGGTGACGGCGCCGGAAGGCTCCATCCTGAACCCGACCTATCCTGCGGCGGTGAACCTGCGCACACGCACCGGCTGGTATCTTGCGCCGAACATCTTTGCCGCGCTCTCCTCGGCCTCACCGGATATGGTCCAGTCCTTCACCGGACTCGCTGTGGCCGCAAACGTCTACGGCCAGACCAAGGACGGGCAATTCTATTCCGACATGCTCTTCTGCGGCGGCGGCCAGGGCGGCTCGGAGCGCGGCGACGGCCATTCCTCACTCCTCTGGCCGACCTCGGCCGCCAACACCTCGATCGAGCTAATGGAAAGCCGCGTGCCCGTGCTGGTGCTGGAGAAGGCGTTCCGGGCGGACAGCGGCGGCGCCGGCAGGATGCGCGGCGGCCTCGGCCAGGTCGTGCGCTTCCGCAAGCGTGACGCGGACGGACTGGAGATGCTGATTTCGGTCTACCCTGAAGGCGTCGACAATCCGATCGACGGTCTGTTCGGCGGCAAGGCCGGCGGCGGGGCGCGCGGGCGCGTGCTCTCCACCGACGGTCGCGTGTTGCGCGATTGCGGTACCGGCGAACTGGTGTCGCTGCACCGGACCGACCAGGTGGTCGAGCTCGTGCTCGCCGGCGGCTCCGGCTACGGCAACTCTGCCGAGCGTTCCCCGGAAGCGATCTCCCGCGACCTAGCGCTTGGCTTCGTGACGCCCGATCATGTGTCGCTCAACTATCGCCACGAACCGGGAACCTCGGGAACGGTAGCGCCGCAGGAGAACGTGGCCTGGGCCTGACCGCCCCATCGAGATCCGGCGGCGCCAGGCCAACTGGCGCCGCTCATTTGCAATGACGACCAGACACTCGACAGGAGCAATGCAATGACCTCTGACCAGTTCAACATCTCGCGGCGCGGCCTGCTGGCCCTCGCCGGCGTCGGCCTCGCCACTTCGGTTTTCCCGCGTCAGCTCTTCGCCCAGTCGGGCGGCGTCCTGATCATCGCCGCCGGCCAGGACATCCCCAATTTCGACCCGCACACCGCGACGGGCTATTCCGCGTCCTTCTTCCTGCGCAACGTCTATGACCCGCTCGTGCGCATCTCGGGCAACCCTCCGGTGCCCGCGCCGGGCATCGCCGAGAGCTGGACGACCAGCCCCGACGGAACCGAGTACACGTTCGTCCTGAACAAGGCCGCGAAGTTCCATTCCGGCAATGCCGTCACCGCCGACGACGTGGTCTATTCCTTCGGCCGCGCACTGAAGCTGGCCAAGGGCAATTCGTGGATGATCCGCGACATCGTCACCGCCGAGGGCGCGACGGCGGTCGACGCGAACACGGTGAAGTTCAAGCTCACGGCTCCCTTCGCGCCGTTCCTGCAGGTGCTGCCGTGGATCTTCGTCGTCGAGAAAGCGGTGGTCGAGGCCAATCTCGGCAGCGACAATGGCGAGACCTATCTCATGACCAACGCCGCCGGCTCGGGTCCCTTCGCCGTGGCCCGCGCCGAGGTCGGGACGCTCTACCAGCTCGCCCGTGCTCCGGAAGCCTGGCAGGCCGGCGGCGGCAACCTTGAAGGCGTCATCTGGCAGATCGTGCGTGAAACCGCTACGCAGCGGCTGATGATCCAGCGCGGCGAGGCGCACATCGCCACCGACCTGACCAGCGAGGATATGGACGCCCTGAAGGACGCCCCCGGCGTCGTCAGCATCATCGAGCCGGAATACCGCACCTTCTCGATCAAGATGAACACGCAGAGCGGCCCCTGCGCCGACGTCAACCTGCGCAAGGCGATTTCCTACGCCACCAACTACCAGGCGATCCTCGACGCCGCCGGCTATGCCGACCTGATGAAGGGCCCGCTGCCGAACGGCATTCTCGGCTTCGACGCCAATCTCGTCGCCTATGGCACCGATCTCGCCAAGGCGAAGGAGTACATGGCGAAGTCGGCGAAGCCGGAGGGCGGGTTCACGCTCAAGATGTTCCACGTCTCGGGCCTCGAGCAGCAGCGCCGCTGGGCCCTCATCATGCTCGACAGCCTGAAGCAGTTGAACATCGACCTCGAGATCGTGCCGATGAACTGGCCCGATATGGTGACCGCCTGCAAGTCGGCCGAAACCTTCCCGGACCTGTTCCCCGTCTATCAGACGGCGAACTACGGCGATCCGGACAACATCGCCTATGCGGCCTATCATTCGTCGCGCAACGGCGGCTGGCAGAACGCCGTCTACAAGAATCCGGAAGTCGACGCCCTGATCGAGGCCGGACGCAAGGAGATCGATCAGGCCAAGCGCGTGGCGATCTACGGCGACTTCCAGAAGAAGGTCGTGGAGGATGCGCCGGACGTCTTCGGCGTACTGGAGCGCCGCAAGCTAGCCATGCGCGACAACGTGAAGGACTATCACTTCACGCCGGTCGCCTCCAATGCGATCGAGGCCTGGGGCCTGTCGCTCGGTTAAGCCGGTTCCGGCCAGGATCGTTGCGATTTTGCGGCTGAGGCTGAAGCCGCGCGATACGACAATCGAATATTTGGCGGGCCTCCGGGCCCGTCAAGGCCCGAGGGGAGGACATCGGCAATGCTGCGTTTCATCCTGTGGCGGCTTCTGCTGCTGATACCGGTGATCGTCGGGCTGACGATCATCATGTTCGCCATTGCCCGTATTCTGCCGGGCGATCCGGTCTCGCTCGCCGCCGGCCCGAACGCCACGAAAGCCGAAGTCGCGGCCCTGGCCACGGAGTATGGCCTGGACAAGCCGATCTGGGAGCAGTACGCGATTTATGTTTCCGGCCTTGTCCATGGCAATCTCGGAACTTCGCTGCTTACCCGCCGTCCCGTCGCCGCCGATATCGCCGCTTACCTCCCCGCCACCCTGGAACTCGTTTTCGCGGCGATGTTCATCGCCGTGGCGGTCGGAATTCCGCTCGGCCTCGTGACCGCCGTCTGGCGCAACCGCTGGCCGGACTATCTTGCGCAGGTCGGTGCCATCGGCGCCATCTCCATGCCGCGCTTCTTCCTGGGGCTCCTGCTGCAACTGTGCTTCGCCATGTGGCTCATGTGGCTGCCGCTCGGCGGACGCCTGCCGATCGTCGTCATTCCGCCGCCCAAGATCACTGGCTTCCTGACCATCGACTCCCTGGTCGCCGGCAACTGGACGGCCTTCATCATGGCGCTTCGCCACCTCACGCTGCCGGCCATCGCGATGTCGCTCTCGCCGCTTGCGACGATCATGCGCATGATGCGCTCCTCGACCATCGAGGTGATGCAGCAGGACTATGTGATGACCGCCCGCGCGCTCGGTCTGCCGTCCACCAAAATCATCACCAAATACGTCGCCCGCAACGCGGTCTCGGCCACGCTCACCGTGATCGGCCTCTATTTCGGCTGGCTGCTCGGCGGCACCGTGCTGGTCGAGACCGTGTTCGACTGGCCTGGTCTCGGCCTCTATGCCACCAAGGCCATCGTCTCGCAGGACATGATGCCGGTGATCGGCGTGGCCCTGGTCATCGGCCTGCTCTTCGTCATCGCCAATCTCGTCATCGACGTGCTTTACGGCGTCATCAACCCGAAGGTCCGCTACTCATGACCGCGATCGAGCAAAACGCCGCGGGTGATGCCGCCACGCCCCGCAGCGACAGGCTGCGCCGCGCCCTGTTCCGCTTCTCGCAGAGCAGGCTGTCTCTGCTCGGCGCGGGCATCGTCGCGGTGGTGATCTTCTTCACCATTTTTGGCACCGTGCTCGCACCTTACCCCGAACACGTCGCAGGCGGCGTCGATACGCCAGCCCGTTTCCTGCCGCCTTCCGCGACCCATCCCTTCGGCACCAACGAGCTCGGCCAGGACGTGCTTTCGCTCGTCATGGCCGGCACCACCGTGTCGGTGCTCGCCGGCTTCGGCGTCGTGCTCATCGGCTCGGCGATCGGCACGCTTGTCGGCGCCGTCGCCGGCTTTGCCCGCGGCTGGGTGGACGAGGTGCTGATGCGGCTGACCGACCTCACGCTGACCATTCCTGGGTTGATCCTTGCTATGGCCATTGCCGCCGCCCTCGGGTCGGGCTTCGGCAACATGGTAATCGCGATCGCGCTATCATGGTGGCCCGGCTATGCGCGGCTGGTGCGCGGCGAGGTGCTCGCGGCGCGCGAGGAGGTCTACGTGACCGCCGCACGCGCACTCGGCGCCACGCCCAGGCGCATCCTCTTCCGCCATATCCTGCCCAACGTCGTCTCGCCCATCATCGTCAAGATGTCGCTGGACATGGGCTTCGCCATCCTCACCGTGGCCGGCCTCGGCTTCATCGGCATCGGTGTTCGCCCGCCGACGCCCGAATGGGGCACGCTGCTCTCCGTGTCGCGTTCCTACATGCCGGACTACTGGTGGACGGCGATGGCGCCCGGCATGGCGATGTTCCTGGCCGTGTTCGGCTTCAATCTTCTCGGCGACGGCCTGCGCGACGTTCTCGACCCGAAGGCGAGGCGCTGACATGACCACCCCTCTCCTTTCCATCCGCGATCTGCATCTCAAGATGTCGAGCTTCGACGGTCAGGCGCATGTCCTAAACGGCATCAACCTGACCGTGAAGCGAGGCGAGATCTGGGGACTCGTCGGCGAAAGCGGCTGCGGCAAGTCGCTGACGGGCCTATCCGTCTCGCGCCTGCAGCCGTCGCCGCCAGCCCGCTACACCGCCGGCGAGATCGTGCTCGAAGGACAGGATCTTCTGAAACTCAGTCAAGCCGAGATGCAGCGGCTGCGCGGCAAGCGCATCGGCATGATCTTCCAGGACCCAACGACCAATCTCAACCCCGCCTTCCGCATCGGCGAGCAACTCGTCGACGTGGCGCTGGCCGCTGCGCAACACGATCCTGGCGTGCTCGGCTGCCCGCCCGATGCCAGCCGGCGCGCGCGCCGCAAAGCCGCACGCAAGCTGGCCGGCGAAATGCTGGCACGCGTCGGCATACCCAACGCGCAGGCCAGGCTCGACAGCTATCCGCATCAATTCTCCGGCGGCATGCGCCAGCGGGTGCTGATCGCCATGGCCCTGATCGGACGTCCGGACCTTCTCATCGCCGACGAGCCGACGACCGCGCTCGACGTGTCCGTGCAGGCACAAATTCTCGAGCTCATCAAGAACAGCGTCAAGGATTTCGACATGGGGGTGGTGCTCATCACCCACAACCTCGGCGTCGTCGCCCAAACATGCAGTCATGTCGCGGTGATGTATGCGGGAAACATCGTTGAAAGCGGGCCGGTCGCGGCGGTGATCGGCGATCCTGTCCACCCCTATACGCGTGCCCTGATGTCGGCGATCCCGACCCGGGACACCAAGCGCGGCGAGCTTCGCGGTCTGGCCGGTTCGGTGCCGAACCTGTTTACCCCGCCGCCGGGCTGCCGCTTCGCACCACGCTGCCAGTTCGCCCTGCCGGCCTGCACTGCGGCCATGCCCGCGTCGGTTTCCGTCGGTCACGGCCACACGGCCGCCTGCATCCGCACCGCCGAGATGGAGGCGCTTGTCCATGGCTGACATCATGCTTGAAATCGACAATGTGTCGAAGATTTATCCCGGACGTCGAGGCATCTTCGGCAAGTCCGCCGATGTCCAGGCGCTGAAGAACGTCTCGCTAACCGTGCGCAAGGGCGAAAGCTTCGGCCTCGTCGGCGAAAGCGGCTCGGGCAAGACGACACTGACGCGCTCCATCCTGCATCTGGAAACCCCGAGCTCGGGCAGCATCCGCGTGCAGGGACAGGACCTCGGGAAACTTTCCGACGCTGAGCTGCGGCGACTGCGCGCGCGCGTACAGATCGTGTTCCAGGATCCTTACGCGTCGCTCAATCCGCGCATGTCTGTGCACGACATCGTCACCGAGCCCCTGCTGATCCACCAAGAGACGCTTGGCATGACGCGCAGGCAGCGCAGCGACCGCGCCGCGGAGCTGCTTTCGCTCGTCGGCCTTGGCCCGCAGTACCTCCCCCGTTATCCGCATGAATTCTCCGGCGGCCAGCGTCAGCGTATCTGCATCGCGCGCGCGCTCGCCTCGGGACCGGAACTGCTGCTGCTCGACGAGCCGACCTCGGCGCTCGACGTATCGGTGCAGGCACAGGTTCTCAATCTCTTGTGCGAACTGCAGGATCGCCTGGGGCTGACCTATTTCTTCATCAGCCACGACCTCGCGGTGGTCCGATATCTCTGCAATCGCGTGGCCTTGATCAACCGCGGCGAAATCGTCGAACAAGGCGACAGCGCCGACATCTTCGACGCTCCGAAAAGCGAGTATGCCCGCATATTGATCGGCGCGATGCCGGAGGTGAAAGTACCCGAAAACACCGGTCTCATTGGCTGAGAAGGCTTGCGACCGAAGCCGCGCCTCCTCGGCGGCCCGATGGTCTTGGTGCTTGATCCGGCATTTGATGGTGCAATTCTGTTGTAGGAATGGAGGGAGGCACTGGTTCTGTCGCAAATTTTGGCCAGTAACCGGACGAGACCATGTGAATTCGATCAAGCGGCCAAAGCGGCGAACTGCCGGGAGGGGTAGTGCGTAGAGCCGAACTGGCCTGTCAATGACAATCGGGGGTCTGACGCGATCTCGATGATCATGTTGCCATCAGCCGTGCCTGCAGAAGGTCGAGTTTTCCACGGCCGTACATCTGCCGCTTCACCAACTTGAGTTTCGTGATCTGGCCTTCGGTTTGCCCGTTGGACCAAGGTTCAGTGATCGCCGCTTGTACGGCGGCGCGGTCGCGGAGAATGCCGCTGGCGAAGGATGCAACGAGGCTTTTGCTTGCGGAGATGATCCATGGTTCGAGATCATCGGCGATCTTCTTTCGGACCATGGAATGGAAGCTGTCGATCAGGCTCCGTGCCTCCACCATCATGGGCACACGCGCTTCGATGGCGGCGATCGTCACCGTATCGGCCTTGCTCAAATGATCGCGCGCGGTCGTAATCAGCCGTGCGACCGTTCTAGCGGATGGTACCTTGTGGAGTTGCTGCTCGGACGCCAGTTCCATCCCTTTGCTTTCTGGAATTTGCCGGGACGCGGCGGAGGATCGCAGACCTGGCCCGAGCTGCCATATCGCCGAGTATCGA
Source organism: Rhizobiaceae bacterium (assembly GCA_050247155.1). Lineage (GTDB taxonomy): Bacteria > Pseudomonadota > Alphaproteobacteria > Rhizobiales > Rhizobiaceae > Mesorhizobium_G. The sequence continues at coordinate 62,502 of JBFWUS010000004.1, forward strand.
CAGTATTGAAAACACGTGTCCAAATCGGGTCATTTGCCCTATCCAGGTAGAGAACAGATCAGAAGCCAAGCAAGTCGATGTCGTTTGGATTATGCACGAAGATCAGGATCATCGTGCTTTCCTTCTGATAGTCCAAGTTGAACGTCCGGAGCGCATCCGGTCAGGGCGAGTGATCAATCGTGTGAACCGGGCGGTCGTCGCAGGTTGCGGATCTCCTGCTGATGATGACCACCGCGCCGCCCGAGCTCGCCGCGCTGTGGCTTGCCAACTTTTGTGCCAAGGCGCTAAATACGGCCTCATTACTGCCATGGCTGCAACCATTCTTAGGCGGGAAGGACGTCATGTCGGCGACCCTTGCAGAGGCACAGAGCACGCAGTCCAACGAGCCCACACAGTTCTGGAACGCCGTCAAGCGATGGCTTAAGCAGAATAGTGGCGCGGCGGTACAATCCGCGATAGTCGGCGCCCTGCTTGGGTATGCCCTCAATTTCGTGATGTCGCTGACGCTGTTCAGCGGCGCGTTCGGCGGCACGCAAGGCGGCCTCGGGGGCCTTCTGAACAACACCATTTTCTTCGGCATTCTGAGCACCGTCTTCTTTGGACTGATCGGCTTTCGCCGGGCGGTCGGCAAAGAGCGTTTCTGGCAGGCGATACACAACGCGCCGAAGAACATCGCCATGCTGTTCAAGCGGGACGGCGCGGCGGCGCGGGTGCATCTGCTCTGGGGCGTCGCAATCAGCTTCCTTGCGATGCAGTTCATTTCCCCCTGGCTCGGCGCGGCCGTCGCAGTCGGCTTTCTCGCCGCCGTGCCGTCCCTGATCGGGCGCGTGATCGCGGCGCTTCTCTCGCGCCTCTGGTCGAGCTTCACCAGGTCTGTCGCGCCCACCAAGGGACAGGAGATCGAGGCGTCCGTCGCCATGCTGGTGGGCATGATGGGCAGTGCCGTCGCACTGCTCGTCGGCGGCTTGATCCCGAGCGCGGGCGCGAAGCTTGCCGTGGCCGGAGGGTGCATTCTTCTTGCCTTCATGTTGCGCAAGAGTGGGCCGGGCGCCGCCCTGCCCTTGATCCTCATCGGGCTTGCCGCGCTGCTGAACGACCTGCTCCACCCCATCGCGGCTCTCGCCGATCACTGCGTGCGTGGAGAGCCGGGCTGTCACATACCGGACGTGCTGCGCAACCCCTTGGTGGGCGACGGCGATGGAGCGCCGGAACTGAGCCTTCTCGGCGTGGCGTATGACTCCACCGGCGGCGGGGTGGGTGCAGGCCTCATGGCGCCGATCGGGCTCGGTATGGGCTGGGTCGCGGGCCAGGATCCCGGCTCTTCGTCTGGCGGCTACCCGTTCGGGGATGGCAGCCCACCCCTTGACGGCGATGATTCCTTCGGCGGCGGGCCAGCGATCCAGGTCAGCTCCCTGCCCGAGCTGCTGACCCAGCCAGCGGTGTTCACCGGACCGGCCGCGCCACCCCCGACGCCTGTGATCAACTGGGCGGCCGGTCTGCCGCAGGCGCCGCCTCCGCCCCTCGACTTCTCGCCATCCCCTTGGGCCAATAGCTTCGATGCCGGCGGTGGCTCTCGGCCCCAGCCCTCCTTCGGGGGCGGCCCTGACCCGTCCGTGTCGAACGGGCCTCTCGGTCCGCCCAAGCCGCTCGATTTCGGGCCCATGGGCGCGCCTGAGCCCTTGAGCTTCGGCGGACCGGAGCAACCGCCCGAGCCGCTTGAGTTCGGGCCATTGGAAGCGCCCCCATCTCTCACGCTCGACAAGGATAGCCTCGGCGACCTCAACCTGCCTGACAAGGGATTTACTCGAGATGGGTTGACGGCCGGAGAGGCACCACCCGATCCGCTGGATCCCTACGGCCTGATCGAGACCGGCGCCGACGGCGAGCCGCTTGTGGGAAGCGAGGGCGCCGGCCCCCGCGCGCCCTTGGGTCCGCCAACGACCCTCGACGACTTGAACCAGATGATCGAGGAGAATGCCGATCCCGAAGCTGCGGCGCGCTTGAAGGAGATAACCCACCGCGCGGCGGAGCTTGCCGGGCAGGGCATTGGCGACATGGACGACATCAAGAGGAAGCTCGCCGATGAGCTCGACCGCCAGAAGAAGGACACGTGGTACCGCAAGGCGGGCGATACGGTCGGGGAAGGCTTCCGTCAGACCGGCGATATGTTATCGGGCATGATCGGGGACGTTTTCGAAGCCGGGAAAGACGCGATCACCGGGACGCCGAAAGAACAAGCCGAGCTGGAAGCCTGGAAGAAGCGCCTCATCGACGAAGGACGCGCACGCGGCGAACGCGTCGATGACCCGTTGTGGCTTGGCGGGAAGATCATCGAGGAATTGAAGCGCTCGGGTCGGGAGAACATCGGCGGAGTCGTGCAGGAGATACCGGCTGCCATCAAACACCTGTTCACGTTGGACGAGAAACAGCAGGCCGCACTCGACAGGCTTCGCGACAAGATCATCGCGGAAGGCCGCAAGAACGGCGATCCCGTCGATGATCCATCTTGGCTGCGTGCCAGGATGATCAGCGAAGGCAAGAAGCAGGGCCTCGAGAAGCTGCCGGAGGCTTTGGGCGAGGGCTCTGGAGCCACTGATCTCACCAAGGCGGCCAACATGCCTGCCGGCGAGACGCGCGCACTGGACCGTCTCAGGATTGCGATGCCGGGCGCGGCCAAGCTCGGCGCCCTTCTCGACGGCGTTCACAGCGTGGGCGCGATGGCGGTCGAAGAGATGACCGCCGGCACGATTGGCCAAGCCGCGCTGAAAAAAGAGCTGACCGCAGCGGCGGAGGCGGGCGAAGAGGCGCTGGTCGCCAGGGGCGAGGCCCTGAAGGAGCGCCTCGCCGAAACCGAGGCGGAGCGGCTCGCGCAAGTCAAGCAGCTGACCGCGGACACAAGGAAGCCTCAGCCTGTGGGCGAAAGCCCGACGCCGCCGGACACGAGCTTCACCGATGCCAAGCTCGACAAGGCGCAACTCGATGATGCGCTCGCCGGCATGCCCGAGCGCAATCAGAAGCATGTGCAGATGATCGCCGACAGACATGCCGTGACGATCGAGGTCCGGCCGACGAATGCCGACGCCCGAGCGCTGTTGGAAAGCGGGGAGGGCGTTCCAAAGCCCGAAGGCATCAAGATGAAGACAATCACCGACCTCGATATCCAGCTCGGCGCCGCTGCCGATGGAGCCGGCAAGGTCGGCTATTTCAAGCCGCAGTTGCCGGAGGGCTACGCCAGCGTCGACGATTTGCCTAAGGAGCTCAAGGCGCGCTTCAATCAGCGGACGCAGGAGTTCGTCGACCGGAAGGCCGAGGTCGAGCGCATGCTGTCAAAGCCGGATCGATCCCATGGCGAGCCGCTGATCGAGGTCCGGGGCGGCATCGTCCATGACAAGGCGACGGGAAAGCCGTTCTGCGGCGATCATGATCTGTTCGAGATCCGGGGTCTGAAAGGGGAGGTATTGCCCCAGGCCGTGCGCGGCGCGGTGAACAAGGATTTGCACATGGGGCCTGCTCAGACGCAGCATGATGAGCATATGGGCTGGGACATCGGCGGAAAGTCAACGACCCGACCGCCGCCCTTCAAGGATCCGCAGACGGGCGAGGTCGTCGCGCCCCGGTCCGATTACGAGAAAGCGAAGGACATTGACGAGAAGATTCTCAAGGGCCATGGCCCGCCTGTTCATGACGCGAGCGGGAAGCTGGTGAGCGGGGGCGAGCCGCTGGTGACGTTTCGCGCCAATGAGCAGACCGGACCTGTCGGCGAGAAGCTCGGTGGTTCCTACTATACCGGCGAGGGCCGTCCCTTGCGCCCGACGCCGGAAGAGAAGGTTCTTCTGAAGCAGAAGGGCATGGCGATCGAGGATATTGAGACCATGTCGCCGAGCGATGCGCATAAGGCGCTCGGACGCCCCATGGAAAAGGCGCATGCGCCGGAGACGCCGAGCCCCGACGGCGCGCCCGCCGGCATTCATGATGTGCAGGGACGAACCCAGATCGTCCAGGAGTCGCTCCGCGCCCAGGGCGTCAAGGAGGCGCTCGTCGAGAAGACCACGTACAAGCCCTTCGCGCCCTGGGAGGCCGACAAGCCCGTCGGCGCTCAGGGAGTTCGGGGGCATGTCGACGATTTCAAGCTCGGAGAGCCGACCCCGGGCGCCGAAGTGCATTCGCCTGCCTTCGAGGAGAAGGAGCGCGGCGAATGGGTGACCAATAGTCGTCTCACCGTAGACCGTGTCGCGTATCACGAAGGCGTAACCCACCCGCAGCAATATGCGCAGCTTCAGACGCAGGCGGCCCCCGGAGGCCCGCTTTCGCATCTGGTCGAGAAGCAGGGAGAGCATAAGGGTCAGCTTACGCTTCATGACCCCGATAATCCGACAGCGCTGACGGGCCAGGCCTATCTTGAGCGAGATGCGCATATGGCGGATCTCGACCGCATGCTGAAAGTCAAGCAGGACGCCATCCTCAAGGCCGCCCGAACTCCGGCTCAAGCCGAGCAATGGTTGGCGCGCGCGGCCGAAGCAGAAAAGGAGATCAGCCATGCGCGCGCGGCGCTCAAGGGCTACGGCGTGTCCGGGGATCGGCCAGTCGCCTGGACGAAGGAGTGGAAGGGATGGGCGCGCCCGGATGATGAGACTCTGCCATGAGCGCGTTTTTCTCGCAGGCCGAGCGGAGTGCCTTGGTGAAGGACTATGCCGCGACGCAAGCCGCCATCGATACGCTGATCAGTTCCGAGGAGGGACAAGATGGCGAGCTCACGGACAGGTTCCGCGAGCTCGGCCTGCGCCTCACTGTGATCAAGGATCAATACCGGGCGCAGCTTCCCGTCCTGTCCCTGTCACGATGTCCCTTCTCAGGGGCTGTGCTGCCGCATTCTTTTGACCCCTTCGGGCTGGACGGACTGTGGTGGAATTATGCCGACGCCGTGCGGCCGCGCGAGCTACTGCCTCCCACTTTCGTTGCGATGACCGGCGCTGTGAAGCTTGGAGCGCATCTCGAGACCATACCGTTCCTGTGCCGCCCCGGTGCCTCCGTGCCCTTCGTCATTCCTTCCCTCCTCGGGCGTGCCGAGGTGTGCGCGGTTCTCTCCTATGTGCCGGTGGGAAACCATCACGGCTTCGCCATTCTCTACTATGCCCGCGCCGGCCGTGACGGCATCTCCCTCATAAACGGCTGGGGCATGGATCACGACGTCATCGAGGGGCAGCCCGGCGCCGAGCCGAGCGCCCATGATGCCGATTTCGATCTAGCCCCGTGGATCCTTTCGGGCAAGCTTCGTTGGATTGCACCCGACGACCGCGATCAAAAACTCCAGGAAGGGCTTCACGACTGCCCCTATCTGGGCTTCGCCGGAGAGGGAGCTTTCTACAAGATTTACGATGGCAAGGCGTGGCCGGATGCGCCGATCCGTCAGCGGACGGTGGGGGCCGCTTCTCCAGCCAGCTCGACCATCGCATGTCGAAGCTGCGGCGCCCCAAGCTTGGCGAGCAAGAAATTCTGCACCGCGTGCGGAAGCCCGCTCACCGGATCACCCGCCGAGCCCGGTGCTGTCCGTTCCGCGCCTGTCCCCGGCAGCAGTGCGGAGACGACGACGCGACCGCGGGAGCAGCCTGTCGACGGCACGCGGCTGCCGCCGGACCCGGCGCCGCAATCCATTGCAGCCCGGCCCACGGCAGCGCCCGCACCCGAGCCGGTGCATCCTGAAGGCGCATCACTCGCGGCGCTGAAGCTTCCACAAGGCGTGCTCAAGCACCTCTTCCGTCGCGTGCACTACGCAATGTCCGAAGATCCCGCCCGCCCAAGTTTGAACGGTGTCCTCATGGTCACGGAGCCCGCCGCGCTCAAGCTCGTGGCGACGGACGGCGCGCAGCTTGCGCTCGTGACCTTGGTCGTCCGGGACGGTCCGACAAGCCCATGGCGGGGCATCGTTCCGCGCGCAACCGTCACCAAGCTGATGGGGATGCTGAGCGACGGGCAAGATGAAGTAGCACTCGAAATGGGCACGGCATCCGCGCGCTTTCGCTTCGCGCAGGGCGCGATCGAAGCGCAGCTCGTTGACGGCACGTTCCCAGACTATGAGCGCGTGTTGCCGCGCGATGCGGGGCACCCCGTTCGGGCCCGTCGCGATGCGCTGCTCCGCTCGCTCGAGCGCGTTGTGTCGCGAACGGACGGATCGCCCCTGATCCGCATGGCTGCCCAGGGGCAAGAGCTTTACCTGTCCGGCGCATCGGGCGAGCCCCGCGCTATGGTTGAAGCGCAATGCAGCGGACCATCCGTACAGGCCGCGTTCAATGGGCAGATTCTGCTCCGCGCCCTGAAATCCCTTGATGCCGAGGAAATCGAAATGGTCGTCAGCTCTGCTCATGCGCCGGTTCGCGTCGCGATTCCGGGACGACCGGACTTTACATATCTGCTGATGCCCATGCACGCCGGTTGACTTGAGGGAGATCCAATTCGTGAGATGCCCCAGATGCCAAGCTGAGCTGTCTCCCGGAGATCGCTTTTGCAGCGAATGTGGTCACCGCATCGAGGCCGCCGTACCCGTATCCTCACCGACCGCCACGGAGAGGTCGCAACCGCAGACCGCTCTACCGCAAGGAGCGGGCGCGGCGGCAAGAGAGGTCCGGCGCCTGGAGGGCCACGAGGATGAAGTCGTCCGCGTCGCCTTTTCGCCCGACGGCCAGCGCGCGCTTTCCGCCGGTGGCAATGGCGAAATCTACGTCTGGGATCTCGAATCCGCGCGTTGCGCCCATCGTGTACTGGGTGAACGATCGACTTTTGCGGTCGACTTCTCACCGGATGGCAAGCACGCTCTCCTGTGTGCTTCCGAAATGAGGCTCATTGACATCGAAAGCAGGCGCACCGTCACCCGCGTCCCCGATCTCGGTCCCGTCTGGAGCCTAGCCTTCGTGCCGGATGGCCGCTCCGCCTTCTATGGGCATCGGGACAATTCCCTTCGCATCGTCGACCTCCAGAGCGGACGCGAGCTGCAACGCCTCCAAGGTCACAGCAGCCAACCCGAAGTCGTGGTCTGTTCTCCCGATGGCCGCTATGCCGTATCCGGCCGCACCGACGCTGACGAGGTTGCCGATGCTGTTTTGGTGTGGGACCTGCAATCGGGCGTCAAGCTGCGTCATCCCGAACGCCACATGTCTCTCGTCACGGCCCTGGCGATTTCCGCCGACAGCCGGCGTGCGCTCACCGGAACAGGCGATGGCTACGTCTTTCTGTGGGAAGTGGAGACGGGGCGCGAAATCCGCCGATACCAAGGTCACGCCGGCAACGTGAACGCCGTCGCGTTCTCGCCCGACAACCGCTTCGTCGTTTCAGGCAGCGGCACGGATTTCTTTGACGCGGACTTGATCAAGGAGTTGGGCGTCGACAACACCGTGCGCATCTGGGACGCGGCGAGCACCCACGAGGTGGCGCGATGCACGGGTCACGCGAGCGGCGTGACGAGCGTCGCCGTCTCGCCCAATGGACGCTACGTCCTGTCTGGAAGCAAGGACAAGACAGTGCGCCTGTGGCACGTTCCGGAAGCGCTCGCGCGGTGATAGAGGGCGCCTTCTTCACCGCGCGATCGCGTGGCGATGGTGCGGCGGTCGTCATCGTCCCGCGGTCAATCCGTCGCTCGACGCAGCACCTGAATCCCGATGTCCCATCGCTGCCGCCTGAATTCCACGAATCCGGGTTGTTCGTACTGACCTTCGTCCACGAACAGAAGCTCAAGTCTGCGCAGGCCAAGTAGCGGAGCAGGGTCGGTCACCGGCGAGCCCGCAATGTCGAGGGCCTCCAGGTTGGCGAGATCCGCCAAAGGCGTGAGATCGCGAATCTGAGTGCCGCTTAGATAGAGTTCCTGCAGGTTGGCAAGGCTACGGAGGGGCGAGAGATCGCTGACCGGCGTCTCCCACGCGCCAAGCTCGCGCAGAAACGTCAGATCGCGCAGGGGCGAGAGGTCTGACACCCGCGTGCCCGCGACATGGAGGTCTATCAGAAGTCCGCATTCGGCCAAGGACGAGAGGTCGGCGACCGCGGTGTTCGAGACGTAGAGCCGCGTCAGGGCCGGTATTAAGGCGAGCGCGGCCAGGCTCGAAACAGGCGTGTCTCCCGCGCTCAGCATGTTGAGGCTTGCCAGCCCGGAAAGAGGCCCAAGGTCCGCCACGGCGGTGTGATCGACCCACAGATCATAAATGTCGCAAAGGCTTGCCAAGGGCGTGAGGTCGGTGACCGCTGTATGCTGAACGGATAAGGCCCCAAGCTTCCTCAATGCGACGACAGGTGCGAGATCCGTTATCCGCGTGCCAGACAGGGCAACCTTCGTCAGCTGCGTCAGCCCCGCAAGAGGACCGACATCCGAGACCTGGGTGCGAGCGGCGGCCAAATGGACGAGCTGCGGCAGGCGGGCTAGGAACGAGAGGTCCGACACCGCCATGTCGTTGATGTCGAGGCGCGTCACCCGCAACAGATCCTCCTCGGCTGCGACTGAGACGCCGAGATCCCGCGCGACGGCCTCCCGAATTATCCGCTCGCTGCACATGGGGCTCTCATCATGGAGATTCGCAGTCAGCAGGTTTACACGAGGAGCAGCTTGGCTTGCATCTCGGCCAGCGTAATGTCGCAGTCGGCGTCGGCATCACCAACCAAGAATATTCCAAGAACATGGCCGTCAATCCACGCCCGTTGCTGGCCGACGAGGTCCATTCGGATGGGTCCGGCATGTATGTTTGCAGCGCCGGTGGTTTCCGCTGCGCCGATGTGGCAGCAGCGGCCGACATGCCGCGTGCGCTTACCCGCGCGCCGAAGGACATCGAGAGCCAAAGCTTGAATTCAACGGTCAAGTTCGGCGAGCCGCGTTGCGCTCGACCGGCTCCGCGGTACAAGCCCTTGCCCTCAAGCCAGCGCTGGATCACCTCGGCAACCTCACGCTTGTTGCGGTCCATCATCAGCATGTGAGAATTGCCCTTGATGCCGATCTCGGTCTATCACCTCGACGATACCGGCGGCGGCGCGCAGCTACCCGATCATGCCGGAGCGCTGCTTTATGTCTCAAGGCTCGCTGTTGAGTGCGTCCGTTGCCTTCGCGGAAGAGGTGGATGGCGTTCAACTCCGCCATATGCTCTACGGCGCGTTCTGCGAACTTCTCGGCCGACACTTTCTTGAGAAAATTCTCGTTCTTGAGCGCAGAAAACCGTTTCACCAGTTCGTCGGCGACGAATTGCTGGCTGCAGAACATGTGGGTCTTGGCTATATCGACCGTCCGCAGTTTCCCCGCCCAGTCGCACATGTCCCGAAAGATATGCGGGTGGAGGTCCTGATAGCCTTTCGGGGTCAGTGCGATCTTGGACGTGCCGCTATTGATCCTGGCGACGAGATCGCGATGCCGTTCCTGCGCCAGCATCCGCTCGACTTTCTCCAGAGCGCCGGCATCGCGGACGCCGAGTTCGTTTCTGAGGACGCTCGAGCCGGGATAGCAACACGGGTCGTTCATCGCGGAGCGTTATGGTTTGGGCGATGAACTGATCAAATAGGCTTTCAGCCGCGCAATGCGTTCATCTGAAGAAAGCCCTTCAGCTTCCATCCGATGGATCAGCTCTTCCTCTTCGTCGGTGAAGACGATGCTCTCACACGCAAAGCTGGCGAGGGTTTCCTCGATAGATTGAAGCCTGTCTGATGTGTCTGCGTCGGTTGTCATAGTCTTTCAGGCCCTTTCATTGCGAACAGCTTACCTTGCCGTCTTGCATCGTTCCATCATTTGTTGACTTCGGAACCGCTTGCGGGCGGCACCAAAGCGGCGTCCGCGAGCGGTTCCGAAGGACGAGGGCAAAGCGGCATTGCTGGAAAAGGGCAAAGCAACGCCATCAGCGGCGCCAGCATTTTGGTCCCGTCCGGGCTGGCCGCTGCGGCAGCTTGTCCTAAATTTCGATCCCGGCGCTGGCACCTTCTGCTTTTGCGCCTTGTAGGACGCCTCCAGCCTTTCCGACATGCCCCGCAATGCGCCTTCGGGAAGCGGCAAGCCATCTTCCACCAGCCCTTCGAGGAAGACGGCCAGAGTGCGGATGTCAGATAGGCACGGCTCGTCAGGTCGCGGCCGGAGGCGGCGATGATACCGGCCAGCTAGTTGATCCGCTCGCGCTTCAATTCGTGGGCTTAGTAGTTGATCTTGTCGTAGTGGGCCTGAACCCACTCGACGCCTTCGGCCAGCAGTCGATAGTCCGCGTCACTCAAGATCAGCTTCATACTGCCCCATCCTTTGCTGTTATTCCCATCCTGGGCCGCCGCGCTGCGGCCCTGACGGCTTCTGACGCATCTGCGCCAGTCTTTCCCGCATATGCGCGCGGCGCTCTTCGGCGTCGCTGCGCTGTTGATGGTCGGGCTTTTCGGTCGTGATGTCGTGAGCCGTCTCGCGGGCCTGCAGTGGGAGCCACTACACCAAACATTTATGAGAGCAAACTGGAGAAGATAAGTGACGGCAGTGCGAGCTTCCCGCACTCAAAGTAGCCGATGAGGGATACATAACGCAGGATTGGGAAGGGTATAACGTGATCAACAATTTAATATTTCACAATATTCTTTGTCATATCTGGACTGAGAGAGCTAAATTAAGAAATACCTTTGAATGGCACGTTGCGGCAAACTAGGGGGACCGGCCGCAATAAGTCGGAAGAGGCCCTCGAGATCAGAACGGCTAGCGGCAGCTCTTGATCCTCGACAATCAGCGGACCGCCTGCACCCAGCCCCGAAGCAGACCAGACCGCACAACCTCGTGGCTTTGTTAGGGGATGCATGGATCCCGGTCCATGATTCCTGATATTGCATTAATACGCAGTGCAGCTAATATATTATCCGGGTCACTCGGCTAAGCTGGGTGTTGGGGAAACGATGATCCGGGGATTGCGGACTGCGACCTTAGCCGTTGCGCTTATCAGCGCGACGAGCGTGGGTGCGCAACAAACCGGGTTCGCCAAGTACAGCGGCGATCTCCTTGGCGACACGATCCCTGATCCGAAACTTGCGGAAGGGCGTCCTAAAGTCTCTCTATCCCGCGCCTATTTGCCTTCTGCAGTAGACATCTCGGCATTGATGCCGCCGCCGGTACAGCAAGAGCGTGGCTCATGCGTATCGCATGCCTTAGGCTATGCGGCACGCGGATATTATGCCGCGCTGCAAAAAGGGACTAAGCCCGGCGACCCCACCAACACGCCGAGCCCTGCCTTTCTACACACCCAGATTGCCGGATGGAAGCCGCACGAACCGCGCCATCCGACACCGGAGCTCTGCGAAACCCAAGGCAGCAATGCTCTGGTCGCCGCTCTTTACCTTTCTCAGAATGGAGCGCTAACCAACAGCGATGTCCCAATCAGTCGGATTTGTCAGCCTGACGTGTCAGGTATGACAATTGCGAAGAACGAGTTTTCAATCAATGACTTCAGTGTCATCTACCTTCCGGACCAAGAGGCCGTGTCGGACGGCGATCTAGATAAAATCAAGCAGTCTATCGCCGCGGGAAATCCGGTGGTGATCGGCATAGCGATGTTCAAACAGTCACCCGATCCGAAATCCCAGGTCGCCACGCTCGAGGTTCTCAAGGCAAACGAAATTTACGAGGGCTCGCTCGGCGCCAACTACGGCAGATTTGACACTGGGCACGCAATAGCAATCGTAGGATATGATGACGGCCGCCAAGCGTTCCATATTCAAAATTCGTGGGGCACCGATTGGGCGGAGGGTGGCTTCGGCTGGCTGAGTTATGGGTCGATAAAAGCAGACCTAACCTCAGCGCTTGTGCTGCAGACGGGTTTCACGCCGCCACGGCCACCGCCGATCCGGCCTGGCAGGTCGCAACCCAATATTGCGAAGGACGGACAATGCGCCGCCGTCTATCAGGTCACCTCGGGCATCTATGAAGGTTTTGTGGAGACCGAGAAAGACCTGGTGGACCTCAAACAGCAGTACGGCGCCGCCTCGGTGGAGCGCGTCGCCATCAGGCCATGGCCCTTGTGTGAAACGCTGCTGACGCTCGACACCCCAATGGGTGCCTCATCTCGCCCGACGATTGCGCTCGACGGCGGCAAGGACAGCCTGAAGTTTGGCGAGCTGATCAGTTTCAGCGTCACGACGCCGAGTTTCCCGTCGTTTCTTTACGTGGTCTATCTCCAAGCCGACGGCACTGTCGTCAACTTGGTGCCGCGTCGTGGCCCGATCCGTCAGCAGCTCGCGGCTGGGACGTCGATCAAGTTTGGAGACGGCCTAGAGGGCCGGCAGAAATTCAAGGCAAGCGCTCCCGCTGGTCCTGAAGCCATCATTGCCATCGCTTCACGCAGCCCACTGGAGCAGTTGGAAGCGCTCGAGATCGGCAAGAGCGGGCAGTTTCGCCTGTCTGCCGGCGACCGCAAAGGCGAGGGAGAAAAGAACGTCCAAGACAGGCTCTATCTGAGCCTTCTCAGGGCCGCTCTCAACGAGATGCCGGATAAAGCACAAGCCGCGCGCGAAGTAACTGCGGAAGTGGTCCATCTCACGATATCGGCAAAATGAAGGGGCAAAGCGTCATGCTCTGCATGAAATTCGCGTTTGACCGTTTGCGAACCGCGCGTTCTCTCCTGGCTCTCGGCATTGCGCTATGTGTTTTCGCCGGCTTTGGGCAGAGTTTCGCGCAAACGGCGACGAGCATTGTCGAGCAACTGTTGCCGGAGAAAACCGGGCCGGTGACACGGTCGATGGCGAAGTCTCTTACGCGCGGCATCGACATCGAGGGCGAGCTGCCGCCAGAACTCGATCTGCCGTCGGTCAGCCTTGTCGTGAATTTCGAGTTCGATTCGGCACGGCTGACAAATGACGGCATGTTGACGCTGAAAACGCTTGGCCAAGCGCTTTCCGACAAGCGGCTTGCCGGCATGCAGTTTCAGATCGCCGGCCATACCGACGACGTCGGGACGCCGCAATACAATCAAGAGCTTTCCGAGCGACGCGCGAAGGCAGTCGTCACTCATCTGACTTCCTTTTATGGAATTGCCGCGGATCGGCTTAAAGCCGTCGGCTATGGCAAAACGCGGCTGGTCGTTCCCAACGACCCGAAGAATGCCGCCAATCGCCGCGTCGAAATCATCAATCTCGCACCGCTCTCTTCATAGTTTATCCGGAGGCTACAGATGCTCACGAAGCTCATTGCCACCTTTCTAGCCGTCCTCGGCTTGGTCTCTGCTTTGCCGTCCGCGCACGCATCAACTGGCGACAAACGCGTGGCGCTGGTCATCGGCAACAGTGCGTACCAAAATGCCGTCAAACTCCCCAATCCGGAGCGCGACGCGCGCGCAATCGCCGACAAACTCCGAACGCTCGGCTTCGTCGTGGTCGAAGGTTACGATCTGACTCACGATGCGTTCGAAGACACGATCAAGGACTTTTCCTTGGCAGTGCGCGGTGCCGACATCGGTATGTTTTTCTATGCCGGTCATGGCATGCAAGTGAACGGACGCAATTATCTGGTGCCCATCGATGCCGCTTTCCAAGACATCAGTGCGCTCGACTTCGAAGCGATCTCGATGGATCTCGTGTCCAAGCAGATGCAGCTCGACGTCGGCGTCAGATTGGTGATACTCGACGCCTGTCGCGACAACCCGTTGTCCAAAACACTGTCGCGTTCTCTGTCGGGCAGCACGCGCTCAACCGCGGTCCACGAGGGTCTTGCGGAGGTAAAGCTTGGCGATGCCGGGGAAGGCACCGCGATCATCTTCGCCACAAGTCCGGACGAGGTTGCACTAGATGGCGACGGTGAACATTCACCATTCACGACCGCCCTTCTGAACAATATCGAGGCACCGGACACTGACCTTCAGGTGGTGATGTCAAGGATCACGGGTGAAGTTTATGCGGCGACGAAGCAGCAGCAGCGCCCATGGATCAACGCCTCGCTGACCGGCGAAGTCAAACTCAATCCCAAGAGGGCGTCCACGGTGGCCGACGCACCTGTAACGAATACGCCGACTGCGCCTGCATCGAGTTCCGCAAAGGAGTCGCTTGAGCGCGAAACGATCCTGTACAATCTCGCGCGGGATTCCGGGCTGCTTGAAGACTATCAGGCCTATATCGAAGTGTTCCCAAACGGCCTCTACGCAGTTAATGCACGAAAGCAGCTCGAGCGATTGGAAAAGGCCGCACAGGAAAAGGATGTCGCTGCGGTAGACCCAGCCGGGCCGGCCGTTCAGCCCCCTGGCGCAGCCGTGCGCTCGGTCGAACCCAATGCGCTTGTCTTGCCGGTTACCGACGTCGTGAAGGCGATGCCTGCAGACAAAACGACGGAAGATGGGCTGGATCTGGACCGCGCGAAGCGCGGGGAAGTGCAGTTACGGCTCAAGCTCGCAGGGTTTGATACGGGGACCAGAGACGGCTCGTTCGGTCGTAGGTCCCGCGAAGCGATCCGAGGCTGGCAAAGCTCTCGCGGCCTCAAGGCAACCGGATTTCTCAACCAGCCCCAGCTTGAACTGTTGAGCTTGCAAACCGAAACGCAGCTGGCGGCCTACGTGCCTGAGACACCTGCGGTTGTTGATGGAGTGAAACCCACGAAAAAGAAAGTGCGCAGCGCGACACAGCGGCGCTCCGGTGGGGATCGTCCGAGAGTGGTGAGGCGACGCGGCGGCTCGGAGGACGTCGGCCGATTTATCGGCGGGGTTGTGCGTGGAGCACTTCGATTTTAATACTTCGAGTAGACTTGCGGCTAGAAGGCCGGCGATCTACCACGGAGGTCGCCGATGTCTGTAAGACCGCAATGTCGGTACCGAACGGCAGCTATGTGTGCGACCGCCGCACGGAGCGGGCAGTCCGCAGTCGGCCCCAAACTGACGCAACACTGCTGGCGACTTGGCGCTTAAACGGGCGGCCTCGAATTCTGACATTCTGTCGCGGGCAATCGCTCCAAAAAGTTACAGTTGAATGATACAAGTGGACGAGGCAATTTGATCCTGAGCTTGCCAACCGTCTGATTTTCATGGAGAAATTTTTTCGTGACGCCTGCAATCCAGGATCTTGGCGCCCCAGCCATTTTCTTTTGTGTCTTTCGAGGATAGCAGCTTGGCTACGACTTTCATCGTAGCGGATCGCAGACCGTCCTGACGATCTCCGCAGACAGGAATTTTCCATGCGTTTGCTCGTCACCGGCGTTGCCGGCTTTATCGGTTTCCACGTCACCAAACGGCTGTTGGACCGTGGCGACGAAGTCGTCGGGATCGATAACCTCAACTCCTACTATGATCCGGCGCTGAAGCGCGGCAGGCTGGCGCAACTCGAGGGGTGCAACGGGTTCTCGTTCATCCAGATGGATGTTGCGGATCGCCCGGAAATGGCGCGGCTGTTCGCCGCCCAAAAACCCGATCGCGTCGTGCATCTCGCCGCGCAGGCCGGCGTTCGATATTCGCTCGATCATCCGCACGACTATGTCGATTCCAACATCGTCGGTTTCGTTAATGTGCTCGAAGGCTGCCGGCATGCCGGCGTGCAACATCTTGTCTACGCCTCGTCGAGTTCAGTCTATGGCGCAAACGAGCGCGTCCCCTTCTCGGTGGCGGACAATGTCGATCACCCCATAAGCCTCTACGCGGCCTCCAAGAAGGCCAATGAGCTGATGGCGCATTCCTATTCTCATTTGTTCGCGATTCCGACTACCGGCCTGCGCTTCTTCACCGTCTATGGGCCGTGGGGGCGACCTGACATGGCCTATTTTAAGTTCACCCGCGACATTCTGGCCGGACAACCGATCGAGATATTCAACAACGGGCGGCATATGCGCGACTTCACCTATATTGACGACATAGTGGAAGGCGTGGTGCGCACGCTTGACCATATCGCCACGCCGTCGGAGAGCTGGGACGCCAAGGTGCCGAACCCCGCGAGTTCCGCCGCGCCCTACCGGATCTACAATATCGGCAACAACCAGCCGGTGAGCCTGCTTGATTTTGTGGCGGCCATCGAAAAGGCGGTCGGAAAGCCTGCTGAAAAAATAATGCGGCCGCTGCAAAGCGGCGACATGGAGACGACCTACGCTGATATCGCATCGCTGCAACAGGCGACCGGCTTTCGGCCCGTCACATCGATCGCCGAGGGCATGGCCCGCTTCGTTGAATGGTTCCGAACGTTCTATGATGTCTAATTTAGATCGCCAAGCACACCAGGTTTTTCTTGCGAGATACAAACTTCAATCTATGATTATTTTTGGCCGAATCTAAAATGCAGATTCCGACGGACGGAAGCGCTTAACGCTTTGGCGCCAAGAATGGAACACCGTTTGCGCTATACACGCAACTTCGCTGAAACTAGCTTTACAGTTGTAAACATATGCGGATAATTGCTGCCTAATACACGGAAAAATTGCATTGGGCATCGAAGCGGACACGTTCGGCTTTATCGAACGCTGTGGAGTACATGGCAATTCGAAGGAATTGCTTGACGATCTCCTGCGCACCGTAAAGTCGTTCGGTTTTGAACATCTGATCCTGTCGGGCGTTCCGTTGGGCGGCCAGAAGCTCGCACCGATGGTCGAGCTGAACGGGTGGCCCGCGGGCTGGTTCGAACGATATGTCGAGCAGGAACACGCGGCGGTTGACGGCGTTTGCATATGGTCCGCCAAGTCTCGCCATCCGTTCTTCTGGTCCGACGTTCCGGACAAATGGTCGGGCACGAAGGGGTCGCAGCGCGTCGCAAACGAGGCGACCGAGTTCGGTATCCGAAGCGGCTTCGCGGTGCCGATGCTTTCACTCGACCACTGGCAGTCCGTTCTGTCGTTCGCATCCCCCTTGAACCATTGCGACATTTCAAAGCGTCAGCAGGCGCAACTGATCACCATGGCCATATTCGCCGGCATGTCGATCCAGGCCATGGGCGCCAACGCCGCGACCGACGATGGGCCGTTAAGCGACCGGCAAAAGGAAGTGTTGTTATGGACGGCCGGCGGCAAGACGGCTTGGGAAATCTCGATTATCCTTAAAATCTCCGAAGAGACTGTCTGGTTTCACCAGAAAGCTGCACGTACGGCGCTTGGAGTTGCAACGACAACCCAAGCAATCGTCGAAGCAATACGCCGTCGGCTGATCCATCCGTAGCTGTCACCTCCGGTATACCGGAGGTGACCCCTATTTTATCCATGTCTAATGTTTCTCCCGGACTTCGGGAGATCGCGGCATGATTTCGGTTCACGTCGTCAATGCAGTCAACAAGCATCTCTATCAGGAAGAGATGACGGAATATCTGAGGCGGCGCCATGATGTCTTCGTGCATCAAAAGCGTTGGCGGCCGCGCTCTGACAACGGGCTGGAACTGGATCAATACGACACGAGCAAAGCAACCTATCTGCTCGGGATCGAAAATGGCCATGTGGTTACCGGGGCCAGGTTGCTGCCGACCAGCGAACCGCATCTTGTTTCGGAGATTTTTCCCCATTTTTGCGAGGCGACCGGCGTCATTCGGCGGCCCGATGTCGGCGAATGGACCCGGACCTATGTCTACGGCGACACCGCGGACCGCGGTCTGCGCGGAACCCTGACGCAACTATGCTGTGCGGTAATGGAATTCGCGCTCGAAGAGGGGCTGACGGCCGTTGGCGGCATCCAAGAGACCTATTTCATGCCGCACCACACGAGGTTGCGGTGGAAAGCGCGCCCCTGCGGGTTGGCCCGAGAGGTCAACGGAGAGTGGTACATCGTCGCCTATATCGACGTGACCGAGGCAGCTTTGCACAATGTCCGCAAGCTGCTCGGCATCATGCACCCGCTGATCGTCAGACGAGGTCCGCAGATCCCGTTCGTCAAGGCCCCGGCCGCGCCGAAGGAGGTGGCCTATGCATGAGCATGCCGGGGGTCACGGCGAAGGGGCGAAGATCCAATACATCGCCGACGTGCTCAAGGAATTGCGCCGGCTTTCCAACCCGTATGAGTTGTTGAGCTATTTGATCGAAATGGCCGAGATCGAAGCCGCGAAAACCGCCAAACATCGCACGACATCAGTGCTGGTCAATGCGACTTTAGGATCCGCTCAATCTCGACTCGAACCGAGCGAGCGATGATCCTGTTCTTTGACACCTGTTCCATATTAAGTGCACGGTCCAGAGCGGCCGAACCGAAAACCTCGACCAGACGCTGCGCCACCGCTCTGATTTTCCAAAGGTGCTCCGGCCTGTCGTCGTCTTTCGGCTCGGTGCTCATTTGTGCGGGGCAGCTCGATGCAAAATTTTGCACAGCCTAATCGGCAACAGTTTCGAAGCAACTAACAGTTGCATTTCAACTGAATACACCGGGCCTTTGCAAGCTGATTGCCGTATCAACTCGCTTCCCGCATGGCTTCGGCGGCTTGCAGGTCGACCGACACCAGTTGGCTGACGCCCTGCTCGGCCATCGTCACACCGAACAGGCGGTTCATTCGCGCCATGGTGATCGGATTGTGAGTGATGATGACGAATTTAGTCTCTGTCGACTGCGCCATCTCATCCATCAAATTGCAGAAGCGCTCGACATTGTGGTCGTCGAGCGGGGCATCAACCTCGTCCAGCACGCAGATCGGCGCCGGGTTGGTCAGGAACACGGCGAAGATCAGCGCCATGGCGGTGAGTGCCTGCTCGCCGCCAGAGAGAAGCGTCATCGTCTGTGGCTTCTTGCCGGGCGGGCGCGCGAGGATTTCAAGACCGGCTTCGAGCGGGTCTTCCGACTCGATCAACTGCAGCTCGGCCGTGCCGCCGCCGAAGAGATGCGTGAAAAGCTTTTGGAAATGGCCGTTCACCACATCGAAGGCGGCCAGCAGCCGCTCCCGGCCCTCGCGGTTCAGGTTCTGGATCGCCTGGCGTAGCTTGCGGATCGCCTCGACGATGTCCTCGCGTTCGGAAACGATCGTCTCCAACCGCTCCGACAGCTCGCGCTGCTCCTCCTCGGCGCGCAGATTGACGGCGCCCAGCCGCTCGCGCTCGATCTTCCAGCGTTCAAGATTGCGCTCGACATCGGCGAGGTCGGGCATCGGGCCGTCATCGGTCAGGCCGGCGTGGCGGATAACCATGTGCGGCGGAATATTCAGCGTCTCCTGAATGCGCGCCTCGACCTCGATACGACGTTCGTCGGCGGCCGTCAGACGCTCCTCGGCGCGGACGCGGCCTTCACGTGATTCCGCCAGGAATTGGATGGCGTTGGTCGCCGCCTTGTCGAGCTCCGCTTGGCGGTTCTCTGCCTCCTGCAGACGGTCAGAGGCCTGCCGGCTCAGTTGCTCGGATTGCGAGAGCTGAGACAAGAGCGTGCGGCGCTTCTGGTCGATATCATCAGGCGCATCCGCCAGCTTTTCGAGTTCGGTGCGCGCTTCGGCGAGGCGCTCCGCCAGCGCAGCAATCTGGCTGCCCGCATTTTCGGCGCGCTGCGCCCAGCTCATCCTTTCGCCATCGATGACGGTCAGGCGGCGCGCCCGTACTTCGGCCTCGCGCCGCAGCCCCTCATAGACGGCGCGGGCGTCGGCCAAGGCAGCCCTGTCACCCGAGACATCGACCGCTAAGCGGTCGAACCGCGCCTGCAAATCAGCCAGATCGGGGCTGGCGGCAAGCTGGGATTCCGCGGCGGCAAAAGCAGCCTGGGCCTCGGCGACGTTTTCCGCGAGACGTGTGCGGCCTTCGTCCAACGCTGCGCGGCGCTTGACGAGTTCGCCCGAGGCCTTCTCGGCGCGCTCCAACTCGTCGCGCGCTTTGCCCACGGCGTGCTGCGCGTCGCGCCACGCTTGACGGGCAGCCTTTTCAGCCTCGACGGTCTGCCGCACCGCGGTTTCTGCATCGCCGAGCACAGTCTCGGCGGAGCGCAAGGTGCGCGTGGCCAGGACCACCGTGGCGTCCAGCTCCTTCAAGCGGTTCTTCTGTGCGAGCCGCAGCGCCGCAGGCGTGGGCGCCTCCGCGCTGGCGGTGACGCCATCCCAGCGCCAGACAGCGCCTTCGCGACTGACCAAGCATTGGCCCGGCGCCAGAAGCTTTTGCAAGGCGGCTCCCTCGTCCGCTGCGACGACACCGATCTGCGCCAGACGTCGCGCCAATTGTTTCGGCGCGCGCACGACTTCTGCCAGCGACGCCACGCCGGGCGGCAGGGCAGGATCGCTGTCGCGCGAGTCCATCTCGCGCCAATGGGCAGGCGCTGCGCGATCGAGCGGTAGATCCAGATCCTCACCGAGCGCCGCGCCCAAGGCGGTCTCAAAGCCACGATCGACGCCGATCTGCTCAAGCACCGCGGGGAAAAGATCGCCCGACATCGCGTTCAGCATTTTTGCGAGTGTGCGGGCTTCGGTCTCGATGCGCGCCAGCTCAGATTTTGCTTCCTGCAAGGGCGAGCGTGCGGCAGCTTCGCGTGCACGCGCCTCGCCCACCGCCTTTTCCGCCGCAACCGCAGCAGTCTCGGCTTGGCCAAGCTTCTGCTGGGCCTCGTCGACCAGCACGCGCTTGGCGGCAGGATCGGGGAGTGCCGCGATCTGCGCGACGATGGCCGTTAGATCGCGCTCGACATCAGCGAGTTGCCTTGCGAGGCGATCGCGGCGTTCGGTCGCTTCCCGCAACGCCCGTTCGCTTTGGCTGCGCTGTGCAGACGCCTCGGCGCGCTCGGCCGTCAACGTGGCGAGTGCGGTTTCGCTGAGCGACAACGTCGCCGTCGCTTGCTCGAAGGCGGCCTTGGTCGAAATCTCGCGCTCGGCCGATCCCGCCTCCTCGGCGCGCAAGGTGGTTTCTTCCTTGGCGAGCCGCTCGACGATGTCGGCATTGTCGCGCAACATCCTGTTTTCGCGCTCGATATCGGCGTTGAGCTGACTGACCCGGCGCTCCAGCTCCGACTGCCGATTGCGCATGCGCTGTTCTTCGTCGTCGATCTGCGCCTTGGCAATGTTCAGCCGCTGCAACGCGGCGCCTGCCGCGGCGGCGGCATCGCGCAGCTCCGGCAGACGATGCGTGCCGATGGCTTGCTCCTTGGCGGCGTTCATCTGCTGCTGGGCGCGGTCGCCCACGAGAGCAGTCGCCTGCGCCAGGGCGGAGCGGGCCTCAGCTTCCTGGGCCTTGGCCACTGTCCAGCGCAAATGAAGCAGGATCGCCTCGGCCTTGCGGATGTCGGCCGAGATATTCTTGTAGCGGCTGGCCTGGCGGGCCTGGCGGCGCAGGCTTTCGATCTGCGTCTGCAATTCGCCGACGACATCGTCCAGCCGTTCAAGGTTCTGCTCCGCAGCGCGCAGCCTGAGCTCGGCTTCATGCCGGCGCGTATGCAAGCCGGAAACGCCAGCCGCCTCTTCCAGCAACTGCCGCCGGGCTTGGGGCTTTGCCTGGATCAGCTCGCCGATCCGGCCTTGCCCAACCATCGAAGGCGAACGCGCGCCGGTCGACTGGTCGGCAAAGAGAAGCTGGACGTCCTTGGCGCGGGCTTCCTTGCCATTGATGCGGTAGATCGATCCAGCCTCGCGCTCGATCCGGCGCGACACCTGCAACTCGTCGGCATCATTGAAGCTGTGCGGCGCGGTGCGATCGGCATTGTCGAGGAAAAGCGTGACCTCGGCCGTGTTGCGCGAAGGCCGCGTTGAGGACCCGGAGAAAATGACGTCGTCCATGCCGGACGCGCGCATGTTCTTGTAGGAACTCTCGCCCATCACCCAGCGAAGGGCCTCGACGAGGTTGGACTTGCCGCAGCCGTTCGGGCCGACGACGCCGGTCAGGCCACGCTCGATGACAAAGTCCGACGGTTCGACGAAGGATTTGAAGCCGAGCAGGCGGAGGCGGGAGAATTTCATGCAGGAACGAGGGCGCGCAACAGCGCGCCCTTCCCTGCCGCGGTCGCGTCAGAGCTTCGGGTCGATGATCGCCGACATCTCGTCAATCGACAGTGCCCCTGCATATTTTTCGCCGTTGATGAAGAAGGTCGGCGTAGAATTCACGCCGAATATCCCTTCACCGCGCACACGCACCTCACGGATCTGGTCGAGCAGTTTCTGGTCGGTGAGACACGCCTCAAAGCTTTGCTGCGAGAAGCCGGCCAGTTTGGCAAGCTGAAGCAACGCATCCTTGCCATTGTCCACAGAAACCCAGTTCTGCTGCTGCTTGAACAGCACGTCGACCATCGGGAAATAATTGTCCTTCGAGCAACGGGCGAGCATGAAACCTGCCTCGGCGCGCGGATCGAACGGAAATTCGCGCATGATCAGCCGCACCTTGCCGGTGTCGATATATTTCGTTTTCAGCTCGGGCAGCGTCGTCGCGTGGAAATGCGCGCAGTGTGGGCAGGTCATCGAGGCATATTCGACGATGGTGATCGGCGCATCGGCCTTGCCAAGCGCCATGTCGGGCAAGGCGCCCGGCTGCATCAGCTGGGCGACGTCGACGGTTCCCTGGGCTTCCGGCGCCTTGGCGGCCGGTTTGGCTGGTTCCGCAGGCTTGGCGGGAGCGTCAGCAGCCTGTGGCGGCTGGGCGGGTGCTGCTTCAGCAGGTTTTGCCGGCTCGGCTGGCTTTGCGGGTTCGGTCGGTGCGGCAGGCGCTTCCGCCGCCTTCTGCTCGCCGGAATCACTGCATGCGGCCAGCAGCGCTGCCGCGGAAACGGCAGACAGACCGGCAATGACGGACCTGCGCGAAACAGAAGGAAACATGCGAATCACCTGAAAACCGTTGGATATTGCGACAGATAGTGACCAGAAGGCGAGAGTTCGCGCGGAATTAAGGCAGGATCGCGCTTCTGCCAATCGCCCGCCTATCCACAGCGATCACGAATCCGCGAGAGGTATCAGTTTCGTGGCGAGGATTTTGTCCCTAGAATCGTGGCCCCCAGCCTCTCCAGTGACTCACGCAGGCCGGCATCTTCCACCCCGTCTACCATTCTCGCCAGCTTGTCCTGCTCGCTGCCAGTCAGCTTTCGTGGCGGCACCTTTCGCGGCGCTTGATCGACATAGACGGGCTTCTGAACAATGCGCACGCGTCCGATCGCGCCAAAGCCGAGAAAAGCGTTCGCGCGAGCGATGATCTCGCTGGTTTCGTGCTGAACATGCAAGGCCGCGAGGCCCTCGCAGGCGATCACCAGCACGGCCGGTTCGAACGGGCCGTCGTCGCCACGACGCGGCCACTGGATTTTTTCCGGACGCGACGTCTGGGCAAGGCGCGGGCCGACGATCTCCTCCCAGGACTGGACGAGCGCGACCGACATGCCGGCGCGGCGGCGCAGCACCGGGTCCAATATCTGCGAAGCCAGATCACTGACCGCAACGGGATTGCCGCGCGGCGCATTCCCTGCCATGTCGAACTCCCATTTCGCCCAGCGCCGTCGCGAGGCTAACATTCCAATGGCGCAGCCAGCCACTGCCCGCAAGACCGAAGAGTCGATCGCCGACCGCCTGCTTGACTGGTACGACCGGCACCATCGCGACCTGCCGTGGCGGACGTCGCCGATTGCGCTGGCCAGGGGCGTGAGACCCGATCCCTATCACGTCTGGCTGTCGGAAATCATGCTGCAGCAGACAACGGTGGAGGCCGTAAAGCCCTATTTCCGCAAATTTCTGGAGAATTGGCCGACGGTTGGCGACTTGGCAGGAGCGAGCCAGGACGATGTCATGAAAGCGTGGGCGGGGCTCGGCTATTATTCGCGCGCCCGAAACCTGAAGAAATGCGCGGATGCCATCGCGATGCTGCCGGGTCACAGCTTCCCAGATACCGAGGACGGGCTGCGCGCCCTGCCAGGCATCGGCGCCTACACGGCTGCGGCCATCGCGGCGATTGCCTTCAATAGACAATCAGCGGTGATGGACGGCAATGTTGAACGGGTGATGACTCGGCTCTATGCCATCGCGACACCCATGCCCGAAGCGAAAGCGGAGGTGCGGGCCGCCCTGGCGCCGCTCGTGCCGGCTGACAGGCCCGGCGACTTCGCGCAGGCGATGATGGACCTCGGCGCGACGATCTGCACACCGAAACGGCCGAAATGCATGCTTTGCCCGTTGCAGGACGATTGTCAGGCGGTGCGGAACGGCGATCCGGAATCCTATCCTGTCAAGGCGGCAAAAGCGGACAAGCCGCTGCGACGCGGCGCGGCGTTTGTGGCAGTTCGCCGCGAGGACGGCGCGGTGTTGCTCGCCAAGCGGCCGGACCGGGGATTGCTCGGCGGCATGTCGGGTCCACCGACCACCAATTGGACTTCGCGGCAAGACGGCGCCACCGGGCCGGACGCAGCACCTTTCGCAACGGATTGGCGCGCGGCGGGCACGGTGGCCCACGTCTTCACCCATTTCGAGCTTCGGCTTGACGTCTTTCACGCGGAAGTCGACCACACCATGCCGCCTCACGGAATGTTCTGGTCGATGCCACAAGATTTACCCGGCGAGGCTTTGCCGACAGTGATGAAAAAAGCTATCGAGGCCGCCCTGCCCGGCGCGACGAAGCGCCGTCGCCCTCACTGACCACCGAGATATTTTCATGCCGGACATACGCCACATTGTCTTCGATATCGGCAGCGTGCTGATCCACTACGATCCCAACCTGCCGTATCGCCGGCTGATACCCGACGATGCCGAACGGCAATGGTTTTTCGCCAATGTCTGCACGCATGACTGGAACGTCGAGCAGGATGCCGGGCGGACCTGGGCAGACGCCGAGGCTGAAGCGATCGCGCGGCATCCGGATCATGCAGAAAACATCCGGGGTTTCCGCCGCTACTGGCACGAGATGGTGCCGCATGCCTATGACGACACGGTCGAAATCATGGACGGCCTGATCGACGCCGGCCATGACGTGACCATGCTGACCAATTTTTCGGACGACACGTTTCGGCAGGCGCAGGAAGAGATGTTCCCATTTCTCAACCGGCCGCGCGGCGTGACGGTGTCCGGGCGGGTGAAGCTAATCAAGCCGGACGTCCGAATCTACGACCTGCACACGCAGGCCTTTGGCCTGACGCCAGAGGCGACGCTGTTCATCGACGATAACCAGAAGAATGTGGACGCCGCGAAAGATTATGGCTGGGAGGCAGTGCTGTTTAGCGGGGCGAAGAAGCTGAAAGAGGATCTGGCCGAGTTTGGCGTCGGCGGCTAGGCGCGTCTACCCTCCCCTTGTGGGGAGGGTCGGCGAGCGACCTTTGCATCGCAAAGGTCGTGAGACGGGGTGGGGGTAGTTGGTCGAAATGCCAGACCGACTACCCCCACCCCGACCCATCGCAAGCTCAGGATCGACCCACCCCGCAAGGGGGAGGGTAATGGCGTCAGCCTCCCGCCCCTTCCATGCCGACCCGTGCAATCCGGCGCAATTCGTCGATCGAGGTCAGGCCGCCGGCGCGTTCGTAGTGCCAGAACGTCCAGCCGTTGCAGGCGTCAAGACCCTGCAACTCCGCGCCGACCTTGTGGATCGATCCGAGGCGCTCGCCGGCGGCGATCGTGCCATCCGCGCGCACTTTCGCCACGTAGCGGCGCTTGGAATCGTAGAGGAATGCGCCGGGCTGGATCAGGCCGGTGTCGATCAGGCTGCCAAAGGCGACACGGGGTTCGGCGCGCTTGCTCAACATAACGGCCAGGTTTTCCTCATCGAGCGGGCGCACGGCGGCGATGCGGTCATAAGCCGCCTCGATATATTTGTCCTCGCGGTCGATGCCGACGAAATGACGGCCGAGACGTTTGGCCACCGCGCCTGTCGTGCCCGAGCCGAAGAACGGGTCGAGGATCACGTCGCCGGGCTTGGTCGAGGCCATCATGACGCGCGCCAACAGTGCTTCCGGCTTTTGCGTCGGATGCAGCTTGTCGCCGTT
This sequence comes from Rhizobiaceae bacterium, assembly GCA_050247155.1. Taxonomy (GTDB): domain Bacteria; phylum Pseudomonadota; class Alphaproteobacteria; order Rhizobiales; family Rhizobiaceae; genus Mesorhizobium_G. The sequence continues at coordinate 88,241 of JBFWUS010000004.1, forward strand.
GTCGTCCTTCAAGCGTTCCTGGCCAGTGCAGATCGGGAACAGCCAGTCCGAGCGCATCTGCACATCGTCGTTTGCGGCCTTCAGCGCTTCGTAGTTGAAGGTGTAGCTCTTGGCCTTCTGGTCGCGCGAGGCCCAGATCATGGTCTCGTGAGCGTTCTGGAAGCGGCGGCCGCGAAAATTCGGCATCGGGTTGGTCTTGCGCCAGACCACATCGTTCAGAATCCAGAAGCCCAGGTCCTGCATCTTTGCGCCAACGCGAAAGATGTTGTGATAGGAGCCGATCACCCAGATGGTCCCATTCGGCTTCAGCACGCGCCGGGCCGCCAGCAGCCAGGCGCGCGTGAAGGCGTCATAGGCTTCAAAACTCTCGAACTGGTCCCAATGATCGTCGACCGCGTCGACCTTGGACTGGTCCGGCCGGTGCAACTCGCCCTCAAGCTGGAGATTATAAGGCGGGTCGGCGAAAATGACGTCGATGGATTTTTCCGGCAGCCGCTCCAGCATGGCGACGCAATCGCCCTTCAGGATCGTGTCCAGCCATTCCGGCTGCTGGTTCGGCAAGAGGGTTTCGTCGAAGGCACGCACGACAGACATTAAGAACACCCGGATACGCAACGCGGTTAACTGCCCGTTATGGTTACCTTTCTCGGTAAAGAAACGATGAAGCGGCCGACGATTTCGCGCCTACGAGTTGCACTCCCGGCCGCGCGGCCCTAAATGCGGCGCTTTCCGACCTCGCGGACCAGCTTTCCATGATCGATCTTGTCATCTTCGACTGCGACGGCGTGCTCGTCGATTCCGAAATCATCGCCGCGCGCGTCGAGGCGGACCTTCTGACGGCGGCGGGCTACGAGATTTCGCCGGAAGAGATTTCCGAGACCTATTCCGGCATGACCTTCAAGGACATCATGCTGCGGATCGAGCAGGTTGCCGGCATCCCGCTGCAAGCTTCGTTGCTTGAGCAGTCGGAAAGACTGGTGGACGAGCGGCTGAAACGGGAAGTTCAAGCGATCGCCGGCGTGCACGAGGCGGTGCTGGGCGTCGCCGCGCCGCGCTGCGTCTGCTCCAACTCATCGCTGGAGCGGCTTGACCTGATGCTGACAGCAACGAGGATCAAGCCTTTATTCGGCAACAATATTTTCTCGTCGCTGGCGACCGAGAGCAAAAAGCCCAAGCCGGCGCCGGATGTTTTCCTTCATGCCACAAAGGCCATGGGCGCCAAGCCGGCGAACACTTTTGTCATCGAGGATTCGGTGCATGGCATTCGTGGCGCCAAAGCCGCCGGCATGCGCGTCATCGGCTTCACCGGTGCGGCGCACAGCTATCCCGGCCATTCCGATATGCTGACGGAAGCAGGGGCGGAAACCGTCATTCGGCGCTGGCCGGAACTTGGCGCGGTGTTGACGGCGCTAGCCGAATGGACCGAGGACGCGTGACGCCGAATTTTATTCGGCCGACTTCTTCACACCTTCATCATAGCCGACAAAAATGCGCGCCTGGCCGTCCGGCGGGATCGGAATCACGACGTTGGGGTCTGTAAAGACGAATTGCGTGGCCGACGACGTGTCGCTGATTTGCACCTTGTACTGATGCAGTTGCGAATAGATCGGCTGGCCGCCTTGCGTCACGACAACACGGATCGGCATGGTGACGGTGCCCGCTTGGACCATTGGCCCAGGAACTACACGCCCCGCCGCGGCGACCTTGATGGTCATGTTGCCGTCGGCACGGGTGCAGCTGCGCGAGGAATCCGTAATGGAGGCCTGGTAAATGACCTTGGAAGCGTCCCCGTCGCCGCCTTTCGCATAGGTGCTGTAATAAGCCGTTCCTTCGCGCACCACGACCGATGGACAGAAGGCGCGCAACTCGCTTTGAAGCACCTTGCCGTCGGGTGGCGGGGGGGCCGTAGCGTCGACGCCAGCGACCGCATTGTCGCCGCTTTGTACGCCCGACTGACAGCCGGCAGCCGCAAGGAGCAGCACCAGCGCCGTCACAGAAAGCCCTGTTTTCTTGGAATTCAGCCGTTTCATGCTTCTCGTTGTTCCGTTCAGGCCGGCGTCCTATAGCAACCGCGCGTCGAAAAATCGACGGCGACGTTTGACTTTTTGATGACAATTGGCGTTTAGACCGCTCTCCAGACCAGCAAAAGTGATCTCATGCGCTATGTGAGTACCCGCGGGGAAGCCCCCGCACTCGGCTTCAGCGATGCCGTATTGGCCGGTCTCGCCCGGGATGGCGGTCTGTATGTGCCGGATGCGTGGCCGACATTCAGCGCGGCTGACATTCGGGCCATGCGCGGCCTGCCCTATGCGGACCTCGCGATCCGCGTGCTGACGCCATTCCTTGGCGGCGACATCAAGCAGGACGTGTTCGAAAAGCTGGTGCGTGGGGCTTACGGCACGTTCCGTCACGCCGCAGTGTGCCCGCTGGTGCAGACAGGGCCGGACCGTTACGTGCTGGAGCTCTTCCACGGCCCGACCTTGGCCTTCAAGGACGTGGCTATGCAATTGCTGGCGCGATTGATGGATCACATCCTGGCCGAGCGTGGCGAAATGGCGACCATCGTCGGGGCGACATCCGGCGATACTGGCGGCGCGGCGATCGAGGCCTTTGCCGGTCGCGAGCGGACAGATGTCTTCATCCTGTTCCCGCACAACCGGGTCTCGCCGGTGCAGCAGCGCCAGATGACGACTTCGGGAGCGCAAAACGTGCACGCCATCGCGCTCGAAGGCAATTTCGACGACTGCCAGGGCATTTTGAAGGATTTGTTCAACAACCACGGTTTCCGTGATCGCGTCCGCCTGTCCGGCGTGAATTCGATCAACTGGGCGCGAGTGATGGCTCAGATCGTCTACTATTTTTCGTCGGCCCTGTCGCTCGGGGCTCCGGACAGGGCGGTATCATTCGTGGTTCCGACCGGCAATTTCGGCGACATTTTCGCGGGCTATGCGGCCAAGCGCATGGGACTTCCGATCGAACGGCTGGTGATCGCGACCAACGACAACGATATTCTGGCTCGTACGCTGGAAAACGGCGAATATCGTATGAAAGGCGTCGTCGCCACGACATCACCCTCCATGGACATCCAGGTGTCGTCCAATTTCGAGCGGCTGCTGTTCGAGGCAGCGGAACGTGATGCGGCAACGGTGCGCCGGTACATGGCCGGGCTGAAACAGTCTGGCGGTTTCCAGATCGACGCGCCGGCCATGCAGCGCATTCGCGCCGAATTTGACGCCGGGCGCGCAACGATGGCCGATGTGGACGCGACCATTGCCGCTGGTGTTGAGGCCAGCGGATACTTGTTCGATCCACACACTGCGTCGGCTGACAGGGTGGCCGACCTTCTGTCGTCGAGGAATGCGCCGGTTGTGGTTTTAGGCACCGCCCACCCAGCCAAATTCCCCGATTCCGTGGAAAAAGCGTCGGGCATTCGCCCGCAACTGCCGGCATGGCTTGCCGGCATGATGGAAAAACCCGAGAAATTTGATGTACTTCCATCCGACGCTAAAATGGTGGAAGAATATGTCAGCCACCGCGCGAGGGCGGCAGCTTAGGGAGACAATTGCGTATGGGAGTTGAGGTAAGCCGGCTGTCGAACGGCCTGACGGTCGCCACCGAAACCCTGCCGAGCGTTGAGTCCGTCGCGCTGGGCGTTTGGGTGAAATCGGGCGCCCGCAACGAACGCGACGACGAGCATGGCATGGCCCATCTGCTCGAGCACATGGCCTTCAAGGGCACATCGAGCCGGACGGCGTTCCAGATCGCCTCCCAGATCGAAAATGTCGGCGGCGAGATCAACGCGGCCACCAGCGTCGAAACGACCTCCTTCTATGCCCGCGTGCTCTCCGACGACATGCCGCTGGCCGTCGATATTCTGGCCGACATCCTGCAGGATTCGAGCTTCGACCCCGCTGAACTGGCGCGCGAGCAGCATGTGATCCTGCAAGAGATCGGCGCAGCGCACGATACTCCGGACGATATCGTGTTCGACCGTTTCAGCGAGACGGCTTACCGTCACCAGACAATCGGACGCTCGATCCTGGGAACGCCAGAGACCGTGAAATCGTTTACCGCGCCGCAGATCCGTAGTTTCATCGAACGCCAATACGGTGCCGACCGCATGGTCGTTGTGGCCGCAGGCGATGTGAAACACGATGAGTTCGTGCGTGAGGTGGAGCGCAAACTTGGCGGCTTCCGTGCTACCTCGGACAGCACGATCCCGCACTATGCGCATTATGTCGGCGGCGACTTCCGCGAAGACCGCGACCTGATGGACGCGCAGATCATCCTCGGCTTCGAAGGCCGCGCCTATCACGTGCGCGACTTCTACGCTTCGCAAGTGCTGTCGATGATTCTTGGCGGCGGCATGTCCTCCCGCCTGTTCCAGGAGGTGCGCGAGAAACGAGGCCTCTGCTACTCGATCTACTCCTTCCATTGGGGCTTTTCGGATACTGGCATCTTTGGCGTACATGCCGCGACCGGCGAAGGAGATATCGCCAAGCTGGTGCCTTTGATTCTCAAGGAATTCGGGAAAGCAAGCGAGTCGATCAGCCAGGCCGAACTCGATCGCGCGCGGGCGCAGTATCGCGCCGGCCTCATCATGTCGGCCGAGAGCGCGGCCAGCCGCGCTTCGCAGATCGCCAGGCAACTGCTTTTGTTCGGCCGGCCGATCGACAAGGAAGAGCTGATGACGCGATTGGGAGCGTTGACGGTGGACCGTCTGACCGATCTGTCGGCGCGGCTGTTCTCCACCACGCCGACAGTCGCGGCAATCGGTCCGATCGGATCGCTGGCGCCCTACGAGCAGATTGCCGACCTTCTGCCTCAACCGTCGGTCGCGCAAAAACTCGCTGTATGACGCGACGCTTGCCGCACCATGTTTGCCCTACCGTTTTTCCGCCGCGACCTGCCGACTTTGGTCGGCGAAAGGACCAGGCTGGCGGTCCCAACTGCGGCGGACTATCAACAATGGGCTGACCTGCGTCGGGAGAGCCGGACGTTTCTGGAACCCTGGGAGCCGCGCTGGACGGAGGACGAACTCGACCGTTCCGCCTGGCGTCAAAGGCTCAGCCGCTATCGCGAAGATCTGGCGCAGGGCACAGCCGTCGCGTTCTTCATTTTCGACAGGAAGTCCGGCCAATTGTTGGGCGGGATAACGTTGGGCAATATTCGCCATGGGGTCGCGCAGACCGGCCATATCGGCTACTGGATGGGCGAACGATTTGCTGGGCGAGGTTATATGGCGGAAGCGGTGCGGCTGGTGGCCGAATATGCGTTCAACACGCTGCACCTGCATCGCATCGAGGCTGCCTGCATACCGGGCAACCAGCGGTCTGTCCGTGTGCTTGAAAAAGCCGGATTCCAGCGCGAAGGCCTGCTCAGGTCCTACCTGCGCATCAACGGTGTGTGGCAGGATCATCACCTCTATGCGCTGATTGCGGGGGATCCGATGAGTGCAGCAACGAAGAGTGCAATTTGACAGGCATCGTGCGACAGGTGACGCTTTGGCTGGTGGCCGCCCTCGCGGCCATCATTGTCATGGCGACGGCGGCCGGCGCCGTGGAGGCGATCAAGATTTCGAAGGACCTCAATGCGCTCGACCTGTCGCGCGCGGTCGAAATCTCACGCGGCGACGGCAACAGTTTCCAGGTCACGACTGTGCCCAGCCAGGACGGCATCGTACGGCGCATCGAGGTCGAAGCAGCGAACAAGACGTCGAGCGGCTATTGGGGCGTGTTCGCTCTCGCCAATACGTCCGACGAGCAGCTCGATCGCCTGGTCGTCGCACCGCATTTCCGGCTGGTCGATTCGGGGCTCATCTGGCCTGATCTGGGCTCCTCGCGCATCACCGCGATCACACCCAGCGAAGGCTTTGCCCTGGAGCGGCAGGACAGCCCGGACGCGGATGTGTTCCAGGTGACGCTGAACCCCGGGGCAGTGGTCACCTTCGTGGCGGAACTGGCCTCGCCGAGACTGCCGCAAGTGTATCTGTGGAACCCCGAGACCTACAAGGATACGGTAAACTCCTACACCCTTTTCCGGGGCATCGTGATCGGCATCGCCGGGCTGATGGCGCTGTTCCTGACCATTCTTTTCGTGGTCAAGGGCACTTCGCTGTTTCCCGCGACAGCAGCGCTCGCCTGGGCGGTTCTGGCCTATATCTGCGTGGATTTCGGCTTCCTCAACAAGGTGATCGAAATCTCTCCCGGCAACGAGCAGATCTGGCGGGCAGGCACGGAAGTGGCGCTGGCGGCCACCTTCGTCGTCTTCCTCTTCGCTTATCTCAACCTCAACCGCTGGCACGGCCATTTCAGCTACGGCGCGCTGGTGTGGATGCTGGGTCTCGCCTCCCTGGCTGGCGTCGCCGTATTCGACCCGCCGATGGCCGCCGGGATCGCTCGCATCTCGTTTGCCGCGACCGCCGTCGTCGGCACCTGTTTGATCGTCTATCTCGGCATGCAGAACTACGATCGAGCCATCATGCTGATCCCAAGCTGGCTGATGGTGCTCGCCTGGATCGGCGCCTGCTGGATGACCATGACAGGGCGGCTGGACAACGACATCATCCAGCCGGCCCTAGGTGGCGGGCTGATTCTGATCGTGCTTCTGATCGGCTTCACGGTCATGCAGCACGCCTTGGCCGGAGGCGCGCTGCATCAGGGCTTGTTTTCGGACATGGAACGCCAGGCGCTCGCAGTCGCCGGTTCCGGCGACACGGTCTGGGATTGGGATGTGCTGCGCGACCGCGTGGTGACGCGTCCAGACGTGAGCTATCAGCTCGGCCTGGCACCGAACAGCCTCGGTGGACCCGCGCGGAACTGGCTGCCGGTGCTGCACAACGAAGATCGCGACACGTTTCGCACTTTGCTCGACGTCGTGCTGGAGCATCGGCGCGGCAGGGTTGCGCAGGATTTCCGGCTACGTGGCGCCGACGGACATTATCACTGGTTTGCGCTGCGCGCCCGGCCGGTTATCGGCTCGGACGGCGAGGTGATACGCTGCGTCGGCACGCTTGTGGATGTGACCGAACAGAAGAAGTCCGAAGAACGGCTGCTGCACGATGCGGTGCATGACAACCTCACCGGACTGCCAAACCGCGAACTGTTCATGAACCGGCTGGAGGCGATCCTGTCGATCGCCAAGTCGGAGGAACACGTGCGCCCGACGGTCTTCGTGATCGACATCGACCGTTTCAAGCAGGTGAACGACGGCTTGGGCATCTCGGCGGGCGACACGATCCTTTTGACGGTGGCGCGCCGGCTCCACAGGCTGTTGAAGCCCAAGGACGCCCTATCTCGTTTTTCCGGCGACCAGTTCGCGATGCTGCTGCTTTCGGAACAGGATCCGGCGAGAATCGCAGCGGTCGCCGAAGCTGTAAAGCAAGCGATCCAAGGCCCGATCACCTTTGCCAAGCGCGAGATCGTGCTGACGGCCTCGATCGGCTTGCTGGGTTGGACCGCCGGACACGAGTCGGCCGAGGAAATGGTTAAGGACGCAGAGCTTGCCATGCAGCAGGCCAAGCGCTTTGGCGGCGATCGGATCGAGCCGTTCCGGCCGGCCTTCCGCACCCTCGGCACGGACCGGCTGCAGATCGAATCGGACCTGCGCCGCGCGGTGGAGCGCAAGGAAATCACGCTCGCCTATCAGCCGATCGTGCATCTGGAAGACCGTGGCATAGCCGGTTTCGAGGCCTTGTTGCGGTGGTCGCACCCTCGTCGGGGCATGATCCCTCCATCGGAGTTCATTCCCGTTGCTGAGAGCTGCGGGCTGATCATTCCGCTTGGGCTTTTCGCCATGCAGCGGGCAGCAGAGGACCTCGCGGGATGGCAGAAGCAGATCGGCGATGGGCCGCTTTCGGTGTCGGTCAATCTGTCCAGCCGACAGCTTTTGCGCCGCGATCTGGTGAGCGATGTGCGCTCGGCGATCTCGCGCGCCAATTTGCAACCGCGTTGCTTCCGGCTTGAACTGACGGAATCACTGGTTATGGACAATCCTGAGCAGACCGCGCACGTACTGTCGCGTCTGAAAAAACTCGGCATCGGCCTGTCGCTGGACGATTTCGGGACCGGCTATTCGTCGCTGTCCTACCTGACGCGTTTCCCCTTCGACACAATCAAGATCGATAAGAGCTTTCTGGACGACACGACCTCGAAGCGTTCCGTCTTGCTCAAATCCATGATCAATATGGGTCATGAGCTGGGAATGGCTGTCGTGGCCGAAGGCATCGCCGACGAAAACGACGCGCTGGAACTCAGGCAGATGGGCTGCGAATATGCCCAAAGCTTCCTGTTCGGCCAGCCGATGGATGCCGAGCGCGTTCTCAGGCTCCTGAAAGAGCAGTATCCGATGGCTCAGGCGTGACCGGCAGTGTGGCTGAGCCGCGTCAGGTCGATGCCGATCATCGACATGATACGATCGTATTTGCGCTCGATGTCGGCGTCGAAGAGAAGCTCCTCCGTCGCCGGGCAGGTCAGCCAGCCATTGGCGGCGATCTCGCTTTCAAGCTGCCCGGCGCCCCAACCTGAATAGCCAAGCGCCATCAGCGCCTGCCGTGGGCCACGCCCGGTCGAGATGGCGCGCAGGATATCGACTGTCGCGGTCAGACAGACATCTTCCGAGACAGGCAACGAGGATTCGACGAGATAGTCGTCGGAGTGAAGGACGAAACCCCGGCTGCGGTCAACCGGGCCGCCGTTGCGGATCACCATGTCGCGCGCCGATGGAGGCAAGCGGATTGCCTCCTGCTCCTCCAGAATGCCGAGCTGTACCAGAAGATCGGGAAACAGCATCTGCTGCGCCTGGTTGATGATCAGGCCCATGGCGCCCTCTTCCGAGTGGGCGCAGACATAGATGACCGAGCGCGCAAAACGGTCGTCCTTCATGCCGGGCATGGCAATGAGGAACTGGTCATCCAAATATCCGCGCCTGGTGGGCTGGGCGGACACCTTCTTTTGCCGCAAAAGGTCCATCAAGAGAGCGTAACGCGTTTACGATTGGCTTGAAAGGCGTGATTCACGCAAAAATGAGCACGCTTACGAGCAAGTGAATTGCGAACGTTCGGTTGTGAGGCGATTGGGTGGCATGATTTCGCAATCTGGAGCCCTGTTCCTAGCGGTTGCCGCGATATGCGCGAGCCCTGCCCTTGCCTCCTCGAGCGCATGGCACGAAGCCGAGGGCGGTCGGGTGCGGCTGGTAACGACGGGGGGGCCGGACGCCGATGGCCACTTGAAAGGCGTGCTGCAGATCGACCTCAAGCCAGGGTGGAAGACCTATTGGCGCGATCCGGGCGCTTCCGGCGTGCCGCCAAGCGTCGATGTCTCGGCCAATCCGCTGGTCGCCTCGGCGGTGATCGACTTTCCGGCGCCGAAGCATCATTTCGACGGCACATCGACTTGGGCGGGCTATGATCAACCCGTCGACCTGCCGGTAACGTTCACCATGCGGGCTTCGGGGAAAGCCGGCGTCATCGACGCTTCCGTGTTTCTCGGCATTTGCGAAACGATCTGCGTGCCGGTGCAAGCCAAGCTTAAGGTGGATACAGCCGTGGGCGGCGACGACTCGGCCGACGCGGCGACGGTAGCAGCGGCCTGGGCGGCCCTGCCGCAAGCCGCGACAAATGATTTTGGCGCTAAGACCGTGGCTTCGGATGACAAATCTGTCACGCTCGAAGTCACTGCCCCCAACGCAGACAAGGCCGAACTTTTTCTAGCCGGCAGCGACGGTTACATGTTCAGCCTGGCCAAGCCAGTGACCGGGGTCGGCAAGCCGATCTGGAAAGCCGACATCATCACTCGGCCGAAGGAAAAGCCTTCCGGTGACGGTCTTCATTACACGTTGCTAACACCCAATGGCGCTGTGTCCGGGCTGTTGCCCTACTTCTAGGCCAGACCTACATGTCCGTTGCCCGGCCAGCGGCAAACCGCTAGTCGAGACATGACCCCCGATCAAAGGAACAAGACATGACCATTGCTGTTGGCGACGCGCTGCCGGATGTGACGTTCAAGGTAAAAACCGACGACGGCGTCAAGGACATGACCACCAGTGAGGTGTTCGCCGGCAAGAAGGTCGTGCTGTTCGGCGTGCCGGGCGCTTTTACGCCGACATGTTCCAACAACCATCTGCCGGGCTTCCTGGAAAACCACGATGCGATCAAGGCGCGCGGCGTCGATACGATCGCCGTCGTGGCGGTTAACGACGCTCACGTCATGCAGGCCTGGGCACGATTCACTGGCGGCGACGGCAAGCTGCTGTTTCTGGCCGACGGTGCCGGTAAGTTCGCCAAGGCGGCGGGCCTTGATGTCGACCTATCGGCCGGTGGCATGGGCGTACGCAACAAGCGCTTTGCTTCGATCGTCGAGGACGGCAAGGTGACCACGCTCAATATCGAGGGCACGCCGGGTCAGGCAGTCGATTCAGGCGCGGCGCGGATTTTGGAAGCGCTTTAGGCTTTCCACTGCAGGATCGGCAGTCGCCCAGCGTGCATTTCAGGGTCGACTGCCCGTCTTGAACGGCCGCATGCCTTCGCGGGCAAGCTCGTCGGCACGCTCGTTCTCGACATGGCCGGCGTGGCCCTTGACCCAGTGCCACTTCACCTTGTGGCGTTGATTGGCGGCGTCCAGCGCCTGCCATAGCTCGCCGTTCTTGACTGGCTTCTTGTCGGCGGTTTTCCAGCCGTTCTTTTTCCAGCCGTGAATCCACTTGGAAATGCCGTCCATGACGTATTTGCTGTCGGTGTGAAGCAGCACCTCGCATGGCTCCTTCAACGCCTCCAGCGCCGAGATCGCGGCCATCAGCTCCATGCGGTTGTTGGTCGTCGCGGCCTCGCCGCCGGAGAGTTCCTTGATCGTGCCGTTGTGGCGCAGGATGGCGCCCCAGCCGCCGGGACCCGGATTGCCCGAACAGGCGCCGTCGGTAAAAATCTCGACTGATTTCAAATGTCCCACTCCGCTGTCGGCAGGCCATATTCGCCAGGCGAAATCACGCGGCGATGGAAGCGCATCTTGCGCAGATATTCGAGCGGATCCTTCTTCACAACCAGGCTGCCGGCCGGCGTGTTCAGCCAGTCATAGAGGCGGGTCAGCATGAAGCGCAGGGCAGCGCCATGTGACAGGATCGGAAGTGCTTTCGCTTCCCGTTCGGACAAAGGCCGCACCGCCGTGTAGCCGGCTAGCAGGGCCCTGCCCTTGGTCAGATTGAAGGAATGGTCCTTTTCGAAGCACCAGGCGTTGAGACAGACTGCGATGTCATAGGCCAGCAGATCGGTGCAGGCGAAATAGAAGTCGATCAGGCCGGACAGCTTCTTGCCCAGAAAAAAGACATTGTCCGGAAACAGGTCGGCGTGGATAACCCCAGCGGGCAAGTCGCGCGGCCAGTGCGCTTCCAGATGCGCTAAATCCGCCTCGACCTCCGCCGCCAGACCGGGCTCAACCTCGTCGGCCCGCTCTTTGGCTTTGTCCCATAGCGGCCGCCAGCCATCGACGCTGAGTGCGTTCTTGCGGGTCAGTGAAAAATCCTGGCCGGCAAGGTGCAGGCCGGCCAATGCCGCCCCAACCTCGCGGCAATGCTCGACCGTCGGCCGGCGCATCCACATACCTTCGAGGAAGGTGACCAGCGCCGCCGGTCTGCCGGCGAGCTCGCCGATCGTCGCGCCGTCTTGCCTGTGCACAGGCTCGGGGCAGCTTATGCCCTTGGCGTCGAGATGCTGCATCAACCCGAGGAAAAACGGCAGGTCGGCCGGGTTCACACGCTTTTCATAGAGCGTCAGGATGTAGGAGCCCGAAGATGTGTGGAGCAGGAAGTTGGAATTCTCCACGCCCTCGGCAATGCCTTTGTAGGAGAGCAGCTCGCCTACATTGTAAGCTGCGAGGAACGCGCCGAGTTCAATTTCGGTGATGTCGGTGTAGACGGCCATGGATTAGATGTGTCGCTCACGGCAGCGGGGTTGTATGCAGCGGACCCGACCCCCCTCTGTCCTGCCGGACATCTCCCCCTCAAGGGGGGAGATCAGCAGCTTTGACGGTTGGCGAAACCCTTGCGGCCGTTTGATCTCCCCCCTTGAGGGGGAGATGTCCGGCAGGACAGAGGGGGGTGCGTCGAGACTAGCCACCAACATAGCTATGCAGCCGCTCCGTTGACGAATGCCATGTCGTTGGCCGTCAGTTCGACGTCGCGCAGCACCCGCATGACCGGGAAATTCTCAGTCTCCTCGGCAGTGATGGCGAGCTCCAGCCGCACGTCAAAATGCTCGCGGAAAGCGTCGATGATCTCGTCGACAATGATCTCCGGGGCGGATGCGCCAGCCGACAGACCAAGGACCGAGATGTCATTGATATCATCCCAAGGAATTTCCGAAGCGCGCTGCACCAGCAGCGACATTTTTGCGCCGGCTCGTTCGGCGACCTCGACGAGACGGCGCGAGTTGGACGAATTCGGAGCGCCGACGATGAGGAACAGGTCGGCGCCCGGCGCTGCCTGCTTCACCGCGTCCTGACGGTTGGTCGTGGCGTAGCAGATCGATTCGGCGGCTGGGGCATGCAACGCCGGGAACTTCTGTTCGAGCGCCCGGATCAGCCCGGCGGTGTCTTCGACCGACAGGGTTGTCTGCGACACGAATCCCAGCGCCTCTGGATCGGCCGGGCTGAAGTTGGCGACGTCCTCCTCGGTCTCGATCAGCGTGACGGCGCCTTCCGGGAGCTGGCCCATCGTGCCGATGACTTCGGGGTGGCCGGCATGGCCGATCAGAAGAACATGGCGGCCGAGACGCTGGTGGCGCATCGCCTGCTTGTGCACCTTGGAGACCAGCGGACAGGTCGCATCCAGATAAAAGAGGTTGCGCTCCTGCGCATCCGCCGGCACCGATTTCGGCACCCCATGCGCCGAAAAAACCACCGGCGCATCGCGATGGTCTGGGGGTATCTCGTGCAGCTCCTCGATGAAGACCGCGCCAAGGTTTTGCAGGCCTTCGACGACATAGCGGTTGTGCACGATCTCGTGGCGGACATAAACCGGCGCGCCGTATTTCTTCAGCGCCAGCACAACGATCTGGATGGCGCGGTCGACCCCGGCGCAAAAGCCGCGGGGACCACACAGGCGGATGGTCAGGGGTTTCTTCGAAGCGGACATGAGCGGCTCTATTTGTCAGCCGGACATGGGGGAGGCAAGGCGCGGCTGTCAAGGGCGCGGCCTTCTCAGACCTTGCGCGTCCGCCGCAGCCAAAGGCCGAGTACGGCAACCAACGCTGCGGCGAGGCCGTACCAGGTGAGCGCATATTGCAAATGATTGTTCGGCAGATCGATCATGGTGACGCCACCGATCGGCAAACCACCGGGGTTGGGCGTTGCGTCCGCGTCGATGAAGAAGGGCAACACGACCGCATCCGCCGGCAGGCCGGCGCTCGCCGTCATGGCGCGGATGTCTTTCCAATGAAAAATGTTCTTCGCGGGATCGTTGTCTGGCACAACGAAGGACGGTTTTTCAGTCAGCACATTGCGGCTGAGGCCGTTGATCGTGACAGGCCCAGCGGCGATCTGCCCTTGCAGCCTCTTCGCCGGGTCCTTCAGCTCATAAGGCACGAAGCCACGATTGATGAAGACGAAGCGTCCGTCGACAAGTTGCAACGGCGTATAGACGTAATAGCCTGTCTCGCCCTTCCAAGTGGCGAAGAAATGCCGTTCGCTTTCGTGGCGGAATAGACCGGTGGCGGTGACAGCATAATAGTCGACATCCTGCAGCGTGTTGGCCAGCACCTTCTGCTCGATGTCGGCCACCGACAAAGGCGGAGCCGCCATGCGCTCGGCGATCGTGGCCAGCAGCGCTTCCTTCCAATGCAGACGCTGTATCTGCCAGGTGCCGAGGCCGATCAGCACGATGAAGGCGAGGACGCCGCCAATAAGGGCCAGCCTTCGGCTTCGCGGCGACGCGGTTGTGGTGTCGCTCATTCGCCGCGATCGATGCGGCCCTCGGCCGCCTTGTTGCGGTATTGCAAGGCGATCAGAACGCCTTTGATGAGCCGAAGCGCGGCGAGACAAAGGACAATCGTCAGCGGAATCCAGAGCAGGAAATGCAACCAGAGCGGCGGGGCATAGGAAACCTCCATCCAAAGCGCCAGCCCGACGACAATGAAGCCGATGATCAGGATGACAAAGACAGCAGGCCCGTCGCCGGAATCGGCGAACGCATAATCTAGTCCGCAGACGCCGCAGCCCTTTGCCAGCGTCAGCAGGCCGGCGAACATGCGCCCTTCGCCACAGCGCGGGCAACGGCCCCCGAGCCCGGCGGAAATCGGATCTACCGGCGCCCAGTGCGCCTTGTCGTCGTTCATGGTCCAATCACGATCGGTGTGCCCGGCGAGACTAAATCTATGATCTCGTCCATATCGTGATTGGCGACGCCGATGCAGCCATTGGTCCAGTCGAATTTCTGCGCGACCCACCACAGCCAGCCGATGCCGTTGTGTTGGCCGTGGATCATGATGTCGCCGCCTGCCGATACGCCTCTTTCGCGCGCATAGGCGCGATCCTCGGCGTTTGGATAGGAAATGTGCATCGAGCGGTAGGCAACGCTGGTCGGGTTGCGCCAGTCGATCACATAGTTGCCCTCGGGTGTCTTTTGGTCGCCTTCCTGCCGCTTCGGTCCGACGGGATTGCCGCCCAGTGAAATGCGGTAACTGCGTATCACCTTGCCATCGGCCATCAGGTACATGCGCCGCTCGGATTTATCGACCCGCACCACCGTGACCTTCGGCGGTGGCGCGTCCAGAGCCTCCTTGACCGCTAGGCCGGGGTCAGGCGTCAGGGAAGCGTCGGTCGCTTGCGCCGGCAGGGCAAGCAACAACGCCGTCACGGCAAGCAGATGCAGTTTGATTCGCGGCATGCCCCCAACCTGCCGAAACCCACGCCCCAAAAGAAGAAGGCGGCCAGCAGATTTTGCCGACCGCCTTCGCATTTTTCTAGGACAGGTTAGTGGCCGTGCGCAATCGGCGCGCCGGCGGATGCCCACACATAAATGCAGGCAAAGAGGAAGAGCCACACCACGTCGACGAAGTGCCAGTACCAGGCGGCCGCCTCGAAGCCGAAATGCTGCTTCGGGGTGAAATCGCCCTTCAGGGCGCGGATCAGGCAGACCGCCAGGAAGATAGTGCCGATGATGACATGGAAGCCGTGAAAACCGGTCGCCATGAAGAAGGTGGCGCCGTAGATCGAATCCTTGAAGCCAAACGGAGCGTGAATGTACTCGTAGGCCTGCACGAAGGAGAACAGAACGCCGAGCGCGACTGTGATGGCGAGACCCCAGATGAGACCCTTGCGGTCGTCATGCAGCAAAGCGTGGTGCGCCCACGTAACCGTCGTGCCGGAAAGCAGTAGGATGATCGTATTGTAGAGCGGCAGGTGGAAAGGATCGAGCACCTCGATGCCCTTGGGCGGCCAGATGCCGCCGGTGTAGGCCGTGCGCGCCACTTGCTCTACGTCCGATGGATAAAGCGAAGCGTCGAAGAAGGCCCAGAACCAGGCGACGAAGAACATCACCTCCGAGGCGATGAACATGATCATGCCGTAGCGCAGGTGCAGCGACACGACGCGGGTATGGTGACCCTCATGCGCTTCCTTGATGGTGTCCGACCACCAGGCGAACATGGTGTAGAGCACCACAAGTAGGCCGATCAGCAGCAGCCACGGGCCGGCGATGTTGATGCCGAGCAAGTGGAACTCATTGCCTTTCAGGTACTGCATATAGGCGACGGCGCCGAACGCCATAAGCAACGCTCCCAGCGAACCAAGCGCCGGCCAGGGGCTCGGATCGATGATGTGATAGTCGTGCTGCGGCTTGGCGTGTGCGTCGGCCATATCAACCCCCGAGTTCTTCGGTCTTCAATTTCGTCTTTTGTCCGGTCTCGCCGGCGGCCGCAACCGGCTTTTCGGCATCCGATCGGAAGAATGTGTAGGACAGCGTGATCGTCCTCAGATGTTTCAGTTCCGGCACGTCCACGATCGCAGGATCGATGTAGAAGACCACCGGCATATCGATCGACTCGCCGGGCTTCAGCGTCGTGTCGGTGAAGCAGAAGCACTCGACCTTGTTGAAATAGGCTCCGGCGAGCTCCGGCGTCACGTTGAAGGTCGCCTTGCCAGTGTTCGGCGTGCTCGCCCGGTTGGTCGCCTTGTAGGCGATCTGCGTGGTTTCGCCGATCTTCAGCTCGACCTCCCGCTGCACGGGCTCGAAATCCCACAGGATGCCGTTGGTGTTGGCATCGAAGCGCACATGCATTGTCTGGTCGAGAATGCGGTCGGAGTATTGCTCGACGCGCTGTGTCGTGCCGCCGTAGCCGGTGACCTGACAGAACAGCGCATAAAGCGGCACCGCGGCATAGGACAGGCCGATCATGCCGAAGAAAACGCCGCCGCAGATGACCGCCGTGAGAAGGTTGCTGCGTTGTTTCCTGGCGTCGAGGTCGGCGGGCGTCGTCATGTCGCGCCTCAGAACGAGCGCTCGAAGACGGCGGAGCCGAGCTTCACGATGCTGGTCGCGTAGACGATGATGACGAAGGCCGCGAGCGCGAGCGCAATCGCCATGTTGCGGCTGCGACGCGCTTTGAGCTGCGCCTCCGTCGGCTTCACGGTTTCGAGTTTTTCGGCCACGGCGCTCATGTCCCAAGCATCCGCGCAACGACGCTGTCGCCAAGATAGATGGCGAAGATCGCGAACAGATAAAGCAGCGAATAGCCGAACAGCGCCTTGGCCGGGCGCATAACGCGGTCGGTCTCAGGCATGGCGAGCACTTTCCAGGCATACCAGACGAAGCCAATGCCTAGAGCTACTGCTGCCAGGCCGTACACCTCGCTGGTAAAGTCGAAAGCCCAGGGCAGAATGCCGACCACCGCAACCAGCAGCGCATAGGCAAAGATCTGGCGCTTGGTGGAGGCTTCGCCCGCCACGTTCGGCATCATCGGGATGCCAGCGCGCTCATAGTCGCCCGACTTGAAAAGCGCCAGCGCCCAGAAATGCGGCGGCGTCCAGAGGAAAATGATAAGGAAGAGCAGGACGCTTTCCAGGCTGATCGAACCCGTGGCGGCGGCCCAGCCGATCATGGGCGGGAAAGAGCCAGCCGCACCGCCGATGACAATGTTCTGTGGCGTCCAGCGCTTCAGCCACATCGTGTAGATGACGGCATAGAAAAAGATGGTGAAGGCAAGCAGTGCGCCGGCGATCCAGTTGACGAAGATGCCGAGCGTCATGACCGAAAGGACGGACAGCACCAGGCCGAAGGCCAGCGCCTCGCCGGGCTGAACGCGGCCGGACGGGATCGGACGTTTTGAGGTCCGCGTCATCACCGCATCGATGTCGGCGTCGTACCACATATTCAGCGCGCCCGAGGCCCCGGCCCCCACCGCGATGCACAGGATCGCGGTCAAGACCATGACCGGGTTTAAATGAACCGGCGCGGCGACGATGCCGACGAAAGCCGTGAAGACGACCAGCGACATCACCCGCGGCTTCAACAGCGCGAGATAGTCCGACGCCGTCGCCTCAGAGAGGCGGACGCTGCCGTCCAAGCTATGCTGTTCAACCAAAGCCATTCGAGTTCTGTCTCACCTAAGTTTGGCCGAAACCGCCCAGGGGGCGGCTTCAAGATTTGGCCGCGATCAGCGGATCTTCGGAAGCTGTTCCCACTGGTGGTAGGGCGGCGGCGAAGGCAGCTGCCATTCCAGCGTCGTGGCGCCCTCGCCCCACGGATTGGCGCCGGCGATGCGCTTCTTCGAAAAGGCCTCGAAGATGCCGTAGAGGAAGATGAAGACGGCGAAGAAGGACAGATAGGAGCCGTAGGACGACACCAGGTTCCAGCCCGCATAGGCATCCGGGTAGTCGATGTAACGGCGCGGCATGCCGGCCAGACCCAAGAAGTGCTGCGGGAAGAAGATCAGGTTTACGCCGATGAAGGTGACCCAGAAGTGGGTGCGCGCAATGATCGGCGAATACATGTAGCCGGTCATCTTCGGGAACCAGTAGTACCAGCCGGCGAAGATTGCGAAAACCGCGCCGAGCGACAACACATAGTGGAAGTGCGCCACCACGTAGTAGGTGTCGTGCAGCGAACGATCGAGGCCGGCATTGGCGAGTTGGACGCCCGTGACACCGCCGACAGTGAACAGGAAGATGAAGCCGATCGCCCAGAGCATCGGGGTGCGCATGGAGATCGAGCCGCCCCACATGGTGGCGATCCAGGAGAAGATTTTTACGCCCGTCGGCACGGCGATGACCATGGTGGCGAAGACGAAGTAGCGCTGCGCATCAAGCGAGATGCCGCTCGTGTACATGTGGTGCGCCCAGACGATGAAGCCGACCGCGCCGATCGCCACCATCGCGTAGGCCATGCCGAGATAGCCGAACACCGGCTTCTTGGAGAAGGTCGAGACGATGTGGCTGACGATGCCAAAGCCCGGCAGGATCAGAATGTACACTTCAGGGTGACCGAAGAACCAGAACAAGTGCTGGAACAGGATCGGATCGCCGCCGGCTTCCGGCTGGAAGAATGCGGTGCCGAAGTTGCGGTCGGTCAACAGCATGGTGATGGCGCCTGCCAGAACCGGTAGCGACAAGAGCAGCAGGAAGGCGGTGATCAGCACCGACCAGGCAAACAGCGGCATCTTATGCAGCGTCATGCCCGGTGCGCGCATGTTGAAGATGGTGGTGATGAAGTTGATCGCGCCGAGGATGGACGAAGCGCCGGCGATGTGCAGCGACAGGATCGCCAGGTCGACGGCCGGTCCCGGCGATTGCGTCGAGAGCGGCGGATAGAGCGTCCAGCCGCCGCCGACGCCGTAGGCGCCCGTCGGACCCGGCATAAAGATCGAGGTCAGCAACAGGATGAAGGCCGGCGGCAGCAGCCAGAAGGAAATGTTGTTCATGCGCGGGAACGCCATGTCCGGCGCACCGATCATGATCGGCACCATCCAGTTGGCGAAACCGCCAATAAGCGCCGGCATGACCATGAAGAAGATCATCACCAGCGCGTGTGCGGTGGTGAAGACGTTGAACATCTGCCTTCCGCCGTCGACCGCCGCGTCACCTTCAAGGCCGTAAACCATTTGCGCCAGGCCAGTGAAGATTTGGACGCCCGGTTCAGCAAGCTCCCAGCGCATCATCACCGAGAGGAAGCCGCCGATGCAGCCGGCGATGATCGCGAATATCAGGTAGAGAGTGCCGATGTCCTTGTGGTTGGTCGAATAGACCCAACGCACCCAGCCTTTCGGCTTGTGATCGCCATGGTCGTCATGGCCATAGCCGCCATGCGCGTGGCCGTCATGGGCGTGATCGTCGTGATGGACTGGGCCTGCCATTTGGGTACGCTCCGTTCCCTATTCTTCCGTGTCCGACCGGCTTAGTTGCCGGCGGACGCTACCTTGCTGAGACCGTCGGTCGCCGCCATCAGCGCCTTGTTGGCGCCGGGCAAATCCGTCTTCGCGGCGGTCAGCCAGGTGTTGTATTGTTCTTCGCTCACCACGCGGATGGCAATCGGCATGAACGCGTGGTCCTTGCCGCAAAGCTCCGAGCACTGGCCGTAGTAGAGGCCTTCCTTGGTGGCCTTGAACCAGGTCTCGTTGATGCGGCCCGGCACGGCGTCGACCTTGATGCCGAAGGCCGGCATGGCGAAAGCGTGCATGACGTCAGCTGCCGTCACCAGAACACGGGTCGTCGTGTTGACAGGCACGACCACTTCATTGTCGACGGCGAGCAGGCGTGGATACCGCGCGATGTCCGCCTTGCCCGCAGCTTCGCGGTCGCCATCGGCCAGCAAAGCCGAATTGAAAGAGAGCGGCTCTTCAATCTGATATTCGTAGTCCCAGTTCCACTGGTTGCCGGTGGCCTTCAGCGTCAGTTTAGGCTCTTCATCCGGCGTGTACTGGTGAGTCAGCAACTGGAACGACGGGATCGCGATCATCAGCAGCACGACAACCGGCGCGACGGTCCAGATGATTTCGATGACGGTATTGTGACTGGTGCGCGAGGGAGTCGGGTTCACGCTCTCGCGGAACCTCCAGATGCAGTAGGCCAGCAGCGCCAGAACGAAGAGCGTGATCGGGATAATGAACCAGAGCGTGTAGACCTCGAACCACTCGATCTGTTCCATGATCGGAGTGACCGCTTCCTGGAAGCGCCACTGCCACGGATGAGGCTGGTCGGCCCAAGCCGCGGTGGTGAAAAACGCAGCACCTGCCGCAATGCTGGCAAAAAGCTTGCTCATCGCCCTCTCATCTCCACGGCCATCCGCAATTCAATGCGATTTGGCATATCCAATCACGAGGAATCCGTTGCGGAAACCCCTTTTCCCTCGTTGGCGGTTCAAACCATACTCTTTTCCCATCCGCAAGAAAGGACGGGGAAGCTTCATGCGGCATTTTTGCGCGCGCACGGCCAAGCCGCAATTCGGACGGATTTGCGCTGATTATTCGGGCTACCACCTGTGCGTCTGGTTGACGGCGCGATCTTGGTCTTTAATTGGCCGAACGACGGCGCTGGGCGCTGTGATTCGCTATGGAGCCGCTATGAAATCTGGGCTTTGGGGCTTGCTGGCCGGCATAACGCTGGCGCTGACGGCTGTTTCGCCGAGCCTCGCACAGTCGCCGGCGCCGCAAGGAACCGTGAAATCGAAGCACGGCGCGTGGTCGATCGTGTGCGATACACCGGCTGGCGCTACCGCCGAGCAATGCGCGATGATGCAGAATGTCGTCGCCGAGGACCGGCCGGAAATCGGCTTGTCGGTCGTCGTGCTGCGCACAGCGGACAACAAGGCCGAAATACTGCGCGTACTGGCGCCGCTGGGCGTGCTGTTGCCGAACGGCCTCGGTCTCAATGTCGACGGTAAGGATATCGGCCGCGCCTATTTCGTACGCTGCTTCCAGGACGGCTGCTACGCCGAGGTTATCCTCGAAAAACCGCTGGTCGACACGCTGAAGACCGGCAAGGCCGCGACCTTCATCGTTTTCCAGACGCCGGAAGAAGGCGTCGGAATTCCGGTCGATCTGGCCGGCTTCGGCGACGGGTTCGCAGCGCTGCCATAGCGCTGGAGCCATTCATTGGCGGTCATCAGGCAACTCGGCCAAGGCGATGTCGCGATTTTCAAGGCGATTCGCCTCGAGGCCTTGCGGCTTGAGCCGGATGCATTCGCCAGCACCGCGACCGACTGGGAATCGCTGAGCGATGCCGAATGGAACCGCCGCATGACCGCTAACCCCGTATTCGTTGCATTTCGCGAGGCGTTTCCGGTTGGTGTTATGGGCCTGCTTCGTGAGCAGTCGAGCAAAACGCGGCATCGCGCGACAATTATCATGGTGTATGTGAACGCGATCGAGCGTGGACGCGACACCGCGCAATCGCTGCTCGACCACGCGACCAGTTTCGCACAGGCGAATGGAATCCGTCAGTTGGAATTGCGGGTCAATTCGGCAAATGCCCGCGCCATTCGTTTTTATCAGCGCAACGGCTACCAGCGCACCGGCTTCATTCCCTGCGCCTGCCTGCACGCGGATGAGGAAACCGACGAACTGATGATGGTTCGCCGGATCGACATGTAATCAGGGACGTTGCCGGTCATGGCAGGGCTTGCGGCGACGCCGCAAGCCGCCAAGAAATCACGTCGCCTATTTCCCGCCCGCGCTCCAGGCGCAGAGCCCGAGCGGCAAATCGCCAACCTTATCGGCAGCAACCAGCACGGTTTCGGCGTCGCGGCATACCACTGTCTGATCAGTGTATCCGGCCATATCAACCATGATCTGATCCCAATGGCGATACTGAACCGTGTGCCCCTCACCGGGATACACTGTGGCGCGGGCGACATTGGGAAGCGCGGCCTTCCACATCTCCATCTGCTCGACCGGCACGGCCTTGTCGGCTTCGCCCCAGTAGAGAAACACCGGCGCCGTGATCTTCTTGGCGTCGACCACGGCATCCTTCGAACATGGAAGCATGTTTTCGTGAGCGAGCGCTTTGGGATCGCCCATCTGTCCACCCACGTAGAAGGAGCGCGTCGCGTCGGCATAGGCCGTCGTCTGCCATCCCGGGATGACCAGGACTGGAGAGCCGGGAACGCCCCACCATTCCTTGGGGCTGGCCGTCCACTTTCGTGCTTTGTCGGCTGCGGCGTCCAGCGTTACTGAACAGTCTGGAGCCGAACGGGTCGGCAACGTCCGCGCCACCGCAGCGCCGGCATGCAGAGAAATGACACGATCAGGCACCGTTGCCGCCAAATGCGCCGCATAGGCGCCGCCGCCTGAGATTGCCATGATGGCGAACTTGTCAACCTTGAGATGGTCGAGAACGGCAAGGACCTCCTTGGTGTAATCGGCATAGCCCAGCTTGGGGTCGAAGGCCGATTCGCCGAAGCCATTGCGCTCGACCGAGACCACCCGCAAACCAAGCTTCTCGCGCGTGCTGCGAGCAAATTCCGTGAGCTGAAAGGCTTCCAGGCTTGTGCCCTGGCCGCCGATGAAGACAACGGCCCTTCCTTGGGGGGTGCCCTCGTCGATGTAATAGCTGACACGGCCGTTCGTATCCAGCGAACGCACTTCGGCGCCGATGTGATCGAAGCTCGTCTGAAGCTTGAGTGTGGCCGGATCAGGCTTCGGCGCCTGGTCTTGTGCGAAGGCGACGGAAACGCCAGCGGCGGCAAGGCAGGCCAGAATGGGGAAACGTCTCGACATGGTGCTCCTCCAGAAATGCCCGCGCCGCGATGGAATGCTAGCCAATCGCAAACTTTAAGCCTATCGCCAATGCGGCGCGACCGGACTGGATTGCGTCGGGCGATGCCCCTACATTGCGGCAATTCGATCGAGCCAACATTGATGACCACACCTCTCACTCAACAATTCGACATCTCCGAATCCCGCCTCAAGGACATCGTTGCCGACGCCGTTCACGGCGCGGACGACGGCGAACTGTTCCTCGAATATTCCGAGGCCGAAGCGCTGATGCTCGACAACGGCCGGCTGAAGACGGCCAATTTCAACACCAGCCAGGGTTTTGGTCTGCGCGCGGTGGCCGGCGAAGCTACCGGCTACGCGCATTCGAGTGAGATGACCGAGCAGGCGTTGCTCAGGGCATCCGATGCCGTCTCGACGGTGAAGGACGGCTATTCTGGAACGATGTCGGCCGCGCCGCAGCGGACCAACACGCACCTTTACAGCGAGGAGAATCCGATCCTCTCGCCCGGCTTCGAGGCAAAGGCAAAACTCCTGCAGGAGATCGACGGCTGGGTGCGGGCAAAAGATCCGCGTGTGCGGCAGGTGACGGCGTCTTTGGCGTCTTCCTGGCAACATGTCGAAATCTTGCGCGGCGACGGCCATCTGGTGCGCGATATCCGGCCGTTGGTGCGCGTCAACATATCTGTCGTCGTCGGTGACGGCGACCGTCAGGAAAGTGGGTCGCACGGCGTCGGTGGACGTACGTCCTTCGGCGAGTTCCTGACCGAAGATCGGTGGCAGTTCGTCGCCGGCGAAGCGCTGCGGCAAGCTTTGGTAAACCTTGAAGCGGTGCCGGCGCCGGCCGGGACCTTCGACATCGTGCTGTCGTCCGGCTGGCCGGGCGTCATGCTGCACGAGGCTGTCGGGCATGGGCTGGAGGGCGACTTCAACCGCAAGAAGACTTCGGCCTTTGCCGGCTTGATGGGCCAGCAGGTGGCGGCGAAGGGCGTAACCGTTGTCGATGACGGCACGATCCCCGAACGGCGCGGTTCGATCACCGTGGACGACGAGGGCACGCCGTCGGCGCGCAACGTGCTGATCGAGGACGGCAAGCTGGTTGGCTACATGCAGGACCGGCTGAACGCCCGGCTGATGGGCGTCGCGGCCACAGGCAACGGCCGGCGCGAATCCTATGCGCATCAGCCCATGCCGCGCATGACCAACACTTTCATGACAGCCGGCGATAAGACGCCGGAAGAGATCATCGCCTCGGTGAAGAACGGCGTCTATGCCGTGTCGTTCGGTGGCGGGCAGGTGGACATAACCAGCGGGAAATTCGTCTTCGGCTGCACCGAAGCTTACATGATCGAGAACGGCAAGGTGACCCAGCCGATCAAGGGCGCGATGCTGATCGGCAACGGGCCGGACGCCATGCACCGCGTCTCGATGAT
The DNA here is from genome assembly GCA_050247155.1 of Rhizobiaceae bacterium. Lineage (GTDB taxonomy): Bacteria > Pseudomonadota > Alphaproteobacteria > Rhizobiales > Rhizobiaceae > Mesorhizobium_G. Next base: position 112,364 of record JBFWUS010000004.1, read on the forward strand.
CGGCAACGACATGCAGCTCGATCCCGGCATCGGCACCTGCGGCAAGGCTGGCCAGGGCGTAGCGGTCGGCGTCGGCCAGCCGCATCTCCGCATGGACCAGATGACGCTCGGCGGCACTCGCACGTGATCGCCGGCCATCTGCGCAAGCCCGGGCTGATCAACGGCGCGGTGGCGCTCGGCCTTCTGCTCGGGCCGGGGCTTGGCGCGCTGGTTGCGGCAACGCTCGGCGGGATGGCCAATGCGAGCGGCGAATATTTCGGCTTCTACCTCGCGACATCCGGCGTCTACGGCTATCTGATCACGCTGCCGGTCTTTCTGCCGGTGATGCTTCTGTTGCGGCATCTGCGCCAGGACGATCTGATGCTGTGCACCCTCATCGGTTTCCTGATCGGCTTTGCTTTCTACAAACTGGTGCTCGGCGCGCCGATCCGCAGCAGCGAGATGCTTTCCGTCGCGGTCGACGGCGCCCTGCCCTTCGCCTTCATGCTCGGCGCGGTGCGGCTGATCGCCGGGCCACGAACTTAGTGCGAGGATTGCATGCTGCGGAAGCCGGGATTGATCAACGGCGCTTTGATCATAGGGCTCCTGTTAGGACCCGGTATCGGCGCACTAGCTCACGCGTTGCTCGCGATGGCCGCGCACGGCGGTCAAATCTCGCTGATGCCGACGCTGATCACAAATGCCGGCGCCGGCTATGTGCTGGCGCTGCCTGTATTTTTGCCGGTGATGCTGGCGCTACGCCATTGGCGCCGGGATAGCCTGCTCTTCTGCGCTGCGATCGGGTTTCTGCTTGGCGTCTTGGTCTTCTACGCGGCTTTGGGCGTCATCGGCTCCGGCTGGGCGCCGGTCGTCTTTCAGGGCGGCTTGCCCTTCGGGCTGATGTTGCTTGCGATCAGGCTGATCGCCGGCCGCCGCATATGACGGACTTCAACCATATCGTCATCCTCACCGGCGCGGGCATATCGGCCGAATCCGGCGTCGACACGTTTCGCGACAAGGACGGCATCTGGTCGAAGGTGGATTTTCGGGAGGTCGCCACACCAGAAGGTTTCGCCCGCAATCCCGAGAAAGTGCAGGATTTCTATAACATGCGCCGTCGCGGCCTGGCAGCCGTCCAGCCGAATGCGGCGCATGCGGCCCTTGCAAGGCTCGAGCGTGCGTTCGACGGCGATTTCCTGCTGGTGACGCAGAACATCGACGATCTGCATGAACGCGCCGGCTCAACCAGGCTGATCCACATGCATGGCGAACTCGCCAAGGGCCTGTGCACCGCCTGCGAAATGCGCTGCGATTGGCGGGGCGACATGTCCGCAGCCTCGCAATGCCCGCATTGCGGCTCGGTCGCGCACATGCGGCCGGACGTCGTGTGGTTCGGCGAAATGCCTTACCAGATGGATCGTGTCTACACGGCGCTGGCGGAGTGCGACCTGTTCGTCTCGATCGGCACCAGCGGAAACGTCTATCCGGCAGCGGGTTTCGTCGAGGAGGCACGGCTTGCCGGCGCGCATACAGTCGAACTCAACCTCGAACCGTCGGAAGGACGGAACCTGTTTGCCGAGGCGATCCACGGTCCTGCCACCAAAGTCGTCGTGGCGTTTGTCGATCGCCTGTTGTCGGGCGGATAGCATCGGCCGTCAGAGGTCCGGGCCGTCGTGGCCCTTCTTCCCCGCCTTGGCCAGTCCGGTGATCCGGTCGATGTAGGCCAGGATGAGCGCCGAAAGCACGAAGGCCATGTGCATGATCGTCAGCCACATGAGCTGTACCGTCGTGTAGGTCGCGCTGTTCAGGAACACCTGAAGCAGGTGGATCGAAGAGATCGCCACGATGGTCGACGCGACCTTGATCTTGAGCGAGCCGACATCGATGGTGCCAAGCCAATGCACCTCGCCCTCGTGTTCGTCGAAGCGGCTGACGAAGTTCTCGTAGCCGGAGATGATCACCATCACGACAAGACTTGCAACAAGGGCGGCATCGATCAGCCCGAGCATTTTCAGGATCGTGTCGGTGTCGTTCAGCACCATGACCTTGGCAATAAAGTCGGCCAGCTTCAGGCCAAACGAAATCGCATAGACCGCCAGCGCGATTCCCAGGCCGAGATAGAACACGACCAACAGCCAGCGCGAAGCCAGGATGATGGATTCGATCGCGAGTTCGAGACGCTTCATGAAATCCCCAAGCTCAAGGAAAGCTGCTTTTTCGGCGAGCTTCGAGGCAATTTCAAGAGATCAACTGCCGCATCGAAACGAAACCGCCGGCCCGAAGGCCGGCGGCATATTCTGTCGAAAGAGAGGAAGCCCTCAGTTCGCGCTGGCGACCGGCGCGACCAGCGGGGTAATGCGGCGAATGGCGACGCGCCGGTTCTCGCGCTCGGGTCCGTCCGACTGCACCTTCAGAAATTCCTCGCCATAGCCCTGCGTCGTCAGGTTTTCGGGCGGAATCTCGAAGACATTGGTCAATGCGCTTGCGACAGCCTCGGCCCGACGATCGGACAGGGCCAGGTTGGCGTAGTCGGACCCAACTGCGTCGGTATGGCCTTCGATCAAAATGGTCTCGGCAGGATTTTTTTCCAGCAAGCGCTGAACCGCGTTGGCCACCCCTTCCAGCCGGCTGATCTGATCCTCGGGGATCTGATCCGAACCAAATTCGAAGGTGATCGTATCGAGATCGATCCGGCGCGTTTTTTGCCGGATGCGTGCGGACCGCTTGACCTCGTCGACTGAATACAGGCGCTCGACAGCCTCGACCGGCGGCTGTTCCAGGAACGTGTAGTAGTCATCGTCGTCCCGAACCTGCTCCGAATCGAGAATGTATTCCTCACGTGGGATGTCGAGAACGAGCGGCGGCATGTCGAGACCCGGATCACGCCAGTCTTCGAGCCTTTCCAGATCGTTGTCGTCGACATAGACGAGCACATATTCACGGTTATCGGCGCCTATCCGCGACCGGCGAATGATGTCGCCGTTGCGATTATAGATGGTCACAACACGCGTTCCATCGCGGCGGACCACCACCTCACGGACACGTCCGCCGGGCAACTCTTCGGTATAGAACTCCTGGGCGTTGCGGCGCATGCGGGGACGCTCGTCGCTGTCCACATAGACGTTGCCGCCCAATTCCAGCACGAAACGGTCGCCGAGTTCGCGCACAACCTCCGCACTGCGCGGCTTGCGCTCACGCGGATTGAACCGGCGGTCACCCTCGATGCGACGCCCCTCTTCGCGAACGACCGATTCGGGCTGGATGTCGCGGACGCGTTCCTGCGCGGCGCGATCATCCTGCGGCAACTCCCGCGGCGCGCGCTGAGCGCGTTGCGACCGCTGCGGCTGCTGGCGTTCCTGGTCTGCGCCCGGCGATGCTTCCGAGTCGGTCGGCTGCTGGCCATTGCGCCTGTCGCGAGGACGTTCCGCAGGCTGACCTTGTTCGCCTCCATCCGGCTGGATGACCGGCGTGTCGGATGGCTGCTCACTACCTTGACGCCGGTTGCGGGGACGCTGCGCCGGCTCCGTCTGTTCGCCACCGCCCTGATCCGGCTGCAACACCGGAGTGTCGGCCGGTTGATCGGCCTGCGGTTGCCGGCGCTCGCGCGGCCGCTGGGCCTCCTGTCCCTGCTCGCCCGAGTCCGGCTGTACAGGTACTTCCGTCGCCGGCTGTTCTGGCTGGCGCTGGCGGCGCGGACGCGGAGCCTCCTCCGCCGGCTGCTCCTGTGCGGCCGGAGGCTGCTCAACTGGCTGCTCCTGCTGGCGCTGGCGGCGCGGACGCGGAGCCTCCTCCGCCGGTTGCTCTTGCGCGGCTGGAGGCTGCTCAGCCGGCTGCTGCTGGCGTTGGCGGCGCGGACGCGGAGCCTCCTCCGCCGGCTGCTCCTGTGCGGCCGGAGGCTGCTCAACTGGCTGCTCCTGCTGGCGCTGGCGGCGTGGACGCGGGGCTTCCTCCGCCGGCTGCTCCTGTGCGGCGGGCGGCTGCTCAGCGGGCTGCTCCTGCTGGCGCTGTCGGCGCGGACGCGGGGCTTCCTCCGCCGGCTGCTCCTGTGCGGCGGGCGGCTGCTCAGCGGGCTGATCCTGCTGGCGCTGGCGGCGCGGACGCGGGGCT